>NZ_AP018448.1:4370000-5039500 GCF_030294945.1 Streptomyces graminofaciens | reverse complement strand
TCACCCGGCGTGTTCTCACCGTCGCCTTCGCCGCCGTCTGCTTCCAGCCCCTCTACAACCGGGGCCTGCTGGCGGAGTGGACCGGCCCCGCGTACGTCCTGCTCCTCGTCTCGCTGCTCGTGCTGACCGCGCTGTGCGGGGCCGTCCTCGCCGCGACGACCGCGCGCGCACGCACGGGGTGGCCGTTCGGGCCGCTGCTGAGGGACGAGCTGCGAGCGCTGGTCGGGATCGGCCCCGCGGTGTGCGCGACCGGCGTCGTGATGTCGCTCGCGGTCGCCGTCGTGGGACTGTGGGCCCTGCCCGTCTTCTCCCTCCCCCTGCTGCTCACCCAGCTGTCCTTCCGGCGGTACGCGGCCGTGCGGGCCACCTATCGGCAGACCATCGCGTCGCTGGCCAGGGCCACCGAGATCGCCGGATACACCCCCGCGGGGCACGCGCGGCGCGTGGCCGCGCTCAGCCGTGACGTGGGCCGGGAGCTGGGCCTGACCGAGGCGGAGCTGATCGTGCTGGAACACGCGGCGCTGATGCACGACATCGGACAGCTCAGCCTCGTCGACCCCGTGCCCGCCGGAGCCACCGCAGGGCTCCCGGCCGAGGAACAGCGCCGGATCGCACTGCTCGGCGGCGCGGTCGTACGGCAGACCGGGGTGGACGCCGAGGTCGCCGTCGTGGTGGAGCGGCAGGCGGATCCGTACCGTGAGCAGCCGGTCGGCGCCCGGGTCGTACGAGCGGTGAACGCGTACGAGGAGAAGACGCGGGACGGGGCGGCGGGGGCGCCGCTGAAGGCGCTGGAGGAGCTGCGGCTGGGGACCGCGCGGGACTATCAGCCGCAGGTCGTGGAGGCACTCGCCCGGGTGCTGGCCAGACAAGGGGGCGGCGCGACGGGAGTCCCTCCGGGTGTTTGAGCTCCGGGGAAAGCTCGGCAAGGGCGGTGGTGGGAGAGGGGCCGACGGTCTTACGCTGCCGATGACTGGGTAACCCATGGGTAATGAGCGGCTCTCCTTCCGTCCGTGGTTGGATGCGAGGGAGAGGGTATGCGGGGGCACAGGCCAGCTCACTCCACGGAACTGGCAGGCGGGATTCGTAACTGGCAGGCGGGAATCGTGAGGATCTTCGGCAAGGGACGGCACCGGCCCTCCGCCTCGTGGCGGCAGGCCACCGACCGCGCGTTCACGCTGATCGGCGACGGACGCTACGAGGACGCGGGCGCGCTGCTGACACGTGCTGCGGACCTGGAGCCGTGGCTGTCCGAGTCCTGGTTCAACCTCGCCCTGCTCCACAAGTTCCGGCACGACTGGGAGCAGGCGCGGGCCGCGGGTCTCAGGGCCGTCGCGCTGCTCGACCGCGAGACCGGCGCCCCCGACTGGTGGAACGTCGGCATCGCCGCCACCGCCCTGCAGGACTGGCCGCTGGCCCGCCGGGCCTGGCAGGCGTACGGGCTGAAGGTGCCCGGCAGCGGGACCGGCGCCGGCGAGCCCGTCGGCATGGAGCTCGGCAGCGCGGCCGTACGGCTGTCGCCGGAGGGCGAGGCCGAGGTCGTGTGGGGGCGGCGGCTGGACCCGGCACGGATCGAGGTGCTGTCCATTCCGCTGCCGTCGTCCGGGCGGCGCTGGGGCGAGGTCGTGCTGCACGACGGCGTTCCGCACGGCGAGCGGACCACGGCCGCCGGGCACGCCTACCCCGTCTTCGACGAGATCGAGCTGTGGGCGCCGTCGCCGGTGCCGACGTGGGTGGTGCTGCTGGAGGCGGCCACCGAGGACGATCGGGACGCCTTGGAGCGGCTCGCGGCCGACGCCGGGTTCGCGGCGGAGGACTGGTCGTCGTCGGTGCGGCTGCTGTGCCGGTTGTGCTCGGAGTCGCGGATGCCGTCCGACGAGGGTGACGGGGAGCATCTCGACCCGCATGATCACAGCGAGCCGGGACATCCCGGGCCGCTCGGGCACCGGACCGACGGGCAGCTGTGGGCACCCGAGCGGGAGTGCGGGATCGCTGCGCCGGCCTCGCTGGTCCGGGGGCTGCTGGACGGGTGGGTGGCCGACAGCCCGGACTCTCGTGACTGGCGGGATCTGGAAGAGGTCTGTTAGGGGCGTGCGGTCGTGTTCCGGCCCGCGGGTTCGTGGGGGCCGGTCGCGCGGTTCCCCGCGCCCCTTGAGGGGCGCCACCGACCCGTAGGCTGTATCCGCACCTTTTCTTTGAATCTCAGGAAGGCATACGTCGGTCATGGCGCAGCAGGACACCGATCAGCAGCACGCGGGCGTGCTCCCCGTGGACGACGAGGGCTTCGTCATCGACACCGAGGACTGCGAGGAGCGCGAGGCGGCCCGCCGTGAGCGCGGTACGTCGCGGCCCATCACGGTCGTCGGGAACCCCGTGCTGCACAAGGAGTGCAAGGACGTCACCGAGTTCGACGACGAACTGGCGAAGCTGGTCGACGACATGTTCGCCAGCCAGCACACCGCCGAGGGCGTGGGCCTGGCCGCCAACCAGATCGGCGTCGACCTGAAGGTGTTCGTCTACGACTGCCCCGACGACGAGGGCAAGCGGCACACCGGCGTGGTCTGCAACCCCAAGCTGGTCGAACTCCCCGCCGAGCGGCGCAGTCTGGACGACAGCAACGAGGGCTGCCTGTCGGTGCCGACCGCGTACATGCCGCTCGCGCGCCCCGACTACGCCGAGGTCACCGGGCAGGACGAGAAGGGCAACCCGATCAAGGTGCGTGGCACGGGCTACTTCGCGCGGTGCCTGCAGCACGAGACCGACCACCTGTACGGGTACCTCTACATCGACCGGCTCTCCAAGCGCGACCGCAAGGACGCGCTGCGGCAGATGGCCGCGAACGAGCCCCGTTACGCCGTGGTCGCGAACGACTGAGAGCCGCTCCGGGAGCTGTTCGCCGTCAGGCGGCCTCCGGGCCCCGGAAGGCGCGGCGGTACGCCTGCGGGGTCGTGCCCAGTGAGCGTACGAACTGATGGCGCAGGGCGGCCGCCGTGCCGAAGCCGGTGCGCCAGGCGATCGCGTCCATCGTCTCGTCCGTCGCCTCCAGCAACCGCTGGGCCAGCAGCACACGTTGGCGCAGGATCCAGCGGTAGGGAGTCGTGCCCGTCTCCTGCTGGAAGCGGCGGGCGAACGTACGCGGTGACATATGGGCCCGGGCGGCGAGCTGCTCGACGGTGACCTCCTCGTCGAGGTGCTGCTCCATCCACACGAGCACCTCGCCGACCGTGTCGCACTGTGTGCGCGGCAGCGGCCGCTCGATGTACTGGGCCTGTCCGCCGTCCCGGTGCGGGGGCACGATCATCCGCCGGGCGATCTTGTTGGCGACCTCCGGTCCCTGTTCCTTCCGCACGAGGTGCAGACAGGCGTCGATGCCGGAGGCGGTGCCCGCCGAGGTGATCACCGGGTCCGCGTCCACGTACAGCACGTCCGGCTCGACGATCGCCCGCGGATACTGCCGGGTGAGCTCGTCGGCCTGCTTCCAGTGCACCGTGCAGCGCCGGCCGTCCAGCAGGCCTGCCGCGCCGAGCACGAAGACACCGGAGCAGACGCTGAGCACCCGGGCACCGCGGTCGGCGGCCCGGCGCAGCGAGTCCAGCAGGTCCGCCGGATAGATCCGCCGCACAAAGCTCTCGCCGGCCGGTACGACGATGAGGTCCGCCTCCTCAAGCCGGTCCAGGCCGTACGGCGTGGAGATCGTGAACCCGGCGTGCGTGCTCAGCGTCGGCCCCTCCGCCGAGGTGACCGCGAAGTCGTACACCGGCAGTCCCTCATCGCTGCGGTCCAGGCCGAAGACCTCGCAGACGACGCCGAGTTCGAAGGGATGCACACCGTCCAGGAGGACCACGGCCACGTTCTGCAACATGCTGCCAGTGTGCCGCAGTCTTGGCAGGAATTCGAGGGTGTGCGGCAGTCCTGCCACTCACGGTCAGGAGTGTTCGGCGGGACAGTGGTGTCCATGAACACGACACAGGCAGAAGCCCTCATCGGAACTCTGACCGTCCTCGGCATGCTCCTCCTGGTCGCCCTGCCCGCTCTGATCGGCGTGGCCCGCGACCGGCGCATCGACCGGCAGATCAGGGAGGCCCAGGAGCGTAACGCGGCCGTCGAGAGGCCTGACACCGCGCAGGGCGTGCGCACCGCCGCCCGTGAGGCGTCCTGCTCGCACCGCATCGCCCGCGCGGCCTGATCGCGCATCTTGCGGCGCTGATCGCGTATCCGTACGACGCCGTCCGGCGTCCTGTGTAGCCTCTCCCCGACCACAAGGGGAGGAACATGAGACACAGAACGCGCCCCGCGCACGGCCGGACCCTGGCCGTCGCGGGCGGGGCGGCGGCCCTGGTGCTGCTGGCGGCGACGGGCGCTCACGCCGAGGGGAAGGGCGACGTCCGGGTCACCGACGCGGTCGTCAACGCCGGCAGGAACATCATCATCGGGACGTCGAGGACGATCAGTTTCCCGATCGCCGTCACCATCAAGGACAACTCGGGCGCCAAGAAGATCACCGATCTCAGCACGTTCAACAGGGCCAACGGCTACGGCTTCACGACCTGGTACGGCGACTCGTTCTGCGTCAAGAAGAGTGCGACGACTTCGGTGTGCACGGGAACGATGAGGGTGGACCCCGGCTCGATCCCCGACAGCGACGACATCGACTCCAACCGCGTCGCCGGCGTCTGGCAGGTCAACGCCACCGTCAAGGCGAACGACGGCGACTACTGGATCTCCGACGACATCGCCCGGTACAAGGTCAAGCGTGCCTCGACCCTCACCACGGTCATCAAGCCGGAGAAGGTCGCCAAGGGTGCGAAGGTCGCCGTGACCGGCAAGCTGTCGCGGGCCGACTGGGAGACCCTGAAGTACAAAGGGTTCACCGGGCAGTCGGTCCAGCTGCAGTTCAAGAAGAACGGCGCCACCCGCTACACCACGGTCAAGACGGTGAAGACGGGCAGCGCCGGGAAGCTCGGCACCAAGGTGACCGCCACGGCGGCGGGCAGTTGGCGCTGGTACTTCCCCGGCACGACCACGACCGCGAGGGTCGCGTCGGCCGGGGACGCGGTCACGCTCAAGTGACCTCGGCGGCCTAGAAGTCCTCGTCCAGGTCGACGGTGCCCTCCACCGCGACCTGGTACGCCGACGGACGGCGCTCGAAGAAGTTCGTCAGCTCCTGGACGCCCTGCAGCTCCATGAAGGAGAAGGGGTTCTCGGAGCCGTACACCGGCGCGAAGCCGAGGCGCGTGAGGCGCTGGTCGGCGACACACTCCAGGTACTGCCGCATCGACTCGGTGTTCATGCCCGGGAGGCCGTCACCGCACAGGTCGCGGCCGAACTGCAGCTCGGCCTCGACAGCCTCCTTCAGCATGTCCGTGACCTGCTGCTGAAGCTGGTCGTCGAAGAGCTCCGGCTCCTCCTTGCGGACGGTGTCGACCACCTCGAAGGCGAAGCTCATGTGCATCGTCTCGTCGCGGAACACCCAGTTGGTGCCGGTCGCGAGGCCGTGCAGCAGGCCCCGGCTGCGGAACCAGTAGACGTACGCGAAGGCGCCGTAGAAGAACAGGCCCTCGATGCACGCGGCGAAGCAGATGAGGTTGAGGAGGAAGCGGCGGCGGTCGGCCTTGGACTCCAGGCGCTCCAGCTTCTCGACCTCGTTGATCCACTTGAAGCAGAACTCGGCCTTCTCGCGGATGGAGGGAATGTTCTCCACCGCCGCGAAGGCCGCCGTCCGGTCCTCCGGGTCGGGGAGGTAGGTGTCCAGGAGGGTCAGGTAGAACTGGACGTGGACGGCCTCCTCGAAGAGCTGCCTTGAGAGATACAGGCGAGCCTCGGGGGAGTTGATGTGCTTGTACAGCGTCAGCACGAGGTTGTTCGCCACGATCGAGTCGCCCGTCGCGAAGAACGCGACCAGGCGGCCGATCAGGTGCTGCTCGGCCGGCGTGAGCTTCGCCAGGTCGGCGACGTCCGAGTGGAGGTCGACCTCCTCCACGGTCCAGGTGTTCTTGATCGCGTCCCGGTAGCGCTCGTAGAAGTCGGGGTAGCGCATGGGGCGGAGAGTCAGCTCGAAGCCCGGGTCGAGCAGGTTCTTGGCTTCGCTGGTCATTACTGGCAGGCCTCGCAGGACTCGGGGTTTTCCAGGGAGCAGGCGATCGCCTCTTCGGAGGTCGCCTGCTGGACGGGGATGGTGTTTTCAGGCTGCTGGGCCTGTGCCTGGGCGGCGCGGGCGATGCGGGTCGCCGGGCGCGAGCGCAGGTAGTACGTCGTCTTCAGCCCCGACTTCCAGGCGTACGCGTACATCGACGAGAGCTTGCCGATGGTCGGCGTCTCCAGGAACAGGTTCAGCGACTGCGACTGGTCCAGGTACGGCGTGCGGGCGGCGGCCATGTCGATCAGGCCGCGCTGCGGGATCTCCCACGCCGTGCGGTACAGCGCCCGTACGTCGGCCGGGATCCACGCGAAGTCCTGCACCGAGCCGTTGGCGTCACGCAGCGCCTCACGGGTGCGGGCGTCCCAGACGCCGAGCTCCTTCAGGTCGTTCACCAGGTATGAGTTGACCTGGAGGAACTCGCCGGACAGCGTCTCGCGCTTGAACAGGTTGGACACCTGCGGCTCGATGCACTCGTACACACCGGCGATCGAGGCGATGGTCGCCGTCGGCGCGATGGCGAGGAGCAGCGAGTTGCGCATGCCCGTCGTCGCGATGCGCTCGCGCAGGGCCGCCCAGCGCTCCGGCCAGGTGAACTCGACGCCGTAGTGGTCGGGGTGCAGCACACCACGGGCCGTACGGGTCTTCTCCCAGGCCGGCAGCGGGCCGTTGCGCTCGGCGAGGTCGGCGGAGGCCTCGTACGCGGCGAGCATGATGCGCTCGGCGATCCGCGTGGACAGGGCCTTCGCCTCGGGGGAGTCGAAGGGCAGGCGCAGCTTGAAGAAGACGTCCTGGAGGCCCATCGCGCCGAGGCCGACCGGACGCCACTTGGCGTTGGAGCGGCCCGCCTGCTCGGTCGGGTAGAAGTTGATGTCGACGACGCGGTCGAGGAAGGTGACGGCGGTGCGGACCGTCTCGTCCAGCCGCTCCCAGTCCATGTCACCGGTCGCCCGGTCGACGAACGCGCCCAGGTTCACCGAACCCAGGTTGCAGACCGCCGTCTCCCCGTCGTCAGTGACCTCCAGGATCTCCGTGCAGAGGTTGGAGGAGTGGACGACATGGCCCGACTCGGCCGTCTGGTTGGCCGTGCGGTTGGCCGCGTCCTTGAAGGTCATCCAGCCGTTGCCGGTCTGCGCGAGCGTGCGCATCATGCGGCCGTACAGGTCGCGGGCCGGGATGGTCTTCTTCGCCAGGCCGTTCGCCTCCGCCTTGAGGTACGCGGTGTCGAACTCCTCGCCCCACAGGTCGACCAACTCGGGAACGTCGGCCGGGGAGAACAGCGACCACTGCTCGTCGGCGTTCACCCGGCGCATGAACTCGTCCGGGATCCAGTGCGCCAGGTTCAGGTTGTGCGTACGCCGGGCGTCCTCACCCGTGTTGTCGCGCAGCTCCAGGAACTCCTCGATGTCGGAGTGCCAGGTCTCCAGGTAGACCGCGGCCGCGCCCTTGCGCCGCCCGCCCTGGTTCACCGCGGCGACCGAGGCGTCCAGCGTCTTCAGGAACGGCACGATGCCGTTGGAGTGCCCGTTGGTACCCCGGATCAGCGAACCGCGCGAGCGGATCCGGGAGTACGACAGCCCGATGCCGCCCGCGTGCTTCGAGAGACGGGCCACCTGGTGGTAGCGGTCGTAGATGGAGTCCAGCTCGTCCAGTGGGGAGTCGAGGAGGTAGCAGGACGACATCTGGGGGTGTCGCGTACCCGAGTTGAAGAGCGTCGGGGAGGAGGGGAGGTAGTCGAGGCGGCTCATGAGCCCGTAGAGCGCGGCGACTTCGTCGACGGAACGAGCGGTGTCGTCCTCGGCGAGGCCGCTCGCCACCCGCAGCATGAAGTGCTGGGGCGTCTCGACGACCTTGCGGGTGATCGGGTGCCGGAGCAGATAGCGGCTGTGCAGCGTGCGCAGGCCGAAGTAGCCGAAGCGGTCGTCGCCGGCCGGGTCGACGAGCGCGTCGAGGCGCTCGGCGTGGACGCGTACGAACTCCGCCGTGCGGTCGGCGACGAGGCCCTCACGGTGCCCCACGACGATGGACTGCGTGAACGTCGTGACGCCCTGCGAGGCGGCCTCGGCGCGGACGCTGACGGCCAACAGCCGGGCGGCCAGCTTGGAGTAGGCGGGGTCCTCGGAGATGAGGCCGGCGGCCGCCTCCGTGGCCAGCTCGCGCAGCTCCGCCTCGTCCGCCCGCGCGGACCGGCCGCGCAGCGCGGCGGCGGCGACCCGGCCGGGGTCGGCGTCGGGGAGGTCGGCGGTCAGCTCGGTCAGGGTCCGCAGCAACGCGGTACCGGGACCGTCGGTCTCCGTCACCGGGGCGGCCGAAGCCGGGGCAACTGAAGCCGGGTCGGCTGGCGCGATGGTCACGTGGGGCTCTCCCTCGCTCGGCAGTGGACCTGGTGAAGGGCAGGCGGCAGCACACGAGCGCACGGGGGCGTCGCGTCCACCGGCCCACTCCACGAGGCCCGGACGTCAGGGCACCCGGACCGGTCGGCCGGGCGCGCTGTCGGCAGGTCCTCGGACTGAACAGGCGTGCAAATACACGCAAGTACACCGTTGCGGGACAGTTCCGGATTCGCGCCGGATTCCCCTGCGGCGACAGCGAGCATGAGCATACATCTTGTGTCGGGCTGCGGGGTCACCCCCAGATGTTGTGTCACGTCGACTTCGGAGCGTGTCAGAGCGTCAACTCATAGGTGAGGAGCATGATGTCGTCGAGGTGTGGAACGGGGTTCCAGTCGCGCTCGGGTGTACGAGTGAAGCCCAGACGTTCGTAGATGCGATGGGCGGTGCGCATGGTCCGCTGGGTCGACAGCACGAGGCGTACGCAGCCCTCCACGGCCCGGGCGCGCTCGACGCAGGTACGCACCAGAGCCTCGCCGATGCCTCGACCGCGCATCTCCGGGGCGACCGCGAGCATACGTATTTCGGCCTCTCCCGCACGGGCGATGTCGGCCATGGGGCCACCGGCCGGGACGAAGGTCACACCGCCGAGCACCCGACCGTCCGCCACGGCGACGAGCACCTCGGCCGCGGCGGCCCGCTTGGCCACGTCACGCAGCTCGCCGAGGTACTCGTCGCTCTCTCCGAAGTCCAGCAGTCCGTCGCCCAGGTAGGCCTGAGCGGTGATCTCGCCGAGGGTGGCGTACTCGTCGGCAGCCACCTGCCTGATCGTGATGTCCATGCGTCGCAGTGTGCAGCAGCGGACGCGGATGGGGCCCGGCGTTTTCCACAGGGGCGAGGGATAGTCCTATGAGCAGATCGCTAGAGGGTGGTGGCCGCCATCAGACGGTGGCAGGCCACTGCGGAAGCGTCGCCACGAAGTCCTTGGAGAAGTCGCGGGTGCCGGGGCCCAGGGCGACGCGGCCGGTGGCGCGCAGGCGGGCGGTCAGGGCGGGGGACTCGGAGTAGTAGACCCGCCGGGCTTCCGCGGGTACGAACACGGTCTGACCGCGGGTGAGTTCGCTGGCGCACTCGACGACCACGGCCCCCTCGGCGGCGCTCACGAACGCCTCGTCCGCGCACACGCCCACCGCGAGCGGGTCGTGCAGCGGGCAGGTGCCGTCTCCGCCGTGTCGGGTGTAGGCGTCCATGTAGGTGCGCATCAGCCGTGCGGCGAGGGCCGTGGCCGGGCCCGCGGCCTCCAGCGCGGCCAGGTCGGCGGGGCGGAAGAGCCAGCGGTGCGAGGCGTCCAGGTCGACCATCGTGAACGGGATGCCCGAGGAGAGCACGATCTCGGCGGCGTCCGGGTCGGACCAGATGTTGAACTCGGCGACCGGGGTGAAGTTGCCCGGCACCTGCGCCGCGCCGCCCATGAACACGAACCTCCTGACGCGGCGGGCGAAGTCCGGGTCCTCCAGGATCGCGATCGCCACGTTGGTGAGCGGGCCCGTGGCGCATACGGTCAGCTCGCCCTCGTACTGTCCGGAGAGCCGGAGCAGCGCCTGCGCGGAGGACTCCGCCTGGTGCGGGGCGGTGGAGTCGGGGAGCGTCTCGTCACCCAGGCCGGCGGGGCCGTGGAACGCGGAGGCCTCGCGGTAGGGAAGGCGGGAGAGGGGGCGGCCGGCGCCGCGGTGCACGGGGACGTCGTCGTCGATGCGCATGGCCCGCGCGAGCGCTCGGGCGTTCCGGTAGGTGGCGTCCGCGGGGAGGTTGCCGCCGACCGACGTGTACGCCTTGAGGTCCCACAGGCCCGTGCCGAGCAGGTACTGCAGGGCCACGGCGTCGTCGATGCCGGGGTCGCTGTCGAGGACGATCGGAGCGAGGGCGGTCACGAGGTCCAGCGTAGTCGCGGCAAGCAGGAGGGCCGGGGGCGAGATCCCGCCCCCGGCCCGAGAAGACCATGGATCTAGGGCGTGTATTCGAAAGTCCCGTCTGCCCCGCGACGCCTGGCACGGCACCTCGCCGCGTTGTCGGGATCGTCCGCGTACACCCAGTACGCGGACGACCCTCCGCCTTGCGATGCACCGCACCAGACGCCGCGGGCCCCGCCCTCCGGGCGGACGACGCCACTTTCGAAACACGCCCTAGTGGCTCGACCCCGCCGTAGCCGGCGGCAGCTCCACCTGCACCCCCGCGTCGCCCGCGTCCGCCGTGTAGTCCTCCGGCTTGGTCTGGTCCACGCCCTCGGGGGCCTTGGCCGCACGCAGGACGAAGGTGAGGACGACCGTCACCACCAGGTTCAGGACGAACGCGGTGAGACCGATGTAGCCGATCTCCCCGATCCCGGGAATCTCCGCCGAGGACCCGCCGAAGTGCTTCTGCGTGGGCGAGGCCACCCCGTACGCGGCCAGCGTCCCGTACAGCATGCCCACCGCCCAGCCGGCGAGCAGTGCCCAGCGGTGGAACCAGCGGGTGAAGAGGCCGCCGACCAGAGCCGGGAAGGTCTGGAGGATCCAGATGCCGCCCAGGAGCTGGAAGTTGATCGCGACCGTCTTGTCCATCGTCAGGACGAAGACCAGGGCCCCCACCTTCACCAGCAGCGACACCAGCTTGGAGACCTTGGTCTCCTGCTCCGGGGTCGCGTCCGGCTTGATGAAGTCCTTGTAGATGTTGCGGGTGAAGAGGTTTGCCGCCGCGATGGACATGATCGCCGCCGGCACCAGCGCACCGATGCCGATCGCCGCGAAGGCCACGCCCGCGAACCAGTCCGGGAACATGGTCTCGAAGAGCTGCGGGATGGCCAGCTGCCCGTTGGTCACCTTCACCCCGGCCGCGATCGCCATGAAGCCCAGCAGCGCGAGCAGGCCCAGCATCAGGGAGTAGAGCGGGAGGATCGTGGTGTTGCGGCGGATCACCTCACGGCTGCGCGAGGAGAGCGTCGCCGTGATCGAGTGCGGATACATGAAGAGCGCGAGCGCCGAGCCGAGGGCGAGGGTCGCGTACGTCCACTGGTTCACCTCGGGCGGTACCAGCGCCCCGCGCGGTTTGCCCGTCGCCGGGTTGATCTGGCCGTACGCCTCGCCCGCCTTGGCGAAGATCTCGTCGAAGCCGCCCAGTTTGATCGGGATGTAGATGATCGCCACCGCGATGACGATGTAGATCAGGGTGTCCTTGACGAAGGCGATCAGCGCGGGCGCGCGCAGGCCGGACGAGTACGTGTACGCGGCCAGCACACCGAACGCGATCAGCAGCGGCAGGTCCTTGACGAACCAGTTGGTGTTCTCACCGCCGCCGACACCCATCACGTCCAGCACCGCCTGGATGCCGACGAGCTGGAGCGCGATGTATGGCATCGTTGCCAGGATGCCGGTCAGGGCCACCGCCAGCGACAGCCCCTTCGAGCCCCAGCGGCCGCGCACGAAGTCCGAGGTCGTCACATAGCCGTGCTTGTGCGACACCGACCACAGGCGGGGGAGGAAGGTGAAGATCAGCGGGTACACCAGGATCGTGTACGGCACCGCGAAGAAGCCCGCCGCGCCCGCCGCGTAGATCGCCGCCGGGACCGCCACGAACGTATAGGCCGTGTAGAGGTCGCCGCCGAGCAGGAACCACGTGACCCAGGTGCCGAACGAGCGGCCACCGAGGCCCCATTCGTCGAGGCTGTTCTCGTTCTCGGCCTTGCGCCAGCGCGCGGCCAGGAAGCCCATGACCGTGACGGCCAGGAAGAAGAAGATGAATACGGCGAGTGCGACGCCGTTCACGCCGTCCTTCACTTCGCGACACCCCCGTTCTGCGACCGGACCGGGGCCTGCGACTTGCGGGCACGCTGGTCACGCTGCCAGAGCACGTACGCGGTGGCCGTGAGCGCCGTGGAGATCAGCACCCAGGCCATCTGGTACCAGTAGAAGAACGGGATGCCGATGAACGCCGGGTCCGGCTTGGCGTACGCGCCGACCCAGAGCATCGCCACGAACGGGGCGAACAGACACAGGGCGATGACCACCCGGACCGGTGTCACCACCGGTGGTTTCACTTCAGGCGCGTCTGACATGTCAAGGCTCCGTCCCCTCACCGATACCTGTGATGACTCGTGATCACGTGTGCAACGCGCAGGAAATCTAAGGGACGCTTCCGCGTTAGGGAACCCCGCCCGCATAACGGATGTGCGGCACAACCAGTGCGCCGTGCAACAAGCCCGTCGCGCAGCTCAGCAGCAGCGGAACCCCTGCCAGGGATCGGACTCCCGCCGGTCCGTCCGCAGGCGTTCGAAGTCTCGCCGGGACGGAAGCGGCCGCTCCCGGGCGTGTGCGCGCAAATGATTCACGAAGGTGTGGCCCACTTGGGGCGGCGGGGAAGCGCCACACCGCAACGCGGCCTCAGTCCGTGGGCCTCTTGAGCCTCGCCACGAACTTGTACCGGTCCCCCCGGTACACCGACCGCACCCACTCCACCGGCTGCCCCTCCTTGTCCAGCGAGTGGCGGGAGAGCATCAGCATCGGCAGGCCCACGTCCGTGCCGAGCAGGCCGGCCTCGCGCGGGGTCGCCAGCGAGGTCTCGATCGTCTCCTCGGCCTCGGCGAGATGGACGTCGTAGACCTCGGCGAGCGCGGTGTAGAGGGACGTGTACTTGACCAGGGACCTGCGCAGAGCCGGGAAGCGCTTGGCGGACAGGTGGGTCGTCTCGATCGCCATCGGCTCGCCGTTCGCCATACGGAGGCGCTCGATCCGCAGGACCCGGCCGCCGGCCGTGATGTCGAGCAGACCCGCCAGCGTGTCGTCCGCGGTGATGTAGCCGATGTCGAGCAGCTGAGAGGTGGGTTCGAGGCCCTGGGCCCGCATGTCCTCGGTGTACGAGGTGAGTTGCAGCGCCTGTGAGACCTTCGGCTTGGCCACGAACGTGCCCTTGCCCTGGATGCGCTCCAGCCGCCCCTCGACCACCAGCTCCTGCAGCGCCTGGCGCACGGTCGTGCGTGAGGTGTCGAACTCGGCGGCCAGCGTGCGCTCGGGCGGGACCGGGGTGCCGGGCGGCAGCGTTTCGGTCATGTCGAGCAGGTGCTTCTTCAGGCGGTAGTACTTGGGCACACGGGCGGTACGGACGGTCGTCCCGTTCTCGTTCTCCGCACTGCTGACGTCGGTGCTCATGCTCCGCCTTCCCGGCTCCTTGTGGCGTGATCCTTCTGTATACCCCCACACCCCCCGCTGGTCTAGTCCACGGAGCGAGTCTCGCTGGTCTGCTCCGCGAGGGCGAAGTGGTCTACCCGAAGAGTGTGACCCAACGGCGCGGATTTCGCCGCCTTCTTACTTAAAGGTTCTTGCATATGTAGGTCGCATAACGGCTGGTCGGAGCCGTATCGCACCCCCTTGACACACCGATTGGTCTGAGCCAAGCTCCGGCGTACTGGTCTACACCATTGGTCCAGGTCCCGGCCCCATGGGCGGTACGTCTGTCGCCGCGGGGAGCAGGGGGGTTTGTGGCATCCCTGAGCAAGGGCATCCCTGAGGAGGGTGGCGTGAAGCGCAAGCTGACAACCGCGATCTGTGTCGCGGGCATGATGGTCTCCATCGCGGCATGCGGGAACGGCGAGAGCGGGGGCTCGGACACCGGTGCGGACGCCAAGGAGCTGACGGTCTGGCTCACGGTCGACGCGCAGAACAACTGGCCGGAACTGGTCAAGGCGGCCGATGCGGCGGTCAAGAAGAAGCACCCGGGCATCAAGATCAATCACGAGTACTACGGCTGGCCCGACAAGAACGCCAAGCTCGACGCCGTCCTCGCCACCGACAAGGCCCCCGACGTGGTCGAGATGGGCAACACCGAGATGCTCGGCTACATGGTCAAGGGCGCCTTCGCCCCCGTCGACCCGGCGAAGTTCGACAACTCCGATGCCTGGCTGGACGGTCTCAAGGCCTCCGTCACCTATGAGGGCAAGACGTACGGCGTCCCGTACTACGCCGGCGGCCGCGTCGCCAACTGGCGCAAGGACGTCTTCGCCGCGGTGGGCGTCAAGTCCACGCCGAAGACCTACGACGAGCTGACCGCCGCCCTCGGCAAGGTGCAGAAGAAGCAGGGCAAGAAGTTCAGCGCCTGGTACCAGCCGACCCGCGACTGGTACGCGGCCATGTCCTTCGTCTACGACGCCGGCGGCTCCATAGCCGTCGAGTCGGGCGGCCAGTGGAAGGGCAACCTCTCCTCACCCGAGTCCGTCAAGGGCCTCAACGAGTTCAAGAACGTCGTCGACACGTACATGCACGGCGACAAGACCAAGGACGAGTCCGACCGTTACATCGTCTACGGCCAGGGCAAGTCCGGCATGATCTTCGCCCCCGCCTGGGAGGGCGCGACCGCCGCGGCGAAGGAGAACGACAAGACCGGCAAGCTCGCCGGCAACGTCGAGAACTTCGTGATGCCCGGCCCCTCCGGGAAGAACCTCCCCGTCTTCCTCGGCGGCTCCGACCTCGCCGTCCCGGTGAAGTCCGACGCCCAGGCCGTCGCCGCCGAGTGGATCAACGCGTTCGCGGGCTCCTCCGGCCAGAAGGGTCTGATGGCCAAGGGCAACCTGCCCAACAACAAGACCGACCTCGCCACCCTGAAGGACGACCCGGCGACCGCCGTCCCGGCCACCGCGGCCGAGTCCAACTGGTTCGTCCCGATGGCACCGGGATGGGGCCAGGTCGAGAAGGCCCAGGTCCTGCAGACCATGCTGCAGAGCATCGGCACCGGCAAGAAGTCGGTCGAGGCGGCGGCCGCGGAAGCGGACGCCGCAATCGACAAGGTCATCAACGCCAATTGAGCCCTCCACTGCCCGAAGGCGGTGAATTCCTGGCTCACGTGGCCCGGTCGCTCACCGAGCGACCGGGTCTTACACGATCAGCACCAGCCGGGTTGGAACCAGCCCGGATACGCAAAGCCTGCAAGGACGTTGCTGTGCCAGCTTGGTTCTCGCCAGCACACCGTAACCATCACACTTCGCACGGTTACGGGGCGCGGCTTCCCGTACGACCCAAGGGACTGCTGAGGAGCGCGCGATGAGTGCCGCAGACACGACCACAACCGCCAAGGTGCCGCCCGCGCGGCCCGCCCCCCAGCCACCGCCGGCGGCCCCGCAACGGCCGGGCAGAAAGCGGACTCCCGGCGGCGGTGCCACCGTCCCCTGGGCCCTGCTGGCGCCCTGCCTGCTGATCCTCGCCCTCGTCCTCGGCTATCCGCTGGTCCGGCTGGTCACCCTGTCCTTCCAGAAGTTCGGCCAGTCCCAGCTGTGGGGCTTCAAGCCGGCGGAGTCGGTCGGCTTCGACAACTTCACCGAGGTGCTGGGCGACAGCGAGTTCTGGGCCGTCACCGTACGGACCGTCGTCTTCGCCGCCTCCTGCGTGATCTTCACGATGGTCATCGGCATGCTGATCGCCCTGCTGCTCCAGCGGGTGTCCGGCTGGGTGAAGACGCTCATCAACATCGCGCTCGTGGCGAGTTGGGGCATGCCGATCATCGTGGCCACCACCGTCTTCAAGTGGCTCTTCGACTCCGACTACGGCATCTTCAACGCGCTCCTCAGCAAGCTCCCCGGCGTCGACATGATCGGCCACAACTGGTTCGCCAGCGGTACCGAGGGCCTGGCCGTCATCACGCTCCTCGTGGTGTGGGGCGCGGTGCCGTTCGTCGTCATCACCCTCAGCGCCGGACTCACCCAGGTCCCCAAGGAGTTGGAGGAGGCCGCCCGCCTCGACGGCGCCGGCGCGTGGGGCGTGTTCCGCTACGTCACCCTCCCCATCCTCAAGCCGATCATCGTGATGCTCACGACCCTGTCGGTCATCTGGGACATGGGCGTCTTCCCGCAGGTCTTCGTGATGCGGGGCGGCCACCCGGAGCCCGAGTTCCAACTGCTCACCACCTACTCGTACGACAAGGCGTTCGTGGTCAACGACTACGCGCAGGGCTCGGCGATCGCCCTGCTGACCGTGCTGTTGCTGCTCGGTGTGATCGGGGTCTACATGCGCCAGATGCTGAAGATCGGAGAGGTCGAATGAGTACTGCCACTGTCTCCGGTCCCCGGAGGTCCAAGCTCGGCTGGAACCTCCTCGGCCTGTTCGTCTTCGTCACTGCGGGCTTCCCCGTCTACTGGATGCTGAACACGGCGTTCAAGCCCGCGAAGGACGCCATCGACCCCGACCCCAGCCTGCTGCCGACGTCCGTCACCCTCGCCAACTTCGGCCGGGCACTGGACATCGCCGACTTCTGGGGCCCGGTCGGCCGCAGCCTCGTCGTGTCCCTCACGGTGGTGGTGATCGGCATCTTCGTCGGCATGCTGGCCGCCCTCGCCATCTCCCGCTTCGCCTTCCGCGGCCGCAAGGTCGTGATCGTCGCCATCCTGGCGGTCCAGATGGTCCCGCTCGTCGCGATGATCATCCCGGTCTTCCTGCTCCTGAACGACCTCGGCCAGTACGACCGCCTCAGTGGCCTGATCATCACCTATCTGACCTTCATCCTCCCGTTCACGGTGTGGACCCTGCGCGGCTTCATCGTCAACATCCCGCGCGAGCTGGAGGAGGCGGCCATGGTCGACGGCTGCTCCCGCACCACCGCCTTCCTCCGCGTGGTCTTCCCTCTCCTCGCCCCCGGCATGGTCGCGACCTCGGTCTACGGCTTCATCCAGGCGTGGAACGAGTACCTGTACGCCCTGATGCTGATGAGCCAGCAGAACCAGACCGCGACCGTCTGGCTCGGCAACTTCACCACCAAGCACGGCACCGAATACGCCCCGATGATGGCCGGCTCCACGATGATGGCCGTGCCGATCGTCGTCCTGTTCCTCCTCGTCCAGCGCAAGATGGCCGCGGGCCTCACCGCGGGCGCCGTGAAGGGATAACCCCACCCGATGACGACATTCGCCACTGGCACGGACACTCTGACGCGAGACGTGCTGACGGTCCTCCAGCCCGGGTTCACGGGCACCACCGCCCCCGACTGGCTGCTGCGCCGCCTCGGCGAGGGCCTCGCCTCCGTCGGCCTCTTCGGCCGCAACATCACCTCGCCCGAACAACTCGCCGCCCTGACCGCCCAGTTGCGTGCCGAACGCGAGGACGTCCTGGTCGCGATCGACGAGGAGGGTGGCGACGTCACCCGCCTGGAGGTCCGCACCGGCTCCTCCTTCCCGGGCAACCACGCCCTGGGCGCGGTCGACGACGTGGAACTGACCCGGCAGGTCGCCCACGAACTGGGCCGCCGCCTGGCCGAGTGCGGCGTCAACTTCAACTGGGCGCCCTCGGCGGACGTGAACTCGAACCCGGCCAACCCTGTCATCGGCGTACGCTCCTTCGGCGCCGACCCCGACCTGGTCGCCCGCCATACGGCGGCCTACGTCACCGGCCTGCAGTCCGCCGGCGTCGCCGCCTGCACCAAGCACTTCCCGGGCCACGGCGACACCGCGGTCGACTCCCACCTGGCCCTGCCCCGCATCGACGCCGAGCGCTCCCTGGTGGAGGCCCGCGAACTGGCACCCTTCCGCGCCGCCATCGCCGCCGGCACCCGCGCGATCATGAGCGCCCACATCCTCGTCCCGGCCCTGGATCCCGACCACCCGGCAACGTTGTCCCCGGGCATCCTCACCGATCTCCTCCGCCGCGGCCTCGGCTACGAGGGCCTCATCGTCACCGACGGCATGGAGATGCAGGCCATCGCCGGCACCTACGGCATCGAGCACGGCAGCGCCCTCGCCCTCGCCGCAGGCGCCGACGCGATCTGCGTGGGCGGCGGCCTCGCGGACGACGAGACGATACGCCGCCTGCGCGACGCCCTGGTCGCGGCCGTACGCGCCGGCACCCTCCCCGAGGAACGCCTCGCCGACGCGGCGTCCCGCGTACGGTCACTGGCGCGCAGCACGGCCCGGACACCCGGGGTCTCGGCCGGACCGGCCCGCGAGACCATCGGCCTGACCGCGGCCCGCCGCGCACTCCGGCTTACAAGCGCCGACCCGTACGAGCCCACAACCCACCCCCTCTACGTCGCTGCCTTCACTCCGGTCGTCAACATCGCCGTGGGCGACGAGACACCCTGGGGCGTCGCCGCCGACCTGGCACGCCTCCGCCCCGGCACCGAGACCGGCACATTCGCGGGCGACAGCGCGGGCGCCTCCGCCCTGGCCGTCGCGGGCACACGCCGCATCGTCGCCGTGGTCCGCGACGAACACCGCCACCCCTGGATGACGGAAGCCCTGAACACCCTCCTCACCACCCGCCCCGACACGATCGTCGTCGAAATGGGCATCCCCCAGGCCCCACCAAGAGGCGCCCTCCACATCGCGACCCACGGCGCGGCCCCCGTATGCGGAAGAGCAGCGGCGGAGGTCATCGCGGGGGTGCGGTAGCCCCCCGGAGCGGGCGGCGGCTCCCAACCTCGCGGCGGCATGGAGGCGGCGACCCGCACCCTCCTGCTGGTGGGCGGGGGGTGGCTCGCACCTCCTGCTGCTGTGCCGCAGGCCCCCTCGTAGCCACGGCGTGGCGTCTGCCCACCCATTTTCGCCGGGACGGAACGGGTGGGCACACACCACCCACCGGCCGGCACCTGCCCGACGACCGCAAGCCCTGCTACGCGTAGGCGCCGACGGCCCCCACTTCCGGGGACCTCGGCGCCTGTCTGCGTCCTACTGACTCACCGGCCCTAGTAGGGCTTGGTCATCTTCACTTGTGGATGCGTGTCCACTGCTCTTTGAGCGTCGTTGGAATGGTGTGACACCTGAGGAGATGGCCTCGGTCCGGGAGGACTTGGAGGCGTTCGCGGCGGGGTTGTTCGACGGGTTCTTCCGTGCCGATCAGCGGCGGTGGGGGCAGGCGTATGTGCGCGGGCTGCTGCTGGACGGGCGGCGCAAGTCGGTGGAGCCGATGGCGGCCCGTCTGGGCGAGGACGGCAACCGGCAGGCACTGGCTCACTTCATCACCTCCAGTCCGTGGGATCCCGCGTATGTGCGGGCCCGGCTGGCCTGGAGGATGCAGGACGTGATCGGCGTGGAGGCGTTGATCGTGGATGACACCGGCTTTTTGAAGGACGGGGATGCCTCGGCTTGTGTGTCGCGGCAGTACACCGGCACCGCGGGCAAGGTCACCAAATGCCAGGTGGGCGTCTCCCTGCACCTGGCCAATGACCGTGCCTCCGCGGCCGTCAACTGGCGGCTGTTCTTGCCGGCATCCTGGGATCCCGCCTCGCCGGAGGCCGATGCGGACAAGATCGCCCGCCGCGGCCGCTGCGGGATTCCCGCCCAGGTGGGGCATGTGGAGAAGTGGCAGCTGGCGCTTGACATGATCGACGAGGCCCGGTCATGGGGCGTCGACGTTCCCCTGGTGGTCGCGGACGCCGGATACGGTGATGCCGCCGCCTTCCGCCTGGGTCTGGAGGAGCGCAAGCTGCCCTATGTGGTGGGGATTTCCTCCCGCCATACCGCCCAGCCCGCCGGCGCCCGGCCCGTCCAGCCCGTCTATGCGGGCACCGGCCGGCCACCGAAAATTCAGTACCCCGAGCCTGCGCAGAGCATGAAGGACCTGGTCATCGCAGTCGGCCGGACGGCCGCACGGCCGGTGTCCTGGCGGGAAGGCTCCCGGGCGGGCAAGGGCCAAAGTGGCTTCAAGCGCATGTACTCGCGGTTCGTCGCCCTGCGCATCCGCCCGGCCGGACGCGGCATCTGCAAGGCCGGCGACGATCCTGAACTGCCAGAACGCCGGCTGCTGGCCGAATGGCCTGCCGGTGAGAGCGAACCGGTGCAGTTCTGGCTGTCGAACCTGCCCTCCGGGATGCCGCTGGCCACGCTGGTGCGGCTGGCCAAGCTGCGCTGGCGCATCGAGCACGACTACCGCGAGATGAAACAGGCCCTGGGCCTGGCCCACTTCGAGGGCCGCACCTGGGGCGGCTGGCATCACCACGTCACCCTCGTCTCCGCCGCCCACGCCTTCTGCACCCTGCAACGGATGGCACGAGACCCAAAAGACGCAGCGCAGGTGTGAGTCTCTACCAGATCGTCCGGGAACTGCAGACACTCCTCGCCACCTGGGCCGGAGCCTGCCCCACCTGCCATCGCGACATACCCACACCGATACGAATCTGACCAAGCCCTACTAGGGCGTGTTTCGAAAGTCCCGTCTGCCCCGCGACGCCTGGCACGGCACCTCGCCGCGTTGTCGGGGTCGTCCGCGTACGCCCAGTACGTGGACGACCCTCCGCCTTGCGATGCACCGCACCAGACGCCGCGGGCCCCGCCCTCCGGGCGGACGACGCCACTTTCGAAACACGCCCTAGATCCCCTGCCAGGCAGGCTTGTGCGCATACGTGTGCCGGAAGTAGTCCGCCAGCTTCAGCTTGGACGCCGCCCCCTCGTCCACCACCACCGTCGCATGCGGATGCAGCTGCAACGCCGACGCCGGGCACACCGCGGCCACCGGCCCCTCCACGGTCGCCGCGATCGCGTCCGCCTTGCCCTCGCCCGTCGCGAGCAGCACCAGATGCCGTGCCTCCAGGATCGTGCCGATGCCCTGGGTGATCACATGGTGCGGCACCTGCTCGATGTCCCCGCCGAAGAAGCGCGCGTTGTCGACCTGGGTCTGCTCCGTGAGCGTCTTGATCCGCGTCCGGGACGCGAGCGAGGAGCACGGCTCGTTGAACCCGATGTGCCCATCCGTCCCGATGCCGAGCAACTGCAGATCCACGCCCCCGGCCTCGGTCAACGCCCTTTCGTACGAGGCGCACGCCCCGAGCACGTCCTCGGCGGTGCCGTCCGGCCCCATGAACGCGTCCATACCGAGCCCCAGCGGCTCCAGCACCTCCCGGCGCAACACCGAGCGATACGACTCGGGATGCTCGGCCGGCAGCCCCACGTACTCGTCGAGCTGCGCTATTCGCGCCCGCGAGGCATCCACGCCTCCGGCGCGCACCTTCGCCGTCAGTGCCTCGTAGATGGGCAGCGGGGTCGACCCCGTGGCCACCCCGAGCAGCGCGTCGGGCTTGTGCCGGAGCAACTGGGCCATCGCCTCGGCTATGAGCTCGCCACCCGCCTTGGCATCCGGAACGATGACAACTTCCACGCTGGGCCTGCCGATCTGGAAAGTAAGGGCTCAAGAGGGCTCGACCGCAACCCAGGGGGCCAAGCACCTCCGTCATGTGGTGTAGACCAATCTAGCAGGGGTGGCCGCTCCTCCACAGGGGTCGACCCGGGCGGACGGCGGGAATTCGACGGCAGGTCCTAGTGCAGGCTCAGCAGCGAACCCCCCGTCGCGTCCATGTGCTGGCCCGTGATCCAGCGGGAGTCGGGCGAGGCCAGGAACGCCACCACGTCCGCCACGTCGGAGGCCGTGCCGACACGCTTGAGGACCGAGACGGCCTCGGCGTGCGCACGCACGGCCGGGTCGGCGAGGGCCGCCCGCGTCAGGTCGGTGTCGATGAAGCCGGGCCCGACGGAGTTGGCGGTGATGCCGCGCGGTGCCAGTTCGGCCGCGAGGGAGCGGGTCAGGGTCGTGACCGCGCCCTTCGCCATGTGCGTGGCGGCGATGGGGGCTATGGCGGCGTCCGTGACCGCCGTGACGTTGATGATCCGGCCGTGGTCCCGCAGCCGCCGCAGACCGTGCTTGACGATGAAGAACGGCGCCCTGGCGTTGACCGCCTGTGTCCGCTCGTACATCTCCTCGTCCGTCTCGGCCACGGTGGCGAAGACCGCCATGCCCGCGTTGTTGACCAGGATGTCCACGCCCTGCGCTTCCCGGTCGAAGGCTTCCCACAATGTCTCCGCGTCGCCCGGCACCCCGAGCTCGGCCCGGAGCGCGAAGGCGCTGCCGCCGGCCGCCTCGATCGCGGTCACCGTCTCCTTCGCCGCCGCCTCGTTGCTGCCGTAGTGCACGGCGACCCGCGCCCCGTCGCGCGCCAGCCGCTCGGCAACCGCCCGTCCGATCCCCCTGCTCGCCCCTGTGACCAGCGCCGTCCTGCCCGCGAGCACGCTCATGCCCACGCCCCCTTCGTAATTTCCTAGTGGTCGCTACAGAAAAGACCGTACAGCAGGCCGCCGACATTTCTCTAGTGCTCGCTATAAAATGCATCCCATGGTGAGCGACGAGGAGAAGACAAGCGTGCAGTCGAAGGTCGGGCCCGTGTCCAGGTCCCGTGGGCGTCCGCGCTCCTTCGACCGGGAGACCGCCCTGGAGAAGGCGCTCCTCGCGTTCTGGGAACGCGGCTACGAGGCGACCTCCGTCTCCGACCTCACCCGCGTCATGGGCATCGGCGCCCCGAGCATGTACGCGGCCTTCGGCGACAAGCAGGCGCTCTTCCAGGAGGTCGTTCTCGCTTACGGCGCCCGGTACGCCTCGTTCGGCGACCGTGCCCTCGCCGAGGAACCCACCGCCTGCGCCGCTGTGGCGCGGACGCTGCGGGAGGCGGCCGTCATGTACACCGACCCCGGCCACCCGCACGGCTGCCTCTACGCCCAAGCGGCAGTCAACTGCTCGACCCCGGAGGTCGCGGAATCCCTGCGCGAGCGGCGCAACGCCACCATCGCCGCGTTCGAGAGCCGCATAAGAGCCGGCATCGCGGCCGGTGAACTGCCCGCCGACACCGACGCCGCCAGCCTGGCCCGTCATGCCGGCGCAGTCATCCAGGGCATGTCCCAGCAGGCGCGCGACGGCGCGAGCAGGCAGGAACTGGAAGCGCTCGCCGAACTCGCCATGGCGATCTGGCCCCGAGCCTGACGTGCCACAGGACTTGCCGTGGGACCGGCTCCGGGACCTGCCACGGCATTCCGACCCGGCCCCGGGCCGAAGCGGGCTACTCTGCGGGTAAGCCCTTCGGCAGATGTCGGACAATGGAACAACAACAAACATCCGCCAACGCATGGACACAGGCAGTGGTCTAGTCAACAATGCGTGGTAGAGCATGTGATCGATCAGCGGCCCCCGGCCGTGGAGGATCGCGCGCGATCGACAACAAGCCTCCGCCTTCCCCGCACAGGAAGGCGGATCGAGGAACCGGCGCTCTCTGCCCTGACTGCTCCGGCTCCTCATCCTTCGGCCGACTGGGACCGCACACCCCACGGCCGATGTTGCTCCGGGCTGCGGTGCCGGGAGGGTTGAGGGTCCCTCCCAGGCGCCGCGGCCCGCGGGTGCTCCAGGGGCCGCGCGAGCCTCCGTTTCCGGTCATGTCCGTACCGCCAGGTACGCTCGCACCCGTGCCCTCCATGAACGAACTGGTCCGCCAGCACACCGCCCTCAGCGACTCCGACCTGGAGTGGCTGCATCTGCTGGTGTCGGAGTGGCAGCTTCTCTCCGATCTCTCCTTCGCCGACCTCGTCCTCTGGGTCCCCACGCGTGACGGCACCCGCTATGTCTCCGTGGCCCAGATGCGCCCCAACACCGGCCCCACCTCGTACCAGGACGACATGGTCGGCCACCTGGTCCCGCGCGGCCGGCGCCCCCTCCTCGATGTCGCGCACGACGAGGGCCGCATCGTCCGCGAGGGCGACCCGGAGTGGCGCGAGGAGGTGCCCGTACGGGTCGAGTCGATCCCCGTACGACGTGAGGGACGCGTCCTCGGCGTCATCGCGCGCAACACCAACCTGCTGACTGTGCGCACCCCGAGCCGCCTGGAGCTGACCTACCTCCAGAGCGCCTCCGACCTGGCCCAGATGATCGCCGCCGGCGCGTTCCCGTTCCCCGACCAGCAGGTCGACATGGACGCCTCGCCGCGCGTCGGTGACGGCCTGATCAGGCTCGACGCCGACGGCATCGTCCAGTACGCCTCACCGAACGCCCTCTCCGCGTACCACCGCCTCGGCCTCGCCGCCGACCTCGTAGGCTGCCACCTCGGCCGTACGACCGCCGAACTCGCCCCCTCCCGGGGCCCGGTGGACGAGGCGCTGGCGAAGGTGGCGAGCGGCTGGGCGCCGCGTGAGTTCGAGATCGAGTCGGACGACGGGGTGATCCAGTTCCGGGCGATCCCCCTCAAGCCCAAGGGCCCGCGCATCGGTTCCCTGGTCCTGCTCCGCGATGTGACCGAACTCCGTCGCCGCGAGCGCGAGTTGATCACCAAGGACGCGACCATCCGGGAGATCCACCACCGGGTGAAGAACAACCTCCAGACGGTCGCCGCGCTGCTCCGTCTCCAGGCCCGGCGCATCGAGTCCGAGCGCGGCCGCGAAGCCCTCGAAGAGGCCGTACGACGGGTCGGTTCGATCGCGATCGTGCACGAGACGCTCTCCCAGAACCTGGACGAGCGCGTGGAGTTCGACGAGATCGCCGATCGGGTGCTCGCCATGGTCGCCGAGATCTCCCCGGGCAAGGTCACCGGCCGGCGCACCGGACGCTTCGGCATCCTGGACGCGGAGGTCGCGACCCCGCTCTCCATGGTCCTCACCGAGATCCTGCAGAACGCCCTCGAACACGGTTTCCGCGAGGGCGACACCGGCACCGTCGAGGTCTCGGCCGTGCGTGGCGGCACCACCAAGGAGACCCGTCTCCTCGTCACCGTCCAGGACAACGGCGTGGGCCTGCCCGAGGGCTTCGACCCGCACCGCTCGGGGAACCTGGGTCTGCAGATCGTACGGACGCTGGTGGAGGGCGAGTTGGGCGGCACCTTCGACATGGTCCCGGCTCCGGAGCGGGGCACCCAGGTGATCCTCGACCTCCCGGTGCGCGCCCAGAAGTAGTGCACACCCACGAGCGGACAAGAGGAAGCCGCGCAAGCAGTCACGTAGCAGCCGCGAACAGCACTGAGCCCCGGACCATCAAGTGGTCCGGGGCTCAGGCTCGTGGCTGATTAGGCGCATCGGGGGCACTGCGCGCTGCGGCTCGGGGGCGGGAGATGCGTACTCGCTGTACGCGCCGCCAAGCTCAGGCTATTTGCTGGGTGGGATGTCAGGCAGAGGCCTGACGTGCCCGGTTGCGGGCGGCGCGGCGCTTCATGGCGCGGCGCTCGTCCTCGCTGAGACCACCCCAGACGCCGGAGTCCTGGCCGGACTCAAGCGCCCACTGCAGACACTGCTCGATCACCGGGCAGCGACGGCAGACAGCCTTGGCTTCCTCGATCTGCAGCAGCGCAGGACCAGTGTTGCCGATAGGGAAGAAGAGCTCGGGGTCTTCCTCGCGGCAAACGGCGTTGTGACGCCAGTCCATGGCTGCTACCTCTCCTTGGTATTACATGCACGTTGCTTGTGAATGTGAACGCTTTCACGAATCCCTCAACAAGTGAAGGGACGATCACCAGACGGACTGGTGTGGTCCTGTGTTTTGAGGAGGGGTTCCGGCGCTCTCTTGAGCCGATGTTGCGGGCTGTCCCGAGCGCCACGTAGAGACTCGCAAACCTCAGCGGCGGATACAACCCCTTCCGGAAAGTTTTTTTTGATTCCTCGGTGTCGACTGTGTCACAGCCGTACTTCCATGGGGTGGATCCTGGCCTAAACGTTCGAGTGGAAGGACTTTTGCCCGTTCCGCTCACACAATCACACGCAGTGCACGGCGTACGCCTGTGAACGTCACGCTCGTACGCAGTCCGAGGTGGTCGCCGTCCATCTGGAGGGGGAGGGGGACCTTCGAATGCAAGGTGAACTCGGTCAGGTCGTGCAGGGAGGCCGCGTGCTTGCCCTGGGGTCCGCGAGTGGGGGACGAAGTGAGCAACTGTGTGGCATAACGGGCAAGTGCGGGTGTCGACATCCGGCTCAGGCCGAGCACGTCGAGACCTTTATCGAACGAGGCCTTAGGTGACGCGTACACCGGGCGATTGCCGAGAAACGTCCACGGGGAGGTGTTGCAGACTATGGACAGCACAAGATCGGAAATCGGTTCCTCGCCGGCCCGTTCCAAAGTGATCGTGCCGTGTCTGCGGTGCGGCTCCTCCAAGAACTGACGGAAGGCCTGGCGAAGGTAAAGAGCGTGTGTGGATTTCTTGCCGCGTTCGCGCTGCTGTTCCACCCGGCCGATCACACCCGCGTCGAAACCGAGGCCCGCGCAGAACGTGAACCAGCGGGACGGCACCGACTCGTCCTCCGTGCCCGGCGTGCCCGCGGCTATACCGAGGCCGACCGTACGCTCGCGTTCCTCGCGCAGGGCGTCCAGGAGTGCGCCGGTTGCCTCCACGGCGTCGTTGGGCAGGCCCAGGGCGCGCGCGAAGACGTTGGTGGAGCCACCGGGGACGACGGCGAGGCGGGGGAGGCGCTCGGGGTCGGGGCCGCTGTGCAGCAGGCCGTTGACGACCTCGTTGACCGTGCCGTCGCCGCCCAGCGCGACGACCAGTTCGACGCCTCCCTCACCGTCCGCGGCCCGGCGGGCGAGATCCCGGGCGTGACCGCGGTATTCGGTGGTGACCACCTCGAGCTTCATCTCGCTCGCGAGGGCGTGGATCAGCACATCGCGCGTACGTGCGCTTGTGGTGGTTGCCGCCGGGTTGACCACGAGAAGTGCACGCATGCGTTGCAGGGTACCTACTGGGTGGTACTCGGCCCATACCGAGGTGCGGATCAAGCCGGAGATCGTGTAGTGACGATGAGCACGCGGGGGCGCGCGGCGGCGGAGCACGTGCCACGCGCCGGGATGGGCGAGGACCGGGGTACGGGGTGGGCTGATGGGCGACGGCTACCCTTCAGGGGTGAGCCCTGAGCAGAACCCCACATCGGACACCGCCGACGCCGAGCCCCGCCCCGGGCGCCTGACCGCCGCGGCGGCGCTGGCCGCGCTGGAGGGGGTGGCGCTGTTCGTCGGGGGCGCCGCCATGCTCGTCCTGGGCTTCACCGGCGACTCGGACGATCTGAGCACGGGCGTCACCGGGGGCATCACGCTGATCGCGTTGGCGCTGCTGCCGCTGATCGCCGCGCGCGGACTGCTGCTGCGGCGCAGCTGGAGCCGGGGGCCGGCCGTCATCACACAGATCATGGCGCTGCCGGTGGCATACAACCTGTTGCAGGCGGACAGCGTGGCGATTCCGGCGGGGATCGTGCTGGCGGTGGTCGCCGTCGCGGAGCTGGTGCTGCTGCTCAATCCCGCGACGACCCAGGCCCTTGGGATTCAGGGGCCGGGTCGTACGGAGGAAACCAAGCGGTAGCCGCGCGCCCGGGCGTTGGTTGTCCGGTGCCGGCGCTGTGGCCTACTCCTCCACCAGCAGCTTCTCGCGCAGCTGGGCCAGGGTCCTCGCCAGCAGGCGGGAGACGTGCATCTGGGAGATGCCCACCTCCTGCGCGATCTGCGACTGGGTCATGTTGCCGAAGAAGCGAAGCAACAGGATCCGCTTCTCGCGGGGCGGAAGGTCCTCCAGGAGGGGCTTGAGCGACTCGCGGTACTCGACGCCCTCCAGCGCCTCGTCCTCCGCGCCCAGGGTGTCCGCGACGGCCGGGGACTCGTCGTCCGTGTCGGGGACGTCCAGGGACAGCGTGGAATACGCGTTCGCGGACTCCAGGCCCTCCAGGACCTCCTCCTCCGAGATGGCCAGCTTCTGGGCCAGCTCATGGACGGTGGGGGAGCGGCCGTGCTGCTGCGAGAGCTCCGCCGTCGCCGTGGTCAGCGCGAGACGCAGCTCCTGGAGCCTGCGCGGGACCCGCACCGCCCAGCCCTTGTCGCGGAAGTGCCGCTTGATCTCGCCGACGACCGTCGGCGTCGCGTACGTGGAGAACTCCACCCCGCGCTCCGGGTCGAAACGGTCGACCGACTTGATCAGGCCGATGGTGGCGACCTGGGTCAGGTCGTCCAACGGCTCGCCGCGATTGCGGAACCGGCGCGCGAGGTGCTCCACGAGCGGCAGATGCATCCGGACCAGCTTGTTGCGCAGCTCCGCGTACTCGGTGCTGCCCTCTTGCAGTTTGCGCAGCTCGACGAACATCGCCCGTGCGCCACTGCGGTCCTGAGGGTTGTGCTGGGTGACCTGGACGCGCTGCGCGCCAGGTGCGTCGTCTCGCTCGTGCTCGCTCATAGTCCCGCCCGCCGTCACCGATCCCCCAGCTCCCGACTGTGCTCGAGCGGGGGAGGCCCCAGTCCGTCCTCGTGAGGACGTGGTGCTCGTCACGGCACCCTCCGGATCGTGTCGTACGCCGGAGAGCGCCTCGCGCTCCTCGCCGCCGGCCGGCTCCGCCCGGCGAGCCGCCCCGGCCACTGCGGGGGAGTCGTCCTCCGGGTGCGGCCGGGCCTGCTCGGGGATGCCGTCGACGCCATCCGCCAGGTGCGACAGCCCGTCGGGGCCGCCGCCCTCTCCCGAGCCCACGACTCCGCCCGGCCAGGGTGCGCCCCCGGCCTCCGCGGGAAGCTCCCGTGTGCCGCGTTCTTCGTCCCGCACCGGCCCGTCCTCGCTCCTCACGCCGGCCCGGGTCCCGCGCCGCGCTGCTTGTAGAGGCTGATCGAAACGGTTTTGTCGGCTGCGACCGCGGAGGAGACCTTGCCCGCCAGGGCCGACAGCACGGTCCAGGCGAAGGTGTCGCGCGAAGGGGCGTGGCCGTCCGTGGTCGGCGCCGAGACCGTGACCTCGAGCGAGTCGTCGACGAGGCGGAAGACACAGCTGAGCACCGAGCCGGGCACGGCCTGCTGGAGCAGGATCGCGCAGGCCTCGTCGACCGCGATGCGCAGGTCCTCGATCTCGTCGAGGGTGAAGTCCAAACGGGCCGCGAGGCCGGCCGTCGCCGTACGCAGCACCGACAGGTAGGCACCCGCGGCCGGCAGCCGGACTTCCACGAAGTCCTGGGTCCCGGGCTCGCCTGCGATCTGGGACACCCTCACCTCCAAGGTGGTACAAGCTTTTTCAGGGGCCGAGGGTCGCCCCCCGGGGGTAACGCGCTATGTGGTTCAGCGGTGACGCTACCGCGCTCCGAAGCTCCCTGTCCCAGGGACCCCGCCCCATGCTGTCACTCATAGTAATCACATGAACACGCACGGTGTCTAGGGGTCTGCGGGTCTCAAATAGGAAGAGCGCGCGCCGGATTGACGTACCCCGGCGTCCGACTGCCGAACCTTGTCACACGAGTACGTCGACGTGTCACGGGACGCGATGGTTCCGTCGTACGGGGTCGGTGACGTGTTCGTCGTTGGTCCTGTCATACGAGTACATGGTCCACGAAGCACCAGCGCCAGTTCTCGCCCGGCTCGAAGGTGCGCATGATGGGGTGGCCGCTCTCCTTGTGGTGTTCGGTCGCGTGCCGCCCCGGTGAGGAGTCGCAGCAGCCCACATGCCCGCACACCAGGCAGATCCGCAGTTGTATCGGGTGCGCTCCGACGGCCTGGCACTCCGGACAGGTCTCGCTCAGGGGTGCCGGTTCGGGGAGCGGCAGCGCATCCGCGTGCGTGCACTGTTTCATGATTGCCAGGTTACGACGGGTGCGCGGAAGCCCGCGCGGAAAAAGGAGGCGGCGGGAAGCGATGCACTTTCTGCCCTTGCTGTTGCTGGTCGCGGGGAGCGCGACGGTCGCCGGGGCCGCCCGGCGTACGCCGGTGCCCGCACCACTGCTGCTGGTCGCGGTGGGGCTGGTGGTCTCGTATCTGCCCGGCGTCCCCGCCTACGAGCTCGATCCCGAGATCGTCCTGCCGCTGATCCTGCCGCCGCTGCTGTACACGGCCGCCACGGACAGCTCGTACCTGGATCTGCGGGCCCAACTGCGGCCCGTGGCGCTGCTGTCGGTCGGATACGTGCTCTTCGCGACGCTCGCCGTGGGCTGGGCCGCGTACCTGGTCGTGCCGGGGCTGCCGCTGCCGGCCGCGCTGGTGCTCGGCGCGGTGGTGGCGCCGCCGGACGCGGTCGCGGCGACGGCGGTCGCGCGCAGGGTGGGGCTGCCGTCGAGGGTCACGACGATCCTCCAGGGCGAGTCCCTGGTGAACGACGCGACCGCGATCACCGCGTACCGGGTGGCGCTCGCGGCCACCGTCGGCGAGGGCGCGAGCTGGGCCGGCGGGATCGCCGAGTTCCTGGTGGCGGCGATCGGCGGCATCGCGGTGGGGCTGCTGCTGATGGTGCCCATCCACTGGCTGCGCACCCACCTGCAGGAGGCGCTTCTGCAGAACACCCTCTCCCTGCTGATCCCGTTCGTCGCGTACGGGCTCGCCGAGTGGGTGCACGCCTCCGGGGTGCTCGCCGTGGTCGTCGTCGGCCTCTACCTCGGCTACCGCAACTGGCAGGTCGACTTCGCGACCCGCCTCCAGGAGGAGGCCGTCTGGAAAATGGTCGCCTTCCTGTTGGAGTCCGCGGTGTTCGCGCTGATCGGACTGCAGCTGAAGGTCGTGATCGAAGGGCTGGGGGAGTACGAGGGGGCGCGCGCCACCTGGTACGCCGTCGCCGTCTTCCTTGTCGTCGTCGTGTCCCGGTTCGTCTGGGTGTATCCGGCGACCTTCCTGCCGCGGATGCTGTCGGCGCGGATCAGGGAGCGGGAGGAGAACCCCACCTGGAAGGGGCCCTTCGTCATCGCCTGGGCCGGCATGCGGGGTGTCGTCTCCCTGGCCATCGCGTTCTCGATCCCGCTCACGGTGCACGGCGGCGAGGCCTTCCCGGAGCGGAACCTGATCCTGTTCCTGACGTTCACGACGGTCATCGGCACCCTGGTCATCCAGGGGCTGTCCCTGCCGCCGCTGATCCGGCTGCTGAGACTGCCGGGGCGCGACACGCAGGCCGAGACCCTCGCCGAGGCGAACGCCCAGGCGCAGGCCTCCCGGGTGGCCGAGGCCCGGCTCGAAGAACTGCTGGCGGACGAGAGCAACGCGCTGCCGCCCCCGCTGGTGGACCGGCTGCGGATGGTCCTGGAACGGCGCCGCAACGCAGTGTGGGAGCGGCTGGGCGCCGTGAATCCCGTGACCGGCGAGAGCGTCGACCACACCTACAACCGCCTGTCCCGCGAGATGATCGGCGCCGAGCGGGAGGTCTTCGTACGGCTGCGCGACGGCCGGTACATCGACGACGAGATGCTCCGGACGCTGCTGCGCAGACTGGACCTCGAGGAGGCGGCGGCCTACCGGGAGGCGTCCTAGGATCCGGCGGGCGGGGGGAACGGGCGTCCGGTGATCACGGCGGCGATCGTCGTCCCGCGCGGGAAGGCGTTCTCCGCTGTGAGAGCCAGAAGTCCGTACAGCAATTTGGCGACATAGAGACGCTCCAGGGCCACTTTGTGGCGGGCTTCGAACTCGTCTGCGAAGGCGTCCAGCTCTGGGGTCGTGCGGGCGTAGCCGCCGAAGTGGAAGCGTTCGTCGAGGGACCAGTTGCCGCGTCGGCGGCCGAAGGCCTGCTGCTGGAGGGCGGAGATCTCGGCCGCCAGGAAGCCGCCCTTGAGGACGGGGATGCCGAGGGCGCGCTGCTCGGGGGCGAGGCCGGCGGCCAGGCCCGCGAAGGTGCCGCCGGTGCCGCAGGCGACGGCCACCACGTCGGCGTGACCGCGCAGCTCGACGCCGAGCTCCCGGCAGCCGCGTACGGCAGGGGAGTTGCTGCCGCCCTCGGGTATGACGTACGCCTCCTCGGCGTCGGTGGCGTGGAGGAGGGCGGTCAGGGTGTCCGGGTCGGCCTTGTGGCGATATGTCGACCTGTCGACGAAGTGCAGCCGCATGCCGTCGGCCACGCACCTGGTCAAGGAGGGGTTGAGGGGGCGGTCGGCAAGTTCCTGACCGCGGACGACGCCGATGGTGGGCACGCCCAGGAGACGGCCCGCGGCGGCGGTGGCGCGCAGGTGGTTCGAGTAGGCGCCGCCGAAAGTGAGCAGTGGGCGTCCCGCAGCCGCGACCAGGTTCGGGGCGAGCTTGCGCCACTTGTTGCCGATCAGCTCCCGGTGGATCAGGTCGTCGCGCTTGAGGAGCAGCCGTACGCCGTGGCGCGCGAAACGGTCGTCGGTGACTTCCTGGAGGGGGGACGGCAGCCGGGGGCTCAGGGCGGAGGCCGGGTCGGAGGCTGCCGAGTCAGGGGCTGTTGGGTCGGGGGGCGCGGCGGGTGTCACGTGACTATTGTCGGACATCTGTCCGGGCGGGGCGGGTTCGCCCGGGGCGGGACCTTGTGGGTGGGTGGGGTGCGCCGGGGGCCCGGCACACCCCTTCTCCGGACTCCGGGCTCCGGCACTCCGGTGCTTCGGCCGAGGGTCTGCTTGTCGGCGGTCTGCCGCCCGGACCTAATTCAGACGGTCGCGGATCCGTTCCCGCATGGCGGCCATGGTGAAGCCCTTGGGGTCCGTCTTGCCCGGTTGCCATTCCAGGTGGCCGATGACCGAGCGCTCCGTCCAGCGGTGGTGGCGGCAGATCGCGGCCGAGACCCTTTCCACGGCGTCGAGCTGGGCCTCGGGCCACGGGTCCTCGCCGTCACCGAGGTTCTCGCACTCGAAGCCGTAGAAGTGGCGGTTGCCGTCGGTGTTGGCCTCGTTGTCCGGCGGGAGCGCCCTCTCGGCGACGACCGCCTTCAGGACGTCGTCGTCGCCGAGGCCCGCGTGGTTGGCGCGGCCGTAGCCGACCAGATGGACGCGGCCGTCCTTGGTGATGACGCCGTGGCACAGAGGGCCGGGCAGCCCCGCGTAGCCGTCGCGGCAGATCCGCACGGTGGCTTCGGCGCCGGATGTGACCGTGTGGTGGATCATCACGCCGTGGACAGGTCCCCACGGACCCCTGTGATTGCGATGGTGATGTTCCCAGTCACCGACCTCGACGACGGTCACACCCTCGTTCCTGAGGATGTCGAGAAACCTGGCAGCGGACATGGGTGGGGCCATGACCGACTCCTTAGCGCTGTACGACGGCCGCTCTGGTCATGGCCGTCTCGTACGCAGCTTGTACCGTCGCCGCAGACGTCGGAACCAGGCGTTCGTACGCCGTGCGAGCCGATCCGGACAGGCGGAAGCGTGAGTTCCGGTGGTCGACAAAGTCCCTCGATATGCCCAGCCTTTTAAGATCCATTCCCGCTCTTTCGTGTAATAGCACCGGCGTGCTCGCTGGTGCGAGGGTGGTTCGTGAGATCGGTGACCGCGATATCAGTGCATACCCGGAGGGGAATCCGAATGTCGGTAGGCGAAGAGGTTCGTCCGCAGCAGGACAAGCCGCAGCAGAGTCTCGGCACGGCGGCTGCGCGGAACCTGGCCACGACCACGAAGTCCGCGCCCCAGATGCAGGAGATCAGCTCGCGCTGGCTGCTGCGCACACTGCCCTGGGTGAATGTGCAGGGCGGCACGTACCGGGTGAACCGGCGGCTGACCTACGCGGTCGGCGACGGCCGTATTACTTTTGTGAAGACCGGCGACCAGGTCGCCGTGATCCCCGCCGAGCTGGGCGAGCTGCCCGCCCTGCGGACCTATGAGGACATCGAGGTGCTCGGCGAGCTGGCGCAGCGGTGCCAGCAGCGGGAGTTCTCGCCCGGTGATGTACTGGCCGAGTTCGGCAGCCAGGCCGAGGAGGTGTTCCTGCTCGCGCACGGCAGGGTCGAGAAGATCGGCACCGGACCCTACGGCGATGACGCGGTCCTCGGTGTGCTGGCCGACGGCGCCTACTTCGGCGAACAGTCGCTGCTCGACGGCGAGGCCATCTGGGAGTACACAGCTCGCGCGGTCACCGCGTGCACGGTGCTCGTCCTGCCGCGTCAGGCCGTCGAACAGCTCTCCGAGCGGGCCCAGACCCTGGGTGAGCATCTGCAGCAGCAGCGCTCGATCCCCTCGCAGCGCACCAACAAGTACGGCGAGAAGGAGATCGACCTCGCGGCCGGCCACAGTGGCGAGCCGGACATTCCGCACACCTTCGTCGACTACGAGGCCGCGCCGCGCGAGTACGAACTGAGCGTCGCCCAGACCGTGCTGCGCATCCACTCGCGTGTGGCCGACCTCTACAACCAGCCGATGAACCAGACCGAGCAGCAGGTGCGGCTCACCGTCGAGGCGTTGAAGGAGCGTCAGGAGCACGAGCTCATCAACAATCGGGAGTTCGGGCTGCTCCACAACTGCGAGTACGACCAGCGAATCCAGCCGCACGACGGTGTGCCCAGCCCCGACGACCTGGACGAACTGCTCAGCCGGCGCCGAGGCACCAAGCTGCTCCTCGCCCACCCGCGCGCGATCTCCGCGATCGGCCGTGAGCTCAACAAGCGCGGGCTCGTCCCGGAGACCATCGACGTCGGCGGCAACCGCATCCCCACCTGGCGCGGGGTGCCGATCTACCCGTGCAACAAGATCCCGGTGACCGAGGCCAGGACCAGCTCGATCATCGCCATGCGTACCGGCGAGGAGGACCAGGGCGTCATCGGTCTGCGGGCGGCGGGCATCCCGGACGAGATCGAGCCGAGCCTGTCCGTGCGGTTCATGGGCATCAACGAGCAGGCGATCATCAAGTACCTCGTGACGGCCTACTACTCGGCCGCGGTCCTGGTCCCCGACGCGCTCGGCGTGCTGGAGAACGTCGAGATCGGCCGCTGGCGGTGACCTTTCCCGTGCCGGATGCCGTGTTCCCGCCCGTCAGGACGGGTGCAACCCGGGAGTACGCGCCCAGCGGCAGCGCGAGTGCCACCGTCCGCACACTCTCCGAAACGATCCCATGGGCGAGGTCATGGGTGAGGTCGTGACGGAGACGAAGCAGAGTCCGGCAGAGAGCCCGGAGCGATCGGCCGTGAACCGGGAACGGGTGACCGAGTCACCGGAAAGGTGGAACACCATCGTGACGCCCTCGGATCCGACGGGCGTCCCGGACCCCAGGGATGCCATGGCTTCGAATACCGCGGTCGTGAATCCGGTGGGTGCCGGTCAGCCGCCGGGGGTCGATGACCCGGCGGGGGAGACGGGCTCGGAAGACGCGTTAGGGCCGGGAGCGTCGGTGGGCGCAGCGGCTCGGAGTGGGTCGTCCTTGCCGTCCGGCGCGCCCTCGCGGGTCGACTTGGCTCTGCCGGGTGGCCCAGTGGGGTCGGGTGGCCCGGTGGGGTCGGGCGGGGCGGTGGGATCGGGCGGGGCGGATGAGGTGGGCCGTTCGGGTGGGACGGTTGGCTCGGGTGAGGTGCTTGGCTCGAGCGAGTTTGTCGACTCGGGTGGGGCGGCGGGAGCGTCCGGGGTCCTCGATGCTTCGGAGGCCGCCGGGATTCTTGAGCAGGCTCGGGAGTTCGTCGACCCTGAGCTGCGTCGGGCCGTCGATTCGCTGCCCGTCTCGATGCGGCGGGTCGCGCGCTACCACTTCGGCTGGGAGCACGCGGACGGTACGCCGGCGGCGGCCCACGCGGGAAAAGCGATCCGTCCCGCGCTGGTGCTGGCCGCGGCCACGGCGCTCGGCGGCCGTACGTCCACGGCCGTACGGGCCGCAGCGGCTGTGGAGTTGGTGCACAACTTCACGTTGCTGCACGACGACGTCATGGACCGGGACACCACCCGACGGCACCGGCGCACCGCGTGGGCCGTGTTCGGCGACGCCGACGCGATTCTCGCCGGGGACGTCATGCAGGCCCTGGCCTTGCGACTGCTCGCCGAGGATTCGCACCCGGCGTCCGCGGCGGCCGCCGCCCGGCTCGCGGACTGCGTCGTCGAACTGTGCGCGGGGCAGCACGCGGACACCGAGATGGAGGGGCGTCGTCCGGAGGAGGTCACCCTCGACGAGGTGCTCGCGATGGCCGAGGCGAAGACGGGCGCGCTGCTCGGCTGTGCCTGTGCGCTGGGGGCGTTGTACGCGGGGGCCCGGGAGGAGGACGTCGAGGCTCTCGACGCGTTCGGCCGGGAGGCCGGGCTCGCCTTCCAGCTGATCGACGACGTGATCGGCATCTGGGGGGACCCGAGCCGTACCGGCAAGCCGGCCGGGGCGGATCTCATGGTCCGCAAGAAGTCGTTGCCGGTGGTCGCGGCGTTGGCCTCCGGCACACCGGACGCGGTCCAGCTCGCCGAGTTGTACGGGCTGCCGTACGAGGAGGGGGACTTGGAGCGGACGGCGCTCGCGGTGGAGCGGGCAGGGGGTCGGGACTGGGCGCAGTTGCAGGCGGCCGATCGGATGGCTCGGGCCATGCATGAGCTGTCGCGGGCGATTCCGGATCCGGAGGCGGCCGGGGGGCTCCTGGCATTGGCCGAGTTCGTGACGCGGCGTAGTCACTGAAGTCGGGTGTGTGGCCGGCTCTCGGTGAGGTGTGTGGCCGGTCGGCTCTCGGTGAAGAGTGGGGTTTCGGGCTGTGGTTGTGCTCGGGCCTTGTGGGCCCCGGAGCGTCGGCGCTGTGCAGACCTGACCCTGCACGGCGTCGGTTGCTCCGGCTCGGGTGGGTCCCGCGCATCCCCACGGTGCGCGGGCCTCGCCCTTTTTGGGTTCGCCCCCGCCGCCCCTACCCGTCCCATCCCCCAGGGGCTGCCGCCCCTTCGACCCCTGCCTGCCCCTGCCTGCCCGGGGCTGGGCCCCTCGCCCCGCCACGGGGCTCTGCCTCGGACTCCGCCAGGGGCGCTGCTCCCCCTGAACCCTCGCGGGAATCAAGGGAGCTGGGACCTCCCCGCCGCGGCGCGGCGGCCCGCCGCCCGGCCCGGAATCGCTGCTGACGACGCCTGGATGCCTTGCCCACTGGCCGCCTTCTGGCCCGCTACAGGCCTCAGGGCGTTGTGCCCTGGCCCTGAAGGGTTCCGCACGGTGTGTTCGGCCGCCCCTCGGGCACGATCGTGTTCACGATTCGTTCCAGGAGGGCGTCCGGTACGTCGGCGTCGGGGACTATGCCGGTCAGGACGTCCGGGAGGGTCAAATGTTCGAGGAGGAGGCCGAGGACGGAGAGGTAGAGCAGGGCTACCGTCTCGTCGTCGCCGGGTAGGCCCGCCTCCCGGTGGAACCGCATGCCCAGCTCCAGTTCTCTGCGTACCGACTTGGTGTACGAGGCGCGCAGGGCGGGGCGGCGGGTGGCCTCCAGGCGTAGTTCAAGGAGGGCCAGGTAGCCGGTGCGGTCGCGGGTCGCGCGGGACAGCAGGTCGCGCATGGACGCCAGGACCAGGGAGCGGTCCTTGGGCGCCGCCATCAGCTCCTCGATCACGGCCGGGTCGGGGGCCAGCCGCTCGTGCAGCCGGGTGTCGATCTGGTTCAGCAGGGTGTCGCGGTCGGCGAAGTAGTTCGACGCGGTGCCGACCGGGACCCCGGCCTCGGAGTCCACCGCGCGGAACGTCAGCCCTCGCGCACCCTCCCGTGCCAGCACCACCGCCGCCGCGTCCACCAGGGCGGCCCTGCGCTCCGGGTTTCTCGCCATCCGGCCCGACCTCCTCGACGTACCTCTGCTTACTTCGTTGCAACCACTACACTTGAAGCACTATAACTGAAGTGGTCGGCGCGCTCGGCGCCTGATGAGGGACGACGAAAAGAGACCGGTTTGCGTAAACTCACGTACTTCATCGCCTGCTCCATCGACGGCTTCATCGGGGGTCCGGACGGCGACGCGTCGTTCATGTATCCCTTCGTGGACGAGGAGTTCCTCGCCTTCCTCAAGGCGGAGTACCCGGAGACGATCGCGACCCAGGGCCGCCGCGCCCTCGGTGTCGACGACCTTCCGAACAGGAAGTACGACACGGTCGTCAGCGGCCGTTCCAGCTACGACGTGGCGTTCAAGGAGGGCATCACCAGCCCCTACGCCCATCTGCGTGAGTACGTCGCCTCGCGCAGCCTCGGGGAGTCGCCCGACCCGAATGTCGAGATCATCTCGGACGACCTCGTCGGCAAGGTCCGCGCGCTCAAGGCGGAGGACGGCGAACTCGGCATCTACCTGTGCGGTGGCTCGGTGATCGCGGGCCGGCTGCTCGACGAGATCGACGAACTCGTCATCAAGACCTATCCGATCGTGCTCGGCACCGGTATGCCGATGTTCGGATCCGGCTTCGCCGTCAGTGGGTTCACGCTCGACGGCACACGTGTCTTCGGCAACGGGGTCATGGTGCGGACGTTCAACAGGAAGCGCTGATCACGGCCGTGGAGACGGGCCGTTCCCGCCGTGGAGCGGCTGCCGCGTTCCGGTCATACCCTGAGGGCATGGCTACACAGGAGCATGCCTGCCCGGTGTGCGGACGGCCCGTGGCCACCGTCGTGCGACGGCACAAGACGCTGGGCGCGTACGTACCCGTATGGGGTGCCGGGCCGTGCACGAATCCGCGGTGCGAGGCGTACGTCGACGAGGCGGTCCAGAGGGCGGAGGCAGCCGAGGCGAAGCCGCGGGCCGTTGCCCGTAGGACCCACGGCACCCATGCCACGCATGCCACCCACGGCACCCATGGCGCTCACAGCGCCCATGGTGGCCACGGGGACGGGCGGAGCGAGCCCGGCTAGCCGGGCCCGGCCGTTCGCCCGGTCGGCCCGGCTCGAAGAACCGCCCACGGGGAACCGAGAAAGGTTCGCGGGGTCGTGTCGAGAGGCGCGGGGCGGATCCGACGTTCCCCGTGAGAGCCGCACACCGTGGGCGGTCCGGACGGGGAGGACGAAGGAGCGGACTCATGAAGTACCTGGTGATGGTGCAGGGTACGCAGGCCGACTACGAGGGCATGCGCGGCAAGGCCTCCGAGCACGCCCCGGCCTGGACCCAGGAGGAGCTGCGGGCCATGTACGCCCACATGGGCGCGATCAACGACGACCTCGCCGAGACCGGGGAGCTGGTCGACGGGCAGGGACTCGCCGAACCGGCGCAGACCAGGCTGGTCTCGGTCGACGCGGACGGCAAGCCCGCGATCACGGACGGGCCGTACTCGGAGACCAAGGAACTGCTCGCCGGTTACTGGGTCCTCGACTGCGCGAGCCTGGAGCGGGTCACGGAGATCGCCGAGCGCGTCGCCCGCTGCCCCGGACCCGAGGGGCTCACGGACTACCCGGTGGTGATCCGGCCGATCCTGGACGGGGCCGGGGACGTGTGAGTCGCAGGCCGCGTGTGGCCGGGCAGTGGCCGGTCTCCGGGGTGCCCGACGATCCGCGCGGCCGACTGATCAAGGTCGCCTCGCGGCGGCCCCGGTGAGGACGACACGTTGGCCTTGTTGTTTCTGTGCTGTCACCTTCTGCGCTGTCATCCGGATCTGTCGACTCCTGCGCCGATCGCGTCGACTCCGCGGGCCGTGGGTGGGCATCCCGTCCCCCAGGGGCGCCGCCCTTCGACCTCACCGGGGGCCCGGCTCAGGTTGTGCGGCGTCGGCCGTCACCCCGCCGCCGGCAACCCTCCCGTCTCCGGGTCCCGCCCCGTCAGGCAGTACGTGCCGCCCGCCGGGTCCCGCATCACCGTCCAGTGGGGCGCTCGGGTGATGAACTCGGCGCCGAGGCTCTCGTGGTGGGAGCGGGTCCTGGTGATGTCGGAGCAGGCCAGGTCCAGGTGGGCCGAGGTGGGGCGGGAGGCGTCCAGACGCTGGAGGAGGATGCGGGTCGGGAGGCCGGGCGGGGGTTTCAGTACGTGGAACTCCGGGCGGGATCCCGCGTAGGACTCCCAGCCGGTCAACGTCGTCCAGAACGCGATCTCCGTGTCGAAGGAGGCAGGGGCCAGGTCCACGCACACCTGGTCCAGGCGGCTGTTGTCGAACACCGGTGGGCGCACTGCCTCGCCGTGCCACGGAACCGCGCAGAACAGCTGGCCGCCGGGGGAGCGCAGGACCGTCCAGCCGTCGTGCGGGGTGACGATCTCGGCGCCGAGGGCGAGTGCGGAGGCGACCAGGGCCGGTACGTCGCTCACGCACAGATCCAGGTGGGCGCCGCCGGGGTCGGCTGTGTCGACCGCCTGGGCTTTCACGGAGGCGTCCGCGCCCCGGGGGAGGAGGGTGACGAACTCGCCGTGCTCCCCTCGGGGTTCGGAGAGCTTCGTGTCCGTCACCGCCGTCCAGAAGGCGCACGCGCGGTCGAAGGACGCCGCCGGACGGTCGATGAACACATGTGTCCAGCGGATGGGCTCGAACCGGGGCTCAGTCATGGGTGTCGCTTCCTCTTTCCAGAAATCGCAGCATGTTCCCCGCCGGGCCGCGGAACGCGCGGTCGCGGACGCCGTACGGCTGGTCCATGGCTCCAGGACGATCTCGTGTGCGGCGGCTCGGACTTACTTCCTCAGTGCCGCTTCCCAGCAGTTTCGGTGGCCTTCAGGAGCCGCCCGCCCGTTCCCGGTCTCGGCCCCTCCGCCCCACTCACAGTCGGGCGACAAAAAACCGCACCCGGCCCGTCACACCCACCGTCGTCAACGGTGGGCATCCGGACCGGGTGCGGCAAGTGAGACGCTGCGAGTGAAGAGACCGCAGGTCAGAGGGCACGACCCGAGGGTCAGGCCTTCTTCGTCTCCCAGAAGATGCGGTCGATCTCGGCGATGAGCTCCAGGGCCTTCTCGCCGGTCTTCGGGTCGGTGGACGCCTTGGCGGCCGAGAGGGCCTTCAGGGTGTCGTTGACCAGGACGTGCAGCTCCGGGTACTTCTCGAAGTGCGGGGGCTTGAAGTAGTCGCTCCAGAGCACCGACACGTGGTGCTTGGCGAGCTCGGCGCGCTGCTCCTTGATGACCGTGGCGCGCGCCTGGAAGTGCGGGTCGTCGTTGGCGGCCATCTTCTCCTGCACGGCCTTCACAGACTCCGCCTCGATGCGGGCCTGGGCCGGGTCGTACACACCGCAGGGCAGGTCGCAGTGGGCGCTGACCTTGACCTTGGGGGCAAACAGGCGGGAAAGCATGGAGCATTCCTTCCTCGTGATCGTCTTCTCAGGTGGGACATTACTCCCTGCGGAACGGGATTTCGCGGGTGCCCCCATGGGCTTAGGACAAAAGTCCGGGGTCAGACTGGGACTGGTGGAGGATGGACCGGGGAGGTGCCGGGTGATGCCGGAGCTGTCGCAGGACACCGAGCGCGGGAGGGCTGTTCTGCCCCTGGGGGTGGCCGAGGTCACAGGGCCCTCCATGGTGCCCACTCTGCGTCACGGGGACCGGCTCCTCGTCCACTACGGGGCACGCGTACGGGTCGGTGACGTGATCGTGCTCCGGCATCCGTTCCAGCAGGACCTCCTCGTCGTCAAGCGGGCGGCCGAGCGCCGCGACGGCGGCTGGTGGGTCCTCGGCGACAACGCGTACGCCGGCGGGGACAGCACGGACTACGGGACCGTGCCCGACGAACTGGTGCTCGGCAGGGTCCGGTTCCGGGTGCGGCCCCGGCCCGGCGGTCAGCGTTCGCCGCTCGCGCTCGCCCGCTGGGCGCTCTCCGCGGCCCGGCCCGTGCTCGGCGACCGGTCCGCCTCCAGGCGTTTGCGGGCGCGGTAGGCCGCCACGTTGGCGCGGGTCGCGCAGCGGTCCGAGCAGTAGCGCCGGGAGCGGTTGGTGGAGGTGTCGAGGTAGGCGTTGCGGCACGGGGCCGCCTCGCACAGGCCGAGGCGGTCCACGCCGTACTCGGTCAGATGGAACGCGAGGCCCATCGCGGCGATCGCCGCGTAGCCCGCGGTCGCGTTCGACGGATGGTCCGCCAGATGCATGTGCCACAGGGGACGTCCGTCGTCGTCCCGGTGGTCGTGGCCGGAGATCTGCGGGCTCACCGGGAACTCCAGCAGCAATGAGTTCAGCAGGTCGACGGCGAGCGTCTCGTCGCCGCCGTCCGCCGCCTCGAAGACCGCGCGCAGCCGCCCCCGGACCGAGCGGAAGCGCGTCACATCCGCCTCCGCGGCACGCCGGGCCGCCGACTGATTGCCCCCGAAGAGGTCGCGGACGGCCTCGACCGAGGTGAGCGCGTCCTTGCCCCGGAGCGGTTCCTCGCTGTTCACGAGGCGGACGGCGTAATCCGAGTAATAGGCCAGTTCCACTTGTAGTCCTTACGAGGCCGCTCTATTGTCGAGCGCACGGAGAAGGTAACGGCTGATTGTGCTTTCAGGGTATTACGGGGTACGGCGAGAAGGGGCTCCCATGACGACCACGAGCGGCACCACGTCCGGCAACAGTTCCGACAACACCTCTGGTGACGCCTTCGGCACCGACTGGCGCGCCTGGCAGGAGAGCTGGGACCGGCAGCAGGAGTGGTACATGCCCGACCGCGAGGAGCGGTTCCGGGTGATGCTGGACATGGTCGAGGCCCTTGTCGGCCCCGAGCCCCGCGTCCTCGACCTCGCCTGCGGTACGGGATCCATCACGTCCAGGCTGTTCGCGCGGTTCCCGAAGGCCGTCAGCACCGGAGTCGACCTCGACCCGGCGCTGCTCACCATCGCCGAGGGCACCTTCGCGGGCGACCGGCGCGTCACCTTCGTCACCGCCGACCTCACCGACCCGGACTGGCCGGCACAGCTGCCGTACGACTCGTACGACGCCGTGCTGACGGCGACAGCCCTGCACTGGCTGCACAGCGAACCCCTCGCCGCTCTCTACGGTCAGGTCGCGGAACTGGTCCGCGACGGCGGTGTCTTCATGAACGCGGACCACATGATCGACGAGACCACGCCCCGGATCAACGCCGCCGAGCGCGCGCAGCGCCACGCCCATATGGAACAAGCCAAGGCGAACGGCGTCCTCGACTGGGCCCAATGGTGGAACGTCGCAGCCCAGGACCCCGTTCTCGCCGGTCCGACCGCCCGCCGCTTCGAGATCTATGGCGAACACGCCGACGGTGACATGCCCTCCGTCGAATGGCACGCGCGCGTGCTGCGCGAAAAGGGGTTCACGGAGGCCCGGCCGGTGTGGTCCTCGCCGTCGGACACGCTGTTGCTCGCCCTGAAGTAGGCCGTCAGGGAACGGCCCTGAAGCAGACCGTCCGGGCACGCGGAAGGGGGCGGTACGGGCATTCCCGTACCGCCCCCTTCGTGCGCGCTCACACGAAACGTTCCGTCAGGAGCCGTTCCGCCGGGATCCGATCCCTTGAAGGAGTGTCAGAGCACCTTCGACAGGAACGACTGCGTCCGTTCCTCCTGCGGGTTCGTCAGGACGTCGCGCGGGTTGCCCGCCTCGACGACCACACCGCCGTCCATGAAGACCAGGCTGTCCCCGACCTCGCGGGCGAAGCCCATCTCGTGGGTGACGACGACCATCGTCATACCGGACTCGGCGAGGTCGCGCATGACGTCGAGGACGTCGCCGACCAGCTCCGGGTCGAGCGCCGAGGTCGGCTCGTCGAAGAGCATCAGCTTCGGCTCCATCGCCAGCGCCCGGGCGATGGCCACCCGCTGCTGCTGGCCGCCGGAGAGCTGGGAGGGGTAGTTGCCCGACTTGTCGGCGAGGCCGACGCGGTCCAGCAGTTCCATCGCGCGGTGGTGCGCGTCCGCCCTCTTCGTGCCTCGCACCTGCACCGGCGCCTCCATGACGTTCTCCACGGCCGTCATGTGCGGGAACAGGTTGAACCGCTGGAACACCATGCCGATGTCCCGGCGCTTGAGGGCGACTTCGCTGTCCTTCAGCTCGTACAGCTTGTCGCCTTTCTGGCGGTAGCCGACGAGCTCGCCGTCGACGTACAGTCGGCCGGCGTTGATCTTCTCGAGGTGGTTGATGCACCGCAGGAACGTCGACTTGCCGGAGCCGGACGGGCCGATGAGGCAGAACACCTCGCCCGTCTTCACCTCCAGGTCGATGCCCTTGAGGACCTCGACGGGGCCGAACGACTTGTGGATGCCCTCGGCCTTCACCATGGCGTTCATGCCGAGACTCCCTTCGGGCGGCGCGCGGGCAGCACGGCCGCCTTGAGACGCTGCATCGGTGTCGGCGGGAGGGACCGGGAGGAGCCCTTCGCGTAGTGCCTCTCCAGGTAGTACTGCCCGACACTGAAGACGCTGGTCAGGATCAGGTACCAGGCGGCGGCGAGGAACAGCATCTCCACGGTGGAGCCGGCGCTCTGGCCGATGTCCGTGGCCGCCTTGAGCAGATCCACGAACTGCACCGTCGAGACGAGCGACGTGGTCTTCAGCATGTTGATGACCTCGTTGCCCGTGGGCGGCACGATCACACGCATCGCCTGCGGGATGACGATGCGGCGCAGCGTCCTGGCGTGGCTCATGCCGAGCGCGTGCGACGCCTCGGTCTGGCCCTCGTCGACCGACAGCAGACCGGCGCGGCAGATCTCCGCCATGTACGCGGCCTCGTTGAGACCGAGACCGAGCAGCGCCGTCAGCAGCGGCGTCATGAAGGAGGACCAGTAGTCCTTGTAGATCGGGCCGAGGTTGATGTACTCGAAGACCAGGCCCAGGTTGAACCAGACGAACAGCTGGACCAGGACCGGTGTGCCCCGGAAGAACCAGATGTAGAACCAGGCGATCGACGAGGTCACCGGGTTCCTCGACAGCCGCATCACCGCGAGCAGGATGCCGCCGACGATGCCGATCACCATGGACAGCACGGTGAGCAGCAGGGTGTTCAGTACGCCCTTGATGATGCGGTCGTCGAAGAAGTACTCGGGGATCGCACCCCAGTTGATCTTGCCTTGCGCGAAGGCGTAGACGACCGAGCCGAGGAGGGCGAGCGCGATGGCCGCAGACACATAGCGCCCCGGGTGCCGGACCGGAATGGCCTTGATGGCCTCCGGACCGGCGGGGGGAGTGTCCGCGGGACCGTCCGTCTTGTTGACGTCAACAGTCACGGGTGGAGCCTTTCAGAACCGAGACGAACGATCAGAGGTCAGGAACCGCCGTTGACCTTGGCCTCGGTGATGGCGCCGTCCTCGACGCCCCACTTCTTGATGATCTTCTCGTACTCGCCGTTGTCGATGATCGCCTGGACCGCGGCCTGCAGCGCGTCACGCAGCTCGGTGTTCTCCTTGGCCACGGCGATGCCGTAAGGGCCCGCCTCGACCTGGTCGCCGACGATCTCGAAGTAGTTGCCGCCGCCCGAGGTCTTCACGGAGTACGCGGCCACGGGATAGTCGGCGGAGACGACGTCCGCGCCCTTGGAGCGCATCCGGGTCTCGGCCTCGGGGTTGGTCGCGAAGTCCTCGATCTTGAGGGCCTTCTTGCCGTCCTTCGTACACTTCTTCGCCTGGTCCTTGGCGAGGTCGTGCGAGAACGTGTTGCGCTGCACGGCGATCGTCTTGCCGCACAGATCGTCCCAGGTCTTGATGCCCTGGTCGTCGCCCTTGTTGGTGTAGAGCGAGACACCCGCGGTGAAGTAGTCGACGAAGTCGACGCCGGAGCCGACCTTCTTGCCGCTCTCGGAGTCGACGCCCTCCTGGCGGTCCTTGGTGTCCGTCATGGCCGACATCGCTATGTCGTACCGCTTGGACGCCAGACCACCGATGAGGGTGTCGAAGGTCGCGTTCTCGAACTTGAACTCCACACCGAGCTGCTTGCCCATCGCCACGGCGATGTCCGGGTCGATACCGACGACCTTGCCGGCGTTGTCCTTGTACTCGACCGGGGCGTACGCGATGTCCGAGCCGACGTTGATCACGCCCTTGTCCCGGATCGACGCGGGAAGCTTGTCGGCCAGCGGGGCCGAGCTCGTCTTGGCGGTATCCGAGCCGCTGTCCTTCTTCGTCTGGTCACCACAGGCGGTGAGCAGCAGGGCGCCCGCGACCGCGATCGCGCCGACCGCGGCTGTCCGAGAGCGCAGGCCGGTCGTACGACGGGTGGTGCTTGCGGTCATGGTGGATTCCTCCGGCGGGGTGTGTGGAGAATGTGCCGATTCGGTCGGTGGGGGCCAACACACGCCTTCGAGTGTCGCGACCTCGTGTGATTACCGCATCTTGCCATTCGGGCATGTGCATTCAGATGACCCGCCATGTCAAAATCGGATAACGGGTCACCCCCGATCGCCTCACGAACCGACGCACACCGGGCTATCCAGCCGAATCTTGTGCGGACTTCCCTTCTTTCGGCCGGAAGATCTTCGGCGCATCTCAGGATGCGGGCGGCCGCGAACTCCGTACATGCGGCCATGTGGTGACACGCCATGCCTTGTCCGGACTTGTTTCCCTGTTTGTCGATGAGTCACTCTGCTCGCGGCCGTCCGTACTCGGCTGCAAATGACCTTCGAGTTGTGACCTTCGAGGTATGAACAGGCTTGGGCTCGTCCTTGGCGCCGTCCGTCGGGTAAGAAGGTTCCTTACACCCCTCATCCGGGGCCCAGGGCGCGTGTGCGGCGCGCCCGTCGCGTCTGTGCCCGTACGAGTCGCCGTACGCATCGGTGACCTGGGACCTACGCGGTGCCCGCCCGCTTCCGAACCGGGAGCGGTCACCCTCAAACCTTGAAGCCTTAAGGGGTAAACAAAGTGGCAGCGGAGATTGTCAATCCTCGCACCGACAACGGCGACGGCAATACGGATCAGGACGCCGGTGCGGAGCCTCTCAATTCGCACTCCCACGACGCCTTCGATCCCGCGTTCGCCCTGCACCGCGGCGGCAAGATGGCCGTGCAGGCCACCGTGCCGATCCGCGACAAGGACGACCTGTCCCTCGCCTACACGCCCGGCGTCGCGCGGGTGTGCACCGCCATCGCCGAGCGGCCCGAACTGGTCGACGACTACACCTGGAAGTCGTCCGTCGTCGCCGTCGTGACGGACGGTACGGCGGTTCTCGGCCTCGGCGACATCGGCCCGCAGGCCTCCCTCCCCGTGATGGAGGGCAAGGCGATCCTCTTCAAGCAGTTCGGCGGCGTGGACGCGGTCCCGATCGCGCTCGACTGCACCGGGGTCGACGAGATCGTCGAGACCGTGGTCCGGCTCGCCCCGTCGTTCGGCGGCGTGAACCTGGAGGACATCTCGGCGCCGCGGTGCTTCGAGATCGAGAAGCAGCTCCAGGAGCGCCTCGACATCCCGGTCTTCCACGACGACCAGCACGGTACGGCGGTCGTGACGCTGGCGGCCCTGCGGAACGCGGCCAAGCTGACCGACCGTGGGCTCGGCGATCTGCGCGCCGTGATCTCGGGTGCGGGCGCGGCCGGTGTGGCCATCGCGAAGATGCTGTTGGAGGCCGGTCTCGGCGACGTCGCGGTCACCGACCGCAAGGGCATCGTCTCCGTGGACCGCGAGGACCTGACGCCGGTCAAGCGTGAACTGGCCGAGCTCACCAACCGGGCGGGCCTGTCGGGCTCCCTGGAGGACGCGCTCGCGGGCGCGGACGTCTTCATCGGCGTCTCGGGCGGTACGGTCCCGGAGGCGGCGGTCGCCTCCATGGCCGACAACGCGTTCGTGTTCGCCATGGCCAACCCGAACCCCGAGGTCCACCCCGACGTGGCCCACAAGTACGCGGCCGTCGTCGCCACGGGGCGCTCGGACTACCCGAACCAGATCAACAACGTGCTGGCGTTCCCGGGGATCTTCGCGGGCGCGCTCCAGGTGCGGGCCTCGCGCATCACCGAGGGCATGAAGATCGCGGCGGCCGAGGCGCTGGCCGCGGTCGTCGGCGACGACCTCGCGGCCGACTACGTCATCCCGTCCCCGTTCGACGAGCGGGTCGCCCCGGCGGTCACGGCGGCGGTGGCGGCGGCGGCTCGTGCCGAGGGTGTGGCTCGGCGTTGACGGTCGGTTAGGGCGTGCCGTTTGGAACACGCGGCCTTTCGGGCGACGGCGCCATTTGGCTGCCGGTGCCCCGCGGCCCAGGCGTTGTCCCAAACGACAGGATCTGGATCAGCCGGTTGGTTGAACGGCCCCGCCCGGGGAACGGGCGGGGCCGTTTCGTCGTGGTTCCGGCTGCCGCGGCTGCGGACGTCGTGCCGCTGGGGCCGGAACGGGTGGGCGCGGACGGCGCCCCGTAACGTCCACGTGGGCGTGGTGGAGCCAGTCGACGGGGTCGCTGGGGGAGTACGCACCGTCGGACGGCCCATCGGCCCCGGCGGGGTCACGAAGATCGGGACGCGTGTCACAGCGTCCCGTGGTTCCCTCGCCCCCGGCGGCGTCCTAGGGTCAGGGCCATGTTCGCCGCCTACGCCGCCCGCATCGACCGCGACCATCCCCTCAACGGCCTGGAGTTGGGTGACCGCCCGGCTCCGGAACCCAGGCCCGGCTGGACGACCGTGAAGGTGAGGGCCGCTTCCCTCAACCACCACGACCTGTGGTCCCTGCGCGGTGTCGGCCTCGCGGAGGACAAGCTGCCGATGATCCTCGGCTGTGACGCCGCCGGTATCGACGAGGACGGCAACGAGGTCGTCCTCCACTCGGTCATCGGCCAGTCCGGCCATGGTGTCGGCCCCAAGGAGCCCCGCTCCATCCTCACCGAGCGCTACCAGGGCACCTTCGCCGAACAGGTCTCCGTCCCCACCTGGAACGTCCTTCCCAAGCCCAAGGAACTCTCCTTCGACGAGGCCGCCTGCCTGCCCACCGCCTGGCTGACGGCGTACCGCATGCTCTTCACCAACGCCGGCGTACGCCCCGGTGACTCCGTCCTCGTCCAGGGGGCCGGTGGCGGGGTCGCCACCGCCGCGATCGTGCTCGGCAAGGCTGCCGGTCTGCGGGTGTTCGCCACCAGCCGGGACGAGGCCAAGCGCAAGCGGGCCATCGAGCTGGGCGCGGTGGAGGCGCTGGAGTCCGGGGCTCGGCTGCCGCAGCGCGTGGACGCGGTCATCGAGACCGTCGGCGCCGCGACCTGGTCCCACTCGGTGAAGTCGCTGCGGCCCGGGGGCACCCTCGTCATCTCCGGCGCAACCAGCGGCGACCGCCCCTCGAACGCCGAACTGACCCGCATCTTCTTCCTCGAACTCAAGGTCGTCGGCTCCACCATGGGCACCAAGGACGAACTGGAGGATCTCCTCTCCTTCTGCGCCGCCACCGGCGTACGCCCCGTCATCGACGAGGTGCTCCCCCTGGACCGCGCCCGTGAGGGCTTCGAACGGCTTCAGTCGGGCGACCTGTTCGGCAAGATCGTGCTCACCTGCCCCTGACAGCCGACAGCCACCCGCAGATCGGCCTCTGCCCGCGCCACCCGCTCACCCCTTGGGCACTCGCAGCGCCGCGCCGATGTGGGCCGCCGCCGTCGACAGATGGCGGCGGGCTTCGCGCAACTGGTCCTCCGTCACCCCGTGGTCGCGGGCCGCGTCGCGGATGTCGTCGCGGAAGCGGTCCAGGAGGCGGTCGAGGTCGCGGGCCGGGTCGCCCGTCGGGGCCTCGTGCACCCAGGCGGGCTCATACGCGGCGGGGAAGTCCTCGGGAGTGGTCGTGAAGTCGGGCTCGGCGGGCCTCGGGCCGGTATCGGAGCCAGGCGCGGCACCGGTGCCCGGGCCGGACTCGGTCCCCGCGCGCCCGAACCCGAAGTCCTTGCCGAACTCCTTTCCGAAGTCCTTCCCGAACTCGCCGAACTCCTTGGCCAGTTCGGTCAGCCCCTCGCGCACCCCCGTCGGCCAGTCACCCCGGGTGAAGTGATCCTGGACGTGGTCCTGGACCCGCTTGGCGATGCGCTGCACCTCCTCCTGGGCCTGCGTACGCGCCCGCTCCTGCGCCTCCTTGGCCTGGCGGCGAGCCCGCTGTGCCTCCTCGCGGGCCCGCCTGCTCTCGTCCTTGGCGCGCCGGGCCTGCTCCTTCCACTCCTGCTTGACGCGCCGCATCTCCTCCTTCGCGGCCCGCCAGGACTCCTTGTCGGCGTACTCCCCGAACTCCCCGAGCGGGCCCTGCTCACCGGCACCCTCGCCCCCGGTCCCCCTGCGGGCCTCGGAGGCGGCCGCACGCATCTCACGGCGCAGGTCGCCCGCGGCGCCTCGTACATCGGCCCGGATCTCGGCGGCCAGCTCCGCCACCGAGTCGCGGATCTCCAGCTCCAGGTCGGCCAACTCGCCGCTGCGGTCAGCCAGTTCGGCGCGGCCCGCGTCCGCGATCGCGTACACCTTGCGGCCGCCCTCGGTGGTGTGGGTGACCAGCCCCTCGGCCTCCAGCTTGGCCAGGCGCGGGTACACCGTGCCGGCCGAGGGGGCGTACAGCCCCTGGAAGCGCTCCTCCAGCAGCCGGATGACCTCGTAGCCGTGGCGCGGGGCCTCGTCCAGCAGCTTCAGCAGATAGAGACGCAGGCGTCCGTGAGCGAAGACGGGAGGCATGTCAGAGCACCTTCTTGTCGGTCGTGCCGGAGGCCGGGTCGTCGGACGGATTGTCGTTCACGCCGTCGGGGGCAGCCGTGGGCGGGGTGCCGTCGGGCGCACCGGCCGCCACGGTCCTGCCGGGCTCACCGGCAGACGGGCTGTCGCCGTCGGAGGTGGTCTCGTCCCACGGCTCGTCCTCCGTCGGAGGGCGCCGTAGGAGGGCGATCGAGCCGGAGACCGTCGTCGCCTTCAGCCGGCCGTTGCCCGTGCCGAGGCGGCCGGTGACCTTGTGGGCGCCCCAGGGGCCGCTGACCCGGAGGTCGTCGAAGGCGTTGGAGATCGTGCCTCTCGCGGTGTTCGCCTCGACGTCCGTGTCCGTGAGGTGGGGGAGGCGGATGGCGATCTCGCCGGAGACACTGGTGAGGCCCACGTCGGTGGGGCCGCCCGTGGAGTCGAGGTCGAGGATGATCGAACCGCTCACGGAGTCGGCCTTCACCCTGGGGCAGGAGCCTTCTATCACCGTCAGATCACCGGAGACGGAGCTGAGCCGCAGATCGCCGGTGAGGGCCTGCGCCTCCACGTTCCCCGACACCGTCGTGGCGCGCACCGGGCCGGTGAGGCCCACCAGGGTGGTGTCGCCCGAGACGCCCTTCACCTCCGTACGCCCGTCCACCCCCGACACGACGGCCGTGGCGCCGACCACGCCCACCTCGACGCGGGTGCCCGCCGGCACGGCGAGGGAGACCAGGGCGCTGCGGCGCCAGCCCTTGCGGTCGAGCCACTTCAGGAAGCCCTTCCAGGGCAGGTCGTCGTACGCCACCGTCAGCGTGCCGTCCTTCTGCGTCACCGTCAGGGGTGGGCCCTCGATGTCGGACACCTCCAGACGAGGGGAACCTTCGTCCGTCCCCACCACGTTCACCGTGCCGTTGACCACGTGGACGTGAAGTGCCTTCACCGGCTCGTCGAACGTGAGCTTGCACGGTTCTGCGACGGACCACTCGGACATGACGCCAACCCCCTGGACACCTGAGACAGCTCGACTGAACACCACTCGACCGAACATCACGCCAGACACGCCATATCGCGTATCTCGCTATTCACGATATATCGCGGTCATGGAAAGTCAAGACACCCGTTCTGGTGATCCCGCGAGGATGTACACGTACAAATCGCCCTAGCGTGGAGGCATGTCGACGGACAGCCCGCAGCGACGACCCGGCGGTTCCACGCCCGCCCCCGCCCCCGGCGCGCTCCTGCTCTGCAGGGCGCACCCCGAGGCCGTCGCCCCGGCCGCCCAGCTGCTCCGCGAACGCATGCTGCTCACCCCGGCCGGCCCCGAGTGGAGCGTGCTCGTGCCCGAGGGCAAGCCCTGGCTGGACGGCGCCGAACCCGTCGACCGTGTCCTCACCGGCTGGGCCGGCGCCCTGGCCGTCGGCGCCCCTTGGCCCGTACTCGCCCTGTGGTGGGACGCCGACCGCAGCGGCTACACCCTCGCCTCCGGCTTCCGCCGCACCGTCGGCTACATCTGGCTCACGAACGGCACCCCGGTCGGCGAGGACGAGGCGATGCGCACCTTCGCCGCCCGCCTGGCCCTGGACCCGGTCCTCGACGCACAGCCCCTGGACGACCTCACGCGACCGGACCCGACGGCGAACGCCCGCACCCGCATGCTCGGCCTCCTCGCGGTGCTCACGCGCGCGGGCGTGGCCCTCCCCGTCGGCCTCACCCCCGGCGAGCCCGCCGACCGCCTGCGCGAGGTCGCCCGCGTCCAGCCCGGCGTCCAGCGCATCGAGTGGACCGGCTGGCGCGGAGCCGTACGCATGGAACTCGACGCCATCGAACACGGCCGCCTCGGCCCCTGGCTCCCCTGGGCCGGTACCCCCAGGGCCCGCGCCCTGGCCGCAGCCCAGCTGGCGGCGGGCCTGCCGTTCACGGCCTGGGGCCTGTACCGCCGCAGCGGGGGCTGGATCGTCGCGGGCGGCCTACTGATCGGCCACGGGGCGCTCGGCCTCCTCTACGACCTCGCCCACCCCCGCGACTGAGCGGCCGACGGACCTACTCGTCGTCCTCGTCGTCCAGCCGCGCCAGCCACGTCGCCAGTCGCTCGACGGGCACCTCGAAGTCCGGATTCAGATCGACGAACGTCCGCAACTGCTCGGCGAGCCACTGAAAGGTGACCTCCTCCTCGCCGCGCCGCTTCTCCAGTTCTTCGATGCCACGGTCCGTGAAGTACATGGGTCAAGGATAAGTGCGGGAAAACGGCCGGGCCGCACCCCCGTGGAAGGGAGTGCGGCCCGGCTGCGTACGGCCTTCGAGCGCTGTTACGCCTCGAACACCTCACGCACCAACTGCTCCTGCTCGGCCTGGTGGCGCTTCGCGGAACCCACCGCCGGCGACGAGCCGTGCGGGCGGGAGATGCGCCGCAGACGCTCGCCGTGGGGGACGTCCGCGCCGACCGCGAGGTCGAGGTGGTCGATCAGGTTGAGGGCGATGAACGGCCAGGCACCCTGGTTCGCCGGCTCCTCCTGCGTCCAGAGGTACTTCTCGGCGTTCGGGTACTTGTTGACCTCCGCCTGGACCTCGGCGCCCGGCAGCGGGTACAGCCGCTCGATGCGGATGATCGCCGTGTCGGTGACGCCGCGCTTCTGGCGCTCGGCCTCCAGGTCGTAGTAGACCTTGCCGGCGCAGAAGACGACCTTCTTGACCGCGTTCGGGTCGACCGAGCTGTCACCGATGACCGGGCGGAACTGGCCGCTCGTGAACTCCTCCGCCTTCGACGCGGCGGCCTTGAGGCGCAGCATCGACTTCGGGGTGAAGACGACCAGCGGCTTGTGGTGCGGGTTGTGCACCTGCCACCGCAGGAGGTGGAAGTAGTTCGACGGGGAGGTCGGCATCGCGACCGTCATGTTGTTCTGCGCGCAGAGCTGGAGGAAGCGCTCCGGGCGGGCGGACGAGTGGTCCGGGCCCTGGCCCTCGTAGCCGTGGGGGAGGAGGAGCGTGACACCGCTCGTCTGGCCCCACTTCTGCTCCGCCGACGAGATGAACTCGTCCACGACCGTCTGGGCGCCGTTGACGAAGTCGCCGAACTGGGCCTCCCACATCACGAGGGACTCGGGACGGGCCAGCGAGTAGCCGTACTCGAAGCCCATCGCCGCGTACTCGGAGAGGAGGGAGTTGTAGACGTTCAGCCGCGCCTGGTCCTCGGAGAGGTACATCAGCGGCGTGAACTCCTCGCCCGTCTCGCGGTCGATGATCACCGCGTGACGCTGGCCGAAGGTGCCGCGCTGGGAGTCCTGGCCGGCCAGCCGGACGGGGGTGCCCTCCAGGAGGAGGGAGCCGACCGCGAGGGTCTCGCCCATGCCCCAGTCGATCGTGCCGTCCTCGACCATCGACGCCCGGCGCTGCAGCTGCGGCAGCAGACGCGGGTGGGCGGTGATGTGGTCCGGGACGTTGACCTGGGACTCGGCGATGCGCTTGACGGTCTCCGCCGTGATCGCGGTGTTCACCGCGACCGGGAAGCCGTCCTGCGGGTCCTGTGCGGCGGCGGCGGCCGGCTGCGACGTGGCCTCGCGGACCTCCGTGAAGACCTTCTCCAGCTGGCCCTGGTAGTCCTGCAGGGCCTGCTCGGCCTCTTCCAGGGTGATGTCGCCGCGACCGATGAGGGACTCGGTGTAGAGCTTGCGCACCGAGCGCTTCTTGTCGATCAGGTCGTACATCAGCGGCTGGGTGAAGGCCGGGTTGTCCGACTCGTTGTGACCGCGGCGGCGGTAGCAGATGAGGTCGATCACCACGTCCTTGTTGAACGCCTGGCGGAACTCGAAGGCCAGACGGGCCACACGGACCACGGCCTCCGGGTCGTCGCCGTTCACGTGGAAGATCGGGGCCTCGATCATGCGGGCCACGTCCGTGGCGTACATGGAGGAACGCGAGGACTCCGGGGCGGCCGTGAAGCCGACCTGGTTGTTGATGACGATGTGGACCGTGCCGCCGGTGCGGTAGCCGCGCAGCTGCGACATGTTCAGGGTCTCGGCCACCACGCCCTGGCCCGCGAAGGCCGCGTCGCCGTGCAGGGCCACCGGCAGGACCGTGAAGTCCGTGCCGCCCTTGTTGATGATGTCCTGCTTGGCGCGGGCGACGCCTTCGAGGACGGGGTCGACGGCTTCGAGGTGCGAGGGGTTCGCGACCAGCGACACCTTGATCTGCTCGCCGTCCAGGCCCGTGAACGTGCCCTCGGCGCCCAGGTGGTACTTCACGTCGCCGGAGCCGTGCATCGACTTCGGGTCGAGGTTGCCCTCGAACTCACGGAAGATCTGCGCGTACGACTTGCCGACGATGTTCGCCAGGACGTTCAGGCGGCCGCGGTGGGCCATGCCGATGACGACCTCGTCGAGACGGGACTCCGCCGCGCTGTCGATGACCGCGTCGAGCAGCGGGATGACCGACTCGCCGCCTTCGAGCGAGAAGCGCTTCTGGCCGACGTACTTCGTCTGCAGGAAGGTCTCGAAGGCCTCCGCCGCGTTCAGCCGGCGCAGGATGCGCAGCTGCTCCTCGCGCTCCGGCTTGGTGTGCGGGCGCTCGATACGGTCCTGGATCCAGCGGCGCTGCTTCGGGTCCTGGATGTGCATGAACTCGACGCCGGTCGTACGGCAGTACGAGTCACGCAGGACGCCGAGGATGTCACGCAGCTTCATCAGGGACTTGCCGGAGAAGCCGCCGACCGCGAACTCGCGCTCCAGGTCCCACAGGGTGAGGCCGTGCTCGGTGATGTCCAGGTCGGGGTGCTTGCGCTGGCGGTACTCCAGCGGGTCGGTGTCGGCCATGACGTGGCCGCGGACCCGGTAGGAGTGGATCAGCTCGAAGACGCGGGCGGCCTTCGTGACGTCGTCGTCGTGCGAGGCGTCGATGTCCTTGAGCCAGCGGACCGGCTCGTAGGGGATGCGCAGGGCCTCGAAGATGTCGTCGTAGAAGCCGGCCTCGCCGAGGAGGTAGTTCGCGACGATGCGGAGGAACTCGCCGGAGGCGGCGCCCTGGATGGTCCGGTGGTCGTAGGTCGACGTGAGCGTCATGACCTTCGAGATACCGAGCTTGTTCAGGGTGTCCTGGCTGGTGCCCTGGAACTCCGCCGGGTAGTCCATGGAGCCGACGCCCATGATGACCGACTGGCCGGGCATCAGGCGGGGCACGGAGTGGACGGTGCCGAGGCCGCCGGGGTTGGTCAGGGAGACCGTGACACCGGTGAAGTCGTCCATCGTCAGCTTGCCGTCACGGGCGCGGCGGACGATGTCCTCGTAGGCCTGCCAGAACTCGAAGAAGTTCAGCGTCTCGGCCTTCTTGATGCCCGCGACGACCAGCTGGCGGTCGCCGTTGGGCTTCACCAGGTCGATGGCGAGGCCGAAGTTGACGTGCGGCGGCTTGACGAGGGTGGGCTTCCCGTCCTTCTCCGCGTAGTGCCAGTTCATCGACGGCATCGTCTTGATGGCCTGCACCATCGCGTAGCCGATCAGGTGCGTGAAGGAGATCTTCCCGCCCCGGGCGCGCTTCAGGTGGTTGTTGATGACGATGCGGTTGTCGAACAGCAGCTTCACCGGGACGGCGCGCACGGACGTGGCCGTGGGCAGCTCCAGGGAGGCGTTCATGTTCTTCGCGACCGCGGCGGCGGGGCCGCGCAGCGTGATCAGCTCCGGGCCGTCGGGGGCGGCCGTCACCTCGCCGGCCTTGGGGCGGCCGGGGAGCTTCGCCGCGGCCGCCGGCTGGGCGGGCGCGGCCGCGGGCTTCGCGGCGGCCGGGACCGGGGCGGCGGCGGCGGGCTTCGGGGCCGCCTGCGCGGGAGCGGTCTGGGCCGGAGCCGCGGGGGCGGCCGGGGCGGCGGGTGCCGCGGGTGTGGTGGTTGCTGCGGCCCCCGCGGCCGCAGTACCCGCCGGAGCCGAGGCGGCAGCGGCGCCCGGCTTGTAGTCGGCGAAGAAGTCCCACCAGGCTCGGTCTACCGAATTCGGGTCCTGGAGGTACTGCTGATAGATCTCGTCGACGAGCCACTCGTTCGGGCCGAACGCGGCAGCGGGGTTCTTGCCCGCTTGGTCTGCGTCGGTCGAGATGCTCGAGTTACTGGGGGACTGTGGCGACACGGCGGCAACCGCCCTCTTCCGCTTCACAAGGTGATGGACAGCGGGAATAAAGGCTACGCCTCTGTGGCCGAGAAGGTCAGGCCGAGCCCGCTCATCGTCGCGTAAGTCACATTGGAAAGTGCGTTTCGGGGGTGGAAATGGCGGGAAACAAGCGTGGTTCCGGTCTGGAACGGGTGTGCTGGGCATGTACCGGGCAGGCGTCGGCCGGGCCTGCGGCGTCTTGCGGCGCGGCCCTCTGCGCGAACGCACCTGATCACACGTGTCCGTCGGTGCGGACAGAGGTGGATCTTGTGGCTCCGGTTCGAACTTTACGTCAACTTGGCAGAGATGTAAGCCCCGGGAGGATGAGCGGAATTCGGCAATGGTGGGGGGATTCGGCCACGGTGTATGTGGGTACCTGGGGATTTTTCGCCCCCGCCGCCCCTGCCCGTCCCATTTCCCGGGGGTGCAGCCCCTTCGACCCGGATCGGCTTTGCGCCCCTCAAAACATGGCCTCGGGAAACTGCGCGACCGGCGACGGGGGGCGAGACCCCTCAGGGCTGGGTGGACGTGCGCTGGGATCCCAGGCCGGGCGCACCCGGCAGTACCACCTGGATCCGGCAGCCCTTCCCGGACTCGGCGACGCCGATGCGGCCGCCGTGCAGATCCACCGCCCAGCGGGCGATCGCGAGGCCCAGGCCGGTGCCGCCGTCGCTGCCGGGGCCGTGCGGGGAGCTGACGGCGCCCCGGTTGAAGCGTTCGAAGACGCGGTGCCACTCGCTCTCCGGGATGCCGGGGCCCTCGTCGAGGACCTCCAGCTCCAGGGACTCGGGCACAGGGCCGCGCCGCGCCTTCACCGTGACCCGGCCGTGCGGCGGGCTGTGCTTGACCGCGTTGTCGATGAGGTTGGCGACCACCTGGTGGATCCGCTCCGGGTCCGCGTTCGCCGTCAGCTCCGGTGGGTGCACGTCCAGGTGCAGATGGACGTCCGTACGGGTGTGGTTGCCGGAGCCCGAGGTGATGCCGCCGCGCGCCGAGGCGACCATCTGGGCCTCCTTGAGGACTCCCGAGAGATACGGCCAGACCTCGAAGCGGCGGCGGCGGAGCGGTACCACGCCGTTGTCCAGGCGGGAGAGGTCCAGCAGCGTCTCGACCAGGCGGCCCAGGCGTTCCGTCTGCTTCAGCGCCGTACGCATCGTCTCGGGGTCGGCCTGTGTGACGCCGTCGACGATGTTCTCCAGGACCGCGCGCAGGCCCGCGATGGGGGTGCGCAGCTCGTGGGAGACGTTCGCCACCAGCTCCTTGCGCTGGCGGTCCTGGGCCTCCAGCTCGTCGGCCATGAGATTGATCGTGTGGCCGAGATCACCCAGCTCGTCCCGGCGGTTGTCGCGCACCCGGCGCGTGTAGTCGCCGCGCGAGATGGACCGGGCGACCGTGTTCATCTCGTCCAGCGGAGCGGTGAGCGAATGCGCCACGAACTGCGTAATCAGCAGCGTGGCGATCATCGAGAACACCGTGATGAAGCGCAGCTCGGTCTCGGTGCGCACCGCGATCATCAACAGACCCGTGGTGATCAGCACCGAGACCACGACGAGCGTGCCCAGCTTCGTCTTGATGGAGAAGGGCCGCAGATTGCCCAAGGGGCCCGCGCCCCTGCGCACTTGCGGTGTCATCGACGCCACCGATGCCGACGCCGCCTTCGCCGATGCCGGCGTCACCGACACCGACGCCGATCCCGTCGACGCCGACTTCGACCCACCGAGACCGTTCATACCGCCACCAGCCCCCAACACCTGCACCTGCCATGCCCGTGCGATACGGAGCAACGCTCGCGTCGGCTCAGGGGGTCGGGGTCTCCAGGGCGTACCCGACGCCGTGCACCGTGCGGATCCGCTCCGCGCCGATCTTCCGCCGCAGCGCCTTGATGTGGCTGTCCACGGTCCGCGTCCCGGACGCGTCCGCCCAGTCCCACACCTCGGCGAGCAACTGTTCGCGCGAGAGTACGGCACGTGGGGTGTTCGCGAGACATACCAACAGGTCGAACTCGGTGGGCGTGAGGTGCACGTCCTCGCTGCGCACCCGGACGCGGCGCTGCGCGTGGTCGATCTCCAGCTCGCCGAGGCGCAGGATGCCCGAGCGCGGCGTGGTGGCGGCCAGCGCGGCACGCTCGACGCGACGCAACAGGACGTGCACGCGGGCGGCCAGCTCACGCATGGAGAACGGCTTGGTCATGTAGTCGTCGGCGCCGACGCCGAGCCCGACCAGCATGTCCGTCTCGTCGTCCCGGGCGGTGAGCATCAGCACCGGGACGGGCCGCTGGGCCTGGACACGCCTGCACACCTCCAGGCCGTCGAAGCCCGGCAGCATGATGTCGAGGATCAGCAGATCGGGCTGCCAGGCCTCCGCGGTGTCCACCGCGGCGGGACCGTCGGACGCGGTCTGCACGACGAAACCCTCGGCGCGCAGACGGGCCGCGATGGCGTCGACGATCGTCGGGTCGTCCTCGACCACGAGCACCCGGCGCTGGGCGCCCGGCGTCGCCGTGGTGCTGCTGTGGGTGGTGTGTGTCTGCTCCATCGCCCGCCCCTGTGTTGCTTTCCGGAATCCGTGGGGTGATCCCTTGACTACGCATGGCTGCGCATGACTGCGATTGACGCTTGAATGATCGGCGCCAGGGAAGCAGGGTACGGGCAGTCGCCGCGCGACGGCTATCCAGGTCGGATCGCGAGGTGCACCACGTCCGGAACTCCTCGGGCAACCGGGATCTCTTCGGTACGCACCCCCCGGAACCCGGCATTCCCCAAGGTTTCCTCGAATTCCGCAGATGGCTTCGCGGACCACACCGCGAGTACTCCGCCGGGTCTCAACACCCTTGCGCAGCTTGCCAGTCCGGCAGGTGAGTACAGGGATTCGTTGCTGTCGGAGACGGTCCAGTCGGGCCCGTTGTCGATGTCCAGGCACAGCGCGTCGAACGTGGCGGATGTCTCATTGACGTAACTGACGAGATCGGCTTCGACGATGTCCGTACGGGGGTCCGCGAGCGCGTCCGAGGAGAGCGCGGACAACGGTCCTTCCTGATGCCACTCGATGACGGCGGGCTCCCGTTCGACGACCGTGATCCGGCCCCAGCGAGGGTCCGCGGCGGCGTGTGCGAGCGAGAACCCGACGCCCAGGCCGCCGATCAGCACACTCGGCCGAAACCGATCGTCCAGCGCGTCGAGGGCCGCGTCGACCAGCAACCGCTCCGAGCGCCCGTCCGAAGTGTCCATCAGGAAGCAGCCGTTGGCGATGATCTGCAACAGCTCTCCGTGCCGTCGCAGCACGACCTCGCCGTACGGACCCTCGCGCCGGTCGATTACTTCGGGTGCGTCGATGGTGGACATCCACCCATCTTTACGCGTCCCTTGCGCGAGGGCGGCCGAATTACGACGGCGTCGCCCCGGGATGGCGTGATCGCAGCGTCGGCCGGTGCGTTCAGATCTCCAGCCCGTGCCCGTACGGGAACACCGGGTCCTCCGTGTCGCCCGGTACGTCCGGCCGGGACGCCTCCACCGCCGCCATGGAACGGGGGAGTTCGAAGGGGAGCCGGCCCTCGGCGCGGGCCCGGCCGAAGGCGATGTCCAGCAGGGCCGCGTCACAGGCCCCGTAGTCGGCGACGAGCGCGGCGGCCTTCGCGGCGATCTCCGGGAGTACGGCGGGACGTTCCAGGTTGACGCAGACCAGTGTGGGCACGGCGTCGAGCAGCCCGAGGATTTCCTTCAGCCGTTTCTCGGGGAAGGCGAGCGACCCCGAGTGGAAGAACGACTCGAACCGGCCCGGCCGTTCCTCGTGGGGGGTGCGCAGCCGCAGCACGGCCACGTCCGCGTCGACCGGATCGGTGACGACATTGCCGTACAGCGACGCCGTCTGCGCGACCACGCCCTCGACATAGAGGTTCGGGCGGTCGGTGAGCGGCAGCAGGGACCTGTTCGTCAGGACGGTGAGCGAGCGGCGCTGGGCGGACTGGCCGAGGGCGGTGAACTCGGCGGCGCCGACGGTCTCCTCGGCCCGGTTCGGGCAGACGTACGGGGTGTCGAAGAGCCCGAGGGCGAACTTCTCGCGCAGGAGGCGGCGCACGGAGGTGTCGAGGCGCTCTTCTGAGATCCGGCCGGAGCGGACCAGTTCCACGACGACCTCGGGGCACTGTTCGCCGCCGAACTGGTCGGCGCCCGCGTCCAGGGCCTTCGCCGCGCGTTCGGCGACGGAGAGGTGTTCGACGCCCCAGGCGCGGGCCTCGTGCGACTCGCCGAGGACGGGCGCGTCGGTGAGCAGGCCCCAGTCGGTGCAGACGATCCCGTCGAAGCCGAGGCGTTCGCGGAGCAGGCCGGTGAGGACGTCCCGGTTGAAGCCGAAGCCGACCTCCTCCCAGCCGTCGACGCCGATCGGCCGGCCGTGGCACGGCATCAACTGCGAGCAGCCGGCCTCGATCGCCGCCCTGAAGGGCGCGAGGTGGAGGTCGCGCATCCCGCCCGGGTACACCTGGTCCTTGCCGTGCGGGAAGTGCGGGTCCTCGCCGTCCTTCCGCGGGCCGCCGCCGGGGAAGTGCTTGACCATGGCGGCGACGGAACGCGGCCCGAGGCGGGGCCCTTGAAGACCCCGTATGTACGCCCGTACCAGCGCGCTCGTGACCTCGGCGGACGAGCCGAACGTGCCGGACTGGCGGGACCAGCGGGGCTCGGTGGCGAGGTCGATCTGCGGGTGGAGCGCGACCCGGAAGCCGACGGCGAGGTACTCGCGGCGGATCGTGTCGCCGAACTTCTCCACCAGTTCCGGGTCGCCGATCGCGGCCAGGCCCAGGGGTTCGGGCCACGCGGAGAAGGCGCCGGAGTGGAAGGACGCGCCCGGGTTGTCGATGAACGCGTGGCGCGGGTCGGTGGAGAGGGTGACCGGGATGCCGAGCCGGGTGTCGGCCGCGAGGGCCTGGAGGCGGTTGGCCCACTCGGCCGTCTCCCGGACGCCGTACTGGCCGACGAGGTTGAAGTGGCTCAGATGCCCGTCCACGACCAGTTCGGTGGTGCCCTGCCGCAGAGGACCGCCTTCCTCGGCCTCGGCCAGGGTTCCGTCCGCGTTCATCGTCAGCGTCGTGTGGAAGAGCTGGCCCGCCTTCTCCGCCAGGGTCATCCGGGTCAGGAGGTCTTCCACCCGTTCGTCGACGGGACGGTTCGGGTCACGGTAAGGGGGCGTGGGCATCCGGGATTCCTTGTGCGTGGGGCCCTTGTGGGGCTGCCTTGGGCTACTTGGCGGAGCGGATGAACTGGACGGCGATCGCGCCCACGACCGGATGAGGGCGCGGCTTTGTCGCCTGCGGCTCGTTCAGGGAAGCAGCAAAAACGGGTGGGTACCAGGTTTTCGTCAAGTGGCCACCATCACGCGGCAGATGGCTTGAAACGCAGGGGACTTGACTCGTGTAACCGGCGGTTTCCGAACCGGTCGTGAGGCGGTGCCGGGCTGTGGCGCGCGGAGCTCAACGCAGCGACGAGAGCCAGTGGGTGCTGGACCGTCAAGTTCCCGTCAGCTTCGCTGTCAGGTTTCTGTGAATGGGGCCGAGCGTGGCCGGGGTCACAGACAGGGGCTCGTCGGGCGTCCACTGTGAGGTGAAACGGAAGGAGTGCCTCACCGTGGACACCGTGGGCAGGGCCGCATCGCCCGACGTGACGCCGTCGGCCGCCGGGCCCGTCCTGGACGGGATTCCACGGCAGGCGGGTGCGGTGTCCGCGCCGGTCGAGGAGCAGGTGGGGCCGGGAAACGGAATCGGGACCGTACGCGCCGTCGGACCCGGAATCGGGATCACGGTCGAGACCGGAGCCGAGGCCCCCCGACGCCGTTCCGCCCCGCGCCCCTGGCGGCTCCTCCCCACCCTCAAGGGCACGCCCTTCACCTTCTCCTACGCCACCGTCCTGGTGGTCACCTCGGTCGTCGCCGAGTACGCCGACCCGGCCCTCGTGCGCGCGCTGCACCAGGGCTCCAGTACGGACGTGGCGCATCTGCTCCACGACCCGGTGCTCGTGCTGGTCGCGAGCGCGCTGTGGATCGCGGGGGGCGTCGGCTCGCCGTACGCGGTCGGGTTCCTGGTGGTGCTGACCGCGCTGGAACGCCGCATCGGAGGGTGGCGCACGGCCGCGGTCTTCCTGCTCGGGCATGTCCTCGCGACCCTCGCCACCGAGGTCCCTGTCGGCTTCGCGGTCCTGGGCGGCCACCTGCCCGACAGCTCGCTGCACCGCCTCGACTACGGCATCAGCTTCGGCGTGGCGGCGAGCGTGGGCGCGCTCGCGGGGCTGCTGACGCCGTGGCTGCGATGGCCGATCGTGCTGGCGGTCGGCGGCATGCTCGTGGACGACCTGATCGCGTTCACGAACCCGATGACGAACTGGGGGCATCTGATGTCGCTGGCCATCGGGATCGCGACCTGGCCGGTCGTGCGGCGGTGGCGGGACGAGCACGCGGCCACCACCGACACGGCTTAGGCCTTACGGCCTGTCGTCCGACGACAAGTCCTGAGGGCCCGGCGGCGACCACACGTACGGCGTGGTCGTGGTGACGGCCCGGAAGCCCAGGCCGCGCAGGACGGGGTGGCTGTCGGCGGAGGCGTCGACGTGGAGGTACGGGACCTCGCGGGCGGCGGCGAGTTCCGCGCGGGCGGCGACGAGGGCGCGGTAGATGCCCCTGCCGCGCCACGCGGTGAGGGTCGAGCCGCCGTACAGACTGGCGAACTCCGATGCCTCGCGGAAGATGATCCAGGCCGCGGACACGACCTCGCCGTCGGCCTCGGCGACGAAGACGGCGATCCCGTCCGGGGCGGCGGCGATCCGTCCGATCAGGTCGTCGGCCAGCCAGTGAAGGTCCTGTTCCCAGACGGCCGACTCCAGGGCGGCGATCCGCCGCATGTCCGTCTCGGCGGTGACCTGGCGGACCGTGACCCCGTCGGGCAGCACCGACTGCCGCACGGTGAGGTCCTCGACGATGCCGACGACCACCGTCTCCGGCTCCTCGGCCACGAAACCGGCGGCGAGCAGCCGGCCGGTGAGCTCGGTCGGCCGGTCGTAGCCGCGGACCTTCCACTTCAGGCTCTCGCCGCGCACGCCGAAGTAGTCGCGCTGGCGGACGATCAGCTCGTCCAACTCCGCGCCCCGCACCCCGAGATCGCTTGCCGCCGCGACATACCCGCAGACCTGCCCGACGACCCGCACCACGGGCCCGTCCTGCTCGTACGTCACTCCCGCGGGCGGGTTCGGGGGTGCGCCGCGCATCTGGGCGTCGTAGGCGGCGAGCAGGGTTTCGGTGTCCGTCATGCGCCAGACGCTCGCTCACGGGCCGGGGTGCGGCAACGGGATTTTCACCGCCGGGCGGCACTCCTTACGGCCGCCCCGTGAACTTCGCGCTCGTCAGGGGTGCCGCCACCGTCCAGCCCAGGGACTCGTACAGTGCGCGGCCTTCCGGTGTGCCGGCCAGGATGCCCGTCTCGGCGCCCTGTTCGAGGGCGGCGTGGGTGAGGGTGCGCATGATCAGGGTGCCTAGGCCCCGGCGGCGGTGGGACGGGGAGGTTTCTATCTGGTCGACGACCGCCGTGGCGCCGGTCGGGGCGATCTGGCCGCGGGCCGCCCAGGAGCCGTCGGGGGCGGCGATCATCGCGCGGGTCACGCCGCCGCGGGACCAGACGCGCAGCCGGTAGCCGTCGGGCCCGCCCGGGACCTCGGCGCCCTTCGGTGGCCTCGACAGCGGGACGGACATCAGGTAGCCCGGTTCGGGGTCGATCCACCAGCCCTCGCCGAGCCAGGGGGCGACCGTCGACGGCGCGGCGAAGACCTTGAGCCATACGCCGGCACCGGTCACCGCGTCCGCGACCTTGCGGACCGTGGTCTCGTCGACGGCGTCGTTCGTGGCGGTGAGGACGTGGCGGGTGATGTGGTCGGGCGTTCCCACGTCGATCGTGCAGCCCCACGGCTCCGCGATGGGCGGCGCCGCCCCGCGCGAGACGACCCATCCGTCGATCCAGGCCCGCACGATTCCGTCCACCGCGACCCCCAGGTGTTGTGTGATAGATGAAATGTAATAGGTGAAATGGCTTAGTGATTATTACTTATGCCGGGCCCTCCGCGGTGATCGATCGCTCACAGCGAACGAGCCGCTCCCCTGGGAACAATCACCGGCGCACACGCATTGAGTCGGCATAGCTCAACTTGAATGCCGAGGGAGAGATCATGGCTTCGACGTCCGCACCGCTCACCCTGCCCGTACTGCCGCTCGACGACGAGGTCGTGCTGCCTGGCATGGTGGTGCCGCTGGACCTCAATGACACGGATGTACGGGCCGCGGTGGAGGCCGCGCAGGCCGCGGCGCGGGCCGAGCCGGGCAAGCCACGGGTGCTGCTGGTGCCACGGATCGACGGGACCTACGCGAGCACGGGCGTCCTGGGCACCGTCGAGCAGGTCGGGCGGCTCGCCGACGGCGACCCGGGGGCCCTGATCCGGGCGCGCGGGCGGGTGAGGATCGGGGCGGGGACCACCGGGCCCGGGGCCGCGCTGTGGGTCGAGGGCGCCCAGATCGAGGAGAGCGTGCCCGAGCCGCTGCCGGGGCATGTCGGCGAGCTGGTCACGGAGTACAAGGCGCTCGCCACCAGCTGGCTCCGCAAGCGCGGCGCCTGGCAGGTGGTTGACCGGGTGCAGGCCATCGACGACGTGTCCGCCCTCGCCGACAACTCCGGGTACTCGCCGTTCCTCACCACCGAGCAGAAGATCCAGCTCCTGGAGACCGGCGACCCCGTCGCCCGGCTGAAGCTCGCCACCCAGCTGCTGCGCGACCACCTCGCCGAGCAGGACGTCGCCGAGACCATCGCCAAGGACGTTCAGGAAGGCGTCGACAAGCAGCATCGGGAGTTCCTGCTGCGGCGGCAGCTCGACGCCGTCCGCAAGGAACTGCGCGAGCTGAACGGCGAGCAGGACGGGGACGAGTCCGACGACTACCGGACGCGGGTCGAGGCCGCCGACCTTCCCGAGTCCGTGCGTGAGGCCGCGCTCAAGGAGGTCGACAAGCTGGAGCGGACCAGCGACCAGTCGCCCGAGGGCGGGTGGATCCGCACATGGCTCGACACGGTGCTCGAACTGCCGTGGAACGAGCGGACCGAGGACTCCTACGACATCCAGGGCGCCAAGGGAGTGCTCGACGCCGAGCACGCCGGCCTGGAGGACGTGAAGGAGCGCATCACCGAGTACCTCGCCGTGCGCAAGCGGCGGGCCGACCGGGGGCTGGGCGTCGTCGGCGGGCGCCGCGGGGGTGCCGTACTCGCCCTCGTGGGGCCCCCCGGGGTCGGAAAGACCAGCCTCGGGGAATCGGTCGCGCACGCCATGGGGCGGAAGTTCGTGCGGGTCGCGCTCGGCGGTGTGCGTGACGAGGCGGAGATCCGCGGGCACCGGCGTACGTACGTGGGCGCCCTGCCCGGGCGCATCGTCCGCGCCATCAAGGAGGCCGGGTCCATGAACCCGGTGGTCCTGCTGGACGAGATCGACAAGGTGGGCTCCGACTTCCGGGGCGACCCGGCGGCCGCCCTTCTCGAAGTCCTCGACCCCGCCCAGAACCACACCTTCCGGGACCACTACCTGGAGGTCGAACTCGACCTGTCCGACGTCGTGTTCCTCGCCACCGCCAATGTGCTGGAGGCCATTCCGGAGGCGCTGCTAGACCGGATGGAGCTGGTCCGGCTGGACGGGTACACCGAGGACGAGAAGGTCGTCATCGCCCGGGACCATCTGCTGCCCCGGCAGTTGGAGCGGGCCGGGCTCGGGGCCGACGAGGTCGTCCTCGACGAGAGCGCGCTGCGCAGGCTCGCCGGTGAGTACACGCGCGAGGCCGGCGTACGGAACCTGGAGCGGGCCGTGGCCCGGCTGCTCCGCAAGGTCGCCGCACAGCACGAACTGGGCGAGCGGGAGCTGCCGTTCACCATCGCGGACGGCGATCTGCGCGCGCTCATCGGGCGCCCGCACCACGTGCCCGAGTCCGCCCAGGACCCGGCCGAGCGGCGTACGGCGGTACCGGGTGTCGCGACCGGGCTCGCGGTCACCGGCGCGGGCGGTGACGTCCTGTACGTGGAGGCGTCGCTCGCCGACCCGGAGACGGGCGCGGCGGGGCTGACGCTCACCGGGCAGCTGGGCGATGTCATGAAGGAGTCGGCGCAGATCGCGCTGAGCTTCCTGCGCTCGCACGGGGCCGAACTGGAGCTGCCCGTGGGCGATCTGAAGGACCGGGGCGTGCACATCCACTTCCCGGCGGGGGCCGTGCCCAAGGACGGGCCGAGCGCGGGCGTCACCATGACGACGGCGCTCGCCTCGCTCCTGTCGGGGCGGCTGGTCCGGACGGATGTGGCGATGACCGGTGAGGTCTCGCTGACCGGGCGCGTGCTGCCCATCGGTGGCGTCAAGCAGAAGCTGCTGGCCGCGCACCGGGCGGGCGTCACGACCGTCGTCATCCCCAAGCGCAACGAGCCCGACCTGGACGACGTCCCGGCCGAGGTCCTCGACAAGCTCGACGTCCATGCCGTGACCGACGTCCGGCAGGTGCTGGAGCTGGCGCTCGCCCCGGCGGAGACGGCAGGGGAGTCCAAGTCCGGGGAGTCCGGGGAGGTGAGGATCCCGGCCGCGGCGTGACGGACGCGGTGCGGGTGTGTGTGGCCCGGGGCCCCTTACGGGGTTCCGGGCCACACGCGTATGCGGCGACGGGGGCCGGGGCGGGCGGCTTCGGGTGCCGAGGGGGTGTTTCCGGTCCAACTTCCGTCATGGGCATGACGTCCGGATCAATCCCGAATCGCCTGTGAAATTTATGTCAGCTTTATGTAAAGACCCTGTGTAAAGGACGGGTCGGGGCCCGCCCAGGACGCGAGCGGTGCGCCCGAGGGGTGTGCGCAAGCGGTCAACTCCCTTGTCCGGAACGTTTGTTGGCGGTTTGCCCGCGACTGGCGCCTCCACGACAGTGATGCCGCTCCAACCCTCCGGGGCCGTTCGACGCCCCTGGAGTTCTTCGCAGCACGTTTCCGTTCCACCTCGTCAACTGAGTGAGAGGAAACAGCAATGCGCATCAGAACCGTCCTCGCCGCAGTCGCCCTGAGCGGTGCGGCCGCCCTCGGGGCCGTGGCCCCGGCCCAGGCGGCGCCGAGCGACACCGAGCAGGAGGCCGGCGCCCTCGCGGTCGTCCATGTCGTCCTCTACCAGCACGCCAACTACGGCGGTGCGTCGTTCACCCTGACCGGCGACTACGGCTGTGACACCAACGCCGACGTGGACTGGCAGCTCAGCTCGTTCTCGCCCTACGGGTGGAACGACACGGTCTCGTCCTTCCTGAGCTACTCCGACTGCGAGACCAGGCTCTGGGAGCACGACAACTTCGGCGGGGCGAGCTACGGCGCCTACGTGAACAGCAGCTATGTGGGCGACGCCATGAACGACAAGGCCTCGTCGTCCCAGAACTCCTGACGCTCCCACACACCGTGAGCGTCCTCGCACGGTGAACGGTGGCGCCGACGGCCGGAATCCGCCGGCGCCACTGGGCCCCAGTTTCTCAGAAGGTCTCCCACCCGGAGGTTTGGAGTTCCGTGAGCCGCATCAGGTTCCGCAGCGCGACGCCGGTCGTAATTCTGGCCGTCGTCCTAGCCGGTTGCTCGGGGGAAGGCACCGAGGGCGACGGGCCCGTGCCCGACCTCGGCGCGATACCCCGGGTGCGCAGCAGCGCGGACATCTCCGATCTGCCGATGGACGGGTACATCCTCGGCAAGGAGCAGTACGGGACGTATCTCAAGGCCCAGCGGTCGCTCATCCGGCGGTGCATGTCGCGGTTCGGCTTCGACTTCCGGGCCATGGACGCCGTTCTCGACGCCGGCGAGGTCCCGGACCTCCGCCCCGACATGACCCGTTACTACTTCCTCATCGACGCGGACGCGGCGGCCACCTCCGGCTACCGGGCGCCCGAGCGGCACCGCCCCGTCGAGGAGGGCGACGGCACCGGGGAGGACACCACCCCCACCGCGGCCGAGCGCGCGGTGCTCGTGGGCAGCAACGCGGGCAAGCAGGTCGACGGCGAGCAGGTCCCCGAGGGCGGCTGCCGGGGCGAGGCGAACCGCGAGACGCTCGGCGAGGGCGGGACGGACAGCTTCCTTCAGTTGCCCAACGACCGAGTCGCGCTCCGGGCCCGTACGGACGCCGACGAGCGGGTGAAGAAGGTCTTCGGCGAGTGGAGTGCCTGCATGGAGAAGGCCGGCTACGACTACGACGACCCGATGCAGGCCAACGACGACGACAAATGGGACGCCTCCAAGCCCGCCGGCCAGGCGGAGATCCAGGTGGCGAAGGCCGATGTCGCCTGCAAGCAGAAGGTCAACGTCGTCGGTGTGTGGTGGGCCGTGCAGGCCGCGTACGAGAAGCAGTACATCGAGAAGAACGCCGAACGCATGGCTGAGGTGAAGCGGACCGTCGACGCCGTCCTGCGCAACTCGGGGCGGCTGGTGGGCGGCGGTGCCTGAGGAGTCCACGGAGCCGACGACCGAGGAGCTCGCGGCCGGTACGGCGACCGGGACGGCCGATGGGGGTGCCGCCGATGCCGATGCCGGTGAGGGCGCGGGCGGCGGTGGCGGTGAGGGCGCGGGCGGCGGTGGTGTGGCGCTCGCGCGGCGGCGGAGTCTGCTGGTCACCGTCGTCGTGGCGGCCGTCGTGCTGTCGGCCGGAGGCATCGGCGCCGCCACCCTGGTCAAGTCCCCCGCGGAGCGCGCCGCCGCACAGGGACCGCCCCCGGCGGACGTGCTCACCGCTCCCGTCGAGTACCGGGTGCTCAAGGACTCCGTCGTGCTGCGCGGCACCGTACGGGCGGACCAGACCGTCGAGATCACGGCGGTGTCGGCGGGCGGCGGGGACGCCGTGCGCGCGGTGGTGACCAGGACCCCGCTGCGCGAGGGCGCCGCGGTGAAGGCCGGCTCGGTGCTGGTCGAGATCTCCGGCCGACCGCTCTTCGCCCTTCAGGGCACCCTGCCCGCCTACCGCGACCTCAAGCCCGGCGCGCGCGGCGCGGACGTCACCCAGTTCCAGCGCGCGCTCACCCGTCTCGGCCACGGCACCGCCCCGGACCCCGAGGGCACCTTCGGCGCGGGCACCGAACGGGCCCTTGCCGCCTTCTACGCCTCCCGGGGCTACGAACCGCTGCCCGCCAGACCCGACGGCGCCGCCGAACTGACCGCCGCCGAGCGGGCGGTGACCCAGGCCGAGCGCACCTGGCAGGACGCGCCGAAGGGCAAGCAGAGGAGCCGCGCGGCGGAGGACCTGGCCGCGGCCAAGGCCGAACTCGCCGCGCTGGAGGCGGTCGACGGCCCCATGCTGCCCGCCGCCGAGGTGGTCTTCCTGCGCGGTATCCCCGCCCGGGTCGACCGGCTGGGCACCCGGGTCGGCGCCGAGGCCGGGCCCGGCGCGGAACTCCTCACCGTCTCCGCGGGCGACCTCGTCGTACAGGGCCGGATCGGCCCCGAGCAACGCGACCTGGTTCGGGCCGGGCAGCGGGTCGAGATCCTCTCCGAGGCCACCGGCACCACGGCCGAGGGCACCGTCACCACGGTGTCCGAGGCGGCCGACCAGGGCGACGGCGAGAGCCAGGACGCCGGGGACGGCTCGGGGGAGGGGAGCGGCGGCGGGTATGTCGTGCTGGTCAAACCGGGGAAGAGGCTGCCCGCCGGACTCTCCGGTCAGGACGTCAGGCTCACCGTTACCGCAGGCTCTTCCAAGAAAAAGGTGCTGATCGTACCGGTCGCCGCGATCTCGGCCGGGGCCGACGGCAAGTCCGTCGTCACGGTGTACGGCGCGGGCGGCAAGCGCCACCGCACGGAGGTCGCCACCAGCACCACGGGAGACGGCTTCGTCGCCGTACGGCCCCTGGGCGGAGCCCGGTTGCACAAGGGCGACCGGGTGATCGTGGGCGTGACGGGCGGGGAGAACGCCGGGCCGGACTCCGGGGAGAACGCCGGATGACCGAGGCCGTACACGAGTCCGTGAGCGAACCCCCCGTCCTCGAACTGCGCGGCGCCGCCTTCACCTACCCCGGCCCACCCCCGGTCGAGGCGCTCAAACCCTGTGACCTGCGGATCGAGCGCGGCGAGTACGTCACCGTCGTCGGGCCCTCCGGCTCCGGGAAGTCGACCTTCCTCAACATCGCGGGGCTGCTGGACACCCCGACGGCCGGCATCTGTCTGCTCGACGGCCATGACACCGGCGCGCTGAGGGACAGCGAGCGCACGGCCCTGCGCGGCCGCCGCATCGGCTTCGTCTTCCAGTCCTTCCACCTCCTGCCCCACCGCAGCGCCCGCGAGAACGTCGAGCTGGCGATGATGTACGGCGGGCGCGTACGGCGGGGGGCGCGCGCGGCGCGGGCGCGGGAGGCGTTGGAGCGGGTCGGGCTCGGCGCGCGCGCCGACGCGCCGCCCACCCGGCTCTCCGGCGGCGAACGCCAGCGCGTGGCCATCGCCCGCGCCCTCGTGGCCCGCCCCTCGCTCCTGCTGTGCGACGAGCCCACCGGCAGCCTGGACACCGCGACCGCCGAGTCCGTGCTCCGCCTCCTCGACGCTCTGCACGACGACGGCATGACGCTCGTGGTGATCACCCATGACCCGGCCGTCGCCGCCCGGGGCCGCCGCACGATCACCATCCGGGACGGGGCGCTCAGCGAACCGAGCGGGCTGAACGGGCCGGGCGGGCTGGGCGGGCCGAGCGCACCGGGCGGGCCGGGCGGGCTGGGCGGGCCGGGCGCACCGGGCGGGCGGAACGGGCGTGCCGCATGAGGTTCCCCAGGTTCCCCGGGCTCCGGCTGAGAGCGCCCCGCCGCCACAAGGGCCCCACCCCCACCATCCCCCGCTCCCACCTCACCCTCCACGACCTCCTCTCCGAAGCCGTCGCCGGAGTACTCCAACGCCCCGGGCGCTCCGCGCTCACCGCGCTCGGCACCGTGCTCGGCGTCGGCACCTTCGTGGCCATCCTCGGGCTGACCGCGACCGCCTCCTCCCAGATCGACTCCCGCTTCACCGCCCTGACCGCCACCGAGGTGACCGTCGAGGACACCGGCGGCGACGAACCCGTGAAACCCGCCCTCTCCTTCCCCGACGACGCCGACCGCCGGATCGAACGCCTCCACGGTGTCGAGGCCGCCGGGGTCTACTGGACCGTCGACGCCCCCGCCGCCCGCCGGGTGCGCGCCGCGCCGGTCGGGGAGGGCGCCCGGGGCGACGAGGTCCCGGTCCTCGCCGCGTCCCCCGGTGTCCTCACGGCCGCCCGCGCCACCCTCCAGCAGGGCAGGCTCTTCGACTCCTGGCACGACAGGGAGCGGCAACGGGTCGCCGTGATCGGCGCCGGTACGGCGGCCCGGCTGGGCATCACCACCCTGGACACCCGGCCCGCCGTCTTCATCGGCGAGGTCCCCTTCACCGTCATCGGCGTCGTCGCGGACGTGGAACGCAAGGCCGATCTGCTGCTCTCGGTGGTCGTGCCGCGTACGACGGCGGCAGCGCTGTGGGGCCCGCCCATCCAGAACCGCGCCGGCATGCTGATCTCCACCCGGATCGGCGCGGCCGTCCAGATCGCCGAGGAGGCCCCGCTCGCCCTGCGCCCGGACCAGCCGGGCCACTTCAAGGCCGTACCGCCGCCCGACCCCAGGTCGCTGCGCACCTCCGTCACCTCCGACCTGGACCAGCTCTTCCTCGTCCTCGCCGCGATCTGCCTGGTCATCGGGGCGGTCGGCATCGCCAACACCACACTCGTCGCCGTACTGGAACGCACCGGGGAGATCGGCCTGCGGCGCTCGCTGGGGGCCGGGGGGCGCCACATCCTCGGCCAGTTCCTCGCGGAGTCCGGGGCGCTCGGCATGCTCGGCGGGCTGGTCGGCACCTCGCTCGGCGTACTCACCGTGCTCACCGTCGCCGTCGTACGGGACTGGACGGCCGTCATCCATCCGGGCACCGTGGCCGCGGCCCCGCTCATCGGTCTCGCCACCGGCGTACTGGCCGGCCTCTACCCCGCCTGGCGGGCCTCCCGCATCGAGCCGGCCGAGGCTCTGCGAAGGTAGGGACCGCCCCGGAGCCGACAGACCGCGGGGACGGGTGCCGATCCGGCCCCGGCTCTGCGAAATACTGTCGGAGCTGCGTAAACGGCAGCCCATGGCGGGAACTTCCGGATCCCCGGAAAACCCGGAAGCGCAGCAGACGAAAACCCGGCAGCACAGCGAACGGATCAGGAGCGCCGCATGCGGGACGAGGGCGGAAACGGCGACGGGCAGCACTTCGGGTCCCACGCGCCGACGGGCGGGATGGACCAGGCGTTCCTGGCGCTGGAGCGGGAACTGACGGTCCTGTTCCGGCGGGCCCGCGCAAAGTCCGGCGAGATGGCCCGCGCCGTCCACCCGGAACTGGAGTCCGCCGCGTACGGCCTGCTCGCCCGGCTCGACGAGGCCGGCCGGCTGCGCGCCACCGAACTCGCCGCGTTCATCGGCGTCGGCAAGGCCACCATGTCCCGCCAGTTGCGGGCCCTCGAACACCTCGGCCTGATCGCCCGCGAACCCGACCCCGCCGACGGCCGCGCCTGGCTCGTCCACCTCACGGACGAGGGCCGCGCCCGGTTCAGGGCCGTACGCAACGCCCGGCGCGCGGAGTACGTACGGCAGATGACGAACTGGGACCGCGACGAGGTCGCCCAACTGGCCCACCTCCTGCACCAGCTGAACCGCGACAGCACCGAGAGCTGACGCCCGCCGCGCAAGCCGTCACAGCTCCGCGTACACCACCGTCGCGTCGTCGTGCCGCTTGCTCCGGCCCAGGAACTGCCGCTCCACATCCGCCGTTTCGAGCACCCGTACGCGGTCCACGAGCGCCCGTGCGCCCTCCTTGCGGACGACGGTGAAGCAGTCCGCCCAGTCGCCCTCGTGGAACTTCTCCACCCAGCGGGTCGCGCCGTCCGTCAGCGCGGCCAGCGCCCGCACCTGCGCGCGAGGCAGCGAACCCGTCACCGCCCGCGCCGCCACCGCCGGGTCGGCGGCCGCCGTCCAGAAGCCGCCCTCCTTGTTCCGCAGCGTCGCGTCCACGTGCGCGGCCGACGCCAACGACGTGCGCGGGACGCGGGCGAGACGGTCGTCCAGGAGGGCCGTCACCATGCCGTTCGGGGCCTCGGACAACAGCGCCGAGTCCGACAGGACCAGGTACTCGACCCGCTCCGCCGACCAGCGCGCCAGGACCACCGTCGCCTGCGGGGTACGCGGGTGAGAAAGGTCACAGGTTTGGGCGTGCTCCTCGGCGGTACGAGAAATAGCCTCGCCGAGCACCTCGGTCAGGGGCGGAAGCCGTGGTGAAACGGATAGTTCGGTCAGGGCGCCGCCGAGGCGGGAACTGAACCAGGCGACCGAATGTCGACAGCCGTAGTCCCCCTGAGGGGGCGTCACACCGTCGAGGACGACCAGCGCGCCGCCCTGTCCCCCCGCGGGAAGGGCGACGGATGCGAAGTCCTCGTTGGGGCGGGACGGGTCACCGGGCTCCGAGGCGAGTTCCGTACGCATTCGGCCAGTCTGCAGGAGAGATTCAAGGGCCGTGAAAGGCCGACAACGGTCGCCGTACGTCCGGGACCCGGCAGGCGGGGCGCCGGGTTTGGCATGGAATGATCGTGGCCGGTGAGGCGTGCTGGCGAATCCTGCCAAAGCGCGTCGCCGACGTCCAACCGACCCGCTGTCCGGGACACCCGCGCGAGCCAGCGGAACTTGCTCGCCAACTCCCCCGCGATGTTCACTCCTTCGGGTGGCGGGTCTGATGATGCGGGACCGCCGCCCACCGGCGCTGGGAGGGTCGGGAGCCGTACCGGGGACGCTCTTATGTGACTAGTTGGCGGATCGTCACCCGGGCCCATGGGTACACGAGTCAGGAATGCGAGCACCGGTGCAGAAGACGCGGCCTCGGCGCACAGGCAAGCAGGCGACTGCCAAGGCCTCCAAGGCCCAGAAGGGCTCCGCCACCCCGGGACAGGGGACGGCGGACCAGCAGGGCCCCACTGTCGGCACCGGGCGCAGGACACACGCGCGCAACCGGCTCATCGTCGCGGTGGCCGTCGTGGCCGCCGCCGTCGCGGGCGCCGGCGCCCCCTCGATCCTCGCCGCCTCGGAGCAACTGAGCGACACCCAGAGCCTGGTCACCCTCTCCGAGCGGACCCAGGAAGCGCTCACCCTCGCCCACGCGCTGTCCGACGAGCGCGACGAGGTCACCGCCTACATCGCCGCCGGACGGCCGGAGGGCGCCGTCCCCAGCAAGCAGCACAGCGCCCGCGTCGACCTCCAGGTCCGCGAGCTGAGCGCGGACACCGACACCCCCGGCGCGCTCCGCGAGGACCTCGCGTCCATCGCCGTCGTACGGAAGTCGGCGCTCACCGGCGACGGCACCGCGCTCGAGACGCACCAGGCGTACTCCGCGGTCCTCACCGAACTCCACGCGCTGGCCGTGGACCTGGCCGAGCAGCTGCCGCCCCGCGCGGGCGGCGGCGCCCACGCGCTCGCCGACCTCGACACCGCCGTCCAGCAGGCCGCCGTCGCCCGGGGGCTGCTCCTCGCCGCGCTCAGCGTCCCCTCGACCCCGCAGACGGTCGTCGACCCCGCCACCGGTCTGTCCACCACCACGGACAGCGCCACCGTCGCCGACCGGAAGCAGCGCGACGCCCTCACCGCCGCCGCCCAGCAGGCCCGGGTGCGCTCCGACGCCGCCCTCGCCGACTTCCGCGAGATCGCGACCGCCGCCGCCCGCTCCTCCTACGACTCCACGGTCACCGGCCCCGAGGCGAACAGCGCCGACAAGTACCTGAAGAGCCTCACCGACCAGCCGACGCTCTCCGCCGGCGACCTGGACACCGACCGCGACAAGGCCAACGCGGCGCTCTCCGCCCGCGTCGACCTGATGCGCGGCGCCGAGTCCTCGCTCTACGACCGGCGCACCAAGGACCTCGCCCAGCTGCGCGACGACGACGTCACCGCCCTGGAGATCAGGATCGCCGTCCTCGGCGCCCTGCTGCTCGTGGCCGTCGCCCTCGTCTCCGCCATGGCCCGCTCGCTGACCCGCCCGCTCGCGGTGCTGCGCATCGGCTCGGCCCGCGTGGCGGGCGACCCGGCCGCCGAGGAGCCCATCAAGTTCACCGGCCGCAACGACGAGTTCGCCCAGGTCGTCCGCTCCGTGAACGCCCTGCACGCGCACGCCCTCGCCCTGCACGAGCGGCTCGCGCCCCTGGAGGGCGACCGCAAGCACCTCATCGGCCAGCGCCAGACCATGGCCGACGACCGCGACCGGCTGCGTGCCGAACTCGCCGACGCCGCCGCCCATCTGAAGAAGATCCAGCACAGCATCCACGGCACCTTCGTCAACCTCGCCCTGCGCACCCTCGGCCTCGTCGAGCGCCAGCTCGCCGTCATCGAGTCCCTGGAGGAGCGCGAGCAGGACCCCGACCGGCTCTCCACGCTCTTCAAGCTCGACCACTTCGCCACGGTCATGCGCCGCCACAGCGAGAACCTCCTGGTCCTCGCCGGCCACGAGCACGTCCAGCACCACGCCGGGGCGGTCCCGCTCGTCGACGTCGTCCGGGCCGCCGTCAGCGAGATCGAGCGCTACGAGCGCGTCCGCATCGCCCAGCTCCCACCGCACGCGCACATCGCCGGTTTCGCCGCCGACGACCTGAGCCACCTCGTCGCCGAACTCCTGGAGAACGCCACGTCGTTCTCGCCCCCGGAGATGTCCGTCGAGGTCTCCGGCTGGCTGATGGAGAACGGCGAGATCACCCTCTCCGTCCAGGACGGCGGCATCGGCATCGCCCCCGACCGGATGGCGAAGCTCAACGCCCGCCTCACCGAGTTCGACCCCGAGGCGGTCCACGACCAGGAGGACGGCGAGGGCCTCGGGCTCGGCCTCTACGTCGTGGCCCGGCTCGCCCACCGCCTCGGCACCCGCGTACGGCTCCAGGACCAGCGGCCCGGCGGCACCGCCGCGGTCGTCGTGCTGCCCACCTCGATGCTGGCCGAGGCCCCCGCCGCGCCGACGGCCCCGGCCCCCGCGCCGGGCACCGGCGCGCTGTCCTTCCCGGGCGCGGACGCCGAGACCAACGGAGGCGTCCTGCCCGCCCGTTCCGTCGCCGTGCGGGAGCCGGAGGGCGGCGGGGACCCGCTGATCGAGGCGGCGGAGCGGGCCCTGAAGGCGCGCGAGGAGACGGCGGAGGCCATGGAGGCCGCCGAGACCGTCTCCGAGACCACCATGGAGCTGTTCGCCCCGGTGATCCCGGAGCAGAACACCGGCACCCCGGACCGGGCACCGGGGACGGACGACACCGACGCCAACGACCACAACGACCACACGGACCACGCGTACGAGCCGGACGGGGAATCCGGCACGTACACCATCGGGCCCGACGGCCACGAGCGCGCCGCCGACGAGGGGGACGCGGCGCACCCGGCGGCCGAACAGACGCCGCGCCTCACCGACAAGGGCCTGCCCAAGCGCACGCCCAGGATCACCGCACCCGTACCGGCTCCCAAGCCGCGCGGCGGCGGTGTGGACGCGGAGGAGCTCAGGCGCCGGCTCGGCGGGTTCCACCAGGGGGCCAGGGAGGGCCGCCGGGACGTGGAGGCGGAGATCGCCGAGAAGACTGGGGAGAACCGTGCGCCCGAGGCGGCACAGCAGTACCGGACAGACGCAGTTGACACCACGGGGGGCACTTCCGAGGAGGCAAGCAGTTGACCGCGCCCAGTACCTTCGGACTGAGCAGTGAAGCCCGCAATCTGCACTGGCTGTTGACCAACCTCGTCGAGGAGGTGCCGGGGCTGCTGTCGGTCGCGGTGGTCTCCTCCGACGGTCTGCTGCTGCTCTCCTCCGACCCCGGCAGAAACGCCGCGGCCCGCGAGGCCCGTCAGGAACGGCCACAGGGTCCCCGGGGCTCCTCCGCCGACCTCGCCACCATCGTCTCCGGCATCGGCAGCCTCACCATCGGCGCCGCCAAGCTGCTGGAGTTCGGCGGGGTCAAGCAGACGATGGTCGCGATGGACGAGGGCAGCCTCTTCGTGATGTCGATCAGCGACGGCTCGCTGCTCGGTGTGCACGGCTCCCCGGACTGCGACATGAGCGTGGTGGCGTACCACATGGCGCTCTTCGTCGGCCGCGCCGGTCACGTCCTCACTCCCGAACTCCGCAGCGAACTGCGCCAGTCGCTGCAGACGGAGGCCGAGAAGGAGACCGAGGCGGCGGGGAGCGGCCGGTGAGCGGCCCCGAGAAGACCAGGTCGTGCACCGGAAAGGCGGGTCCGGCGAAGAAGCCGGCCGCCGGCCGCAAGGGTGCGCAGAAGAGGCTCCCGGTCCGCGGCGGGGACCGCAAACCCGCCCGCGTCCGCCCCTACTCGCTCACCGGTGGCCGTACCCGCTTCGGGCACGTCCTGCTCGTGGAGACCTTCGTCGCCGTGCTCGAAGCCCCGGAGCAGCGACCTCAGCCGGATGGGGGTACCGCCCACACGTCTGGTCGTGGGGGCGGTTCGGGCAACGCCAAGGTGATGCCCGAGATGCGGGCCATCGTCGAACTCTGCCGCCGTATGCGGACGGTGGCGGAGATCGCCGCGCTGCTGAGAATGCCGCTCGGTGTGGTCCGCGTCCTCCTCAGCGATCTCGCGGACCAGGGAAAGATCCGTGTGTACGGAACAGGTCACGGACCGGGACAGCCGGACCGCGCTCTGCTGGAAAGGGTGCTGAGTGGACTCCGCAGTCTCTGACGCCGCCTCGCCTGGCGTCACCCCCGACGCCACGACCGGTGTCACCCCGGGCGTCGACGCCGACGCCTCCCGGCCGCCCGGGGGCCATGCCCCGGCCGCCTCCCGCGGTCACGACCGCCTCTCCGAACCCCGGTTCGGGCCCGTCGCCGAACTCGAACGCGAGGAAGACCTGAAGGCCTGGCAGACCGATCTCACCCATGCCCCCATCGCCACCAAGATCGTGGTCGCGGGCGGCTTCGGCGTCGGCAAGACCACCCTGGTCGGCGCGGTCTCCGAGATCACCCCGCTGCGCACCGAGGCGCTGATGACCACGGCCAGCGAGGGCACGGACGACCTCTCCGCGACGCCGGACAAGGTCACCACCACCGTCGCCATGGACTACGGCCGCATCACGCTCGCCGACGACCTGGTGCTCTATCTGTTCGGCACCCCCGGACAGGAACGTTTCTGGTTCATGTGGGACGACCTGGTGCGCGGCGCGATCGGCGCGATCGTCCTCGCCGACACCCGCCGCCTCACCGACTGCTTCCCGGCGCTCGACTACTTCGAGAGCTGCGGACTGCCGTACATCGTCGCGGTGAACGAGTTCGACGACAGCGAGCACTTCGAGGTGGCGGACGTACGGGACGCGCTGACCGTACCCGCGCACGTACCTGTCATGATCATGGACGCGCGCAACCGGACCTCGGTGATCGACACCCTGCTGGCCCTGTGCGGGCACGCGATATCCGTCAGCCCCGAGTAGCCCCCGCGAGGGGCGCGGGGGACACCAGGACGCTGTAGGAGAGCAAGTCCGGATGCGGAAGATACTCGTCGTCGGAGCCGGCCAGTCCGGGCTCCAGCTCGCCCTCGGCCTGCAGTCGCACGGGTACGAGGTCACCCTGATGTCCAACCGCACGGCGGACGAGATCCGCCACGGGCGGGTCATGTCGACGCAGTGCATGTTCCATACGGCGCTCCAGCACGAGCGCGACCTCCGGCTGAACTTCTGGGAGACCCAGGCCCCCAAGATGGTCGGCATCGGCGTCTCCGTCGCCGGCCCCGGTGCCGAGCGGGTCGTCGACTGGGTCGGACGGCTCGACGGCTACGCCCAGTCGATCGACCAGCGGGTGAAGATGGCCGGCTGGCTGGAGACCTTCGCCCACCGCGGCGGACAGCTCGTCGTCCACGGCGCGGCCGTCTCCGACCTCGACTACTTCTCCCGGGTCTACGACCTCGTCCTGGTGGCCGCGGGCAAGGGCGAACTGGTCTCCATGTTCCCCCGGAACGCCGCCCGCTCCCCCTTCACCCGCCCGCAGCGCGCCCTCGCCGCGTCGTACGTCCACGGTCTCGGCCCGCGCCCCGAGCACCCGGAGTACGAGGCGGCCCACTGCAACCTGGTCCCCGGCGTCGGCGAACTCTTCGTCACCTCGACGCTGACCACCTCCGGCCCCGCCGACCTCCTCTTCTGGGAGGGCGTACCCGGCGGCCCCGCCGACGTCTTCCAGGGCGTCGTCGACCCGGCCGAGCACCTCGCCCTCACCCTCTCCCTGATGAAGCGGTTCACCCCGTGGGAGTACGCCAGGACCGCGAACGTCGAACTGACCGACGCGGGCGGGGTGCTGAGCGGCCGCTACACCCCCGTCGTACGGGAGCCCGTCGCCCATCTGCCCGGCGGAGGGCTGGCCCTCGGCGTGGCCGACGTGGTCGTGGCCAACGACCCGCTCACCGGGCAGGGCGCCAACACGGCGTCCAAATGTGCCGCAACGTATCTGCGGGCCATCCTCGACCACGGCGACCAGGAGTTCGACGAGGCGTGGATGCGCCGGACGTTCGACCGCTTCTGGACGGAGACGGCGGGGCCGACGACGAAGTGGGCCAACGCGATGCTCGGCGAGCCGCCGGAGCATGTGCTGAACCTGCTCGGCGCGGCCGGGGCGTTGCCGGTGGTGGCTTCTCGGTTCGCCAACGGCTTCGATGATCCGGCGGATTTCGAGGGGTACTTCTACGAGGCGGAGAAGACGGAGGCGTATCTCTCCGAGGTGGCCGGGGGAGCGCCGTAGGGAGTGCTGAGGGTGTGTGGCCAAGGGTTCGGTGCCCCCTTGCTACAAGGCGTCGTAGGCCTCGTCCGAACCCTCTGCCGCCGTGCTCGGGAGCTTTGGCGGCCGGTAGTGCTTGAGGGGCTCGGCGTCGGGATCGGGGCGTACGGCGCCCAGGACCGGGTTGGCCGCCATCGGTGAGACCTTGATCTTCGCTCCCGGTCGCGGGGCCTGGACGACCATCCCCCCTCCCAGGTACAGGGCGATGTGGGTGGCCTTGTCGAAGTAGACGATCAGGTCGCCCGGGCGGAGTTCCTCCAGTGGGACATGCGGCAGCTGGGCCCACTGTTCCTGGCTCGTCCGGGGGATGGGGTGGCCGGCGTCCGCCCAGGCCTCGGAGGTGAGGCCCGAGCAGTCGTACGTGTCCGGGCCCTCGGCGCCCCACTCGTACGGTTTGCCGATCTGGGCCACGGCGTACCGGAGGGCCTTCGCGCCGTTCGCGGTCGGTGGGCGTGGGGTGCTGCCGAGCGCGCCGGAGGTGATCAGCTCGTCCTGGGCCGCCGCGGTGGTGTCCTTCTCCAACTCGGCGAGGTCGGCGAGCTGGTCGGCGGTGAGGGAGGCGAGGAGCCGCTCGACCTCGCCGAGGCGGTCGCGGACGCCGTCGCGTTCCTTCCTGCGGCGCTCGGTGAGGGTGAGCTGCCGGTCGAGGGCGGCGCGGGCCTTGTGGGCCAGGGCGTCGGTGCGTTTCTCGCCGCCGGCCACGCGGTCCAGGGTCTCCGCGCGTTCCTGGGCGACCTGGTGGATGACATGGCCCTGTTCGAGGACGCGGTGCGGGTCGCGGGCGAGCAGCAGGCGGACGTACGGCGAGAGGGTCGTGGTGCCGTTCTGGTACTGCTGGCGGGCGAGGCGGCCGGCGGCGCCCCGGCTGTCGTGCAGGGAGAGACGGGCCCGGGTGAGCTTCCGGTCCAGCCTGGCGACCTCGGCGCGCTGTTTCGTCAGCTCCTCCTCGGTGGCGTTGTAGGCCTCGGTGGCCTCCTCGGCCTCGCGGTAGAGCCGCTGGAGGTCGGTGAGGAGGGTGGCGACGGAGCGGTCGCCGGGGGCGGGGAGTGCCGGGCCGGACGGAGCCGGGGTGGGGCCGGGGCCGGGGGCCGCGGCGAGGAGTGCGCCGGTCACGACGGTCACCAGCGCTGTCGTACAGGCCCGGCGCAGGAGCCTTCCTGACACTTCATCACCTCCGGTGCGGGGGTGGGGGATCCACCCGGGGCCTGTCGTTCGGATCAGGCCTGGCCGCGGGGCTTGGCATGATCCGAACGGCAGGCCCGCACCGGCAGGATGGGGGGAGCGGTGGCCGGGCGCGCGCCGGGTGGGCGGTTCGGCGCAAGGGGGTCACTCGTCGGCGGGGCCGTGCTTCGCGGTCGGCGTGGCGGTTTGCGTGTCCGAGGCGGTCGGCTTGGACCAGGGCCACTTGAGGTCGAGGCGGCGGCTCGGGTCGGCCTCCGGGTCGTACTCGTACCTCCACAGCTGGTGCATGAGAGTGCCCCGGCCCGCCTGCACGCGCCGGTAGACGAACACGGCCGGGGGACCGCCGGCGGCGTCGGGCACGGGCACCCGGTAAGTCTTGGGCGGGTGCCCGGTGATGCCGAGCAGCACGGGCAGGACGCGCCCGTCGAGGGGGCCGCCCACGAAGGGGGTGTCTACGCTCTTCACCGGACCAGTGTCACAGCAGGTGGGCGGCGTCGCCGACCACGGGCAGCACGCGGCGGGCCAGGGAGGCGACGGGGCCGTCGGCGGTTTCCAGGGCGAGGGCGGTGCGTACGGCGGTGGCGGTCTCGGTGTCCCGGGCGGCCGTGGCGACGAGCGCGGCGACGAACTGTTCCACGAGCCAGTCGCGCAGCTCGGCGGCGTCCGGCTGTTTGCCCTCGTCGAGCCAGATCAGGGAGGCGGCCTCGACTGTCGTGATCCACAACCGGACCGTCGTGCGGAGCCGCAGGCCCGGGGTGGTGATGTCGAGGTGGCGGAGGACGTGCTCGGCGGCGGCGCGGCGCACGCCGTCCACGATGGCGGTGGTCCGGGAGGTCTCGACGACGCTGCCGCCCTGGAGGAGGGCGCTGAAGCCGGTGTCGTGCTCGTCGACGAAGGCGAGGTAGCGGTCGAGGGCGCGGGCCAGTCGGCGGGTGGGCGGGCCCTCCGGGGCTTCGTCGAAGCACTGCTGGAGCTCTTCGGCGGCGGAGCCGAGGGCGGCCTCGTAGAGCTGTTGCTTGCCGCCGGGGAAGTAGCGGTAGACGAGGGGGCGGGAGACTCCGGCCCGTTCGGCCACGTCGTCGAGGGAGATGTCCTCCGGTCGGCGGTGCGCGAACAGTTCCAGTGCCGCGATGAGCAGCTGACTCCGTCGCTCCTCGATGCTCAGTCGGCGGTAGGTGCGGGTGGGGGAGTCGGGGGTCATGGCGTGCAGCGTAGTCGGGTGGGTGGGGTGCGTCGGCGGGTGCGGGTTCGTCGTGGTCGCCCGCCTGGGGGCGGAGCCCTACGCCAGCAAGCCCGAGGCCCTCCACAGCCGTCGCCCCACACCCCGCAGCACCCCGATGTCGTCCAGGAACTCCGTCAGGCGCCCGGCACCGGTCTGCATCACCTCCCGGCGGTGGGCGCTCGCCCGCACCTCCGCGAGCGCCGCGCGGCGGTCGAGGCCGACGTTCGTGTAGACCTCGGGGTTGACGAAGGCCACGGAGAAGACGCGGGCGAACTCGCCGGAGGAGACCCGGGTGAACTCACGGGACCAACGTGGAGCGGTCACCATCTGACGGCGCAGCTCCTCGCGGGCGTAGCGCACATGCCGCGCCTCCTCCACCACGTGGATACGCGTCACCCCCCGGATCAGGGGCTGCACCCGCTCGTCCGGGAACATCAGACGCTGCATCCAGTCGAGGATCTCCTCACCCAGCAGCGTCGCCGTGAACGACCCCGGGGTCGTCGAGACCGTCTTGAACAGGCGGCCCAGATTCTGGTGGGCCCGGCTCACCGGGTAGTACGGCGTGCCGCCCTTGGCGATCACCCGCGCGAACATCTTCGAGTGCCGGCACTCGTCCTCGATCTCGGTCAGCGCATAGCGCACATGCGCGCTCGTCGCCGCCTTGTCGTAGATGTGCCGCACCAGCAGCTGCATCAGGATGATCTCGAACCAGATGCCCAGTGAGGCCAGCGCCGCCGCCTCGTGGCGCGACAGGTCGATCCGCTGCTCCTCGGACATCCGCTCCCACATCGGTGTCCCGTACAGCGACACCAGCTCCGGCGGCCAGTACCACCGGCCGTCCTCCCAGGGCGCCTCCCAGTCCAACTCCTTGTCGGGGTCGAAGGAGTGCTTGGCGGAGGAGACGAGCAGCCGCTCTGCCACCTGCTCCCGGTCCTTGAGCAGACCGAGCGCGTCGCGCAGGACCTCGGCCTCGGACACCGTCGTCATGGCTGTTCCCACCTCGTCGTACGGGGGTTGCGAGAAGTTACCGTGCGGTCAGCGCTTATGAGACTACTTGTCAGCAAGGGCGTCAATCCCCTGCGCACCACTTGTCGCGGGCCCCGACGGCCAGTCCACCGGACCGGGAACGGCGACCGCGTCCAGCCCCCGTGATCACGTGAAGTACCGTGCTGGCGTGTCCATGCCTCCGCCGCAGCAGCCGTACGGCCAGCAGTACCCGCCCCAGTACCCGCAGCAGTACCCGCATCAGCAGCCGTCCGGTCAGCCGCATCCGGCACCGCCTCAGCCCTACGGCGGGCAACCTGCCGCGCCCTACGGGACCCCGTACGGGCAGCCCCCGCAAGGGCAGCCCCCGTACGGTCAGCCTCCGTACGGACAGGCCCCGTACGGGCAGCCGTACCCCGCGGCCTGGCCGCCTCCGCCTCCGCCGCCGAAGAGCAGGGTCGGGCTCGTCCTGGGGATCGTGGGCGGGGCCGTCGCCCTGTTGATCCTGGGCGCGGCCGGGATCGTGGTCGTCGGGGTGAACTCCGGGAACGGCCTTCCCGAGGCGGAGTACCGGCTGACGCTGCCCGAGACCCTGCTCGACGGTGAGTACGAACTGGCGCAGGACCTCTCCGACACGGAGGGGAAGGAGCTGGAGGAGCAGGTGGAAGGCGCCAGGGACGCCCGCGACATCCAGGCCGCCATCGGTCAGTACACCCGCAGTGGTGACGCTTCTCTGAGCGGCTTGGCGATTTCGGGGATGTACGGCCGGTTCACGAACGCCGACGACGCGCGTCAGCGGATGCTGACCGGGGCCGGAGAGGCCGACCGGACGTCCGTCGCCGTGCAGCCGAGGGACTTCACGCCGGCCGGCTCGGACACCACGATCAGCTGCCAGGTGGGTGTCATGGAGGGATCGGGTCTGGACGGCTCCGTCCCGATGTGCAGTTGGGCGGACGGGAACACGGGGGCGATCGTCATCGAGATCACCACCGAGTTCCTGGACCAGGAGCCCTCCGAAGTGGATCTGGAGGCGTTCGCGGAGCGAGTCCAGCAGATCCGGTCCGAAGTCAGGAAGCCGATCGACTGAGGTCAGGAATCCGATCGACTGACCACGTCGGCCACCGGTTCCGCCGCCCCTGCCGGGAACGACGTCCGCAGGTCGAACGCGTACGGCGTCGGGCCGTGCGCGCGCAGATGCAGCAGCCGTTCCTCCGCCTCCGCCACGGTCGGGCGGTGGCCCGCCGGCACCCACCACAGCGCGGTGACGGCCTCCGACAGCCGCTCGAACCACTCCCTCCTGCGTGCCAGCAACTCCCGGTGCCAACCTTGGTACATGAACGCGGTCAGCGTGTTGGTGTCCAGCCACACCGACATGTTGATGATCAGCCAGTCGTCACCGAACACGGGTACGTCCGTGGCGTTGCCGGAGTCGCTCTGGAGGCGCCAGACGAAGCCGGCGGCCGTGTCGGCGACCGCGTTGACGGGGTCCAGGGCGTCGACGAAGTCCTTCAACTGCGGGGAGTCCAAGGGGGCCTTGAGGCGGGCGATGTTGACCTGGGCGAGTTCGTACGCGGAGTTGTCCGTCGCGGGCTGATTCATGTACCGAACGGTAGGTCGGCTCGCGTGTCTCGTCCAGGGGGCGTCTCACCTGGTGAGCTCGCGAGGGTGTCAGCCGGCGGCCTTCAGCACCGCCTCCATCACCCCCTTCGCCACCGGTGCCGCGTCCCCGCCCCCGCTGATGTCCCCCCGCTTCACGTCCGCGTTCTCGACCACCACCGCCACCGCCACCTGTGGCTCCATCGCGCGGTCCGACTGGGCCCAGCCGATGAACCAGGCGTAGGGGATGCCGGAGTTGCCGATGCCGTGCTGGGCGGTGCCCGTCTTGCCGCCGACCGTGGCGTCGGGGATGGCCGCTCGGGTGCCGGTGCCCTTCTCGACCACGTCGCGCATAAGCTCGCGCAGCCGCATCGCGGTCGCCGGGTTCATGGCGCGGCGCAGGGTGCGGGGGCCGCGCGCCGCGACCGTGCGGCCCGCCTTCGTGGCCGTGCGTTCCACCAGGTACGGCTGCTGCACCGAACCCCCGTTCGCCACCGCGGCCGTGACCAGCGCCATCTGCAGCGGGGTCGCCCGGGTGTCGTACTGGCCGATCGAGGAGAGCGCGAGCTGTGCCTTGTCCATGTCGGTGTCGAAGCTGCTGGTGGCGACCGCGTACGGGATGCGCAGCCCCGAGTCGTTGAAGCCGAAGGCGCGGGCCGTGTTCGTCATGGCGCCGAGGCCCACGTCCACGCCGAGCTTCGCGAACACCGTGTTGCACGACCAGGTGAAGGCATAGCGCAGCGAGGCGTCCGCGCAGCCCTCGACCTCGTTGGCGAGGGAGGTCGTGGTGCCGGGCAGCCGGTACGGGGCGGGGGAGCGGGTCGGTTTGTCCAGGTCGGTGAGCACCCCGTTGTCCAGGGCCGCCGCGGTCGTCACCACCTTGAAGGTCGAGCCCGGCGGATACGTCTGCCGCGCCGCGCGGTTGAGCATCGGCCGGGCCGCGTCCGAGTTGAGCCGCGCCCAGGCCCGCTCCACCGCCCGCCCGTTCCCGGACAGCTCCCCGGGGTCGTACGAGGGGGTCGATACCAGGGCGAGGATGCGCCCGGTGCCCGGTTCGAGCGCCGCGACCGCGCCCCGGCGGGCGCCGAGGCCCTCGTAGGCCGCCCGCTGGGCCGCCGCGTCGATGGTGGTGACGACCTCGCCGCCGGCGTTCTGGTCGCGGGTGAGGTCGTTCCATAGGGGGAGGAAGGACAGCAGGGGGTCGCTGCCGTCGAGGAGGGAGTCCTCCGTGTGCTCCAGGAACGTCGTCCCGTACACCTGTGAGGCGAAGCCGGTGACCGGCGCGTACAACGGGCCGTCGGTGTACGTCCGTTCGTAGCGGAGCTGCTCGCCGGTGTCGTTCGAGCCGGTGACCGGGCGGCCGTCGACCGTGATGTTTCCGCGCGGTTGGCTCCAACGGGCGATCGCCGGGCGGCGGTTGGCGGAGCTGTCGTCGTACCGCTTCGCCTGGATGACCTGGATGCGGGCGGCGTTGGCGAGGAGGGCGATCAGCAACAGGGCGCACAGGGCGGCGGCACGGCGGATGTACTTGGTCACGCGAGCCCCTCCGCAGGGCCGTCGTACCGGTTGTCGTGCGGCCTGCGGGCCGAGTCGCTCAGGCGCATCAGCAGGGCCACGATGATCCAGTTGGTGACGACCGAGGAGCCGCCCTGGGCGAGGAACGGCATCGCCATGCCGGTCAGCGGAATGAGCCCGGTCACTCCGCCCGCGATCACGAAGACCTGCAACGCCACGATCGAGGCGAGGCCGATGGCGAGCAGCCGGCCGAAGGGGTCTCTCAGGGCGAGGCCCGCGCGGTAGCCGCGTTCCACGACCAGCGCGTAGAGCAAAAAGATCGCCGACAGGCCGGCCAGGCCCAGTTCCTCGCCCGCCGTGGCCAGGATGAAGTCCGACTTGGCGGCGAACCCGATCAGGATGGAGTGGCCGAGGCCGAGACCGGTGCCGAGCACCCCGCCGGCGGCGAACGCGAAGAGGGACTGGGCGAGTTGGTTGGGGCCGTCGCCCGCCTCGATCGAGGCGAAGGGGTGCAGCCAGTCCTCGACCCGGCTGTGGACGTGCGGTTCGAGCGTGCCGACGGCGAACGCGCCGACGCAGGCGAGCAGCAGACCGACCGCGATCCAGCCGGTGCGGCCCGTGGCGACGTACAGCAGGATCACGAACAGCCCGAAGAACAGCAACGACGTGCCGAGGTCCCGCTCCAGGACCAGCACGCCGACGCTCAGCAGCCAGATCGCGACGATCGGACCGAGCACCCGCCCGGTCGGCAGCTGAAGACGCCTGAACCGCCAGATCTGCCGCCCGGAGTACGCGAGCGCCGTGCGGTTCGCCGCCAGATAGCTCGCGAAGAACACCGCGAGCAGCACCTTCGCGAACTCGCCCGGCTGGATGGAGAACCCGTCCATCCGCATCCAGATCCGGGCGCCGTTGACGGGCGGGAAGAGGATCGGCAGCGCCAGCAGCGCCAGCGCGCCGGCCCCCGAGACATACGCGTAGGCCTGGAGGGCCCGGTGGTCGCGCAGCAAAACCACCACCGCGATGAACAGCGCCACGCCGAGGGTGGACCAGTTGAGCTGTGCGGGGGCGGCCGGATCGCCCGGGGTCTCCAGGTCGAGGCGGTGGATCAGCACCAGACCGAGTCCGTTGAGCAGTACGGCGATGGGCAGCAGCAGCGGATCGCCGTACGGCGCCCGCCAGCGCACGGCCAGATGGGCCAGCAGCGCGAGTATGCCGAGCCCGGCGCCGTAATCGGCGGCGCCGGGCGGGACGGTGCCGGTCCTCGCCAGACCGACGGCGCAGTAGCCGTACACGGAGAGCAGGACGGCCACGACGATGAGGGTGAACTCGACGCCTCTGCGCCGGGGGAGGCGGGTGGCGGGTGGGGACGGGTCCGAGGGGTCCGCCGCCAGGGTCGTTCCGGCCTTGGTGGTCATGTCCGGAACCTACCCAAATGGAATGACTTGTGTGCCGTGCGGCTCAGCACAGGCGTGGCGTGCGCGCGGTCGCGATGTACCGCGCCGAACCCCAGGCCCAGGTGCCGTCGGTGAGGAGGTACCAGAAGCGGTTGCCGTCGATGGTCTGCCCCTGGGCCCTGCAGAAGATGTTCACGGTCGCGCCGTAGGGCTTGAAGCCGAGGACCGCCCCGCCCCGGTTCGGTGCGCTGCGCAGCAGCAGGCCGGTACGGGCGGTGACCGTGCCCTTGGTGGTGCGGGGGTGGTTGTCGTGGTGCTCCCGGGGGCCGTTGGCGGCTGCGGGGGTGGTCGCGGCGAGCGCCACGAGAGCGCCACCGGCGGCGGCTATGCCGAAACGCACGAGCAGGGACCGCAGGGACATGGCTTGCTCCTCCAGGCTGGGGACGAAGCTGACTATTCGCCACGTTAGGTGCAGGGAGAGGATGTACGCCCGTCGCGTTGGCCCATCAGAGGAGGGCCCCGAAAGGGGTGCGGGGCCGTATCGATGTGCGGCTCCGCCGCGTGGGCGCGCTCAGCCCTCACGCACCCGCGGCGAAGTCGGAACCGGTGGCCCCGAGCTCTCACTCCCCACCCTCGGCCGGCAGCCGCAACACAGCCACCGCCCCACCGCCGGAGTCATCCGAATTGGAGAACGACAACCCCGCCCCCAACACCTCCGCCTGCCCCACGGCGATGGTCAACCCCAGCCCATGCCCCTTGGTGGAGCCCTCCGTGCGGAACCGCTGCGGCCCGTCCACCACGAGATACTCCGGAAACCCGTCCCCGTGGTCCCGCACGGTCAGCACCGCCCCGTCCACGGTCACCACCACCGGCGCCCGCCCGTGCTTGTGCGCGTTGGCCACCAGATTCCCCAGCACCCGCTCCAGCCGCCGCCGATCGGTCTCCACACACGCGTCCCGCACCACCCGCACTTCGGTGCCGGTGCCGGTGCCGGTGCCGGTGCCGGTGGCCACCCGCTCGGCCAGCGCGGCGACCCACGTCGCCTCCACATCCAGCCGCTCACTGCCCGCGTCCAGCCGCGAGATCTCCAGCAGGTCCTCGGTCAGCGTGCGCAACGCCGCGACCCGGTCCTGGACCAGCTCGGTCGGCCGCCCCGGCGGCAACAGCTCGGCCGCCGCGTGCAGCCCGGTCAGCGGGGTCCGCAGCTCGTGCGCGACATCGGCCGTGAACCGCTGCTCGCTCAGCAGTTTGCGCTGCAGCGTGGACGCCATGGTGTCCAGCGCGGCGGCCACCGCGGCGACCTCGTCCTGGGGGCGGGAGGGGTCGCCCGTACGGGGGTCGTCGACGCGCGCGTCCAGGTCGCCCGCGCTGATCCGCCGGGCCACGCGGGCGGTCGTGTGCAGCCGCCGGGTCACGCGGGTGATCGCGACCGCGCCGACCGCCAGTGTCACGCCGATGGCCAGCGCGGAGGAGCCGAGGATGGCCCGGTCCAGCCCCTCGATCGTGGCGGCGCTCTGGGCGTAGTCGATCTGCACGGCGAGCGCGTGGCCGTCGGCGGGGGCGGCCGCCCACATCGTGGGGTAGCCGTCGGCCTCGCCGAGCATCGTGCCGCGCCGCCCGCTCTCGGCCAGCCGGCGCAGCGCGTCCGGCAGCCCCGCGGGGTCGATCCCGGCGTTCGGCGGGAGCCGGTCCCCGGCCTCGTACGCCCCCACCGCGTCGTCGAGCCGGACCAGTGCCCGGGAGCGTGCGTCGCTGACGGTCTGGTGGGTGACGGAGTTGTGGACGAGGGCGCCGAGCAGCGCGGCCAGGCCGCAGCACATGACCGTGATGAAGGCGAGGGCCTTCCAGGTGAGGGAGGCGGTCCAGCGCCTCAGCCGCAGCCGGGGTGTCATCGCGGACTCTCCGAGGGCGACGGGGAGGAGGAGCGCGACGGCTTCGGCGGCGTCGGTCTGCGCGACGCGCCCACCCGCAGGATCTCGTCCCGCGTCAGCAGCATCCCGAGCTGCTCGGCGTCCCAGGTCCACTGGGTGCGGTACTCGTAGCCGGTGATCCCGGCCGGGGAGCGGATGATCACCTTGCGCCCGGCCAGCTCGACCCCTGTCACCGCGTCGTCGTTGGCCAGCACCTGCACCAGACGGTCCGCCTCGAAGGTGTACACACGCACGGCGGTCTGGTTGCCGGGCCGCAGCCGGAAGGCGAGCGTCATGTCGTCCCGGCCGTCGCCGGTGAGGTCGCGGTAGTAGGCCTTGAGCACGGGACACCGGCCGCCCCCGGAGGCTCCGGCGCCGCACGCGGACATCAGACGGGCCGTGTCGTGGTACGGCCCGTCGGTGCCGTAGTACTCCGGATGCGCCGCGATCTCGGCCCGTACGACCGCCACCGGATCCACCTTGTGGATGTCATCGCCGACGGCGCGGATGCCCTTGATCGCCTCCTTCTGGGCCTCGCCGTAGTCGTATGCCGGGGAGGAGGCGGGCGGCTGGTCGGGCCACAGCCGGGTCGGGCCGCTCGCGGTGGGGGTCGGGCCCGCGCTCACCAGACCGCCGGAGTCGCCGCAGCCCGCCAGCAGCAGGACGGCGGTCGCGGCGCCGAGGGCCGCGCGCGCGGGGCGGCTGGGGAACACGGGACTCCTGGCTACGGGGTGGGCGTCCCGTACACCTTATGCGGGTCGTTCAGCCGGAAGTCCCGTTCTGCGTACACACGTGCTACTCGGCCAGCTCCTCCAGCAGCCGGACCGTCGGCAGTCCCGTGCGCAGATACTCCACGAACAGCTCGTTGTGCAGGGCCCACGGCGAACGTCGGGAGCGGATCAGCCGGATCGCGTCCTCCGCGGAGTGCCCGTCACGGACGAGGGAGTGGGCCACCACCAGCCCCGACCGGTTGTACCCGTGGTAGCAGCGGACGAGGACCCGCTTGCCGTCCTCCAACGCGTCGGACGCGGCCTGCGCCAGCCGCATCACACCGGCCAGCTGCGTCCCGTCGAGGGGCCCGTCCGGGATCGGCCACACATGGTGCTCGACGCCGACGTCCGGCCCGTAGCCCGGTAGTCGCAGGAGCGTCAGCACGAGATCGAACTCATCGTGCACGACGGCGGATTCGACGTCTCCGGTCCGCCCCGTGAACTCGTGCCCGCCCATCCACAGGCCGGGCACGATCTCGCTCCACGGAACATCCGGAGCCGGAACATCGGGTTGCTTCCTGCGCGTCCGCAACGGCGCCTCCCCAGACCCCAGCCTCATCCCCAACGTTAGCCGGGTTCTTGCCGATGCAGCACCCCACCTGTTCCCATGGACAGTGGGGTGATGGTCCATGAGAGGACTGCGCGTCATACCGACCTGGCGGCACGGGCAGCAGCGGCTGTACGTGTGCCGGACCGACGGGAAGAACGTCGCCTGGTACGACCCCGAGGCCGGCCGGGTCAACCTCCTCGGCGAGGAGCGGCGGGCGGATGTGCTCGGCGTGCTCGCGCCCTTCCTCACCGGTCCCGTCACCGTGGGCCCGCCCCCGGTCCCCACCCCCGCCGAACTGGCCCGCCTCAGCCTCCACCCCGACGACGACCTCGCCCCCAACCGCCCCGGCGAGGCCCTGCTGATCGCCCTCGACCGCGACCCCGGCCCCACGCGCCGGCTCCGCCCCGACCCCCGGCGCCGCGCCCTCGCGGCGGAACAGACGGTCGGCGAGGCCCTGGACCGGCTGGAGGGCGCGGGCTGGCGCACCCTGCACTCGATCCCGCTGCCCGGCGGAGACCGCATCCACCACCTGCTGATCGGCCCGGGCGGCCTCTTCGGCGTCCGCTCCCTCCACGCCCGCAGACAGCGTGTCGTGGTCAACGACCCCATGGTCGCCGTCGGCCGCCGCGAGCCACGTCCGCTGCTGCGCCATGTCCGCGCCGCCGCCGACCGCGCCTCCTACGCCCTGACCGCCGAGGTCCACCCCGTCCTGGCCCTGGTCGGCCCGGCCGACCTCGACATCACGGCCCCCCTGCGCGAGGCCCGCGTCCTGACGGACACGGCCCTCCCGTCCCTGGCCCGCACCGGCGGCCTGCTCAAACCGGCGGACGTGGAGGCCCTGCACGCGATGGCCCGCGACCGGAGGACGTGGGTTTCCGGCGGCTGAGCCGGGGTGCCTCCGTCGGTTGGGCCGGTGCCTCCGTCGGTTGGGCCGGTGTCTTCGGGGGTTGGGTCGGTGTCTTGGGGGTGGGCGGGGTCGACTTCGGCGGTTGGGTCGGTGTCTTCGGGGGTGGGTCGGGTCGGGTCGGCTTCGGAGGCGGAGCCGGTGCCTCCGGCGGTCGGGCCGCGTTGCGTCGGTGGCGGAGGTGGTTGTCTTCGGGGGCTCGGGTCGGTTGCCTTGGTGGCCGGTCGGGCTGGTTGTCTTTGGGGTTTGGGCCGTGTCGCCTTGGTGGTCGGGCTGGTTGTCTTTGGGGTTTGGGCCGTGTCGCCTTGGTGGTCGGGCTGGTTGTCTTCGGGGTTCGGGCCGTGTCGCCTTGGTGGTCGGGCTGGTTGTCTTCGGGGTTCGGGCCGTGTCGCCTTGGTGGTCGGGCTGGTTGTCTTCGGGGTTCGGGCCGCGGCGCCTTGGTGGCCGGGCTCGTTGTCTTCGGGGTTGGGCCGGTCGCCTCGGAGGCAGAGCCGGGTGTCTCCGCGGCTGATCCGGGTGTCTCCGGCGGCTGAGCCGGTTCCCTCCGGCTGCTGAGCCGGTTCAGCACGTGGCGCGGGTCGGCCGTCGTGGCCGGACCGCGGTAGCGAGCGTGCGGTCGCTCAGGGCAGTCGTCCGGCGGTGGACGGGTCGAGGAGCGGCGCGAGCAGGTCGCCGTGGTCGGACAGCCGGGGGGCGATGTCCGTGGCGAGGAAGCCGAGCCGCCCCGGTGAGCGGCACTCCTCGACCTCCTCCCAGGTGACGGGCGCGGAGACGGTCGGTTCCGGGCGGGCGCGCAGCGTGTACGGGGTGGCCGTGGTCTTCCGGGCGGCGTTCTGGCTCCAGTCGACGAACACCTTCCGGGGCCGCAGGCTCCGGGTCATTCGGTGCACGACGAGCCGGGGCATGGCCTGCTCGGCGGCCACGGCCAGCTCCTTCGCGTACTCCGTCACCCGTTCGGAGGGTGTCGGCGTCAGGGCGGCGAGCAGATGCAGCCCTTTCGAACCGGACGTCTTGGCGTACGCCTCGATCCCGTCCGCGGCGAGCCGCTCACGCAGCCACAGCGCGACCTCGCAGCACTCGACGACGGACGCGGGCGGCCCGGGGTCGAGGTCGAAGACGATCCGGTCGGCGATGTTGGGGGCGCCGACCACCCACTGGGGCGTGTGGAACTCGGTGACGAGGTTCGCCGCCCAGACCAGGCTCGCCAGATCCTGGACGACGACCATCCGGGCCGCCCCCTCCGACCTCGGCACCTCGGCGGTGCTGACCCAGTCGGGCGTACCCGGCGGCACGTTCTTGGCGAAGAACACCTGGCCGCCCGGCCCGTCCGGATACCGCAGGAAGGACAGCGGGCGGTCGCGCAGATGGGGGAGCAGGGCGTCGGCGGTGGTCGCGTAGTAGTGCAGCACCTCGCCCTTGGTGAACCCGGTCGCGGGATACAGCACCTTGTCCAGATTGCTGAGCGCGATCCTGTGCCCCTCCACCTCAGTGATCGGCGTCATACGATGAGAATCCCACGGAAAAGGGTCGATACCTCACTGAAAGGTGCTGATCGTGCGATCCATATGGAACGGCGCCATCTCGTTCGGCCTGGTCAGCATCCCGATCAAGCTGGTGAACGCCACCGAGAGCCACTCCGTCTCCTTCCGCCAGATCCATCTGGAGGACGGCGGCCGTATCCGCTACCGCAAGGTCTGCGAGCTGGAGGACCGTGAGGTGGAGCAGGGGGAGATCGGCAAGGCGTACGAGGACGCCGACGGCACGATGATCCCGGTCACGGACCAGGACCTCGCGGCGCTGCCGATCCCGACCGCGAAGACGATCGAGATCGAGGGCTTCGTGCCGGCCGAGCGTGTCGACCCGCTCCAGATGGACGCCGCGTACTACCTCGCCGCGAACGGCGTCCCGGCCGCCAAGCCGTACACCCTGCTCCGGGAGGCGCTGAAGCGCAGCGGCAAGGTCGCCATCTGCAAGTTCGCGCTGCGGGGGCGGGAGCGGCTGGGCATGCTCCGGGTGGTGGACGACGTACTGGCGATGCACGGACTGCTCTGGCCGGACGAGATCCGCGCGACCGAGGGGGTCGCCCCCGACGCGGGCGTCACGGTCAGGGACAAGGAACTCGACCTCGCGGACGCCCTGATGGACACGCTCGGTGACGTCGACCTCGAAGCGCTCCACGACGACTACCGCGAGGCGGTCGAGGAACTCATCTCGGCGAAGGCCTCCGGCGAGGAGCCACCGTCCGCCCCCGCCGCGCCCGCCGGCGGCAGGGTCCTGGACCTGATGGCGGCCCTGGAGAAGAGCGTGCGTGAGGCCAAGGAGTCCCGTGGCGAGGAGGCCGCGGACATCACCCACCTGCCGAAGAAGTCGACAACCACGACGAAGAAGAAGACGGCCGCGTCCGCGAAGAAGTCGACGACCGGATCACCACGGACAGCGAAGAAGACAACAGCGAAGAAGACGACAACAGCCAAGTCCACAGCGGCGAAGAAGACCTCCGCGAAAAAGACGACCCCACGCAAGCGCACGGCTTAGGGGGAGAGGTCGAAGCATCGGCTGGAGGCCTGAGAAGACAGGGGGCGCAGCAGCCCCGTCTTCTCATGCGAGGCGCGGCTCGCGTCACAGAGCCTTCGCGCGCACGAGGGCCGAGAGGACGAGCGTGCCGGGGAGCAGGGGGAGCCAGACGGTCAGCAGGCGGTAGCCGATGACGGTGGTGGTGGCGAGGGTCGCGGGCGCGCCGAAGGCGACGAGGGTGAAGACCACGGCCGCGTCGACCGGGCCGATGCCACCGGGTGCGGGGACGGCCCCGACCACGGTGCTGGCGGCGAGATAGGCGAAGACCATGAGCGGCCAGGACACCGGCAGATCGACGGACGCGCCGACCGCGGCGAGGACGCAGGCCTGCAGTACGGGGAGGGCGGCCGCCCCGCCCCACAGGGCGAGGGCACGGCTGGGGCGCCGGTGGACGAGGCGGAGGTCCGTCAGGGCGGTCTGCGCGAGCCGGATGCAGTGGCGGCGCAGCACTCGTACGGCCGTCAGGGTCACGACCACGGCGACGAGCGCGAGGGCGACTGCCGCGGCGACGACGGCCAGGGTGCGGGTGTCCGGGAGCAGGTCGCCGAGGTGCAGGGTGCCCGGGAGGGCGAGGACGAAGACGGCGATAACGGCGGTTCTCGCCACCGGCTTGACCAGGGAGTACAGGGCGATCGAGGCGGTGGCCCGGGGCAGGGGTATGCCCTGGCGCTGGAGGAAGCGCAGGGTGACGGCGTGGGCGCCGAGGTTGGCCGGGAGGACATGCCCGGCGGCCCCCGCGGCGAACTGCGAGGCGAACAGCAGCCCAGGCGGCAGTCGCTCGGGAACGGTCCCCTGGCGGATGCACGCGGTGGCCGCGGAACACAGAACGGCGAGCACGGCCCCGGCCAGCAGCCAGGACAGCTCGGCCGAGGCGAGCCGGACGGCACTGCCGTACACGACCTCCCAGTCGATCACTGCCCACACCGCGATCAACAGCAGCGGCAACAGACTGACGGCGAGCCGAACCTGCCGCCCGGTGACACGTGGCAGTGGAACGCGGGAGAGGAGATTGACGGGCGCTGGCGGCGGGGGAGGCGGCGCGTCGAGCGGAAGCGGAATCAAGGGCAGGTCGTCCTTCCGTGTCGCGCGGGCCCGGAAAAGGGGGACGGGACCGACGCGGCCAGGGCGAGACAGGAGCGGGGAGGGAGAAGGGGTGCGGGAGAACCGGGAGAGGGGACGAGGGAATACGAGAACGTGGGGAACGAGACGACCGTTCCCCGCCGACATGACCCCCCGGTGTTAGAGAACGTAATTCCCTCCACCGACCAGGCGACATGCCATCACCGAGACACTGGTCACAGATCAACTTCACCAGGCCCCCGGAAAGGGGCGCGGGGACCCGCGCGATCAACCACGACGACCCCGTACCCGCCGACGGACCAGCCCCTCCCGAGCTCTGAAGCGCGGAAGGGGCGGGTTCGGAGAGGCGGCAGCCCCCTGCGGGCCTTCTGTTGTGAGGCGCATCACAACGGGTCTAGTGTGAGAGCGCTTGGAGGGCCGCCCCGGTGGCGAGCCGAGCGGCGGCACGCGACGGGCCCGGCCGACTCCAGCCGAGGGAAGTGATCCCCTTGACTGTCGCCTGGGACGACATCGGCGGTCTGGTCGACGCCCACGAACGCTTCCTCGCCGGCGCACACGTCGGCTCGGACGTCCGCCACCCGGTGCTCGACTCCTGGAAACGCTGCCGCTCGGCCGGACTGGAACCACACCGCCCGCTGGTCTCCTACGCCCCGGACCTCGCCATGGAGGACCCCTTCCTCCGCGCCGCCGACCCGGTACTGACCCGCCTGACCTCGTCCCTCTCCGCCGTCAGCATGGCCATCGTGCTCTGCGACGGCCAGGCCCGCGTGGTGCAGCGGCGCGGCGGCGACCGGCGATTGCTGGCCCGCCTCGACGACGTCAACTTCGCCCCTGGCTTCTGCGCGTCCGAGTACGCCACCGGCACCAACGGCGTCGGCACCGCCCTCGCCGAACGACAGCCCATCTACGTCGTCGGCCGTGAGCACTTCGCCGACTGCCTCTCCCCCTTCGCCTGCGCCGGCGCCCCTGTCCGCAACCCGCTCAGCGGCCGCATCGAGGCGATCCTCGACCTCACCTGCCTCCGCGAGGACGGCGACCCCGCCATGCTGCGGCTGGTCCGCGAGGCCGCCCACGACATCGAGGCCGAGCTGCTGGAGCAGGCCACGGAGAGGGAACGCGCCCTGCTCGCCGCGTATCGCAGGGCCGCCCGGGGTGTCGGCGGCCCCGACGTGTGGCCACGCCAGCCCCCCGAGCACGGGCCGACCGGACGAGCGGTTCCGGTCGGCCCGACCGTCGGACACGGCGGCCGGGCAGCATCCGACGGACGGGCCGGCGAGGCGGCCCTCGGCCGCGTCGACCTGGCGGTACTGCGCGAGAAGGCCGAGGAACTCATCGCCTCACCGCACCGAACCCTCGACGAGGTCGCCCTCTCCGGCGGCCGGATCGCCAACCTGCTCCGGCGCCCGATCATGGGCGCGGCGGGCGAGCGGGGCGTGGTCGTCGAGGCCCGCGTCCTGGGCGGCCCCCACCTGCGCCACGTCGAACTGACCACCCCGGCGGCTCCCCCGGCACTCACACCCCCGCCCCTCGTCGCCGCCCCCACAACGGCACCACCCGCCCCGCTTCACTCCCACCCGCTCACCCCCACCCGGGAGGCGACCCCACCCGCCCCCGGGACAACCGAACCCACCCCCACCCCCACCTCCACCGACTCCTGGCTCCTCCTCGTGGGCGACCCCGGCGTAGGCCGCCTCGCCCTCCTGGCCCGCAGACGCCTGGAGCTGCTGCACGACGCCGGTGTCCGCGTCGGCACCACCCTCGACGTCACCCGCACCGCGGAGGAGCTGGCGGAGGTGACCGTCCCCCGGTTCGCCGACTTCGCCGCCGTGGACCTGCCGGACAGCGTGCTGCAGGGTGACGAACCCGGCCCGCTCGGCGCGGGGAGCCCGCTGCGCCGGGTCGCGATGGGGGCCGTGCACAAGGGGTCCCATCTGTATGAGGTCGGCGACTCCTTCCCGTACGTCCCCTCCACGCCCCAGGCCCGCAGCTGGGAGACCGGCCAGTCGGTGCTCGAACCCGTACTGGCAGAGGCGCGCGGCTGGCTCGCCCAGGACCCGGCCCGTCTCGAACGGGTCCTCGCCGCGGGCATCCACTCCCTGATCACGGTCCCGCTGAAGGCCCGCGGCGTGACCCTCGGCGTCGTCAGCTTCTACCGCGCCGAACGCCCCGCCCCCTTCGAGGACGACGACCTTTCCCTCGCCCAGGAACTGGTCGGCCGCGCGGCGATCTGCATCGACAACGCCCGCCGCTACACCCGCGAGCACAACACCGCCCTCGCCCTCCAGCGCAGCCTGCTGCCGCGCGGCCGTTCCGAGCAGAGCGCGGTCGAGGTCGCCTACCGCTATCTGCCGGCGCAGGCCGGGGTGGGCGGCGACTGGTTCGACGTCATTCCCCTCTCCGGCGCCCGGGTCGCCCTGGTGGTCGGCGACGTCGTCGGCCACGGACTGCACGCCGCCGCCACCATGGGCCGCCTGCGCACCGCCGTGCACAACTTCTGCTCCCTCGACCTGCCCCCGGACGACCTCCTCACCCACCTCGACGACCTGGTCGGCAGGCTCGACCGGGGCGAGGGCTGGGCGGTGGAGAACACCCACCAGGACTCCGGCATCGTCGGCGCGACCTGCCTGTACGCCGTCTACGACCCGGTGTCCCGGACCTGCGTCCTCACCCGCGCGGGGCACCCCCTCCCCGCGGTCGTCGCCCCGGACGGCACGGTGGACTTCGTGGACCTGCCCTCGGGACCGCCGCTGGGGCTGGGCGGCATGCCCTTCGAGACGGTCGAGCTGAAGCTGGCCGAGGGCAGCCAACTCGTCCTCTACACCGACGGGTTGATCGAGGACCGGCACCGCGACATCGACACCGGCCTCGACAAGCTCCGTACCGTCCTCGCCCACGCGGACCGTGCCCCCGAGGACACCTGCGAGATGGTTCTCGACGCCCTGCTCCCGGACCGCCCGAGCGACGACGTGGCCCTGCTGGTCGCCCGTACGCACGCCCTGGGCGCGGAGCGGGTCGCCCAGTGGGAGCTGCCGAGCGACCCGGCGGTCGTCTCCCGGGCCCGCCAAGCCGTCATGGACCAGCTCGCGGCCTGGGGCCTGGACGAGCTGGCCTTCACCACCGAACTCGTCGCCGACGAACTGGTCACCAACGCCATCCGCCACGCCAGCGGCCCCGTCCAGCTCCGCCTGCTCCGCGACCGCGCCCTGATCTGCGAGGTCTTCGACGGCAGCGGCACCTCCCCGCGCCTGCGCCGGGCCAGGACGGAGGACGAGGGCGGCCGCGGCCTCTTCCTGGTCGCCCAGCTCACCGAACGCTGGGGCACCCGCTACACCCCCGACGGCAAGATCATCTGGACCGAACAGCCGCTGCCGTGACATACGTTGTTCTCTGATCGGCAGTCATCGAACTACGTGCGATGGAGGAGCAGTTGAGCGCGAAGTCACGGGACCGGTGCGCGTGAGTCAAGGACAGGACATCTGGTTCCGCCGCTTCCGGGCACTGACACGGCCGCACTCGACCACGGCCGCGGACGCGGCCTACGAGCTGGTCTGCTTCCCGCACGCGGGCGGCTCCGCCGGCTACTGGCGCCCACTCGCCGTCGGACTCGCCCCCGCCGTCGACGTCCTGGCCGTGCAGTACCCGGGGCGGCTCGACCGGTTCCGCGAGGCGCCGGTCGAGGACCTGCACCTGCTGGCCGACCTGATCGTCGAGGCCCTGGGCCCGCCGGGCGACCGGCCCCGGGCACTGCTGGGCCACAGCATGGGCGCCTCGCTCGCGTACGAGGTGGCCGTACGCCTCGCCCGCCTGCCCGGCGGCGAACCCCACCTCCTCGTCCTGTCGGGCCGCCGCGCCCCGTCCTCGGCCAAGCGGCGCACCGAGGACTGGCCGCGCAACGACGCCGAACTGGTGGCACGGGTCCGCGGACTCGGCGGCACGGAGTCCGCGTTCTTCGACGACCCCGAACTGCTGGAGCTGGCCCTGCCCGCACTGCGCGGCGACTATCGGGCCCTCGCCTCGTACGAGGACACCGAGGGCCCCCTCCTGTCGTGCCCCGTGGTGACCCTGACGGGCGACCGGGACTCCGCGGCCCCCGTCGAGGACGTACAGGCCTGGCAGAACCACACCTCGGGCGACTGCCGGTCGCACGTGTTCGCGGGAGGCCACTTCTTCCTCAACGACCACGCGAGCGAAGTGACCGACCTGATCCGTGATCTGCTGCCGACCCGCACGGCCTGACGGCCGCGCCGACGTGGGCGGGCCATCGGTCGGCCCGCCCCCGTCAGCCGGACGTTCCCGCGCGGAACTGCTCGATCAGCGCCGCGTAGCCGCTGCCGGCATGCCCGGCGGTCACCGCCCGGTCGACGAGGACCTTGAGGAACCGGGGCAGTTCGGCGTTGACGCCGAGGGTCTCGCTCTCCTCGACCAGGTGGGCCATCGCCTCCTGATGCACGGTCATGGTGGCGTCACCGGCCGGGTACTCGCCCGCGTCGATCTGCGGCGCGTACGCACTCACGTACTCGGTGACGACGTTGATCATCGTGTTGGCGAGCGGCGCGAACGTGGTGGCCTTCACCTGCGCGGTGCCCAGCAGGGCGGCACCTTGCAGGAAGCCGTTCAGGATGCCCCACATGATGCCCAGCAGCGACAGGTCGTAGAGCGCCGACAGACCGTGGTCGGTGTCCAGATAGGTGGTGCCCGCCCCGCCCAGCGCGCGCAGCGTCGCCTCGTGCTCGGCGAAGTGCTCCTTCGGCCCGCTGTACAGCAGGACGGCGGCGTCCGTGGCGATGTCCGCGGGAACGGCCATGACGGCCCCGTCGAGATAACCGGCGCCCCCCGACCGGGTCACCCACTCGGCGGTCTCCCGGGCCTGCGCCGACGTACCCGTGGTCAGGTTCACCACGACCTTGCCGTCGAGCACACCGCCCAAGGGCTCGAACAACTCGCGCACAACGGCATAGTCCGTGACACAGACGATCACCAGCGGACCGGCGGCGACCGCGTCCCCGACGGAAGGGGCGAGGACAGCACCCCGTTCGACGAGCCGGTCGGCCTTCCCGGCGGTCCGGTTCCACACGGTGGTGGGATGCCCCGCGTCGAGTAAGGCGCCGGCCAAGGCCTGCCCCATGAGCCCCAGCCCGACGACGGTGACCGGCGCGCGGTCGGCGGCATTGACGTACGACATGAGAAACCCCTGTTCATTGGCTCGTTTCTGGCCGCGTGCGCGGCGGTGATCCCCCGTTCACCGAACGATCGCACCGGGGAAAGGGCGGCTGACAGTGGCAGAAATGCCGACCTTCGCAAAATTCCTGCCGTAGCCTCGGGTCCATGAACCCCGGGTCCGTCGCCATCGCCCTGATCAACGACACGAACATGCAGGCATGCGAGATCTACGAGGCGGCCATCGCGTTCGCGGTGTTCGGCGACCCCCTACCGGACCTGGCGGACCCCTGGTACGAGGTGAGGCTGTGCACGCTCTCCGGTGAGTCGTCCGGTGGTCCGGGGGCGCGAGGATTCTCCGTGCGGACCGCACATGGGATGGAGGACCTGGTCACCGCCGACACGGTGATCGTCCCCTCGGTCCCGGACGCCGTCGCCTCGCGGGGCGAGCCGCTCCCACCCGAGTACGTCGACGCCCTGCGCCGGGCGCACGACGCCGGCGCCCGCATGGTGTCCCTGTGCACCGGAGCGTTCGCACTGGCGGAGGCCGGACTCCTCGACGGCCGCAGGGCCACCGCGCACTGGCTGAACACGGCCGACCTGGCCAGGCGTTACCCCAAGGTGGAGGTGGACGACTCGGTCCTCTACGTCGACGAGGGCCAGGTCCTCACCAGCGCCGGCATGACGGCCGGAATGGACCTGTGCCTGCATCTCGTACGCCGCGACCTCGGCGCCCATGTGGCCAACCAAGTGGCCCGACGCCTGGTGGTCTCCGGCCACCGTCCGGGCGGACAAGCCCAGTTCGTGGACCTCTCCGTGCCGGTCACCGACGACGACAGCCTCGGCCCCGTCCTGGACTGGGCCGCCCGCAACCTCGACCAGCCCCTGACGGTCGACGACATGGCGAGAAAGGCGGGCCTGAGCACCCGCACCTTCTTCCGCCGCCTCCAGGCCGCCACCGGGATGACGCCCCTCAAGTGGCTCCTCAACCGCCGCCTCGCACACGCCCAGACCCTGCTGGAGACGACGGACCTCCCCATCGAACGGGTCAGCGAACTCAGCGGCCTGGGCACGGCCTCCAACCTGCGCCGCCACTTCACCCTCCAGGTGGGGGTGACCCCGACCGCCTACCGCCACTCCTTCGGCCCGACCCCGACCCCGACCCCGGCCCCGGCCCTGGCCCGCCGCCCCGGCCTCGGCTGACGAGCCCCCCGATCCCCTGTAGTCAGGCGGAAGTTGAAGAAGTTACAGTGTCGGCCTCACCTGATCGACGACTGTCTTCTGTCGTGGGAGCGCCCGACCCGGCGGCTTCGGAAGGGGGTTCGGTGGAGCAGGAGGCCGCGACACGTCAGCGGGATCGAGCGTCCTCGCAGATCGCGCGGTACCTGTCCCGGCCGGACGCGACACTCACCGGCATCCTCGATGTCCGCGCACGATGCACGCCCCACCACCCGGCGTTCCGCGTCCTGCCCGATGGCACGAGCAACCACATCGAGTCGTGGACCTACGGCGATCTGAAGCGGAACTCCGACGCCGTGGCTGCGCGGTTGAGGTCCGCAGGACACAGTGGCGACCGCGTGGTGCTGGCCGGTCAGCCCGGACTGAGGTTCGTGGCGGGGCTGATGGGCATCCTCCAGGTCGGCGCGACGGCCGTCCCGGCATTTCCTCCGACCAACCGGCGGGCCGTGACCCGACTGCGCTCGATCCTGGCCGACTGCGCGCCGGGGGCGATCCTGGCCGAACCCCGCCATGAGCGACGATTCACCGGGATGGCGGCTGGTGGAGACGTGCTGCCGGGGCTGATCCCACTGGACCTGGACGACGAACTTCCTTCGAAGGCGGCCGACGATCCGGTGCGGCCGACGGACACGGCGCTGATCCAGTACTCCTCCGGCTCGACGGGCGACCCGAAGGGCGTGGAGCTGACGCACGCCAACCTGATGAGCAACTGCCACGCCATCGGCAGACACATCGGCGCGGAGGACGATCGAGTCGGGTTGACCTGGTTACCGCCTTATCACGACATGGGACTCATCGGGACCATCATGCTGGCGCTGCACGGCGGCTGGCCGCTGCTGATGATGACACCGGAGCACTTCGTCCAGCAGCCCGCTCGCTGGCTCCAGGCGATCACCGAACACCGGGTGACCATCACCGTCGCGCCGAACTTCGCCTTCCAGCTCTGCGCCGACACCGTGGACGACGACGATCTGGCCGGCGTGGACCTGTCGTCGCTCCGGCACGTCTTCTGCGGCTCCGAGCCGGTTGTGCTCGACACCTTGGACGCCTTCCGCAAGCGGTACGAACCCCCTGGGCTACCGCGAGCAGACCCTGATCTCGTGTTAGGGACTCGCCGAGGCCACGCTGTTCGTGACGGCCAAGGCGCCCGGGACGGCCGTACGCGTCGAGTAGGCGGACCGGCAGGAACTGTCGCGCGGCCGGGTGGTGGGCGCGGCGGGCGATACAAGCGACTCGGTGCCCCTTGTCGGTTGCGGGGCCGCGGCGGAGGGCCACGAACTGCTGGTCGTCGATCCGGACTCCGGCCGGGAGCTGCCGGACGGCGAGGTCGGAGAGATCTGGGTACGCGGCCCCAACGTCGCCGCCGACTACCACCGCAGACCCGAGCTGACCGCTACGACATTCGGCGAGACGCCCGCCGACCGCGCCGGTCGCCGGTCCGCACACGAATCTGCGGACCGGCGACCTCGGCTATATGCGCGCTGGCGAACTGTTCGTCACCGGCCGGATCAGCGCCCTGCTCGTGGTAGCCGGCCGGAACATCTACCGTTCCTAGGGACGGAGCGGGAGCGAGTCCCGTTCAGCCGCGCGCCCCGAACGGTCTTGGGCGAGCTGGTCCCCGGCGTTCTCGACCCCGGGTGGCGACACGCATCCTGTGCGTGGTCCGGGCCCGGGAGGCCAGTTCCCTCACGACCTGGCCAGTTGGGTACGGCCAGAGGCGACGGGAAGGCCCTGAACCATCCTCCGGTGGAGCAGGGGCCCCGCACGCTGACGCCGTACCCGGCGTCCCAGGTCGCACCACCACGTCAGCCCGATAGCCCGATCAGCCCAGGGCACCGCAAGCCCGCAGGCGGACGATCACACGATCGAGCTAATCCGGTCCTCGTGTGCACTCCTTGCCGACCAGCTACCAACCTCCGGCGGATCCACTCTCGGCTTCGTGGCCGCGATCGTCTTCACCGCCCACCACGGCTGGTCATGGCTGCACTTCACCCTGTTCCTCGGCATGTACCTCGTCACCTCACTGGGAGTCGAGGGCGGGCTGCACCGGTTCTTCTCCCACCGCTCGTTCTCCGCCGGCCCGGTTCTGACCCACCTGTGGGGCGTCGCGGGCAGTATGGCGGCACAGGGGCCGATCATGTTCTGGGTGTCGGTGCACCGCAAGCACCACGCCTTCGCCGACCGGGACGGCGATCCGCACTCGCCGCGCCCGCGGGGCGAGGGACGGCTGGCCGTCCTGCGCGGCCTGTGGCACGGCCACGTCGGGTGGCTGTTCACGGTCCGGCGGGAGGGCTGGGCCAAGCTCGTCCCCGATCTGCTCCGCAATCGCCACGTCGTCACGATCGATCGCCACTACGCCTGGTGGATCGCCCTGGGCCTGGCCCTGCCGGCAGGGTTGGGCTGGGCGGTGACCGGCCGGCCGGTGGACGCGCTCGGCGGACTGCTGTGGGGCGGGTTCGCCCGCATGTTCGTCCTCGACCATGTGACGTGGACGGTCAACTCGCTGGGGCACACGCTGGGCCGCCGCCCCTACGAGACCCGGGACTCCAGCCAGAACCTCGCCGTGCTCGCACCGGTCTCGGTGGGCGGGTCCTGGCACAAGCACCACCACTCGCAGCCGTCGCTGGCGCACAACCGGCACCGCTGGTGGCAGATCGACATCACCGGCGGGGTCATCGGTCTCCTGGACCGGGCGGGACTGGTGTCCGAGGTCCGCTATCCCGCGCGGATGACCGAAGCCCGGGAAGCCTAGGAGAAGGGGGAGCGAACCATGTCGGCTCTCAGTGCCCCGGCGGGCATCGTCCGGCTCGGCCCGAAGAGCCTGCGGATCAAGAGATTCTCCGCGCTGACCACCATTCTGATTCCTGCGGGACTGCCGCCTCACGACCGTGTGGCAGTCCCGCACCCCGCATCGCCGGCCTCCCGCATGCGCGTTTCCATCGATTTGCTCCGGTCGTACGGGTCGACCTCCGCGCCGTCTCCCGGGGACGAAGTCGCGCGCTCTGCGCTGAACTCGGGGGTGAGGTAGCCGGTGAAGGTATCGCAGCCACCGTTGGTGGTGTCCACCTTGTAGGAGACGAGGGAGAACGTACCCGGCTCGATGACGATCTTCGCCGGGTCGTCCCAACTCATCACGACCTCGCGGCGCACGATGGTGCGCGCGACTTCGTCGCTTCCCGCTGCGGCGCGTACGACCGGATATACGTATGTGACATCGGTGGTCACCTCGACCGCACCGCGCTTACCTTCTCGGTACGTGATCCGCCCCCGTGTCTTGACCACATCCCCGACAGGCCGGACCTTCGTCTTCTCGAACCGGCTGAACAGCAGCAGAGGATCGTTCTCGCGGCTGGGCGCACGGAACGCGGTCGTCAGGTAGTCCTGGACATCCTGCTGATGAGGATTGATCAACGCGATCGCCTTCTTCGGGCGCTCCCCGCGCAGCACACCAGGATCCAGACTGGACGCGGCGAGGAAGTCCCGGGTCTCCTCAAGCGCGTGCGCGACCTGACCCTTGCTCATCCAGCCGGTCGCCCGTGCCTCAGGCAGGCCGATCCCAGCCGTCCCGTCACCCCACTGCGCCGCGGGCGAACCTCTGAACGGCTGCTCCACGGTGGGAGGTTGGGCCGCCGCTTCCGCCGGCGGCGGTTGATCCGGACGTTCCGACTCCACGGCGAGCGGAGTGCTCTCGCCACCTCCGCCTCCGAACCATTCAGCCACCCGCCCCGGAGCCAGCGCCACGACCAACACGGCGACAGCGACCAGCAGACCGATGGCGTACCAGCCCTTACCGCCCTGCCGCCGGGCCGGTTGGTGACTCCGCCACGGCTCCGGCCGGCCGGTCCCCTCCCGTAGCCGCCCCGCCACCATGCGGGCCCGCGCCGACGGCTCCTCGGGCGCGTCCTTGGTCCCCGCTTCGGCTTCACGAAGGAAGCGCTCCCACTCCTCGTCCGGTATGGACTCCCCACCCTTGCCCACGACGGCCCCCGTTCCCTTCTCCCGTACCCGGTCCCTCCACGGGGCCGGTCATCTTTTGCGCATCATCACACAGCGCAACTCGGCTCCGTGATCGCCGCCGGCGCATCCCCGGGGGCTCCGCGCCGTTGCGCCGAGCTGAGCACCGCTTTAGGAGTTCGATCACCGTGCGGTGCAGGGTGCTGAAACGGCTTTGAACGGCTCGTCGTCGGTCCGGCCGTGGCCGCTTCGGTGCGGCAGCGTTCGCGGCCGTTGATGTCAGGTGTGGATGTCAGACCGGCCTGGGGATGATGCTCACTGCGCGGTAGTCGTACCCGTCCTGCTTGAAGCCGGGTGCTTCCCAGACGAGATCGACCTGTTGTCCGGGTGACAGCGTGCGAAAGCCGGGCGCCTGAATGTCGGCGAAGTGACCGAAGCATCCTCCGGGAGTCTCGGGCGAGTCGAGCACACCCCACCCCTCCTCGTCCCTCCACTCACGCACAGTCGCAGTCACGGCTGCGGGAACCTTGCGGGTCCCTCTGCGGCGCGGCATCTGTCTCTCCTCCCATCCATCCCACAAGATCACAAAAGGCCTGGCCTATCAGGCTGACACAGTCCTCCGTGGGAGGCACTGCTGAAAACGGCACGCTCACCGGTTGATTGGGATCTCGTAGACGATCTCGCAGTGAGCGGCAGGCACGACGATGTCCGCCGTCTCCACGGGCTGGCCGTCGTCGCTGTAGTACGTCCGCCGGATGTGCGTCACGAGCGCGGCTTTCTGGATGCCGAGTAGTGAAGCCTCCTCGGCGGTCGCCTGCCTCGGCTCCGGCTGCTCCACGGCATGGCTGACGGTGACCCCGATCGCGGCCATGCGGTTCACGACCCCCGTGCCCGCGTGGGGACCGCCTTCGGGGAGGACGACGAGAGAGCCCGCGGTGAGGTCGTACGGCTCCCAACTCGTCGACAGCTGAACCGGCCTGCCGTCCGCCAGGAACTCGTACGTCGTCCGGACGCACAGCTCGCCTTCGGCGATCCCGAGCCGCGCTGCGATCTCCGCCGGAGCCGGCACTTTGGCGTCTGTCCGGCTCTCCCAATCGCCCTGCCTGCCGAGTGCCTTCATGTCCGCCCGGAACGGCGAACCGCTGGGCTGTTCCCGTGCCGACGACCGGACGACCCGCACCCGCTGCCGGGGCTCGGCGACGTACGTGCCCGAACCGGCCCGGCCCTCCAACACGCCCTGGGAGATCAGCAACTCCTGTGCCCGGCGGACCACGTTCTCGCCCACGCCGCACTCCTGGCCGATCTGGGTGCGGGAGGGCAGGCGGTCTCCCGGCTCCCACACGTGCTCCACGATCCGCCGCCGGAGTTCGTCGGCGATGCGGAGATAGGGCGGCTGCTCAGGCATATGGAAAATCTAGTCCACTAGCTCTAATCTAGTTAACTAGCTTTACTCAAAGTGATCGCTGGTGACGGAGGCTGCCCTGTGCCCGCTTCGGGAGTTAGCGCGGCGGCCATCGCCGCCCGGCTGTCCGCCCTCGGGCTGCTCACGCGAGTGGAGGAACACCCCCGGCACACGTCGGTGGAAGCGGAGGTACCGGAAGCGCTCTCCGCCGAGTCATGGCGGGAGGTCCTGGACGTGGTGGCCGAGGCCGACCGTTTCGGTCTCCTCGCCACCAGCCTGAACGGCCGCACCCTCTGGGCGGTCGTACGCAAAGCGGTCCCCACGACGGGCGATGTCGGGGGACCGAGCCATCAGCGATAGGAGCTGAATAGCGTGCTCAACCGTATCCGCCGTGCCGTCTCGCTCACCAGAGCGCGGTACATCCCCAAGGGCAGGCACCGCCGCCCCTTGACCCCCGTTCGGCCGTCGGCCGTTTCCCTTGCGCCTGCAGATGCGTCGACCGTCGTCCTGGGGCGGGCTCCCGCCAGTGCGGACCACGAACACTCGCTCACGGGTGAGGACAACGCGCTCGTCCGCCCATACGTGCTGGCCTGGGAGACGCGCGTGCGGACGCCTGCGGTGGTCGTAGCTCCCCATCCGCCGGCCGCAGTCTGGTCGAGCCTCGCGGGGGTCCGCTGATGCCTCCTCGCCAACAGCCGCACATCACGGACACCTCGGTCGTCCCCTACCGCTCTACCGCCTGCTCGATCGGTACGCACCTCGCCTGCTCGGAGTCCCCTCCGGCCTCGGCGCCGGTCGACCTGCCGCTGATCTACGAGGCGTGCAGCTGCCCGTGCCACTCGGCGCCTGCGGAGGTGCAGCGGTGAGCAACCGGACTCCCGGAGGCGCACTGGTCTCCAACATCGAGGTCACCGCGAACACCGTGCAGCGCGGCGACATCATCCAAGTCGGTGGCCAGGCCTGCCGGGTGAGCAACCTCTTCCAACTCCCGCAAGGCGCCAAGCAGATCCTTTTTGAGTCGGGAGAGCTGCTGACCATACACACGCGGACCCGGCTCGTTGCCGTGCGATTGCTGAGAAGGCGGTGACCGGGTCCGTGCCTTCTCTCCGGCACGCCATCGCCGACGACCTCCGGTCCCAGATCATGACCGGCAGAATCCAGCCCGGCGAACGCCTCCTCTCCGAAGCCGGCCTGGCCGACCGGTACAAGGTCAGCACGGCGACGCTGCGCGGTGCTCTCGCGGTGCTCCAGGGGGAAGGTCTCGTCGAGAAGATCCACGGCAAGGGCAACTTCGTCCGGCGCCCCCTCCGCAAGATCTTTTACGTCGGCGGCTGGGGGACGCTGGACCCGTGGACCGCCGCTGAGCCGGCCCTGAGCGTCACCGTTCGCACCGCCACAGTTCGGGCCCACGGGCATCTGACGACTCTGCTGAAGGTGCCGACGGGTAGCCCCCTCGCCGAGTTCTCCTGCGTCAGCCTCGAAGGGGAGTCACCGCACGGGCTGGCACGCATCTACGTGCCGCGCGACCTGGCACCGGCCGGAGTGCTCGACGATGCGTCCTCGTGCCGAGAGACGGTCACGAGATTCGCGGTCACCGGTCCGCCGCCGGCCGCTGTCCGGGAGACGGTATGCGCTCGCCCACCGACCCCGGACGAAGCGTCCGCGCTCCGGATCGGCTCCACTGGGGCAGTTCTGGCGATCACACGCATCGCGACCGACTCCGCTGGGCGGGTCGTCGAAGCCGCGCTCTTGGTTTTCTCGGGGGATCGCGTCGACGCGGTCTTCACCACCCACCACGTGATCGATGAGAGGCAGACGCAAGGATGACGGCACGAAACGAGCTGCGATTTCTTCCGTGGTCGGGCCCCGAGGGAAAGCCCTGCTACCTGAGCACCGACGACCGGGCCGGCTACATGTCCCGCCTCGCGGACAACATCGAAGCGGCCCAACTCGGTACGGCGGCCGAACTGCTGGAACAGGCCTCCGAGACCCTCACCGACCAGGACACGGACCCGGAGGAGGTGCAACGGTTGGCGCAGGAACTGACCGGAGCTCTGCGGGACGTCCTCCGCGTCGCCAACAGCCGCGGTCACCTCCTGGCGGTGAGCGAACCGCACTGCATCTGAAGAAGCGGTCGCGAAACGGCGCCTTCCAATGACAGCCCTTCCACGTAGGGAGGGGAGCCCGATCACCAACCTGGGCTCCCCTCCCCGTCGCGTGATGCCGGCCTCTGCTGACATGCCGCGCACCGATGCAGAGACGCACCCTTCCGCGACCGTCTAGACCTCAGCCGACGACAGTGAGCCACGACGGCGGGTGCGCCGAACGACCAGGCGCGCGTGTGCCTCGCTGCACCCCCACCGGCCTCAGCCACGCTGCCGGGTGTCGTCCTTCGCCGGATAGGCGCAGTGGCACACGGCTCCGGAGGCCTTTTGGCTCCTACGCACTCCTGCAGGTCATCGCCCTGCGCACGGTTGTCCGGGCTGGACGAGTCCACGGATAGTCCACAGCTGTTGAGTACGGGTCTGGGACGCCCGTGGCGGTAAGAGTCATTGAGGTCTTTCGGCGTTGCCGCTCCAGGGTGAGCATAGCTGCGCCGATTGACGTCATTCGATTCGGGCTGCATCGGGATCGGCGGAAGATGCGCCAGGACTTCAGGCGTGCGATGCCGCGCTCAACTCGGGGCCCGCGCCCTCGACAGCGCCCGGTTGACGGTCTGTTGGGTGAGCGTCAGTTCGCCTCCCGCAGGCCGTCTGGCCGGTGTGGTCACCCACGCGCCGGCACCGATGTAGGCGCGATCGGCGAGGATCGGCACTCCTTGGGGCTCGCAGATCCTGATGATCCAGTGGGCGCGGGCCGCGGTCAGGTCGTGGCAGTGCCCCGGCAGGGCCGAAGACAGCCACAGCACCGAGCATGGTGATCCACTCGATGAACGCATGGGGCAGGTCGAGTGCGGCAGGATGAGGGACCAACAGGGCTCCTGCGCCGATGGGTTGAGACTTCGAACACCTCCCTCAACGGCACGGGAGTCTTGTGCGTTGTGGCCAAGGTTGCTGTCACCCGATCGGTGCCCTCACTGAAAGTATCGCATTCAAATCCACGTGCCCATGACGTCATCATGGCTGGGTTCGAGAACCAACGGCGTACCAAAGATGACGCTGGCAGGGCTTAGAGCAGTTGCTAGTTCTCGGAGATCCCAGCCAATGAGCCCCAGGTAGTTGGCCAGTTGTGGCTTATCGATGAGCCCCGCACTGGAGGCTAGGCCGAGTGCCGCCAGAGCCTCCACCAACTCCTTGTCGCGATCAAGAAGCTGCCACAGGCCACTGTCCAGCAAGGGCTTGCAAACACGCTCTAGGGCTTCCTCGGGCAGCCTGAGAGTCGCGTACAAGAAGTAGAACTCTGCCAATTCCTTGAGCAAGTGCTCTTCGAAGAAACGCAGCTGCTGTCCTGCCCGCGTTGGGGACTCCCGGGCAGCAGCGACAAGGGCGTCCCGCTTGGCCTTCTCCCGCAGAAGCTGATTGCGGTCTAGAAGGAAGTTATCAATTCTTTTCCGCTCGGATTCGGAGATTCCACTCGGGTGGATCAAGCCAATTGTTTCGCCACCGGCTCCGACAATGGCGAAAGCTTGATATTCATGCACTACAGAGAGGAAGTATTGGAGGACTGCCTTGCGCGCATGGTGCTCCTCCCGGTTTTGCTCGGTAGCCCTCCCCACTGCGATCGGCACTCCATCGCAGGTGAATAGTACTCCCGCGCCGACTGCGTGTGCCTGCCCGGGAAGCTCTCCGACAAAGGCCAGCTCCCGCTGACTCATCCGCGCCACGTCGGTTTCGCAGAGCTCCCAAACAGCATCATCTTCGTGCGTGGAGAACTGAAGTCCCTCCATCAGTGAGTGCAACAGGGCACAGCCGCGCATACTTGCAGCCTCATCAACCAGGAGGCCGGGAAATTGCTCAAACTCCTGCTGGGGGTAGAACCGAGGGGCTTCCGCAACCTCTACAGCTCGGGCTCGGTCATATTTATTGAACTCTCCGGACAATTCTCGTACAGAACTGACAAACTTCCTGAGCCGTTGAGTGAAGTAGAGCAAAATCCGGCTCCCCGCTGAAATTCCGTCCCCATGAGGAGCGAGAAGAGCATCAACCAGTCCATAATCGCTATATATCCAACTTCGCAGGTAGGACAGGAAGGCGTCACTATCGCGACTAAACATCTCGCAGTGTTCGAGTGCCAAGAAATATAGATTCTTCACTGTCAGGTAGCCAGCTAGATAGCCGCCGTCCTCAAGGAGTGGCTTAACAAGCAGGCCCGCCTTCTTATCTACGGACCGCTGATCAAGACGAGCATGGGCGAGTGACTCCAACACCGCTGCCTGCATGGCCGAAGCCTCGCTTCCCCCGTATTCCAACGCTGGCGGGCCGTACCGGTGTATACGAAACAGCGACTCTCCCAGTCCGCCTAGACCCACTGCAGTACGATCCGCCTCTTCAGGGCGTTCGGGATTTTCGTAAGCGAAATGATGATGCGCCCACTTAAGGGGTATCGATATGCACGGGGATTTTCCAGGAGTAGCGTCGAACTCGGCAAATAGCGCTAGGCCTTCGGCGTACGGGCGGAGCAAGGAAACAACAGTGTCAGAAATGGTTAGATCACGGAGAGCAGATTCGAGGCTCTCGCTGTCACAGTCCAGGCCAGCCTGCGCCAATTTGTGCTCGGCTCGCATACGCAGACCAGCAATCGCGTTACCGACAGGAGACAGAAAGCACCAGTGATGCGTCAGCTCGTGCAGGAAGGTGCCAAGCAACTTTGGTGAGGCGCGCCCTTCCAACAAACCTGCGGCGTGAGCTCGAAGAGTGACCGGACCCAGCACTGCGACATTGCTGACGGGATCGACGAAGCTTTGGGGGTCGCCGAGGCCGCAGTACTGGTGCGTGCCTGTCTGCCCGATCATTGCGCTTGGGTGCCAGTGGGCGGATCTTGGCTTGCAAGGAATGCCGACAACTCGGCCCCGGAGGCGGTGACTTCAGGGGGAGCCGGTGTGGAGGCCGTGATCCGCAGCGTTCCCTCCTCAACGGAGCCGTCCGGCAGGGTCAAGGTGTAAGTCTTCTCTACGACGCTCTTGCGTTTCGCGAGGGCACTGGAAAGCGACTTAGCGATAGGTATTAGGAGGATCACGATAGCTGTGACCAAGCCTAGGTCTTTATATCCATCCTCCTTGGCATCGACAGCAGCCTTGTCGATGCGCACAGTTTCGCCGAGCTCCTCGCGCAATGCCAGGGCTTCCAGTTCCGTCAAATCTGGCAATTCCAAGGTTGCTGTCTGGGACATTGTGCGCTCCCAATCCCGCGTTCCTACTCAAAGCATCGCACGGATCGATGCTCGTCGCGCGGCGAACTCGGCTGGCCAAAGCGCGCGCCCGAGGAGAGTGGCGGGTCGAGGAATACCTACGGCCAACTCGCCGCCGGCTTCGAGGTCGGCATCGCTACGGTTTACCGCTACATACGTGAGGCGATCACTGAGGTCTTTCAGTGAGGGCACCGATCGGGTGACAGCGACCTTAGCCACAACGCACAAGGCTCCCGTGCCGTTGAGGGAGGTGTTCGAAGTCTCAACCCATCGGCGCAGGAGCCCTGTTGGTCCCTCATCCTGCCGCACTCGACCTGCCCCATGCGCTCATCGAGTGGGTCACCATGCTCATCGTCACCCGCGAGGGTGACCGCCGATGCAAGCTCCCACTCTGGTGTACCTGCGCAAGCACGAGTCCCTCGCACAGATCGCCGCCGGGTTCGGCATCTCGGTCGGCACCGCGCACGCCTACACCAGCGCGCTCATCGAGCTGCTGGCCGCCCGTGCCCCGGGCCTGTTGCCCGCTCTGCGGGAGACGGACCCCAAGTTCGTCCTGCTGGATGGCACCCTGGCCGAGTGCGACCGCCTCGGTGACGGCCGGGCCGACTACTCGGCCAAGCACCGACGGCACGGGGTGAACGTGCAGGTGGTCACCGACCTCCATGGCGAGGTGCTGTGGCTGTCTTCGGCCCTGCCGGGGCGCTGCCACGACCTGACCGCGGCCCGCGCCCACTGGATCATCAGGATCTGCGAGCCCCAAGGAGTGCCGATCCTCGCCGATCGCGCCTACATCGGTGCCGGCGCGTGGGTGACCACACCGGCCAGACGGCCTGCGGGAGGCGAACTGACGCTCACCCAACAGACCGTCAACCGGGCGCTGTCGAGGGCGCGGGCCCCGAGTTGAGCGCGGCATCGCACGCCTGAAGTCCTGGCGCATCTTCCGCCGATCCCGATGCAGCCCGAATCGAATGACGTCAATCGGCGCAGCTATCCTCACCCTGGAGCGGCAACGCTGAAAGACCTCAATGCTGGTGCCGATGTTGAGGTACGCCTTCTGACTGCACGTCTCTGGAGAGATTGGTCACCAGCGCCGTGACTGGAAATCTGCCAGGTGGCTCATTGTGTTTGGTGGCACGGGGGCATCCAGTCGGAGTGGGTATGGCAGCACTGGTGACGGTTCGCCGACCTACCAAGCAGGAGGGACAGAAGCTGCAGCGGATCGTTGGCAGGGAAGCACCGATTGAGTGCGATTTCCATGGGCGATGATGCTGCTGACCTCGTCGGGAGTCAATCCGGTCCTGTTGATCGCGCAGATGGTCCAGGCCGACGAGGACACCATCCGGGACGCGATCCACCGGTTCGACGAACCGGCCTGGCCTTCCTGCAGTCTCGGCGTGTGGGGGACCCTTCGCGCCTGCTGAGGGCATTGAGGGCGAGGCCTTCGTTGTCGAGCTGGCTATCCCCCCGCCACGGGGCGGGCAAACCTCTCATCCGCTGGTCGGTCCGTAACCGAGCAATCCCGTGTTGCTGGTGGCTCGGCCGCCGAAGGAGCAGCGGGGCCTGCCCGGGAAGCGGTAAGAGTGGGCTCGTGCCGAGGCAGAGGGCTAACAACACCTCAGAAGCTGGCGAACTGACATGCGTGTAGCTGCGCGCTTGGCACCGTTTGGTCACGTCATGCCACCGAATCAGCCAACAGGACAGCCTCGTCACCCTCTCTGGCCGCCAGTAGCCGTGACGTGACGACATGTCATCTGCTTCAATCAATGAACTTGTTTACAGTAACTGCGCAGGCGGGGGGCCGGGTTGATCAACTCAATGACGGACCCTGCCGTGATGGAGGGTGAGATGGGTCGCCCATCGGGGCCGAACGCCAGTAGAGCTGATGCGCAGCGGGTTCCCACGCAGAGGGAGGGCCTGGCAGAGCCCCTGAGCCTGCCACCCGATGGCGCCGAGGAGGACCTGGCTGCACGGCTTCGGGAGCGTGCCGCGTTAAGCCCTGAATTTTGGTCATTCTCCGGCCGCTCGCGCCGTGAGGGCGGTCATGGCATTTTCGCTTACCCGGCAATGATGGTTCCGCAGCTACAGGGAGCCCTGCTGGAAGATGTACAAGCAGTCGATCCAACCGTCTCGACCGTCCTCGACCCCTTCATGGGCTCTGGCACCGTGATGCTCGAATCGGCGCGGCGTGGCTTGTCTTTTCATGGGACGGATATCAATCCTCTGGCCGTTCTTCTGGCAACCGTCAAGTCTCATATCTATGACCCTGAACTGCTTGCCAAGGTGCGCCAGCGCATTGCCGTGCGAGTAATAGAGGACGAAAGCCACGAAATTATCGTCAACTTTACTAACCGCGATAAATGGTTTCGCGATGACGTGGCCATAGATCTGTCAAAGCTAAAAAGGGCTATCTCGGTTGAGCGCCCCAGGGTGGTTCGCCAGGCCTTCTGGGTTGCTCTGGCTGAGACTATCCGACTGGTGAGCAATAGTCGGACCTCCACGGTTAAGCTGCACTCGTACAGGCCCGAAGAGATTCAGGCGCGACAGCTTAATGCGATCGATACCTTCCTGCGAATCTCTGCATCCCAAATTGAACAACTTGAGGATCAGGCTGTGGTCCTTGCGCAGGGATTGGATATGAATCCGAGCCTTTCAATCACCTGCACAGTCGCTGATGCTCGAAGTGCCGCCAGGTCAAAGTATCGCGCGACCGCGGATATTCTAATGACGTCTCCTCCTTACGGGGATAACGTTACAACAGTCACCTACGGGCAGCATAGCTACTTGCCGTTGCAGTGGATCGACTCGACTGACGTTCCTGGGATGAGGCAAGAGCTGCTTGAATATACGCGATCGATTGATTCAATCAGCCTAGGTGGAAAACTAAAAGGATCACTGGATTGGGCCGACGAGTTGCGGGTCAAGTCGGCAGCATTCGCACAGTGTCTCGACCAGTTGGATGGTCATCCACGCAACGCGCAGACCAGGATGGTTGCTTTTATTCGAGACCTGGATGAATCGCTTGACGCGATTGTCTCGCGTCTGCGTAGTAATTCCTGGATGTTCTGGACGCTTGGTGAGCGAAAGATTAGCGGTGTCCGCGTGCCTACAGTAGCCATCGTTCGAGACCTACTGGCAGCTCGCGGAGCTCGGCATGTTGAGACGCTGGAGAGAAAGATCCCTGGGGGATCGAAGAGAATGGCAGCGCGGAACGCCAGCGTAGAGACGATGAACAGTGAAAGCGTCTTGGTCATGCGTGGCCCCTGTGACACCCATTGCGATTCCCGTTCGTGAAGGAAGGAGCCACGAATGTCTGAAACGCATGGACCCGAGGTGTTCCACCTAGAAGTCCATCCTTCGGTTGTCTTCAAGCTAGGTGAAGACCTCATCACTGACTCAATGCAAGCCCTTATCGAGCTTGTGAAAAATTCATATGACGCAGATGGCACCTGGGCAGAAATTACAATTGACACCGGTCTCTCTGCCGCAGGGAAGCAAGAGCAGCCTTCGATCAAGCTGAGTGATAATGGCTCAGGCATGACGATCGAGGACATCAGGCGGGGTTGGCTCACGATTAGCAATTCGGTCAAACGGGAAATGAAAGCTCGTGGGATCGCTACTGATCGCGGTAGGACACCTCTCGGAGATAAAGGGCTCGGCCGGCTCGGTGCTCAGAGGCTGGGCGATGTTGTCACTATCGTCACCCGCCCCAAGGGCGGGAACGTAGAGTATGAGTTGACTATCGACTGGCGCGAATTCCAGAGCAAGTCTTCACTTAGTGAAGTCGACCTAACTCTCTTGTCACGGCCAACCAGCAAGCGTCATGGTACGACACTGACTATTACTGAGCTTCGTGAGCCAGAACAGTGGCGCAACGCAGCAATGAGCAGCACTGGCGAGGGCGCGTCCGCCCTCCAGAAGGACCTCTCAGTCATGATCTCGCCGTACGGTGATGAGAGAGGTTTAAAGATTCTCTTGAAGGTCGATGGGGAGCGCATCGACCTCTATGAGCTACCTAAGCGGGTCCGCCGGGCAGCAGAACTTCGCTATTTCCTAGACTATGCCGATGGCACTCTAGAGATTGTTGGCGAAGCGGCCCTGAGCTATTGGGCACCTCAGGATCGAGCTAAGCCAGAGGATAGAGCAGCTTTTGAGGCGCTGCTGCACAGCGATGCAGGCAATGCATTTATGGATTGGCTGCACCAAAGTCGGGCTAGGCAAATGGAAGCCTTTGACTGTCACCGGGCTGATTCCCCGTACCTGTTGCGAGCCCACCGGTCATTCCGGTTGGCGGATCTCGATAATGTGGCGCTACACAGGACGGGCGGGATCGGATCTGACAGTGCTCCTGCGGATCCAGGAAAATTTAACGGTGAAGTAGATTACGTGACTCTGGGGCAGGGTCAACCCGACGCGTTCGGCTCTCGCAGCGAGTTCCGAACTTATTTGAAGAGCTTGGCCGGACTCCGCGTATACCGTGATGGTTTCGGCGTTCGGATGGATGAAGACTGGGTTGGGCTGCGGAAATCTCAGACGAGTGGTTCGTCTTTTTACGCGCTTAGGCCTGAGAATACGCTGGGCTTCATCGATATCTCCGCTCGCGATAACGGCCAATTGATCGAGACAACGGACCGCGAAGGTTTTGCTGACACGCCGCACTATCGCAACTTTATGGCTCTTTTGCAGGCCTGGCGTTCCTTTACGGAGCAATTCCAGACGTTCATTCGCCGTTCATACAATGAGTATCGTCAGGAAACGAGTATCTCTGCGGCTGGGCTCGATCCGGAAGCCAGCACTGAGGTACTCATCCAACATGTCGAGAACACGCACAAGCGCACTATTGTAACTGCGAAGCAGCATATTAAAAGCATTCGGAAAGACGCAGACGAGGCCAGTAAAGGCCACGAGCGAGTGGCTAAAGAGCTCGATGCAAGCCAGCGATCACTCTTCGCTGGCGCCGTAGACCCTGCGATTGAAAAAGAACTAACCAATCTGCGCGCTCGTGAAAAGCGAACTGAAGAGTCAGTCTCCGGGATCGAGGCAATTTTCGACTCGCTGGACTCAGAGCAAGCAGTACTGGACGTACTGAAAAGCCAGTCGGAGCAAATTCGGTCTCAACTGGCACAAACATGGGAAACAGTATCTCTGGGCCTCACGGCTGAAGCGGTTTCCCATGAGGTTGCCCATGTCGCAGAGGGTATCTCCGTCAGAAGTACTCAACTTCGCAAGTATCTCGCCGAAGCTGAAATCGCGGATAGGCGAATCCTCAACTACGTGCAGTACATTCAGTCCGCGGCGAGCGCACTGAAGCGTCAATTGGGCCACCTAAATCCCTCGCTGCGCTACATGCGTGAGCGTCGCGAGCGGCTTTGTGTCTCCAGTTTCTGCGAGGAAATGGTTGGCTATCATCGCGAGCGATTGAGTAAGGGGCCAATCGCTATCGTCGTTTCAGTTGAACGCGATTTCGATGTTGAAGTGAACCGAGGGAAGCTCACCCAGGTAATTGACAATCTCGTATTGAATAGCGAGTATTGGCTACTCCAAGATCATCGGATGGGCGTGCAAGAGGCACCCGAGATCTCTATCAGGGTGAACTCGCCTGTGGTGACAGTTAGCGATAATGGTCGTGGAATCGATAAAAGCGTTGAAGCGACACTCTTCGAACCGTTTATTTCATTCAAGAAACGGGGAGAGGGTAGAGGGCTCGGGCTCTATGTCGTAACGCAGTTGCTCGATTCTGAGGGGTGCACAATCGAGCTAGCGTCCGAGCGTAACGTAAACGGGCGACTGTTTAAATTCCGTTTGGATCTAGGGGGGATGCGTGTTGAAGCGTGATGGGAACACCATGGAGGCTGCGGCGACTGGTGTCGACGCCAACGCGCCAGCTATCCCTGCACAGCCGAGCCCTACGGTTGTTGTGCCTTTCGACGCCAAAGCGGCTTCGCAGGAGCTGCTGACTCTTGCGCGAGTCGACCGGATTATCTGTGTCGATGACTGGTACGCCGAGCGTGAAGACGATGGTGAAGACGTCTTTGCTGCACTCGTCGATGGTCTGCTGAGGATGGCGGACTTACAGAAGATCGCTAAAACCATACCTTCCTTGGAAGTCGATGAGGACTCCTCTACGCCGCTGGAACTAGTCGCCGACGAGGTAAGAAAAGTATGGGGAAACCTAAATCAGGTCGAGCGCGCGCAGATCCGTTCCGCGGTAGCTGGAGGGTTCGATTCTGATCCGCTAGAACCTTCGCCGGAAGAGGACGAGCCAGCCGCAGCAAATTTGAGGGAGTTGCTTGCCGACTCGCGAGAGTTCATCACTCTCTCCCTCTCTTCCTGGCGCAAACAGCGGAGTGCTCTGCTGACCGACGGCAAGAGCACGTTGATCCTCTTTGACCGCGATTTCAGTAGAGAGGGGGCCTCAGAAGACGCCGGTGAGCAGGAAATTGCTGCCCTCCTGCACGATGCCCCAGAAAGTTGGCGTATCGGTCTTCTGACTCACACAGTTGCCGATGCTGATGCAGAAATCGAAGTATGGAAGGCTCTTGCAAAGAAGTTTGATGCGGACTCCTCCCGATTTCTAGTTATCGCCAAAGGGCACCTGTCAGTCAGCCAGGCAGGTTTTCCCCGAATGCTGAAACTTACTCTGCTCGCACCGGCGTTGGAACGCATGCAACAGAGCCTTGCTGGTGCAGTGAGGGGCACATGGGGTGAGGCGATATCGAAGGTTGGGGACATCGACCCGTACACCTTGGAGGCCGCTCTCAACGGGGACAGACTGACAGACGGGACCTGGGGCCCTGAAACACTGCTCAGGATTGCTACAGCCTTCACCCAGGACTCAGTGCGTGCCAAACTGCGGGCCGATGAAAACGTGCACAATTCGAACCGCATAGTGACGAAGCTGAGTCGGGTTAAATTGCCGAATTCTCCTGACCCTGACAGAGTCAGGAGAGAGCTTGCCGAGATTGAGCGATTGGAATATTTCGAATCGCCGGATCATTTGACGCAGTTGCATTTTCCGCTCGAAGTAGGCGATGTTTTCTGCTTCCAGAAATTCGTTGACAAGCCTCATTCTTTTGAACTGGCGAAGGGTAGGAAGGGTGGGGTTGCGGAAGAGGACGACTCTGCGGCTCTAGTTCCGAGGCAGGATGGTGCAGAAAATTACATGATCTTGCTGGCGCAGCCGTGTGACTTGGCGATTCGACACAACGGTAAGAGAACCAATGATCTCGAATTTGTCAGGCTCGCGCCGTTGAAGCGACCCGTCGATGGACGAGTTATTGCGCAGCCTGGTGGGGGTATTGCGACGTCATTTGACCTCCCATTCTTCTTCTCGGAATCGGGTGGCGGTGTTGAAGTCAGGCTCAGTCAGCAGCAGTATGTGCCCCTGACGGCGCTTGATATGTGCGTCCTCAATGATCAAGGCGCTGGCTGGCTGTCTTCGGATCAAGCCATGCCTGATCACGTATTGCCCAATTGGCAGGAGCGTTTCAATATCTTGCGTTCCTGGGTTGTGAAAAAGGTGGCGGCATACAAGGCTATGCAGCCTCACCGCATTGCAGGTAAAGGGGCCGATCAAATTACCGCCGCCTTGACTTGCACCGTACCTTCGCCGGCCCTGCAGTCGCTCATCTCGATCGAGACCTCAACCGTGTTCTATGGTGTGAAAAGAGTTGGGCGCCTTCGAGAGCCGTATCGGTCGGCCCTGCTCTCAAGGATGTCGCAACGCGATTCTCGTGACGCGTTCGACCCGAGTCTTATTGATAAGGGCAATGCGTAGCATCGCTCGCCAGGTGGCGCTTGCGTCAGACAGGAGCGAGGTCGGTGGAGCGGGTTTGGTCGGTGGCCTGCCCGGTTTGGGGTCGAGCATGATCAGGGGGCCGTACGCTGGTTGGCAACTCGGGCAGGCTTTGGGCCTGACCGCAATTAGCACGAGTGGCCCCCTGGTCTTGCTCGACGCGGGACCCTGACCGGGGAGGTGGCTAAAGCCCAAGACCGGGAAGTTAAGGTCTGTCGGCGCTGGTCAGGGTGATGGTGGTGGTCACGGTCGTCTTGTGTCCGACGCTGCCTTTGGTCTTGTTGTAGGCGTAGGGCGACAGGGTGCGTTTGACGCACCGCGGGCTGGTGCGTGAACGGCGCCGTGTGGGCGCGAGGTTGCGTGCTTTCAGCAGGACTTCCGCAAGGAGGGTCGGTCCTGTGGTGTTGGCGGTGATCAGCGTGAGCCGGATGGTGTGCAGGGCCGTGGTCAAGGACAGCCGGTCGGGGTCGACCCCGGCGGTGGTGGCCGCCTGGGTCATGGCGATGCGGGCGGCCTGGTAGACGGTCAGCAGCGCGAGGAGTTCCTGTTCAACTCCCGCGACGGTGCGTGAGCGCAGGACGCGGTCGGCTCCGCGCAGGGTGACCTTGAGCCCGTAGTAGGCGGTCTCGATCTCCCAGCGCTGCTGGTAGAGGACGGCCAGCTCGGCGGCCGGGTGCTCGTGCGGGTCGAGCAGCGTGGTGACCAGGCGGACCGTGCTGGTGCGAAAGGTGCCGTCCGCGGCGGTCCGGGTGACCCGGTAGCTGATCACACGCAGCGTGAGGGCGGTCAGGTGTGCGGGCATCGGACCGCGGCGGCCGTGGCGCATCCACCGGGTGAGCCGGTCACCGGAGCGCCGGTCGGTGACCAGGGTGAGATGGGTGCCGTCCGGCAACGGGCGGATGACGGGCAGCAGACGCCCTGCCTGCACCCGCCACAGCACATCGGCGCCGGTGGCAGCAGCGTCCCGCAGGGCCTCGAAGCCGTCGTAGCCGCGGTCGGCAAGCAGCAGCATGCCAGGCTGCAGAGAGGGCAGCAGAGCACGGGCCTGCGGCCACTCGGTGTACTGCTGCGGCCCGAACACCGCATCGATTAGGGCACGGGTCCCGCACTCCACCAGCGCGGTCAGCCGCACCTGGGGATAGCCGGCCGGACGTGTGGTGCGGGCCGCATGCCGCCTGAACCGGGCCACGTTCGCTTCGCTGTCCGCCACCTCCACGCAGGTGCCGTCCCAGGCCACCAGCCGCAGACTCCGCCAGAACACCCCCGGCGTTGCCGGGGTGCCCACCGTGCCGCGAAGCCGGTCGAACAGCAACGCCAGCGGCTCGACCCCCAACCGCCGACGAGCCTGCCGCAGAGCCGCTGCCGATGGATCGGCAAGTGCCGAACCGGGCCACCTGGCCGTCAACGACGCCCACACCCGGCGGTATCCACACTCCGGGAACAGCACCATGGCCAGCACGAAGTAGACCACCACCCGCGCCGGCAGCAGCCGCACCCGCCGCTCACCCCGGCCCGCCGCTCGAACCACCTCGTCCACCAGCGACGGCGGCACCCACCGCGTCAACACCCCTAAATGACCGGGCAACCACACCCACGACCGGTCCCGAACCACCCCTGCGGTGGCACACTGAACAGACAACGGAGCCCCCTCGGACCGTGACCTCGACACTCACAGTCCGCGCCGGGCTCCGTTCCCATGTCAACCCACCCGACCAGCCACAACAGCCCTAACTTCCCGGTCTTGGGCTAAAGCCGTGGAGCCGACCGCCCCAGCCACGATGCACCCTTTACTGGCATCAGGCGGCTGATCGCCATGAGCGCGGCCCGGCCCCCGGCCGGGCTGGAGCGGGACGTAGGCAGGAGCGCAGGCCCGGCCGGGGGCCGGGCCGCGCGCGGGGAGCGGAGCGAGCCGCCTTGAACCCGTGAAGAAGATTGTTACTCAGCAGTGGATGTGATGCGCCACAGGGGCGCATCGTACTTCTCCGGAGTGCTGCTGATCAGGAGTTGGCGCAGGTCCTCACGTAGGGAGCCGTTGAGGTTCATCGCCTCGGTGATGCGGCGGAACGTCGTGTGGGTGATTCCGCGGTTCCGGGCCTCGGCTTCGAACTGGTCGAGTTGGGACAGCACGGCCTGGGGGGCGAGCTTCAACGGTGGCTGGTCCTTGAGCCATGCGGCCTTGTTGCGCTCGTAGTCGATCTCTGAGTATCCGCAGATTTCGCGGCTGTGTGCCTCTACCTCGTCCAGAGTTGCGCTCACTGTGATGGCGCGGGCCAACTGGTTGCGGCTCAGGGCTTCGTCGAGGTCGACTTCATGGACGGTCGGCCCTTCGTCAGTGAGAGGGACGGGAAGGCCGGCGTCTCGCATCTCGCACGTGCCGCGTACCCCTCGGGCTGTCGCCGCGAGCATCCCGGTTGCTTCGGATGGGTGCCACTCCAGGACCGAGCTGATCGGCTCAACGTCCTTGGCCGTGAAGGTGTGGACGAGAGGGCCGAGGATCCCGCGTAGTTCATCGGGAGGCAGTTCGCCGTCCAGACCGGGGCCTGTCACTAGGAGGCGGATCGGTGCGTTCACCTGGCAGCACGCGGCGAGCGTGACGGCGTCGGCGAGCGGGCTCTTCAGTGTCGGCTCATCGCCTCGGGCGAGGATGTCTCCGCCAACGTCCAAGAGATCGATCGACTCCGGTGACAAGCGGTCCACTAGCTCTTCGAGCTGGCGGGCAATGCCTTCGACTCCGTGGTGTGGGTCGATCAGCGCGAAGGTGTGTGGGAGCTCTGCTGCGAGTCGGGGGAGGGTGGAGCCTGCCGGAGCGATCGGGCGGGCCTCGGCCGGCACTGTCCAGACTGCTGGGGTGAGGTGTTGGAGGCCGGTGAAGTTGTCCGGTCCTCGGGGGCCCGGAACTGGATCGATCAGGAGGCGGTCCCACGCGTACGTGAGGATCACCGCCTGGTCCTCGTCGCCGTAGAGGGCGGCGTGAAGCATTGCGGCGGCGACTGCGTCGCCCCCTCCTCCTGCTGCGACGATCAACCGCTTCATGCGGTTCAGCCTACGGGGTCGAGGGTTGACCACTCACTCTATAGTGGCTACTGGCCATAGCCACTTGGGCTGGGTAGATGAGGAGGAGACATGCCTCAGATCGAAGAGGCTCAGCCGAAGTATCTCCAGATCGCGCACTACATTCGTGATCAGATTCTTCGGGGTGACCTGCGGCCGGGGGACGAGGTGCCCTCGGAGCGGCAGTTGGCGGCGAACTGGAAGGTGTCCCGCCCTACTGCTGCGCGGTCGCTGGAGGCGCTGAGCCATCAAGGGCTCGTCGAGAAGCGTCAGGGATCGGGCACGTATGTGCGCAGCCTGGAGGTCAACCGGCGGGCGCGCGAGTTGTACGGGCGGGCTCGGCAGACCGGGAAGATCTACACGCCCGGTGAGTACGCGGTGATCACCTCAGCCGGTTGGATGGATGCGCCGGACCACGTTGCTGAGGCTTTGGGTCTGGTCAAAGACCTTCGGGCCGTGCATCGGCGGCGGGTGACGAACAATCAGGACGGGCCGATCACGCTGTCCACTTCGTGGTTCGCTCCGGACGTCGGCCACCGCGCCCCGAAGCTCCTGGAGCCGGAGCGGATCCAAGAGGGGACGCTCATGTACGTCGAGAACATGACCGGGCGCCAGGGGAGTTACGCCGAAGACCGTATGTGTGCTCGCAGTGCAACGGAAGAGGAGGCGGCAGACCTCCAGCTGCAAGCCGGGTCTGCGGTCCTGATCGTTCATCACGTCGTCTTCGACCTCCAGGACCGGCCGTTGGAGTTCGCCGAAGCCGCGTATCCGCCGCATCGCTGGGCGTTCGAGCAGGGCTACCCGCTCACCTGATGGCCCGGGAGTTGTGTCGAACCGCTTGCACAGTCCAAGTGGCTAATGCCACTATCCAGGAAGTGGCTAAGGCCACTTGGATTCGGAAGGGGGCACGGAGTGACGAGTCGGCGGCCGGACCAGGGCGCGCGTGCAACTTGCCGGGGATGTCGGGGGCGCGGTTGGAAGCGCGTCGGCTCCCGCACGGCACTGGCGCTCTCCACGGCCAATGACCGCCTCAGTGTCACATCGAAGCGACGCTGCCTCGACTGCGACGGCAGCGGCAAGGAGTGAGTGCGGATGGCCTACACGATCGACCGCTTTCCCTCTGCGGACTCGCCGCGACTCGGTGCCATGACCCTGCACCCTGTCGCGGAGTCCGTACCTCGGGCGCGGCGCTGGTTCCGGAAGTTCATCGCCCCGTACAACCCGGCCTGCTCGATCGACGACTGTGTGTTGATGATCTCGGAGCTGGTGACCAACGCCATTCTCTACGGACGGGCTGACGAGACCTGGACGGTGCGCGTTGCTTGGTACCGCGTGGAGACGTCGCTTCGGATCGAGGTGCATAATCCGGGGTTTCCGGCGAGTGTGCGCATGCGGCAACCGGAGGCCAACGATGCCCATGGGCGCGGGTTGCTCCTCGTCGACTCCATCGCTGAGTCGTGGCACTCCGGTCCAAGTCGCTTCGGTGGGACAGTTGTCTCCTTCGATGTTGCCGACGCGTGGCCGTCCGATGAGGGCGTTGGGCCGGTTCTGTCCTGACGGCCCAGTTGTCGCTAGTCTGGTTGACCAGTTGACTTGGCCAATCTCGACAGGCGGCGGCGTTCATGGCGTATGAAGTGGAGGCACCGAAGTACGTCCGCCTCGCTCAGACCATTCAGCAGCGCATCGAGGACGGCACATATCCGCCCGGCACCCGCGTGCCCAGTGAGAACCAACTCGTGCAAGCCTTTGGGATGTCCCGACCAACCGTCGTCCGGGCTCTGGACCTTCTCAAGCGTGACGGCTGGCTTGAGTCCCGGCAGGGATACGGCACGATCGTCCGCGGACGTCCGGCTGGCGTGGAGCGCAAGGACCGCCGGGGGAGCGAAACGCTCGCACGTGATGAGGCGCAGACCCCTGGGCGGCTGGTCGAGGTCGGTCGGGTTCCTGTTCCGGCGCGCGTAGCCTCTGCCCTCGGCTTGTCGAAGCGTGCCAAGGTGCTCGTGCGCCGGTTCCTTGTCGTCGAGGACGGCGAACCCGTCGAGTTGGTCTCGTCGTACTTCCCCGCCGGCCTGGTCGAAGGCACCGAGCTGGAGAGTGCGAATCCGTTGAGCGGCGGCACCCGTGCTCACCTTGAGACGCGGAAGAAAATCCGCTTCGATCACGTGACAGAACGTGTCTCGGCTCGCCTCCCTGAGCGGGGCGAGGTCGAGCTTCTAGAGCTGCCGGACGGCGTGCCCGTCCTCAGCGTCCTGGTCGTCGCGTGCGACGCTTCTGGCCAAGCCCTGCAAGTCTCTGATGTGCTGCTCCCCGCTGATCGGCAGGAACTCGAAGACACTTACCGGCTCACCTGAACCGGCGGGCCGCCTGCTGCTCGGCTGCGATGGCCTGTCTCAAGTGCGTCGGCTGGCGAGTCGGTAGACCACGTACGAGAAGCCAAGAATGACGTCGACCGCTGCCCACAGGCCGATGATGAGTCCCACGCCGATGGTGGTTCCTACATCGCTCGCGTCCTCGCACAGCTTCAAGGCGTCACCGGTCTGGCCTTGGCACTCGTCGGGTGTGCCGCTGCCGCTCGCGGCGCCCGTGATCACCCAAATCAAAAACAAGATCTGGACGGCCAGGAAGAGCCACAGGAAGACGCGGTGTCGCTTCTTCGGCCGGGGTGTCGTCTCGCCGTGATAGGGGCTGTTTGGCGGAGGGCCATGCGGTGGCTCGGACCATGCGTTCGGTGGTGGCGCGGACCCCTGTGAGTTGCGGGGACCCCATGACTGCGGCTCCTGAGCGCGGTGTTGTTCGTCCATGGCGCGCCCTCCTCTGTGCTGCCTGGGTTCATGGTGCGCTTGCGTTGTCGATCGCGCTCGTTGGTCGCCACTAAGCCACTTGACAAGTCAACTTAGCATCCCTAACTTCAAACTTGCTAAGTCAACTTGTCAGATGGCGAGTTGATCGACTCGAAGGAGAAACCTCTGTGCGTGTGATCCGCATTGACGCCTCGACCGCCACGATCCTGCTCACCGAAGCGCCGGCGCCGAAGGTGCGCGACCGGCAGACCGGGGAGATCGCCAAGGACGCCGTGAGCGGTGAGGCACTGATGACGGTCGGCGTCGTCTTCATCGACGAAGGCGAGTCGTCCCTGATCCAGGTCACCATCCCCGAGAGCGGGGTGACCGACGGGCTGACGGTCGGTGCTCCCGTCTCGCTGCCGGGGCTCATCGCCCGGCCGTGGGAGAGCGTGTTCAACGGCCAGCAGCGGCACGGCATCGCCTACCGGGCCACCGCCGTGGCTCCGGGTGCCTTCCCGATGGCACAGGCGGGCTGATCGCCGTGACCGACCTGGTGACGCTGGCCGAGTGGGGTGCGCCGCTCGCTGCGATAGGCGGCGGCGCGCTCTACACCCGGCACGCCCACCCTGCGGCGTACTGGTCCACGGTCGGGCTGCCGGTCTCGGTGGCCCGGCTGCTGGCCTCGTACTCCTCAACGATGGACGCGTGCGGCCTGACGGTCCCGCCGTCCCGGTTGCGGGCGCTGGCCGTCAAGGCGACCACTCGGCGGGAGATCCGGCCCGTACCGCCTCGGCGGGGCATCATCCGGCCCACGTCGACCGGTCTGCGGCTCCGGCTGCGGCTCGCTCCGGGACAGGAACCTGCGGATGTGGCGGCCTCGGCCGAACGGCTGCGGCACGCCTGGGGCGTTCACGCCGTGTACGTGCGGGACGTCAAACCCGGGGTAGTGGAACTGCGGCTCGTCGGCTTCGACGTCCTGCGGAAGGTGCGGATGCCTCGTCGGACCGTCGCCGGGCCGCTTCGGGTGCCGGTGGCTCTGCGCGAGGATGCGACGGCGTTCGTACGGGACTACCGGGCCGTTCCGCATGAACTCGTCCTCGGCGCCACGCTGTCGGGCAAGTCCATGTTCCTGCGCAACCTGCTCACCGGGCTGGCCGCTCAGCCGGTTGTCCTCGTCGGGATCGACTGCAAGCGCGGCGTCGAGCTGGCCCCGTTCGCGGCCCGGCTCTCCGCCCTGGCCACCGACCCGGTACAGGCGGCAGAGCTGCTGCCCGTGCTGGTGAAGGAAATGGAGGAGCGCTACGACCTGATCAAGGCCCGGCAGGGTATCGCCCCCGGTACTCCGGATGAGCTGATCACCTCTGACATCTGGGGCCTGCCGGACGACGAGCGCCCGTCTCCCGTCGTGCTGTTCATCGACGAGGTGGCGGAACTCTTCCTCGTCGCCACCAGGAAGGAGGAGGAACGGCGGGACGAGATGGTCACTCAGCTCATCCGCCTTGCCCAGCTCGGTCGTGCGGCCGGCATCTATCTGGAGGTGTGCGGGCAGCGCTTCGGTGCGGAGCTGGGCAAGGGCGCCACCATGCTGCGGGCGCAGCTGACCGGCCGTGTCTGCCACCGGGTCAACGACGAAGCCTCCGCCAAGATGGCGCTCGGTGACATCGCCCCGGAGGCGGTCTACGCGGCCTGCGGCATCGCGCCCGAGCTGCCCGGCCTCGCCGTCGTCGGCGACACGTCCGGCGGCTGGTCCCGCATCCGCACGCCTCACCTCTCCCTCGCCGAAGCGGCGGCCATCTGCCGCGAGACGGCCCACCTCGCACCCGACGTGCCCGCGCTCGCGCCCTTCCGCCCCTACGTCCCGCCCGCGCCCGTGGAGACGTCCGGGCCGGTAGCCACTCCTCGCCCCGTCGTCGAGTAGCCGCACCCATTCCCACGGTCGGCGCGACCGTCCCGCGCGCCACGTCCCTACCCCACCCATGCCTGAAACCGGAAGGAGTCGCGCCGTGCCTGCCCTGCCTGTCCGTGTGGACGCCGTACTCGTCCAGGCGCTCATCGCCGCCGCGCTGTCCTTCGCCCACCTGCACGACCTTGCCTCCGCCGCCGGACAGGACGGCTGGAAGGCATGGGCCTACCCGGTCTCCGTCGACCTGCTGATGGTCGCGGCCTGGCGACGGCTCCGCTCGGGGGAGGCGAAAGCCGCCGGGTGGTGCTGGTTCCTCGTCGCGCTGGCGGCCTCTCTCGGTGCCAACGTCGCCACCGCCGGACTGCTCGACCTGGACGACGTGCCCGCCTGGCTGCGCATTCTCGTCGCCGGCTGGCCCGCGGTCGCCTTCCTCGGCGGCACGCTCCTCGCCCACGGCGCACCCAAGACACCCCGCGCCATGGCCGACACCGAACCGCCCTCGACGGTCACGGACTCGGCACCCCAACACCGCCCGCCACCGAGGTGGAGCCGCCCGTGACGGTGGCCGAGCTGCCATCCGCCGAAGCCGGATCGGCTCCGCCCTCGCCCGCCCCTGTACCGCCCGCTCCCGTACCTCCTGCCCTCGTCGCCCTCGCCCGGAAGGTCGCCGACGAGCACCACGTCCGAACCGGCACTCCCATCGACACCTCGACCCTTCGCGCCCGGCTCGGCGTCCCGATGCCGCTGGCCGAAGCCATCGCCGCTCAACTCACCTGACCTCGGAGGACTTTCCATCTTGCGACCGTCCACGCTCCGCGCGCTCAAGCGTGCCGCCGAGCTGACCCGACAGAGCCGCCTCACCGAAGCCGTGCTCATCGCCGAACCGGTGATCCTCGCCGCCGACAGCTACGAGGGCGACGAGATCTTGCGCTGGCTCGCCGACCACGTCACCGACTTCACGGGCGAAACCCCCAACGACCAGAAGGAGAACCCCTGATGCCCGCCAACCGCCGCTTCCGCAACCTCGTCCGCATCGGTCCCGTCCAGGTCGGCACGTACTACGACGGCCGTGGCCGTGAGAAGCACACCGCCGCGTGTACGGCTCCGCGCTGCGGCTTCTCGACCGACTACGACAGCCGGGCCGCCGCCGAGCTGGCGGCGCGCACCCACCGCTGCGCCGTCCGCTGATCCGAGACGACACCCCCGAGGAGATCCCGTGACCGTCTCGTTGCCGCTCGTCTTCGTCCTGGGCGTCATCGCCTGGGCCGCGATCAAGTTCCTCGGCGTCCGCATGTGGGTCGCCGTAGTGATCGCGCTGTTCGGCTTCTGGCTCTCGCACACCGTCCTCGCCCCGGCCATCGAGTCCGGCACCCGCTCCGGGGTCGACGTCGTCAACGGCGCCCGCGACTGAGCCAACGACTGCACACAACCGCAAAGGAGACCTGCCGTGTTCCGTCCCAAGCTGCCCGACACTCCGCACGTCCCGAGCATCACCACGCACATCCCGCAGAACCACGCCCCGGTTCCGGCTCACTCCGCCGGCCGCCCGGTTGCTCCGTTCGTGGGCGTCGGTGTCGGCGCGGTCGCCGCGGTGGTGGTCGTGGGTGTCGTCCTCACCGCGCTCCTGGCGGCGGTCGCCGTCTCGGCGATCTCCGTGGCCATCGCCGCCGTCGTCCTGCGCTCCCTCGTCACCGACGCCAACAGGCGCTGACCGGCCGCCGGGGCGGCAACAAGCCGCCAAGCATCCAGCCGCCCCGGGGCCGTCCCTCCCAACCGCCGAAACAGCCGAAAGGAAGACCCATCATCACCCGGCAGACTCCGCCCCCGCTGGCGGAACTCTCCATGCTCGCCTCACTCGGCACCCTGCCCGAACTGGCCCGCCAACTCTCCGGCCTGGGCGGCTGCACCCACCCCGTACGCCTCGACGGCCACCGCACCGAGTACGCCGTCGACACGACGACCGGTGAGATCGGGCGCGTCCTGCACCACCTCGACTCGACCACCCTCCCCGCCGGAAACCTCCTCGTCCGCTGCAACAACCGCCGTGCCACCCGCTGCGCGGCCTGCGCGGAGGTCTACCGCCGTGACACCTTCCACCTGATCACCGCCGGACTGCGCGGCGGCAAGGGCACCCCCGAACAGGTCGGCACGCACCCCCGCGTCTTCGCCACCTTCACCGCCCCGAGCTTCGGACCGGTCCACAACCGCCCCTCCAGCGGACGGCCCTGCCGCTGCGGCGTCCGGCACGAGGACACAGCCCCGGTCCTCGGCACGCCGCTCGACCCGGACACGTACGACTACGAAGCGGCTGTGCTCTGGAACGCCCACGCCGGGGCCCTGTGGCGCCGGTTCTCCATCTACCTCCGCCGCGAGGTCGCCAAGCTGGCCGGCCTCACGCAACGCGCCTTCCGCGACCACGCCCGCATCTCCTTCGCCAAGGTCGCCGAGTACCAGAAGCGCGGAGCCGTCCACTTCCACGCGGTCATCCGCCTCGACGGCCCCGAGGGCGGCGACACCTCGCCCCCGGCCTGGGCCACGGCCGAGCTGCTGAGCGACGCCATCCACGCCGCTGCCACCGCCGCTCGCGTCGGCGGTCCGACTGTCGACGGACGGGCCCACACCTTCACCTTCGGCCGTCAGCTCGACGTCCGCCCGATCCGCTCGGCCGACTTCGACGGCGGCCAGGAGCTGACCGAGCGGGCCGTAGCGGCGTACATCGCCAAGTACGCCACCAAGGGCGCCGAGACGACGACCGGCACCCTTGACCGTCCGATCCGCTTCCTCGCCGAGCTGGCCGGGGCCCGGATCACCGACCACGCCCGCCGCATGATCCGCACCGCCTGGACCCTCGGCGCACGCCCCGAACTGGCAGACCTCCGCCTACGCGCCTGGGCGCACATGCTCGGCTTCCGCGGCCACTTCTCCACCAAGTCCCGCCGCTACTCCACCACCCTCGGCGCCCTCCGCGACGCCCGCGCCGAATGGCGCCGAGCACAAGCCGCCCCGCCCACACCCCAGGACGGCGAAACCACGCTCGTCCTCGCCCACTGGGTCTTCGCCGGTACGGGCCTCAGCGCGGGCGAGACCTGGCTCGCCGCGTCCCTCGAACCCGCCCCTGGAACGGAAGGAGAGCCGACATGGACTACCGCCGCGACGAACTCATGACTGTCCCGCAGGTCCTCGACGAACTTGGCGGAGTGCCCCGGCGGACGTTCTATCGCTGGCGCGAACTGGGATTGGGGCCCGCTGCTTTCAAGCTCCCCAACGGTGAGCTGAGAGTGTGGCGGAGTGATTTCAGGACGTGGCTGCGGCAGTTGGAGGCGGCGGCGTGAAGTCTCTCGACGTGAAAGTCTGGGGTGTTCGGAAGCGCGACACCAAGACGCCCTCGTACGGTGTCCGCTGGTCCGTGGCGGGCAACGTCTTCTCTGACAGCTTCCGGACCAAAGCACTCGCTGATCACTACCGCGCGAAGCTGATGCGGGCCATGCGGGACGGCGAGGAGTTCGATACGGAATCCGGGCTCCCGGCGTCCATGGAACAGCAGAAAGCCACCGTGTCCTGGTACGACTTCGCTCTCAGGTATCTGGCAATGAAGTGGCCGCACGCTGCTCCGAACACGCGCGATGGCATCAATGAGTCACTGACGAGTGTGACCGTAGAGCTCCTGGACGAGCGTGCGGGGCGTCCGTCTGATGAGGCGCTCCGCAGAGCGCTGCGGAACTGGGCATTCGTACTGCCGGGGCCCTCTGATCGGGAGCTTCCGGACGACGTGCGGAACGTTCTCCACTGGGTGTCCAAGGCCTCTCGACCACTTGCCGATCTTGCTGACCCCGCCACGGCCCGCGCGGTCCTCGATTCGCTGAAACTGAAGCTCGATGGCACCGCAGCCGCGGCGGAAACTGTGCAGCGTAAGCGCAGGACGCTGGTCAACGCCGCGAACTATGCCGTCGACCTGGGGGAGCTGCGCGAGAACCCCGTCACGGCGGTCCGCTGGCAGAAACCGAAGGTGTCCAACCAGGTGGACTCGCGCGTGGTCGCCAACCCGGAGCAGGCTCGCAATCTTCTGGCGGCCGTTTCCTATGTGGGCGGATACCGGCGTGCCCGCGGCCGTCGCCTCGTGGGTCTGTTCGCCGCTATGTACTTCGGCGGCCTTCGGCCGGCGGAAGCTGTCGGCCTCGTCGAGACGGACCTGACCCTCCCCGAACGGGGCTGGGGATCAGCTCTCCTCCACCGGACCCGCCCCTCCGTCGGCAAGCAATGGACCGATTCGGGGGAGACCCATGACGCCCGCGGGCTGAAGAACCGGCCGACCGATGACGTGCGGCGCGTGCCGATCCCGCCTCACCTCGTCGCTGTACTCCGCGAACACCTGGTCACCTTCGGTACCGCCGACGACGGGCGGCTCTTCTTCAGCGAGAAGGGCTCGGTCGTCCCGTCCTCGACCTACTACCGCGTGTGGCAGGAGGCTCGGCTCCTCGCGCTCCCGCCGGCCGTCGCTGCCTCGCCGCTCGCGAGTCGGCCGTACGACCTCCGCCACTCGGCGCTGTCGACATGGCTCAACGCTGGCGTCGACCCCACCGAGGTCGCCGAGCGCGCCGGCAACAGCGTGGAGGTCCTGCTGACCCGCTACGCGAAGTGCCTAGACGGACGGCAGGACGTTGCCAACCGGCGCATCGAGGACCTCCTTCGCGAATACGAGTGAGACTCCCTCATCCCATTGAGGCTCCGGGCATTCTGTCCGGAGCCTCTCTCGTTTTAGGCCTTACCTCTTGCGATGCTTCGGCCGTGAGCGGACGAGGGGGGCTCGTGGAACTGAAGGTCACGCGCTGGAAGCGGTACGGACATGATCGCCTGTATGCGAATCTGCCGGATGGAACCGCGGTCGGCTGGGCGGACTTGAGGACGGGGGACATCGCTGTCTTGGTAGACGTGTATCGCGACGACGTGATCGCCGTGCTGACACACCACTTACGGGACGTCCTCAAGCTGGTTGTGCCGCAGGAGGCACCTGAAACTGAAGCTCGCCCGATGCTGCCGCCTCTGACGCCGTCAGACGACCTGTCCACCAACCGTCCCGGAGAATCCCTCCGTGACCTGCTCGCCACATCCGGCCCAGGTCTGGTCGAGCGAGTCGTCTCACGGCTTCTGCGGCGTCCCTCGGAGTGGCACTCGTGGCGTCAGGGCCTGGCGGGGGAGAGGCGAGTAGGAGCCGAGCTGGACCGCTTGGCGCGTCACGGATGGCGGGTCCTGCATTCCATCCCCCTGGCCAACAACGTGGACGTCGATCACTTGTTGATCGGGCCCGGAGGCGTGTTCAGCATCAATACGAAGCACCACCACAACAAGGCCGTATGGGTCGGCGACGATTCGGTGAAGGTCGATCACGGAAAACCGGCGCCCTACGCACGCAAGAGCCGGGCAGAGGCCAAGCGAGCAATCCGAGTGCTTGAGCACTATTGCGGCTTTCCCGTACCGGTGGAGCCAGTGCTCGTCTTCGTCGGCGTGACTGATCTACAAGTGGTCGCCACACAGCTCAGCGTGCGCGTGTACCAGGAGCGTCAGGTAGCGGCACTGGCGCCGCTTTCGGGTGTGCTGACGGGTGAGCAGGTTGAGCGGGTGTACGGCGTCGCTCGTCATCGTCAGGCTTGGAGTCGGGCCTGAGCCAGTTCTCTCAGAAGCTGCCGGTCTTCCTCGCGGGAGCTGTTGGAACCCCCAGGGGCTGTTGACCGTCGCCCGGGTGGCCTGTCAGTGCTGTCTCATACTCTCTGCTCCTGAGTAAACAGTTCGAATGGAGAGGGGACGCGGATGGGCGGCGACGCATGGACCCACACGGGCCCGTATCAGCGTGATCTGGCGGCCGCGTTCCGGCAGGCTCAGGAAGACGAGCTGGCGCGGGACAACCACGGCTTCGAGGGCCAGTCCATCGAGGAACTGTGGCGTGACCCGGAGTGGCAGGAGTACATCTTCACCGGAGGCACGAGCACCGTGCTGGACTTTCCTCTCATGATCGAGGCCGCGGACACCGACGACGGTCCGTTCATGCGGCCGCTGACCGATGATGAGGTGCGTGCGTGGGCTCCTCACGGCCGCCCCACCTACGAGGAGTGGGATGCCGCTCTCGATTCCGAGCAGTTGGCCTTCCCGGGCCGCGCCCAGGGGAACTGCACAGTGCTCTACCGCGACGGCAGGCCCGCACAAATCGGTTACTGGGGGGTCACTGCCGACTAGGAGGGGACTGCTACCGACTCGCGATCTGGCCCTTGCACCCTGCCCTGCGGCCACATCGATTTGTGGGGCTCACCTGGCGTTTTGCTTCAAGATCCCGTCCACGCCTCGTCCACGGACACCGACATACGGCCGCTTCGAGCGGCATACGGCTGCGCAGACGCGAAGACCCCGTCCTCAGCGAAAGCGCTGATGGCGGGGTCTTTGGGCACCTCGTACAAGGTGCCCCCGGCAGGATTCGAACCTGCGCACACGGCTCCGGAGGCCGTTGCTCTATCCCCTGAGCTACGGGGGCGTGTCGTGCGCCTTGCTTGGCGGCGACGGGTAGAACCCTACCAGCTCTGTGGGGGAGGTCATGAACGGGTTTTGGGGGTGCGGGGGCGGGTTGACCTGGGGGAGACCGCCCGCAGGGGGTGGAAGTGGGGAAAACCCGGACGCGGCGGTGGCCACGGACCTACTCTCGAGTTGTGCCAGGCGCGTCCGGCCGGGTGCTTGTTGTGGACGACAACAAGGTCATCCGGCAGCTGATCAGGGTCAACCTCGAGCTGGAGGGCTTCGAGGTGGTGACCGCGGCCGATGGTGCCGAGTGTCTGGACGTCGTCCATCAGGTGCAGCCCGACGTGATCACCCTCGATGTCGTCATGCCTCGACTCGACGGTCTGCGGACCGCCGCCCACCTCCGCGGCGACCCTCTCACCCAACGGCTGCCGCTCGTCATCGTCAGCGCCTGTACGCAGTACGAGGTCGAGGCCGGGCTCGACGTCGGCGTCGATGCCTTCCTGGCCAAGCCCTTCGAGCCCGCCGAACTCGTCACACTCGTACGGCAGTTGGCCGAGCGCGGCGGTCCCGACGCCTCCCCCGAGCACGGCATCGGCGCCGGTGCCCCCACCGGCAGCCCGGCCGGCGGCACCGAGCACGCCGAACGAACCGGCAGCGAGCACGCCGAACGAACCGGTGCCTGACCCCCGACGAACCGGTGCCTGACCCCCAATAAACCGGCGCCTGACCCCCGACGAACCGGCGCCTGACCCCCGACGAACCGGTGCCTGACCCCCGACGAACCGGTGCCTGACCCCCAACAAACCGGCGCCTCACCCCGGTCCGGACTCCACCCCGTCCGGACTCCGCCAGCCCCGCGGTCATCCACGCTTAGCCGTATCGGCCCCCACACGTCCCGACCCAGGCTCCCCCTGACCTCCACTCCCGACCTCCACCCCCGACCTCCACCCCACCCCCGCCCACCCCTCCCCGTCCACATCCCGGACCGCAGGGGAAACCGAGTCGCCCACCCACCCCCCTCCTCCCCTACGCTTGTCCCCGTGACCCCCGTCGAGCTCTCCCGCACCGTGCTGCGCGCGGTGCGTTGTGCTGTGGATCAGGGGGAGCTGAGCGTGGTCGTGCCCGCACGGGCCGTGGTGACGCCGCCCGGGCCCGGCGGCAGCGGGGACTTCGCGACGAACATCGCCCTGCAACTGGCCCGGCCCGCGGGGCGCCCGCCCCGCCAGGTCGCCGAGATCCTGCGGCCCCACCTCAGCCGTACGGAAGGCGTTGCCGCCGTCGAGATCACCGGGCCGGGTTTCCTCAACATCCGTCTCGACCGCGCGGCCACCACCGCCCTCGTACGTCGGATACGGAACCAAGGCCAAGGCCACCACCAGCCCCCCGCCGAACCCCCCTACGGCCACACCACCACCCTCACCGGCGAAGTCCTCCGCCTCCGCATCCCCTACGACATCCGCGCCGAAGTCGTCGCCGAGGCGCTCGCGCGGATCGTCGCCACCCAGGGCGGCCGCGTCGAGGTCGACCACGCGCGGCCCGGCGAGCCCGTCGACCTGCGGCCCGTGCCGGCGCCGGAGGACCCCGCGCCGCTCGGGCCCGACGCCCTGCGCTGGGCCCTGTTGCACCCCGCCGCCCACGACCGGCCCCGGATCACCGCCGACCTCCTCGTGCAGCGCGCGAGCAACCCCCTCTTCCGGGTCCGTTACGCCCACGCCCGAGCCCGCGCGCTCACCCGCAACGCCGCCGCCCTCGGCTTCACCGGTGACCCTGGCGACCCGAACAGCCCGGCCGACTCCGACCTCCTCGGCGCCCTCTCCGAATACCCCCACGTCCTCACCCTCGCCGCCACCCAGCACGCCCCCGACCGCCTCGCCCGGCACCTGCTCGTCGTCGCCGACGCCCTGCTCGCCTTCCAGGACACGGTGCTGCCGCGCGGCGACGAGAAACCCTCGGCCGCCCACCGCGCCCGGCTCGCGCTCGCCGAAGCCGCCGGGACGGTGCTGGCCGGCGGCCTGTCCCTGCTCGGCATCGACGCACCCGAATACCTCTGAGAGCCCAGAGCCAGGAACTCGAAGAACTGAAACCAGACCGAGCCCCGGCCCCGAGCACCAGAGAGCCAGCCAGAGAGAGACCAGACACAGATCATGAGCCGATCCGCACACCCCGCCGGTCCCCGCCACGCCGACGTACTGCCCGAGGGCCACTACGCCGCCCCGCCGGCCGACCTCAACACGCTCGACCCGAAGGTGTGGGCCCAGACCGTCACCCGTACGGACGACGGGGTCGTCAGTGTCGGCGGGATCGACGTGAAGACGCTCGCCGAGGAGTTCGGCACCCCGGCCTACTTCCTCGACGAGGCCGACTTCCGGGCCCGGGCGCGCGCCTGGCGCACCGCCTTCGGGCACGACGCCGACGTCTTCTACGCCGGTAAGGCCTTCCTTTCGCGGGCCGTCGTGCGCTGGCTGCACGAGGAAGGGCTCAACCTCGACGTCTGCTCCGGCGTCGAACTCACCACCGCCCTCTCCGCCGGCATGCCCGCCGACCGCATCGCCTTCCACGGCAACAACAAGTCCACCGTCGAGATCCACACCGCGATCGAGGCCGGAGTCGGCCGTATCGTCCTCGACTCCTTCCAGGAGATCGTGCGCGTCGCCCACATCGCCCAGTCCCTCGGCAAGCGGCAGCGCGTGCAGATCCGCGTCACCGTGGGCGTCGAGGCGCACACGCACGAGTTCATCGCCACCGCGCACGAAGACCAGAAGTTCGGGATTCCGCTTGCCGGGGGGCAGGCCGCCGAGGCCGTACGGCGGGCGCTCAAGCTCGACGGGCTGGAGCTCATCGGCATCCACTCCCACATCGGGTCGCAGATCTTCGACACCTCCGGGTTCGAGGTCGCCGCGCACCGGGTCGTCGGACTTCTCGCGGAAGTCCGCGACGAGCACGGCGTCGAGCTGCCCGAGATCGACCTCGGCGGCGGGCTCGGCATCGCGTACACCAGCGACGACGACCCCCGTGAGCCGCACGAGATCGCCAAGGCGCTCACCGAGATCGTCACGCGCGAGTGCGAGCGGGCCAAGCTGCGCACGCCCCGCATCTCCGTCGAACCCGGGCGGGCCATCGTCGGCCCGACCGCCTTCACGCTCTACGAGGTCGGCACCATCAAGCCGCTCGACGGCCTGCGCACCTACGTCTCCGTCGACGGCGGCATGTCCGACAACATCCGGACCGCGCTGTACGACGCCGAGTACAGCGTCGCCCTCGTCTCCCGCGCCTCCGACGCCGAGCCCATGCTCGTGCGCGTGGTCGGCAAGCACTGCGAGAGCGGCGACATCGTGGTCAAGGACGCGTTCCTGCCGGCCGACCTGGCGCCCGGTGACCTGATCGCCGTCCCGGCCACCGGCGCGTACTGCCGTTCGATGGCCAGCAACTACAACCACGCGCTGCGCCCGCCGGTCGTCGCCGTCAACGACGGTGAGGCCCGGGTCGTCGTACGCAGGGAGACGGAAGAGGACCTTCTCCGTCTCGATGTCGGGTGACACCGGACAGGCGATGACCCGATGACGTCAGGGCCGGAAGATCTCCTGTCTTCCGGCCCGGTGAAAATGAAATAGATGTCTCACGATCCGGACGAAGGGTAGAAACTGCCGTCCGGTGAGTGAGACTGGTCCCACCGTATTCGGTATGTGAGGAAACGAGGTCGGATGATGCGTACGCGTCCGCTGAAGGTGGCGCTGCTGGGCTGTGGGGTTGTCGGCTCAGAGGTGGCGCGCATCATGACGACGCACGCCGACGATCTCGCCGCCCGCATCGGTGCGCCGGTCGAGCTCGCGGGCGTCGCGGTCCGCCGACCCTCCAAGGTCCGTGAAGGCATCGACCCGGCCCTGGTCACCACCGACGCCACCGCCCTGGTCAAACGCGGCGACCTCGACGTCGTCGTCGAGGTCATCGGCGGTATCGAGCCCGCCCGTTCCCTCATCACCACGGCGTTCGAGCACGGCGCCTCCGTCGTCTCCGCCAACAAGGCCCTCCTCGCCCAGGACGGCGCCGCCCTGCACGCGGTGGCCGACGAGCACGGCAAGGACCTCTACTACGAGGCCGCCGTCGCCGGCGCGATCCCGCTGATCCGGCCGCTGCGCGAGTCCCTCGCCGGCGACAAGATCAACCGGGTGATGGGCATCGTCAACGGGACCACCAACTTCATCCTGGACAAGATGGACTCCACGGGGGCCGGGTACCAGGAGGCCCTGGACGAGGCCACCGCCCTCGGGTACGCCGAGGCCGACCCGACCGCCGACGTCGAGGGCTTCGACGCCGCCGCCAAGGCCGCGATCCTCGCCGGTATCGCCTTCCACTCGCGCGTCCGGCTCGACGACGTCTACCGCGAGGGCATGACGGAGGTCACGGCGGCCGACTTCGCCTCCGCCAAGAACATGGGCTGCACCATCAAGCTGCTCGCCATCTGCGAGCGGGCCGCGGACGGCGGCTCCGTCACCGCGCGCGTGCACCCCGCCATGATCCCGCTGACCCACCCCCTCGCCTCCGTGCGCGGCGCGTACAACGCCGTGTTCGTGGAGTCCGACGCCGCCGGCCAGCTGATGTTCTACGGCCCCGGCGCGGGTGGCGCCCCCACCGCCTCCGCGGTCCTCGGCGACCTTGTGGCCGTGTGCCGCAACCGCCTCGCGGGCGGGACCGGGCCCGGTGAGTCGGCGTACGCGGCCCTGCCCGTGTCGCCGATGGGTGACGTCGTCACGCGCTACCACATCAGCCTCGACGTCGCCGACAAACCGGGTGTTCTCGCCCAGGTGGCGACCGTGTTCGCGGAGCACGGAGTGTCGATCGATACGGTTCGGCAGCAGGGCAAGGACGGCGAGGCCTCCCTCGTCGTCGTCACCCACCGCGCCTCCGACGCCTCCCTCAACGGGACCGTCGAGGCGCTGCGCAACCTCGACACCGTGCGGGGTGTCGCCAGCATCATGCGGGTTGAAGGAGAGTAACCAGCAATGACCCACCAGTGGCGCGGAATCATCGAGGAGTACCGGGACCGGCTGCCCGTCTCCGACAGCACGCCGGTCGTGACGCTCCGCGAGGGCGGTACGCCCCTCGTACCCGCGCAGGTGCTCTCCGAGCGCACGGGCTGCGAGGTCCACCTCAAGGTGGAGGGCGCGAACCCGACCGGGTCCTTCAAGGACCGCGGCATGACCATGGCCATCACCCGGGCGAAGGAAGAGGGCGCGAAGGCAGTCATCTGTGCCTCGACGGGCAACACCTCTGCCTCCGCGGCCGCCTACGCCGTCCGCGCGGGCATGGTCTCGGCCGTGCTCGTCCCGCGCGGCAAGATCGCGCTGGGCAAGATGGGCCAGGCCCTCGTGCACGGCGCGAAGATCCTCCAGGTCGACGGCAACTTCGACGACTGCCTCACCCTCGCCCGCGAGCTGAGCGACAACTACCCCGTGGCGCTGGTCAATTCGGTCAACCCGGTGCGGATCGAGGGCCAGAAGACTGCGGCGTTCGAGATCGTGGACATGCTCGGCGACGCCCCCGACATCCACGTCCTGCCGGTCGGCAACGCGGGCAACATCACGGCGTACTGGAAGGGTTACAAGGAGTACGCCGCCGACGGCATCGCCGCCCAGACCCCCCGCATGTGGGGCTACCAGGCCTCCGGCTCCGCGCCGATCGTGCGCGGCGAGGTCGTCAAGGACCCGTCGACCATCGCCACCGCGATCCGTATCGGCAACCCCGCGTCGTGGAAGTACGCGCTGGCCGCGCGGGACGAATCGGGCGGTCTCATCGACGAGGTGACGGACCGTGAGATCCTGCGCGCCTACCGGCTGCTGGCCGCGCAGGAGGGCGTCTTCGTCGAGCCCGCCTCCGCCGCCTCCGTCGCCGGTCTGCTGAAGGCCGCCGAGAGCGGCAAGGTCGACCCGGGCCAGACCATCGTCTGCACGGTCACCGGGAACGGCCTGAAGGACCCCGACTGGGCCGTCGCGGGCGCCCCGCAGCCCGTCACCGTCCCGGTCGACGCGGCGACGGCGGCCGAGCGCCTCGGTCTCGCCTGACCGGGACTCTCGGCAGGGGCCCCGGAGGGGTAACCCCACCGGGGGTGCACAGGGGGCTTACGACACGCATCGTGCGCCTCCTGTGCGCCCTATGTCGCCACAGAACCTTCCTTCGATAGGCTGTACCGAACCCGCCCCCTGCATATGCCCCGCAAGGGTGCGGCGCCGCGCCGTGTCGTACGCGGCCACCGGGTTCTCATGTACGTATCGAATGTCATTCGACAGTCGTCAAGCAATGTCAATCCCGCAGCTCAAGGAGAGTCATCGAGCGATGGCCGGTCCAGCCTTCCGCGCCGCCGCCGTCCGGGTGCGCGTCCCCGCCACCAGTGCCAACCTCGGCCCGGGCTTCGACGCCCTCGGCCTCGCGCTGGGGCTCTACGACGACGTCGTCGTCCGGGTGGCCGACTCCGGGCTGCACATCGACATCGCGGGCGAGGGCAGCGAGACCCTCCCGCGCGACGAGAAGCACCTCCTCGTACGTTCCCTGCGCACCGCCTTCGACCTGCTCGGCGGGCAGCCCAGGGGCCTTGAGATCGTGTGTGCCAACCGCATCCCGCACGGCCGCGGCCTCGGCTCCTCCTCCGCCGCCATCTGCGCCGGCATTCTCGCCGCCCGCGCCGTGACCATAGGCGGGGAGCACCGCCTCGACGACGCCGCGCTGCTCGAACTGGCCACCGAGATCGAGGGCCACCCCGACAACGTCGCGGCCTGCCTCCTCGGCGGCTTCACGCTCTCCTGGATGGAGAACGGCGCAGCGCGCGCCATCACCATGGAGCCCGCCGATTCCATCGTTCCGGTGGTTTTCGTCCCAGGAAAGCCCGTACTGACGGAAACGGCGCGCGGACTGCTCCCGCGCACCGTCCCGCACGTCGACGCTGCCACCAACGCGGGCCGGGCGGCCCTGCTCGTCGAAGCCCTGACCAGGCGACCCGAGCTGCTGCTCCCCGCCACAGAGGACCGGCTGCACCAGGAGTACCGGGCGCCCGCCATGCCGGAGAGCGCGGCCCTGGTGGAGCGGCTGCGGGCCGACGGCATCCCCGCGGTCATCTCCGGCGCCGGACCCACCGTCCTCGCGCTGGCCGACCACGCCGGCGCCGACAAGGTGGCCCACCTCGCGGGGGAGGGCTGGGCCGCCAACCGGCTGGACCTCGACGCCCGAGGGGCCTGCGTCCTGCCGCTGACCACCACCGTCGCCGACACCGGCGCCGACCTCGGCGACGAGTAGGGGCGCACGGTTGCCGGATTTCGAGAGGGGGAATGTTTGTTGGATCCGGTAGTGTTAACCTCAAGTCTGCACCTGCCCCAGCCATGGCATGGTGCTTATCGTCCCCGTCCGGGACAACCATTCTTCCGGGAGTCTCCCAAGCCGCACGGTTCTCCGTACGTCAGGCATCACGCCGTACGCGGGGGCTGAGCGGTCTGCCGAGCAGACGCCGGAACAGGCGTGACCGAGCCGCGTGACACAGACACTCAAGTCCACGGCCCGGGGTAAGCGCCGAATCACCGTAAATTTCCTCCGCCGCTTTGGCGGACCACCGCCCCGGCACGGTCCACCCGAACAGGACCGAAGCCGGACAGCACAACCGGTCGCCGAGCCAGAAGGCCGACGTCCGCTCCAGGGAAGGACCCTTCGTGAGCGACACCACCGATCTGATGGGCGCACGTGTCGAGGAGACCGCTGCCGCGCCCGCCACGGACGCCGCGCCTGCCGGCGCCAGGCGGCGCCGTGGCACCGGCCTCGAGGGCATGGTGCTGGCCGAGCTGCAGCAGGTCGCATCGGGCCTGGGCATCAGGGGCACCGCGCGCATGCGCAAGAGCCAGCTGATCGAGGTCATCAAGGAGGCGCAGGCCGGAGGAGGCGCCGCGGCTCCCAAGGCCGAGGCCGCCACCGAGACCAAGCCGAAGCGCCGCACCACCTCCAAGGCGCGTACGGGCGACGACGCCGCCGCCCCGGCCGAGAAGCCGGCGGCGAAGAAGGCCGCTGCTCCCGCCGAGAAGGCCGTGGCCCAGCAGCAGATCGACATCCCCGGCCAGCCGGCCGGCGGTGACGACGCGCCCACCGAGCGCCGCCGTCGCCGTGCCACCGCCGAGGCGGGCAGCCCCGAGACGGTCGTGGCCGAGGCCAAGAGCGAGCCCAAGGCCGAGACGCCGGCCCAGACCGCGCAGCCGCAGGCCGAGGCCAAGGGCGACGCCGGCGAGGGCGACGGCCGTCAGGGCCGCCGTGACCGGCGCGAGCGCGGTCGCGAGCGTGGTGACCGCAGCGACCGCGGTGACCGCAGCGACCGCAGCGACCGCGGTGACCGCGGTGACCGCCGCGGCAAGGGCGACGAGCAGCAGGGCGGCGGTCAGCAGGGCGGCGGTCAGCCGCAGCGCGACCGCGGCCAGCAGCAGAGCCAGCAGCAGGGCGGCCGTCAGGACCGCCAGGACCGTCAGCGCGACAACGGCCCGCAGGACGACGACGACTTCGACGGCGGCCGCCGCGGCCGTCGGGGCCGTTACCGCGACCGCCGTGGCCGTCGCGGCCGCGAGGAGTTCGGCGCCAACGAGCCGCAGCTCGCCGACGACGACGTCCTGATCCCCGTCGCGGGCATCCTGGACATCCTGGACAACTACGCGTTCATCCGGACTTCCGGCTACCTGCCCGGCCCGAACGACGTGTACGTCTCCCTCGCCCAGGTCCGCAAGAACGGCCTGCGCAAGGGCGACCACGTCACCGGTGCCGTGCGTCAGCCGAAGGACGGCGAGCGCCGCGAGAAGTTCAACGCGCTGGTCCGCCTGGACTCCACCAACGGCATGGCGCCCGAACACGGCCGTGGCCGCCCGGAGTTCAACAAGCTGACCCCGCTCTACCCGCAGGACCGCCTCCGCCTGGAGACGGACCCGGGCGTGCTGACCACCCGCATCATCGACCTCGTGTCGCCGATCGGTAAGGGCCAGCGCGGTCTGATCGTGGCCCCGCCGAAGACCGGCAAGACCATGATCATGCAGGCGATCGCCAACGCCATCACGCACAACAACCCCGAGTGCCACCTGATGGTCGTCCTGGTCGACGAGCGTCCGGAAGAGGTCACCGACATGCAGCGGTCGGTGAAGGGCGAGGTCATCTCCTCGACCTTCGACCGCCCGGCCGAGGACCACACCACGGTCGCCGAGCTCGCCATCGAGCGCGCCAAGCGTCTGGTGGAGCTGGGCCACGACGTGGTCGTACTGCTCGACTCGATCACGCGTCTGGGCCGTGCGTACAACCTCGCCGCCCCGGCCTCCGGCCGCATCCTGTCCGGTGGTGTCGACTCGACGGCCCTGTACCCGCCGAAGCGCTTCTTCGGTGCGGCCCGCAACATCGAGGACGGCGGCTCGCTGACCATCCTCGCCACCGCCCTGGTGGACACCGGGTCCCGCATGGACGAGGTGATCTTCGAGGAGTTCAAGGGCACCGGCAACATGGAGCTCAAGCTCGACCGGAAGCTCGCCGACAAGCGCATCTTCCCGGCGGTGGACGTCGACGCGTCCGGCACCCGCAAGGAAGAGATCCTGCTCGGCAACGAGGAGCTCGCGGTCGTCTGGAAGCTGCGCCGGGTGCTGCACGCGCTCGACCAGCAGCAGGCCATCGAGCTGCTCCTCGACAAGATGAAGCAGACGAAGTCGAACATCGAGTTCCTGATGCAGATCCAGAAGACGACGCCGACGCCGGGCAACGGCGACTAGTCGTAGGCGACCAGTCGTCAAGGCGGAAAGAGCCGGGGTCACCCTCTTCGTGAGGGTGGCCCCGGTTTCTTGTGAGACGCACCTGTAGTGCCCCCTGTGACACGTGTACGATCACGGTCTTCACCTCGCGTCGAAGAGATCTCCGCCCTCTGCTCCGCGGGCCTTCGACGTTTCTCAACTCATGACGTTTCTCAACTCATGACTCCCAGGGGGGACTTGCGTGGGTAGATCCTTGTCCGGAGCCGTCGCCGCCGCGACGGCCGGGACGCTGCTGATGGCTTCCGCGAGTGGTGCCGAGGCGACGCCGACGCTCGACGAGCTGGACCAGCGGATCGTGTCGGCCATGGCGGCGGACGGCACCGCCTCCGCCGGGCAGAGCGCCCAGAAGTCGTCGATGAGCGCGGACTCGGACCTCCCGGGCCGGGATGCCAAGATCATCGGCGGCTCGGAGACCACCATAGGCACGGCGCCGTACATGGCCCAGCTCTGGTACTACGACGACAACACCGGCATCGGCTTCTTCTGCGGCGGCTCGGTCGTCTCACCGACGAAGATCCTCACCGCCGCGCACTGCGTCGACAAGGACTACTACGACTGGGCTGCGAACGGCGTCGTCGTCACGGGCACCCAGCAGTTGCCCACCAAGGTCACCGATGCCAACGGCGCCGTCGTGGACGTGGACTACCACGGCGGCACCCGCAGCCTCGTCGCACGCCAGTGGAACCACTCCTCGTACGACGAGGACGCCATCGACAACGACGTCGCCGTCCTCACGCTCGCCGAGCCGGTCAAGGCCGCCCCCATCAAGATGACGACGTCCGGCGACACGGCCTCGTACGCGAAGGACATACCGGCCAAGGTCTACGGCTGGGGGCGTACCAGCTCCACCAGCGACGCCGTCTCGCAGACGCTGAAGACGGCCGACATGCCCGTCGTGACCGACACGACCTGCGGAAACTTCTGGGGCGACCTGTTCGTCAAGGGCCACATGTTCTGCGCGGGCAAGCCGTCAGGCGGCACCGACAAGACCACCACGGCCAGCTGCAACGGCGACTCCGGTGGCCCGCTCGTCTACAAGAACAAGGTCATAGGCGTCGTCTCGTGGGGTGTCACGGACTGCGTGTACAAGGGCGCGTACCCGGTCTTCGCCAAGGTCAGCAGGTATGTCGGCGCGGCCTCGGCGCGCGTCAACGACATCGACCTCAGCCGTGACGGCAAGGCCGACGTGTTCCTGCGCAACAAGGACACCGGCATCGGCTACATGCGCGCCTCAAAGGGCTCCTCGCTCGACTCGCGCGAGAACCTGGGCGCGGCCGTCGGCAGCTGGATCGGCTACGACCTCGTCCAGCAGACCGACCTCGACCGGGACGGCTTCCAGGACTTCGTGATCCGTCGCGGCGCCGACGGCGACGTCTTCTGGCGGCACTACGTGCCCGCGTCCAAGGCCTGGACCGACACGCAGATCTTCGACAACTGGACGACCCGCACCCGGATCGTCACCCCTGGTGACGTCACCGGCGACGCCCTGCCCGACCTGCTCTCGGTCGACTCCGGCGGCGCCCTGTGGATCTACCCCGGCAAGGGCAACGGCACCTTCGCGACCCGGGTGAAGGTTGGTACGGGCTGGAACCAGTACAACGCGGTCCTCGGCCACGGCGACTTCACCGGCGACGGCAAGACCGACCTGATCGCCCGTACGAAGACCGGCTCGAACATCTACCTCTACAAGGGCACCGGCAAGTCCGGCACGAGCGCCTTCGCCACCCGGATCAAGGTCCGCTCCGACTGGAGCGCCTACGACACGCTCATCACCCCCGGGGACGTGAACGGCGACAGCAAGGCGGACCTGCTGGCCCGTACGAAGGCGGGCACGCTCTACCTCTACAAGGGCACGTGGACGGCCACCAGCGAGATCTTCGACACAAGGATCTCCGTCGGCACCAGTTACGCCCAGTACGACCTGCTCGGCTGAAACCCCAGGTGAACCCGGTACCCCCGGGCCCTCTCATCACGCACTGTGCCCATCGCACTTCACGCGATGGGCACAGTACGTTGTGCAACCCTTTGCCGAGTTCCTCCGTCTGACCAGGGGGCAACCGACCCGAAAGAGGACCGAGGGAGCAGATGTCCGCCGAGAGCACGCCGGATTCCGGCACCCCGGAGCAGAGTGACACCACCGGCCCGCGTCATCGTGCCGCCAAGGGCCGCCGCCGCAAGGCACGCGGCGGACGAAGCAAGGCGGTACTGGTCACCGTCTGGACCGCCGCGGGCATCCTCGTCCTCGGAGGCACGGGCGCCGGGTACCTGTACTTCAAGCTCAACGGCAACATCAAGAGCGTCGACATCAACCAGGCCCTCGGCACGGACCGGCCCCTCGACGTCGACAACGGCTCGCAGGACATCCTCGTCCTCGGCTCCGACACCCGCTCCGGCAGCAACAAGAAGCTGGGCGGCGGGGTCGACGACGGCAGCGCCCGCTCCGACACCGCGATGATCGTGCACGTCTACGAGGGCCACAAGAAGGCCAGCGTGGTCTCCATACCCCGGGACACCCTCGTCGACCGGCCCGAGTGCACCGACACGAACGGCAAGACGTACCCGGCCGTGACGATGGCGATGTTCAACTCGGCCTACTCCACGGGTGGCGCGGCCTGCGCGGTCAAGACCGTCGAGTCCATGACCGGCATCCGTATGGACCACTACATCGAGGTCGACTTCGCGGGCTTCGAGAAGCTGATCAACGTCCTCGGCGGGGTCGACATCACGACCACCAAGGACATCAAGGACCCCGACAGCCATCTGAACCTGAAGGCCGGCGAGCACACCCTCACCGGCAAGCAGGCCCTGGGCCTGGTCCGCACCCGGCACGGCGTGGGCGACGGCTCCGACCTCGGCCGTATCCAGCTCCAGCAGGCGTTCATCAAGGCGCTGCTGGAACAGGTCAAGGAGATCGGACTCCTGTCCAGCCCGGCGAAGCTGTACGACCTGGCCGACACCGCGACCGACACCATCACCACCGACTCCGACCTGGACTCCATCAAGGACCTCGCCTCCTTCGCCGGCGGCCTCAAGGGCATCGGCTCCAAGAACATGACCATGGTCACGATGCCGGTCCAGTACGACCCCGCGGACCCGAACCGGGTACTGGTGGACGAGGCGAAGGCGAAGCAGGTCTGGGCGGCGCTGAAGGCGGACAGAACGATCCCGAAGTCGGCGACGAAGGGAACGGCCAAGGGCGACGCGGACGGGGTCGTGGCTTCTTCCTAGGGCGTGTTTCGAAAGTGGCGTCGTCCGCCCGGAGGGCGGGGCAGACGGGACGTTCGAAACACGCCCTAGGGCCAGGGCGCCCCGGGGCTTCCGCGCGGCGGACGGGACTGTGACGACAGGCCCCAGCGGCATGACTGCCCGTAGTCGGGGCGCCGGGGAATACATGACCGCACCCCCTGGTTTTGGGAGATGGCGCCAGTCCTGGCAGACTGGTACGTCGGCTCCGGTTCACGCTCCCGCATCCCGCGGCAGCGACCCGGCGCCCTCCCGAAACTAGGAGACACCTTGAAGCGCGACATCCACCCCGAGTACGTCGAGACGCAGGTCAGCTGCACCTGTGGCGCGTCGTTCACCACCCGCAGCACGATCGAGAGCGGCACCATCCGTGCCGAGGTCTGCTCCGAGTGCCACCCGTTCTACACGGGCAAGCAGAAGATCCTCGACACCGGTGGCCGCGTGGCCCGCTTCGAGGCCCGCTTCGGCAAGGCTGCCGCTGCCAAGAAGTAGCGAGCCCCAGGGGCGCTTCCGCCGGATCTCCGCGGCACGGACATCCAGCGGACACGCCCTGGCGCCGGTCCTCGGTGCCCCCGCTCGGGGGCTTCCGGGACCGGCGCTTTGCGGTGCAGCCCATTTATCACGTCGTACAGGTCGTACAGGGAGCCGGAGATGTTCGAGGCGGTCGAGGAACTGGTCGGGGAACACGCCGACCTGGAGAAGAAGCTCGCCGACCCGTCGGTCCACGCGGACCAGGCCAACGCGCGCAAGCTCAACAAGCGCTACGCGGAGCTGACCCCGATCGTCGGCACGTACCGCTCCTGGAAGCAGACCGGCGACGACATCGAGACGGCCCGCGAATTCGTCGCGGACGACCCGGACTTCGCCGCCGAGGTCAAGGAGCTGGAGAAGCAGCGCGAGGAGCTGACGGAGAAGCTGCGGCTGCTGCTCGTCCCGCGCGACCCCAGCGACGACAAGGACGTGATCCTGGAGATCAAGGCGGGCGCCGGCGGCGACGAGTCCGCCCTCTTCGCCGGCGACCTCCTGCGCATGTACCTCCGCTACGCCGAGCGCGTCGGCTGGAAGACCGAGATCATCGACTCCACCGAGTCCGAGCTGGGCGGCTACAAGGACGTCCAGGTCGCCGTGAAGACCAAGGGCGGCCAGGGCGCCACCGAGCCCGGCCAGGGCGTCTGGGCCCGGTTGAAGTACGAGGGCGGGGTGCACCGCGTCCAGCGCGTGCCCGCGACCGAGTCCCAGGGCCGTATCCACACCTCCGCGGCCGGCGTGCTCGTCACGCCCGAGGCCGAGGAGGTCGAGGTCGAGATCAACGCGAACGACCTCCGCATCGACGTCTACCGCTCCTCCGGCCCCGGCGGGCAGTCCGTCAACACCACCGACTCCGCCGTGCGCATCACGCACATTCCCACCGGAGTCGTCGCCTCCTGCCAGAACGAGAAGAGCCAGCTGCAGAACAAGGAGCAGGCGATGCGTATCCTGCGCTCCAGGCTGCTCGCAGCGGCGCAGGAGGAAGCGGAGAAGGAAGCCGCCGACGCCCGCCGCAGCCAGGTCCGCACCGTCGACCGCTCCGAGAAGATCCGCACGTACAACTTCCCGGAGAACCGCATCTCGGACCACCGCGTCGGCTTCAAGTCGTACAACCTGGACCAGGTCCTGGACGGCGACCTCGACGCGGTGATCCAGGCCTGCGTCGACGCGGACTCGGCAGCGAAGCTGGCGGCCGCGTAGGGGACGCACAGACGCAACGGCGCACGACCGAGTACGACACGGAGGACTTGCGTGAACCTGCTGCTCGCGGAGGTGGCCCAGGCCACCCAGCGGCTGGCCGACGCCGGCGTGCCCTCGCCGCGCAACGACGCGGAGGAGCTCGCCGCGTTCGTGCACGGCGTCAAGCGGGGCGAGCTGCACACGGTCAAGGACTCCGACTTCGACGCCCGGTACTGGGAGGTCATCGCCCGCCGCGAGCAGCGCGAGCCCCTCCAGCACATCACCGGGCGCGCGTACTTCCGCTACCTCGAACTGCAGGTCGGGCCAGGGGTGTTCGTGCCCCGGCCGGAGACCGAGTCCGTGGTCGGTTGGGCCATAGACGCCGTACGCGCGATGGACGTCGTCGAGCCGCTCATCGTCGACCTGTGCACCGGCTCCGGCGCCATCGCCCTCGCCCTCGCCCAGGAGGTGCCGCGCTCGCGCGTGCACGCCGTGGAGCTGTCCGAGGACGCCCTGACGTGGACCCGCAAGAACATGGCGGGCTCACGCGTCGACCTGCGCCAGGGCAACGCCCTGGACGCCTTCCGCGACCTCGACGGCCAGGTCGACCTGGTCGTCTCCAACCCGCCGTACATCCCGCTCACGGAGTGGGAGTACGTGGCGCCCGAGGCCCGCGACTACGATCCCGAACTCGCCCTGTTCTCAGGGGAGGACGGGCTCGAACTGATCCGTGGACTGGAACGCACCGCACACCGGCTCCTGCGCCCCGGCGGCGTCGTCGTCATCGAGCACGCCGACACCCAGGGCGGCCAGGTGCCGTGGATCTTCACCGAGGAGCGGGGCTGGGCCGACGCGGCCGACCACCCGGACCTCAACAAGCGGCCGAGGTTCGCGACCGCCCGCAAGGCGCTGCCGTGAGCACCCGCCCGACGGCAGTTTTTTCGGAAGCCCAGCATTACGTGTACGAGGAGGCCCGCTAGATGGCACGGCGATACGACACCAACGACGCCACCGACCGCGCGACCGGTCTGCGCGAGGCCGCGTCCGCCGTCCGCCGGGGCGAGCTCGTGGTGCTGCCGACGGACACCGTCTACGGCATCGGCGCCGACGCGTTCTCCTCGGAGGCCGTGGCCGATCTGCTCCAGGCCAAGGGCCGGGGCCGTGCCATGCCCACGCCCGTCCTCATCGGCTCCCCGAACACCCTGCACGGGCTCGTCACCGACTTCTCCGAGATGGCCTGGGAGCTGGTCGACGCCTTCTGGCCGGGCGCGCTCACCCTCGTCGCCAAGCACCAGCCGTCGCTGCAGTGGGACCTCGGCGACACCCGTGGCACGGTCGCCGTGCGCATGCCGCTGCACCCGGTCGCCATCGAGCTGCTCACCGAGGTCGGCCCCATGGCGGTCTCCTCCGCCAACCTGACGGGCGAGCCGGCGCCGGAGAACTGCGACGCCGCCGAGGCGATGCTCGGCGACTCCGTCTCCGTCTACCTCGACGGCGGCCCGACCCCCGGCATCGTGCCGTCGTCGATCGTCGACGTCACGGGCAAGGTGCCGGTGCTGCTGCGTGCGGGCGCCCTGTCGGCGGAGGAGCTGCGCAAGGTCGTACCCGACCTCGAGGTGGCGAATTGACAGCCCCTGACGCGGGGCGTGGCATATGGAACGGGGAAGAGACGGGGACCTTCGGCCTCCCGCGTGACACTTTCCGGATCCTCCACGTCAGCACCGGGAACGTCTGCCGCTCGCCGATCACCGAGCGGCTGACCCGCCATGCCCTGGCGGACCGGCTCGGGGACCCGCTGTGGGGCGGGCTGATCGTCGAGAGCGCGGGGACCTGGGGGCACGAGGGCGCGCCCATGGAGGCGAACGCGGAGGCGGTCCTCGCGGACTTCGGCGCGGACGCCTCCGGCTTCACGGGGCGTGAGCTGCTGGACGAGCACGTCATCCGGGCCGACCTCGTCCTGACGGCCACGCGCGACCACCGGGCCCAGGTCATCTCCATGGGGCACTCGGCGGGGCTGCGGACCTTCACTCTGAAGGAGTTCACCCGCCTGGTGCGGGCGATAGATCCGGCCACGCTGCCGCCGCTGGACGAGGGCATGGTCGCGCGGGCGCGCGCACTGGTGCGCGCGGCGGCCGCTCTACGCGGGTGGCTACTGGCCCCGACGGCGGAGGCGGACGAGGTGTACGACCCGTACGGGGCGCCGCTGCCGTTTTTCCGCTCGGTGGGGGACGAGATACATCAGGCGCTGGATCCGGTGGTGACGGCGCTGACGGGGGTGGCGGCGAGGGCGTAGCCGGCCCGGCCGACCCTGGTCGCACGACACCGATCGGCGGCATCAGCAGCGCGCCCCGCGCGTCCGCGGCCTACATTGGACGTACGTCACCGTCGACGCCCCGGAGCCCATCATGTCGGTCATCCCTGTCCTAGAGACCGATGTCCTGCGGCGGCAGGACCCCGAGCTGGCCGACATCCTCCTCGGTGAGCTGGACCGGCAGTCGACGACGCTCCAGCTCGTCGCCGCCGAGAACTTCACCTCGCCCGCGGTGCTGGCCACGCTGGGCTCGGCGCTCGCCAACAAGTACGCGGAGGGCTATCCGGGTGCCCGGCACCACGGCGGCTGCGAGATCGTCGACGTCGCCGAGCGGCTCGCCGTGGAGCGCGCCAAGGCCCTTTTCGGCGCCGACCACGCCAACGTCCAGTCCCACTCCGGGTCGTCGGCCGTTCTGGCCGCGTACGCCGCCCTGCTGCGCCCCGGTGACACCGTCCTGGCGATGGGCCTGCCCTTCGGCGGCCACCTCACGCACGGGTCGCCCGCCAACTTCTCCGGCCGCTGGTTCGACTTCGTCGGGTACGGCGTCGACGCGGACTCCGGGCTCATCGACCACGAACAGGTCCGCGCCCTCGCCCGTACGCACCGCCCGAAGGCCATCGTGTGCGGTTCCATCTCCTACCCCCGGCACATCGACTACGCGTTCTTCCGCGAGGTCGCCGACGAGGTGGGCGCGTATCTGATCGCCGACGCCGCCCACCCGATCGGGCTCGTCGCCGGGGGAGCGGCGCCCAGTCCGGTGCCGTACGCCGACATCGTCTGCGCCACCACCCACAAGGTGCTGCGCGGCCCGCGCGGCGGCATGCTGCTCTGCGGGAGCGGGCTGGCCGAGCGCGTCGACCGGGCCGTGTTCCCGTTCACCCAGGGCGGCGCGCAGATGCACACCATCGCCGCGAAGGCCGTCGCGTTCGGGGAGGCGGCAACACCGGCGTTCACCGCGTACGCCCATCAGGTGGTCGCCAACGCGCGGGTGCTGGCGGAGGGGCTGGCCCGGGAAGGGCTCGCCGTCGTCACCGGGGGCACCGACACCCACCTCCTCACCGTCGATCCCGCGCCACTCGGCGTCGACGGACGCACGGCACGGGGGCGCCTCACGGCCGCCGGGATGATCCTGGACTGCTGTGCCCTGCCGCACGGGCACGCCCGCGGGCTGCGTCTGGGCACGGCCGCAATGACCACGCAGGGCATGGGCGAGGCCGAGATGGCGCGGGTCGCCGTACTGTTCGCGCAGGTCCTGCGGGACGGCGGGGACGGCAGGCGGGCGCGTGAAGAAGTGCGGGACCTGGCCGGAAGATTTCCGCCGTATCCGCGCTGAGGTGGGGTGGACGGACCACACGACACAGCATCACGTGCAACCATCGTCGCTACCCGGAAGTCCCCAACCATATGCGCGCATCGCTAGGGTGTGGGGCTGAGATGGCCAGCGAGACCTGTGGGGAAGCCCGTGCGTGAATACCTGCTGACGCTCTGCATCACGGCCGCGGTGACGTACCTGTTGACAGGACCGGTACGGAAATTCGCGATCGTGGCCGGAGCCATGCCGGAGATCCGTGCGCGCGACGTCCACCGAGAGCCCACACCCCGCCTCGGCGGCATCGCGATGTTCTTCGGCCTGTGTGCCGGTCTGCTGGTCGCCGACCATCTGACCAACCTCGGCGAGGTCTTCGCCGAGTCCAACGAACCGCGCGCGCTGCTCTCCGGGGCCGCCCTGATCTGGCTCATCGGCGTTCTCGACGACAAGTTCGAGATCGACGCGCTGATCAAGCTGGGCGGGCAGATGATCGCCGCCGGCGTGATGGTCATGCAGGGTCTGACGATCCTGTGGCTGCCCATCCCGAGCGTCGGCATCGTCGCCCTGACCCAGTGGCAGGGCACGCTGCTCACGGTCGCCCTGGTCGTCATCACCATCAACGCGGTCAACTTCGTCGACGGCCTGGACGGGCTCGCGGCCGGCATGGTCTGCATCGCCTCCGGCGCGTTCTTCATGTACGCCTACCGCCTCTGGTACAGCTACGGCATCGAGGCGGCCGCCCCGGCCACGCTGTTCGCGGCGGTCCTGATGGGCATGTGCCTGGGCTTCCTGCCGCACAACATGCACCCCGCGCGGATCTTCATGGGCGACTCCGGCTCGATGCTGATCGGCCTGGTGCTGGCGGCCGGCGCGATCTCCGTCACGGGGCAGGTCGACCCGGACGTGATGGGCTTGTACATCTCGGAGCGCAGCACGGTCTACTCGATGGTGCCGGTCTACATCCCGCTGCTGATGCCGCTCACCATCATCGCGATCCCGGCGGCCGACCTGATCCTCGCCATCGTGCGCCGCACCTGGCGCGGCCAGTCGCCGTTCGCCGCCGACCGCGGCCATCTGCACCACCGGCTGCTGGAGATCGGGCACTCGCACAGCCGCGCGGTGCTGATCATGTACTTCTTCTCGGCGGTCATCGCCTTCGGCACCCTCGCGTACACCGTGAACGCCGCGTCCATGTGGATCGTGCTCGGCATCGCCGCGCTCAACGCGGTCGGCCTCTTCCTGCTCCTGCTGCCCCGGTTCACCCCGCGCGCTCCCCGTTGGGCCGAGCGCTTCGTCCCGCCCCGCTACCGCCGCCGCAAGCCGGGTACGGAGGCCGCCGGCGCGGTGGCCGAGTGGCAGCCGTCCCTGAACGGCGCGACGGCCCTCGGCGAGCGCCCGCTGGACGAGGAGCGCAAGCCTGCGGGGGCGCGGCACTGAGACCGTAAGAAACAGTCGAAGGGGGGCCTGCGGGCCCCCTTCCTCTTTGCCACAAGGTAAGAATCTGACTAGAGCATTGCCAAGTCGTGGGGGAACAAAGCGCCCTAATACCAGACAGGTCGGCACTGTTTTTGCACAGACGCGCACTGTCACTCTCATGTGTGACATCGAGCACGCCAACTAGGTAAAGACCTCATCAAATAGTTTGTGATACGGTTCACGAGAACCCGGGACAGAGCCGCGGGGCCGCAGTGCGACGGTCCACCGGCGCGAGATTTCCGCTCGCCCCCGGGGTCTACGCTCGTCCATGACGACACCTGCCCCCTTAAGCAAGCGGAGTTGCCGCCATGCCGTCCAATGACGCCCGGATCCTCCTTCAGGCCGCCGTACCCACGGCTGCCGCCGGCGCCATCGCCGCTGTCATCAGCGGTGTGGTCGTCGGAGGCAAGGGGGCTGTCGGCGCCGTCGTGGCGGCGGTGATCACGATCCTCTTCATGGGAATCGGGCTCTACGTTCTGCAGCGCACTGCCAAATCGCTTCCTCACCTGTTCCAGGCGATGGGCCTGATGCTCTACGCGGCACAAATTCTGCTGCTGTTCATCTTCATGGCCGCGTTCAAGAACACCACGCTGTTCCACCCCAGGTCCTTCGCGTTCACGCTCGTCGGTACCACGCTCGTGTGGATCGTCTTCCAGACGCGTGCCCACATGAAGGCCAAGATTCTTTACGTCGAACCTGATTCCTCGACGGGCAACAAGCCCGAAAAATCAGGGCACTCGTCGTGAGGAGTAGGGCCGGGATAAGCGTCCGCAGGAGATCCTGCTATCGTCCGGTGCCAACTGCGGCATCGCGGGCGCGGGCAATCGAGCTGACGCCTGCCCTAGTGCGAGGCTCCATGCCCCACAGCCGCCCTCACATCCGTAACACCAGTCCAGTGCCGACCCGCGGCTGTCCGCCGCGCCGACACAACGAGGTTGCCGTACCCATGCGCCACGCTGAAGGAGCCCGCGGTGAGTGCTGATCCGACGCAGGTGCTCGCCTTCGAGACCGACTGCCACATCTTCGCCGACTGTGGCTTCGCCGAGGTTTCCCCCGGCCTGCACTCGTTCTTGTTCCAGCCTCTCTGGGGCGACGGCGACAGCAATCTGTACTTCAACAAGACGATGCTTCTGGCGCTGCTCGGCTCGATCATCATCGTCGGCTTCTTCTGGGCCGCCTTCCGCAAGCCGCAGGTCGTCCCCGGCAAGCTCCAGATGGTCGCCGAGGCGGGATACGACTTCATCCGGCGCGGTGTCGTCTACGAGACCATCGGCAGGAAGGAAGGCGAGAAGTACGTCCCGCTCGTCGTCTCCCTGTTCTTCTTCATCTGGATGATGAACCTCTGGTCGATCGTTCCGGTCGCGCAGTTCCCGGTCACGGCGATCATCTCCTACCCCGCAGTCCTCGCGCTGATCGTGTACGTCACGTGGGTGGTCCTGACCTTCAAGCGACAGGGCTTCGTCGGCTTCTTCAAGAACGTCACGGGCTACGACAAGTCGCTCGGTGCGGTGCTGCCGCTGTCGATGACGATCGAGTTCTTCTCGAACATCCTGATCCGGCCCTTCACCCACGCCGTACGACTCTTCGCGAACATGTTCGCCGGTCACACGCTGCTGCTGCTCTTCACGATCGCCAGCTGGTACCTGCTGAACAGCTTCGGCATCGCCTACGCGGGTGTCTCGTTCGTGATGGTCCTCGTCATGACCGCCTTCGAGTTGTTCGTCCAGGCCCTGCAGGCCTATGTGTTCGTCCTGTTGACCTGCACCTACATTCAGGGCGCTCTCGCCGAGCACCACTGATCAGGCACCTCACCGACCCCAATTCGTCCGGTGGCCAACCGCCACCGGTCCGTAAAGAAAAGGAAGAACTGGCATGTCCACGACCCTTGCTGCCGTCGAAGGTTCCCTCGGTTCGATCGGTTACGGCCTTGCCGCCATCGGCCCCGGCGTCGGCGTCGGCATCATCTTCGGCAACGGCACCCAGGCTCTCGCCCGCCAGCCCGAGGCGGCCGGCCTGATCCGCGCCAACCAGATCCTGGGCTTCGCCTTCTGTGAGGCGCTCGCCCTGATCGGTCTGGTCATGCCGTTCGTCTACGGCTACTGATCACCGACACCAGTCCAGCCGACTAGACGAAAGGCACACACATGAGCCAGCTGCTTATCGCAGCCGGGGATGGAGAGAACCCTCTCATCCCGCCGATTCCTGAGCTCGTCATCGGCCTGCTCGCCTTCGTCATCGTCTTCGGCCTCCTCGCCAAGAAGCTCCTCCCGAACATCAACAAGGTTCTGGAAGAGCGCCGCGAGGCCATCGAGGGCGGTATCGAGAAGGCCGAGATCGCTCAGACCGAGGCCCAGAGCGTGCTTGAGCAGTACAAGGCTCAGCTCGCCGAGGCCCGGCACGAGGCCGCGCGGCTGCGCCAGGAGGCGCAGGAGCAGGGCGCCACGCTCATCGCCGAGATGCGCGCCGAAGGCCAGCGGCAGCGTGAGGAGATCATCGCCGCCGGTCACGCGCAGCTCGACGCCGACCGCAAGGCCGCCTCGCAGGCGCTGCGCCAGGACGTCGGCAAGCTCGCCACCGACCTGGCCGGCAAGCTCGTCGGTGAGTCCCTCGAGGACCACGCCCGGCAGAGCCGCGTCATCGACCGCTTCCTCGACGACCTCGAGGAGAAGGCCGAGGCCGCGCGATGAACGGAGCGAGCCGCGAGGCCCTGGCTGCCGCACGTGAGCGTCTCGACGCGCTGACGGACTCCACGTCCGTGACCGCGGCGTCGCTCTCCGACGAGCTGGCCGCCGTCACCGCGCTGCTCGACCGCGAGGTGTCGCTGCGTCGGGTCCTCACCGACCCGGCGCAGGCCGGTGAGGCCAAGGCCGACCTGGCCGGACGCATCCTCGGCGGCCAGGTCAGCGGGACGACCGCCGACCTGGTGTCCGGTCTGGTGCGCTCCCGCTGGTCGCAGTCGCGTGACCTGGTGGACGCGCTGGAGGAGCTGGCGAGCCTCGCCGAGCTCACCGCCGCGCAGAAGTCGGGCGACCTCGACGACGTGGAGGACGAGCTCTTCCGGTTCGGCCGGATCGTCTCCTCCAACACGGAGCTGCGGTCCGCGCTGACCGACCGCAAGGCGGGCAACCCGGCCAAGGGCGAGCTGCTGCGCAGCCTGCTCGGCGGCCGTGCCAAGCCCACCACCGAGCGTCTGGTGACGCGCCTGGTGACCGCGCCCCGTGGACGTAGCCTGGAGTCGGGACTCGAGTCCCTGTCCAAGCTCGCCGCCGAGCGTCGTAACCGCATGGTCGCAGTCGTCACCTCGGCGGTCCCGCTGAGCGACCCGCAGAAGCAGCGCCTCGGCGCCGCCCTCGCGAAGCTCTACGGCCGTCAGATGCACCTCAACCTCGACGTGGACCCCGAGGTCCTCGGCGGGATCCGGGTGCAGGTCGGTGACGAGGTCATCAACGGCTCGATCGCGGACCGACTCGAGGACGCCGGCCGCCGCCTGGCGAGCTAGCAAACTTCATAGCAGTACGTACGTATGTCTGCGGCCCGGTTGGGCCGTGCAGAGGATTCACCTCGTTCAGGGGGGAGTCCCCATCCCCCCAAGTGAAACTTCGGGCCCAACAAGGAGAGCAGGGAACCCAGATGGCGGAGCTCACGATCCGGCCGGAGGAGATCCGGGACGCGCTGGAGAACTTCGTCCAGTCGTACAAGCCGGACGCGGCCTCGCGCGAGGAGGTCGGTACGGTCACCCTTGCCGGCGACGGCATCGCGAAGGTCGAGGGTCTGCCCTCGGCCATGGCCAACGAACTGCTGAAGTTCGAGGACGGCACCCTCGGCCTCGCGCTCAACCTGGAAGAGCGCGAGATCGGCGCCATCGTCCTCGGTGAGTTCAGCGGCATCGAGGAGGGCCAGCCGGTCTCCCGTACCGGCGAGGTCCTGTCGGTCGCCGTGGGCGAGGGCTACCTCGGCCGCGTCGTCGACCCGCTCGGCAACCCGATCGACGGCCTCGGCGAGATCGAGACGACCGGCCGCCGTGCCCTGGAGCTGCAGGCTCCGGGTGTCATGGCCCGTAAGTCGGTGCACGAGCCGATGGAGACCGGCTACAAGGCCGTCGACGCGATGACCCCGGTCGGCCGTGGCCAGCGTCAGCTGATCATCGGTGACCGCCAGACCGGCAAGACCGCCCTGGCCGTCGACACGATCATCAACCAGCGCGACAACTGGCGCTCCGGTGACGTGAACAAGCAGGTCCGCTGCGTCTACGTCGCCATCGGCCAGAAGGGCTCGACCATCGCCTCCGTGCGTGGCGCCCTCGAAGAGGCCGGCGCGCTGGAGTACACGACCATCGTCGCCGCCCCGGCGTCCGACCCGGCCGGCTTCAAGTACCTGGCGCCGTACACCGGTTCGGCCATCGGTCAGCAGTGGATGTACGAGGGCAAGCACGTCCTCATCATCTTCGACGACCTCTCGAAGCAGGCCGACGCCTACCGCGCCGTGTCGCTGCTGCTGCGCCGCCCGCCGGGCCGCGAGGCCTACCCGGGTGACGTCTTCTACCTGCACTCCCGTCTGCTCGAGCGCTGCGCGAAGCTCTCCGACGACCTGGGTGCCGGCTCGATGACCGGTCTGCCGATCGTCGAGACGAAGGCCAACGACGTCTCGGCGTTCATCCCGACCAACGTCATCTCCATCACCGACGGCCAGTGCTTCCTGGAGTCGGACCTCTTCAACGCCGGTCAGCGCCCCGCGCTGAACGTCGGTATCTCCGTCTCCCGAGTCGGTGGTTCCGCGCAGCACAAGGCGATGAAGCAGGTCTCCGGCCGCCTCCGCCTCGACCTCGCCCAGTACCGTGAGCTGGAGGCGTTCGCCGCCTTCGGTTCCGACCTGGACGCCGCGTCGAAGGCCCAGCTGGAGCGCGGTCAGCGTCTGGTCGAGCTGCTCAAGCAGCCTCAGTACCAGCCGATGCCGACCGAGGACCAGGTCGTCTCCGTGTGGGCCGGTACCACCGGCAAGATGGACGACGTCCCGGTCACCGACGTCCGCCGCTTCGAGAAGGAGCTCCTGGAGTACCTGCACCGCAAGGAGCAGGGCCTCATGACCTCCATCAAGGAGGGCGGCAAGATGTCGGACGACACCCTCACCGCTGTTGCCGACGCGATCGCCGACTTCAAGAAGCAGTTCGAGACCTCGGACGGCAAGCTTCTCGGCGAGGACGCCCCGGCCGCGGCCAAGTGACGTAAGGAAGGGACCTGACTCATGGGAGCCCAGCTCCGGGTCTACAAGCGTCGCATCCGATCCGTCACCGCGACCAAGAAGATCACCAAGGCGATGGAGATGATCGCCGCCTCGCGCGTCGTCAAGGCGCAGCGCAAGGTGGCGGCCTCCACGCCGTACGCGACCGAGCTCACCCGCGCGGTCACGGCGGTCGGTACCGGTTCGAACACCAAGCACCCGCTGACCACGGAGGCGGAGACGGCGACCCGTTCCGCGGTACTGCTCCTCACGAGCGACCGCGGACTGGCCGGCGCCTTCAACTCCAACGCGATCAAGGCCGCCGAGCAGCTGACGGCGCGTCTTGAGGCGGAGGGCAAGGAGGTCGACACGTACATCGTCGGCCGCCGCGGTCTGGCCCACTACAACTTCCGCGAGCGCAAGGTCGTGGAGTCGTGGTCGGGCTTCACCGACGAGCCCACCTACGCGGACGCCAAGAAGGTCGCGGGTCCGCTGATCGAGGCCATCGAGAAGGAGACGGCGGACGGCGGAGTGGACGAACTCCACATCGTCTTCACCGAGTTCGTCTCGATGATGACGCAGACGGCGCTCGACGCCCGTCTGCTGCCGCTCAGCCTCGACGAGGTGGCCCAGGAGTCGGCGCCGAAGGGCGAGATCCTTCCGCTGTACGACTTCGAGCCGTCGGCGGAGGACGTCCTCGACGCCCTGCTGCCGCGCTACGTCGAGAGCCGTATCTACAACGCGCTGCTCCAGTCGGCTGCCTCCAAGCACGCCGCCACCCGCCGCGCGATGAAGTCGGCGACCGACAACGCCGGAGAGCTCATCGAGACGCTCTCCCGCCTTGCCAACGCGGCCCGCCAGGCCGAAATCACCCAGGAAATCAGCGAGATCGTCGGTGGCTCCGCAGCCCTGGCCGACGCGACCGCGGGGAGTGACAGGTAATGACGACGACAGTTGAGACGGCCGTTGCCACGGGCCGCGTCGCCCGGGTCATCGGCCCGGTCGTCGACGTGGAATTCCCCGTCGACGCCATGCCGGAGATCTACAACGCCCTTCACGTCGAGGTGGCCGACCCGGCCCAGGACGGCGCGAAGAAGACGCTGACCCTGGAGGTCGCCCAGCACCTGGGTGACGGCCTGGTCCGCACGATCTCGATGCAGCCCACCGACGGTCTGGTCCGCCAGGCCCCGGTCACCGACACCGGCACGGGCATCACCGTTCCGGTCGGCGACTTCACCAAGGGCAAGGTGTTCAACACCCTCGGTGAGGTGCTGAACGTCGACGAGCAGTACGAGGGCGAGCGCTGGTCCATCCACCGCAAGGCCCCCAACTTCGACGAGCTCGAGTCGAAGACCGAGATGTTCGAGACCGGCGTCAAGGTCATCGACCTTCTCACCCCGTACGTCAAGGGTGGAAAGATCGGCCTGTTCGGCGGTGCCGGCGTCGGCAAGACGGTGCTCATCCAGGAGATGATCTACCGCGTCGCCAACAACCACGACGGTGTCTCCGTGTTCGCCGGTGTCGGTGAGCGCACCCGTGAGGGCAACGACCTCATCGAGGAGATGGCGGACTCCGGCGTCATCGACAAGACGGCCCTGGTCTTCGGGCAGATGGACGAGCCCCCGGGCACCCGTCTCCGTGTGGCCCTGGCCGGTCTGACCATGGCGGAGTACTTCCGCGATGTGCAGAAGCAGGACGTGCTGTTCTTCATCGACAACATCTTCCGCTTCACCCAGGCCGGTTCCGAGGTGTCGACCCTGCTCGGCCGTATGCCCTCCGCGGTGGGCTACCAGCCGAACCTGGCCGACGAGATGGGTCTCCTCCAGGAGCGCATCACCTCGACCCGTGGTCACTCGATCACCTCGATGCAGGCGATCTACGTCCCCGCGGACGACCTGACCGACCCGGCCCCGGCCACCACCTTCGCCCACCTCGACGCGACGACGGTTCTCTCCCGTCCGATCTCCGAGAAGGGCATCTACCCGGCCGTGGACCCGCTGGACTCCACGTCCCGCATCCTGGACCCCCGCTACATCGCGGCGGACCACTACAACACCGCCATGCGCGTCAAGACGGTGCTGCAGAAGTACAAGGACCTCCAGGACATCATCGCGATCCTCGGTATCGACGAGCTCGGCGAGGAGGACAAGCTCACCGTCCACCGTGCCCGTCGCGTGGAGCGCTTCCTGTCCCAGAACACCCACGTCGCCAAGCAGTTCACCGGCGTCGACGGGTCGGACGTCCCGCTGGACGAGTCGATCACCGCGTTCAACGCGATCATCGACGGCGAGTACGACCACTTCCCGGAGCAGGCGTTCTTCCTGTGCGGTGGTATCGAGGACCTGAAGAAGAACGCGAAGGAGCTCGGCGTCAGCTGACGTCAGGCACTCGTGGCAGAGGGGGGCGGGGCCGCACCTCAGGGGTGCGTCCCGCCCTTCTCCGTACTCCCTCTGCCACATCCCCCCGGGGGACTACCCCCGGATCCCCGGCCGAAAGACCCGGGGCGGGCCCCGACGATTCGATTCTCGGCGCCCTACTAGACTTGTACCCAACACCCGGCGGAACCGCCGGGTGGTGACCCGAGGAGCCACCTTGGCTGCTGAGCTGCACGTCGCGCTGGTCGCGGCCGACCGAGAGGTCTGGTCGGGCCAGGCCGCCTTGGTCGTCGCGCGCACCACGTCCGGCGACATCGGCGTCATGCCCGGTCACCAGCCGCTGCTCGGTGTGCTGGAGTCGGGCCCGGTGACCATCCGTACGAGCGAGGGCGGCACGGTCGTCGTCGCCGTGCACGGCGGTTTCATCTCGTTCGCGGACAACAAGCTGTCCCTGCTGGCGGAGGTCGCCGAGCTGGCCGACGAGATCGACGTCAAGCGCGTCGAGCGCGAGCTCGAGCTCGCGAAGGCGGAGGGCGATGCCGCCGCCGAGCGTCGCGCCGACGTCCGACTGCGTACGGTGGCGGCGCGCTAGGCCCGCGCGCCGTGTGATGCTGTATCTCAGCCGCGGCTGGGTCCGGATATATCCATCCGGACCCAGCCGCGGCTGAGGCAAATGTGGGTGTTTTTTACGTTCCATTACCAAGTTTCATTGCCTAGGAGACGAGGAGGTCGGTGTCGATGGTCCTCGCTCTGACTGTGTGCGGGCTGGTGGTCCTGCTCGTGGTGGTGGGACTCTTCGTCTTCGGCCTGCGCCGCAGACTCATCCAGCGCTCCGGCGGCACCTTCGACTGCAGCCTGCGCTGGGACGCCCCGGAGAAACCCGAGAAGGGCGAGGAGAACGGCAAGGGCTGGGGCTACGGCGTCGCCCGCTACAACGGCGACCGCATCGAGTGGTACCGCGTCTTCTCGTACTCCCCCCGCCCCCGCCGTGTCCTCGAGCGCTCGGCGATCGAGGTGGCCGGGCGCCGCACCCCTGACGGCGAGGAGGAGCTGGCCCTGCTCTCCGACGCCGTGATCCTCGCGTGTCTGCACCGCGGGACCCGGCTGGAACTGGCGATGAGCGAGGACGCGCTGACCGGTTTCCTCGCGTGGCTGGAGGCAGCCCCGCCCGGTCAGCGCGTCAACGTCGCCTGATCTTTCCTTTCGGCTACTTCAGCCCGTTGTTGATCGCGGTCACCAGCTCTCCGTTGCTCGTGTCGCCGCTGAACTCCCAGAAGAACGCGCCGCCCAGCCCCTGGTTCTTGGCCCAGGTCATCTTCGTGCCGATGGTGGCGGGGGTGTCGTAGCTCCACCAGTTGGTGCCGCAGTGCGCGTACGCCGTGCCCGCGACGGTGCCGGTGGCCGGGCAGGAGTTCTTGAGCACCTTGTAGTCCTCGATGCCCGCCTCATAGGTGCCGGTGGCCGCGCCGGTCGCCGTGCCGCCCGGGGAGGACTGGGTGACGCCGGTCCAGCCACGGCCGTAGAAGCCGATGCCCAGCAGGAGCTTCGAGGACGGGACGCCCTTCGACTTGAGCTTGGCTATCGCGTCGGCGGAGTTGAAACCGGCGGTCGGTATGCCGGAGTACGAGGTCAGCGGGGAGTGCGGGGCGGTCGGGCCCGTGTTCGCCCAGGCGCCGAAGTAGTCGTACGTCATCACGTTGTACCAGTCGACCGAGGCAGAGGCGCCGCCGTAGTCGGCCGCGTCGATCTTGCCGCCGGAGGAGCCGTCGGCGGTGATCGCGGCCGTGACCAGGTAGTTCGAGCCGAACTCGGTGCGCAGGGCCGACATCAGGTTCTTGAAGGCCGCAGCACCGGAGGTGTCGCAGGTCAGACCGCAGGCGTTCGGGTACTCCCAGTCGATGTCGATGCCGTCGAAGACGTCCGCCCAGCGCGGGTCCTCCACGACGGCCTTGCAGGACTTGGCGAAGGCGGCCGGGTTCTGCGCGGCCTGGCCGAAGCCGCCCGAGTAGGTCCAGCCGCCGAACGACCACAGCACCTTGAGGTGCGGGTACTTCGCCTTGAGCTGGCGGAGCTGGTTGAAGTTGCCGCGCAGCGGCTGGTCCCAGGTGTCCGCGACCCCGCTGACGGACTGGTCGGCGGTGTACGCCTTGTCGGTGGCCGCGTAGGAGTCGTCCAGCACGCACTGGCCGTTCTTGACGTTGCCGAAGGCGTAGTTGATGTGGGTGATCTTGGCGGCGGAACCAGAGGTCACCAGGTTCTTGACGTGGTAGTTGCGGCCGTAGACGCCCCACTCGGTGAAGTAGCCGAGGTTGACCTTGGAGGTCGGCTGGGGGGTGGTGCCGCCGGTCGTGCGGACGGCGACCGCGCCGCTCACCGGGCCGGTCCGGTCGGCGGTGTCACGGGCCTGGACGGTGTACGAGTAGTCGGTGCCGGAGGTCAGGCCGGTGTCCGTGTACGACGTGGTCGTGACGGTGGCGACCTTGGTGCCGCCGCGCAGGACGTCGTAGTTCTTGATCCCCTTGTCGTCGGTGGCCGCGCTCCAGCTGAGCTTCACCGAGGTGTCGGTGACGTCGGAGGCGGTCGGGGTGCCGGGGGCGGAGGGTGCCGCGTCGCCGGGGACGGTGGGGCCGCCGTCACAACTGCCACCGTTCAGCTTGCAGTTGGCCGGGGAGCCTGAGCCGCTCCCGTTGAAACCGAAGGAGACGGAGGCGCCCGGGGCGAGGGTGCCGTTCCAGGATTTGTTCTTGGCGGTCCAGTGATTGGCGGACGAGGTGACGTCCGCGTCCCAGGCCGAGGTGACGGACGTGCCGGAGGGGAAGTCCCACTCGACCGTCCAGGCGCTGATGGATGTGGTGCCGGTGTTCTTCACCGTCCACTTGCCTTCGAAGCCGGTGCCCCAGTCCTGGGTCTTGGTGTAGGTGGCGGTCGCCTCCGTGGCCGCTTGCGCGGGGGTGGCGAGACCGACCAGGCCGGCGAGGGGGAGCAGCAGGGTGACGAAGCCCGCTGCGGCTCTGTGCCTGAAGCGCATGACGCGCCTCCTTGTGGGGTGTCGTGAGCATGAGCATGACGTGGCGCAGTGCCGCGAGAATAGAAAGGTCTGGACCAGAGGTCAATGGGTCTGGACCAGTGCGCTCATGCGGGACCCCGCTGAGGGGTCAGATCCCCAACTCCTGGGCCAGTACCGCAGCTTGGACCCGACTCCGCAGATCGAGCTTGCCGAGGAGGCGGCTGACGTGCGTCTTCACCGTGGCCTCCGCCATGTTCAGACGGCCCGCGATCTCGGCGTTCGACAGCCCTTCCCCGAGACAGGACAGCACCTCGCGCTCACGGCGGGTGAGGGTGTCGAGGACGCCGGGGTCGGCCGTCGGTTCGCGCACCGGCTTGGCGGCGAACTCGGCGATCAGCCGCCGGGTGACGGCCGGGGCGATCAGACCTTCGCCGCGCCCGACGGCCCGGACGGCCTCGATGAGGTCGATCGCCTCCGTGTGCTTGAGCATGAACCCGGCGGCACCGGCCCGCAGCGCCCCGAACACATACTCGTCGAGGTCGAAGGTGGTGAGCACGAGGACATCGGCGAGACCTTCCGACACCACCTGCCGGGTCGCCGACACCCCGTCCAGGCGCGGCATCTGGATGTCCATCAGCACGACGTCCGGCCGAAGCTTCCGGGCCAGCGCCACCGCCCGCTCGCCGTCGGGCGCCTCACCGACCACCTCGATGTCGGGCGCGCTGCGCAGGATGAGGACGAGCCCGGCCCGTACGGCGGACTGGTCCTCGGCGACGAGCACGCGGATCACGCGGGGTCTCCTTCGTCGGAGGCGGAGGCGGAGGCGGAGGCGGAGGCGGAGGCGGAGGCGGAGGTAGAGGTAGAGGCGGGTGTGGGGGCCGCGACGGTTGTGGGCAGGCTGACGCGTACGGCCCAGATCCCGCCGCTCGCGGAACTCTCGGGGCCGGACTCGAAGGTGCCGCCCAGGAGCGCGGTCCGCTCCCGCATCCCGACCAGACCGGCGCCGGAGCCGGGCGCGCTCGGGCCGTCCCGGTCACCGTACGGGCTGGTCACGGCGATGGCGAGGGCGCCGTCCGTCTGTCGCAGGGTCACCGTGACGCGGCCGGGGCAGGCGTGCTTGAGGGCGTTGGTGAGGGACTCCTGGACGATGCGGTAGGCCGCCAGCTCGACCGGCGCGGGGAGCCTTTCGCCGTGCTCGGCGTCGAGCTTGACGTCGAGGCCGTTGGTGCGGGCGCCCCCGACGAGCGCGCCGAGGCCGTCGAGGGTGGGCGCGGGGGCGGGCTCGGTGTCGTCGCTCGAATCGCGCAGGATGCCGATCAGCCGGCGCATCTCCGCGAGCCCCTCGACGCTGTTCTCCCTGATGACGCCGAGGGCCTGCCGCGAGGTGTCCGGGTCGTCGAGGGAGAGCGCGGCCGTGGAGTGGATCGCGATCGCCGAGAGGTGGTTGGCGACCATGTCGTGCAACTCCCTCGCCATACGCGCCCGTTCGGAGGCGATGGCCTGGGCGCGGTCCATCTCCGCGAGCAGCGCGGTCTGTTCGGCGCGCAGCCGGGCGGCCTCGGCGGCGTCGCGGTGGTTGCGGACGATCCAGCCGGTGGCCGCCGGGCCGAAGGCCACGGCCCCGATGACGACGCCGATCAGCAGGGCTTTCGGCACCCGCCAGACGGCGAACGGCACGATGGACCCGGCCAGGGAGAGCAGTCCGGTGATCCAGGGGATGCGGCGGGCCGAGGCGGGCGGGCCGTACAGGACGGCCGCGTACACGATGTCCGTGAACATCAGCAGGGTGGCGATGCTGCCCTGGGTGACGGTGTCGGCCGTCAGCGCGACCGTGGCGACCAGCAGGGCCGTGCGCGGGCTCGTGCGGCGCAGCACCTCGCAGCCGGCCATCACGGCGAGCGGGACCAGCACCGCCCATCGGCCGTCCCACAGCACGATCGGTTCGTCGGCCGGGCGGGTGCCGATGCCCAGGCCCCAGAGCAGCAGCCCACCGAGCAGCCCGCCGAGCGCGACACACACGTCGAAGCGGTGGGGGCGGGGGAGTCGTACGGCCATGTCTCACATCCAACAGGGGGCGGGCGCTCGGCGCCTGATGCCGGGGAACGGTCCTGGACTGCATCTTTCGATGTACCCCGACTTCGTCACCGCCGACGACGAATCCCGCTGATCCCGCCGGGAGCCTGGAAGGGTGAACGAAGGGAGTGCGTCGTGATCGTCGCGTTGATCATCGCCTGTGAGGTCGGCTTCTGGGTGCTGCTGGCGCTGGCCCTGGCCGTCCGCTACCTGCTGAAGTGGCGCCGGACGAGTGTGGTGCTGCTGCTGTGCGAGCCGGTGCTGGAGCTGGTGCTGTTCGCGGTGACGGCCGTCGACCTGAAGAACGGCGCCGAGCCCGGCTGGGAGCACGGCCTGGCCGCGCTCTACATCGGCTTCACGGTCGGCTACGGCCACTACACGATCCGCTGGCTCGACGGCCACGCGGCCCATCGCCTGGGCGGCGCGCCCAAGCCGGCGGGGCCACCGAAGTACGGCCTGGCCAGGGCCCGCCACGAAGGCGAACTGTGGGTACGGACGCTGGTGGCGGCGGGCGTCGCGCTGGTGCTGCTCCAGGGGGCGGTCTGGTACGTGGGCGACGACGGGAACGCGGAGTCGCTGAGGGCGTTCCAGTGGACGGCGATCAGGGCCGCGGGGATTCATGGGCTGGTGGCACTGGCGTATCTGATCTGGCCGAAGAAGGAGCCGGGGCCGGGGCCGAAGTCGGTTCCGGGGGCGGAGTCGGACTCGGATCCGGGGCCGGAGTCGGAGTCGGTTCCGGGGGCGGAGTCGGACTCGGATCCGGGGCCGGAGTCGGAGTCGGTTCCGGGGCCGAAGCCCGAGCCGGAGCGGGCCCCGGCCCAGGAGAAGGCATCCCGGTAACCCGAAGGGACGCTCAGCGCTCCCCGCCCGGCACCCACAACACGTCCCCGACCTCCTTGTTCGCCGTCCTCGCCAGGATGAACAGGAGGTCGGAGAGGCGGTTGAGGTACGTGGCGGTCAGCGGATTCATGGCCTCGCCGTACGCCTCCAGGGCCGCCCACGTCGAGCGTTCGGCGCGCCGGACCACCGTGCAGGCCTGGTGGAGGAGTGCCGCGCCCGCCGTACCGCCCGGCAGGATGAAGGAGCGGAGCTTCTCCAACTGCTCGTTGAAGTGGTCGCAGTCCGCCTCCAGCTTGTCGATGTAGAACTGCTCGACGCGCAGGGGCGGGAACTCCGGCTTCTCGACTACCGGGGTGGAGAGGTCGGCCCCGACATCGAAGAGGTCGTTCTGCACACGGGTGAGGACCCTCACGACCTCCTCCGCCAGCCCGCCCAGCGCGATCGCCGTGCCGAGCACCGCGTTGGCCTCGTTGGCGTCCGCGTACGCCGAGATCCGCAGATCGGTCTTGGGTACCCGGCTCATGTCGCCGAGGTTGGTGGTGCCCTTGTCGCCGGTCCTGGTGTAGATGCGCGTGAGGTTGACCATGCGGCCAATGTAGACGGTTCGTTGCAGCCACCATTCCGGCTCCCTGACCCCAGACATCTCGCCGGTCTGTGCGGCGCCAACCGGCGTGAACCGCAGGGTATCGGCGCTCCATCCGACAGGGTCGGAATCCCTGTGGCTCAGGCTGCGCGGAGTATCGCCAGGTCCGTCGGTCGCGACGTGACGACCGTCTCACGCGGTGAGACAGTGACACGCATTACTTCACGGTCACATGGCCCCCTCACGACCGCTATCGTCCGCCCGAGAGGCATACGTAAACAGCGCGTACAAGGGGAGTCGCACAGTGGCACGGAAGCTCGCCGTGATCGGAGCCGGGCTCATGGGGTCCGGTATCGCCCAGGTGTCCGCGCAGGCGGGCTGGGACGTCGTCCTGCGCGATGTCACCGACGAGGCGCTGAACCGTGGCATCGGCGGCATTCAGGCGTCGTACGACAAGTTCGTCAGCAAGGGCAAGCTTGCCGCCGAGGACGCGGAGGCCGCCCTCGGACGGATCACCACCACCACCGACCTCGACGCGGCCGCCGACGCGGACATCGTCGTCGAGGCCGTGTTCGAGAAGCTCGAGGTCAAGCACGAGATCTTCCGTACGCTCGACAAGATCGTGCGGGACGACGCCGTGCTCGCCTCGAACACCTCCGCCATCCCGATCACCAAGATCGCGGCGGTCACCGAGCGGCCCGAGCGTGTCGTCGGCGTGCACTTCTTCTCTCCGGTGCCGATGATGCAGCTCGTCGAACTCGTCCGCGGCTACAAGACGAGCGACGAGACGCTCGCCACCGCCCGGGAGTTCGCCGAGTCCGTCGGCAAGACCTGCATCGTCGTCAACCGCGACGTCGCCGGCTTCGTGACGACCCGTCTCATCTCCGCCCTCGTCGTCGAGGCCGCGAAACTCTACGAGTCGGGTGTCGCCACCGCCGAGGACATCGACCTCGCCTGCAAGCTGGGCTTCGGTCACGCCATGGGCCCGCTGGCCACGGCCGACCTCACCGGCGTCGACATCCTGCTGCACGCCACGAGCAACATCTACACCGAGTCCCAGGACGAGAAGTTCGCCGCGCCGGAGTTGATGCGCCGGATGGTTGACGCCGGTGACATCGGCCGCAAGAGCGGGCAGGGCTTCTACAAGTACTGAGGTTCGAGCAGCGCCCGGGTACTCCGGGCGCTGTGTACAGCACTGACGTCGCATCAAACGAATGAGCCTCTCGGGTGTCACCCGTTGAGGTGAATTGGGTATCGGTTCGCTTACAGACGGCAACCTGATCGTGTCGAACGCCGTCAGACGTTGCATCACCCACATCACGGAGTACGAGACGCACTCACGGGGAGCGCTTATGTACATCAGGGGCGACCACGCCGAGCTGGTCGTCGGGGGCCGCCTCGACGTACGCAGCGCGGCGGACGCCCGTACGGTCCTGCACTCGGCCGTCGACGACGGAGCCGGCGACCTGGTGCTCGACCTGTCAGAGCTGGACTCCTGGGACGCCACCGGACTCGGCGTGATCATGGGGGCCCACCGGCGGGCTGGACGGTGCGGGCGTCGGCTGGTGCTGCGCGGTGTGCCGCCACAGATGCAGCGGCTGCTCGTGGCGACCAGACTGCACCGCATCCTCGCGATCGAGGGCGGCATCGGACTGGAGTCGCTGCCCCGGGTGTGAACGGGCATGCGAGGGTGTGCGTATTGCTCGTGGGTGCAGGCCCCCGTATGCCATGGGGGACGAAACGCACTACGTGCGCAATCCTCACGAGACTGTGATGTCTCGTACGGCGCGGGACCCCGGGCTGTCGGTAATACTGTGCGAAGGTTTAGGGTTCGGCTGCCCGCTGCCAGCAACCCTTGAGCGGGTTCCGGACCAGAAGCGACAGCGCGGTGTGCGGCAAGGCCGGGAGGGGCTCCACACACAAGACGCTTTTGGGGGGCTAGGACTTATGGACCCGATCAACCGGGGACCCGCAGAGTACGGCCATGACGACGGACAGGCGCAGAACAAGCGTCCCTCGCGTGATTCCCTCGCGCAGGACTTCGGCCAGCACACGCCGGCCCTCGCCCGTACCGTCCAGCTCGTCTCGGGTGACTTCCTGCTCACCGTCAACCCCGTCGACGGCAGCGAGATAGAGAACTGCCCGCCCGGAGGCACCGCCCACGCGAGCGAAGCCGAGCGTGGGGGATTGCCCGGCAGGCCTGAGAAGCACGCGCCGGCCGAGCGCGCCGAGCTCGACCGCGCCGCCCGGCCGCCCGTCCCGCCGGGGCCCTCGCTGCCCCGGCTGCCCCTGCTCCAGCGCGACGACGAGAGAGAACGGCTCGTCCGGCTCCTGGCCCGCGGCCGCTCCGTGCGCCTCACCGGCGCCCCCGGCTCCGGCCGCACCACCCTCCTCGACGCCGTCGCCGAGGACTGCGCGAACCTGGCCCCCGACGGCGTCGTACGGCTCAGCGGCCACCGCCGTACGGCGAACGACCTGCTGTACGACCTGTTCGCGGCCGTGTACGACGCGCCCCTGTTCCGGCCCGCTTACGCGCAGGTCCTCGACCTCGTGCGGGACATCGGCGCGGTCGTCGTCCTGGACGACCTGGAATTCGGCGGCGGCGCGCTCGACGAACTGCTCGACGCGACCCCCGAGTGCGCCTTCCTGGTCGCCGCCACCCCCGACACTCCTCTGCCGTCGGCCGACGCGCCGCTGGAGGAGATCGTCCTCGGCGGCTTCGACCGGGCCGGCAGCGAGGCCCTTCTCGAACGCGCTGTCGGGCGCGTGCTCACCGAGGACGAGTCGAACTGGGCCGGTGACCTGTGGTTCGAGTCCGAGGGGCTGCCCCTGCGGTTCACCCAGGCCGGGGCCCTGCTTCGGCAGCGGGACCGGTTGCGGGCCGGGGCGGCCGCCGTCGACGAGTTCGGCGTCTTCCAGGACACCCCCGTCGACGCCGTGGACACACCGCTCGACACCGACGACACCCATGAGACCCCGCTGCCCTCGCTCGCCGAGGGGGCCGCGCCCGCCGCGCTGCTCGCGTCCCGGCTGAGCGCCTCCGCGCGCGAGACCCTCAGGTTCGCGGTCGCACTCGGCGGCGAGATCCCGCACCAGGCGCATCTGCCCGCCCTGGTGGGCGACACCCACGCCGACGCGGCCCTCGGCGAACTGGTCGGCTGCGCGCTGGTGACACCTGTAGGCGCCCGCTACCGGCTCGCGGCCGGCGTGCTGACCCAGCTGGAGAACGCCGGATACGCCGACGACGCCGAGAACCGCGCCGCCACGGCCGCCCGGCACTACGCCTGGTGGGCCGGACACCCCTCGGTGACCCCCGAGCGGGTCTCGGCGGAGGCGGACGCGGTACTGGCCGCGTTGACCGCGATCGTGCCGGTGACCACGGCTCCCGGCGAGGACCAGGACGAGGACGAGGAGAGCCTCGCCGTGCGACTGGCCCGGCAGGCGGGGCCCGCGTTCGCCGCCGGACTGCACTGGAGCGCCTGGGACCGCGCGCTCCGGGCCGGCGCCGAGGCGGCGAGGCTCGCCGGTGAGGTCGGCGACCAGGCCTACTTCCACCACGAACTCGGCGTCCTCGCCCTCTGCTCCGGGCAGCTCGACCGGGCCCGCCTCGAGCTGGAGTCCTCCATCGGGCTGCGCGGCGCCCTCGCCGACAAGCGCGGCGCGGTCGCGGGCCGCAGGGCCCTCGCCCTGGTCGCCGACCGCTCCGGCGCGACCCCGCCCGGCGGGCGCACGGCGGCGGGGGAGGAGGTGCAGGACGCCCGGCACGAGGAGTCGGCCTCACCGCCCGGCGGGGTGCCCTCGGGGTACCTCCCGCTGGGTCTCGGGGCGGCGCCGTCGACGGGTACGGGACCGGGCCCGGCGTCCGGTCCTGGTGACTCCTCGACGACTCTGGTCACGCACCAGCCGGGACACCCGCCCGCGCACAAGGGCGGCGGCGTCAAGGGCCTCGTCGGCACCGCCCGGCGCAACCTGGTCGCGGTCGGCGCGGGCGCGCTCCTCGTCGCCGTACTCAGCACGATGGTGACGCTCGGCGCGAACTCCGACAAGAACGACAACACGCCCGCCGAGAAGGTCGGCGTCGAACCGTCCGCCAGCGCGGGTGTGGACGACGAGGGCCTCGGCGCGGACCGCGCCAAGCACGGCGGCGAGGACGACGGCTCCGATTCGGTGCCGGAGCCGACGGACCCGGGCCCCGACGGAACGTACGGCACGTCGGACGATCCGACGCCGACCGACGAGGCGGAGCCCTCAAAGGACCCGACCGGGACGAAGGGGCCGACGAAGTCGGCGTCCCCGACGCCTTCGAAGTCGGACAAGCCGACGCCGTCCGACACGGAGTCGGAAACCGAGCCGACTCCCACCCCGACCCCGACGCCCACCCCCACGCCGACCCCCACCCCCACCGCGACGGAGTCCGCGGACCCGCCGCCGGACGACACCAACACCATGAGCGCGCCCGTGTCCAGCCCGGCCGACTCCGCCGCCCCCGGCGAGTCGACGGCCTGACACCCCGCCCCGTCGCCCCGTGCAGCACCGGAGGGCCGGGTCCGTCATCGGACCCGGCCCTCCGCTCTGCCGTACGTACGCGTGGGGGAGCGGCTCAGAACAGCCGCAGCTTGTCGTCCTCGATTCCGCGCAGGGCGTCGTAGTCGAGGACCTGGCAGCCGATGCCGCGGTCGGTGGCGAGGACACGGGCCTGGGGCTTGATCTCCTGCGCGGCGAAGACACCGCGGACCGGCGCGAGATGCGGGTCGCGGTTCAGCAGCTCCAGATAGCGCGTGAGCTGCTCCACGCCGTCGATCTCGCCGCGCCGCTTGATCTCGACCGCGACGGTCGCGCCGTCCGCGTCCCGGCACAGGATGTCGACCGGGCCGATGGCCGTCATGTACTCGCGGCGGATGAGCGTGTAGCCCTCGCCGAGGGTCTCGATGCGGTCGGCGAGGAGCTCCTGGAGGTGCGCCTCGACGCCGTCCTTGATCAGGCCGGGGTCGACGCCCAGTTCGTGCGAGGAGTCGTGGAGGACTTCCTCCATCGTGATGATGAGCTTCTCGCCCGCCTTGTTGATGACGGTCCAGACGCCCTCCTCGTCCCCGGACCCCTCTTTGAGGGTGCAGGGCGGCGACATCCAGTTGAGGGGCTTGTAGGCCCGGTCGTCCGCGTGGATGGAGACGCTGCCGTCCGCCTTCACCAGGATCAGACGGGGGGCTGAGGGGAGGTGGGCGGTGAGCCGGCCCGCGTAGTCCACGGAGCATCGGGCGATGACGAGACGCATGGTCGGCAACGCTACTCGACCGCGACGGGTGCGCGCGATTCGACCACCGGAACACCCGCCGCCGGACCCCGCGATCGACCCCGCGACCGATTCTACGACCGCCCACACCCACCCTTCTCTGCTGTCGGCGCGAGTGACTCGCGTAGCCCTCCGTCACTCTCCTGTGCGGCCCACAAAGGCCCTTGTCCGGACTCCGGCATGTGCCACTGACAACTCTCGTTCGGCAATGGCTGATTGTGTGCGAGAAGAGGCCCGTCGGTGCGCGCAATCTCCTGGTGCGGCCACGGCCAGTTGCTTACCGTAGAAACGGGTGGTCGCGACCCGCGCACTCTGCGTGTTCGGTAACGCGAACCCCGACCCTGTCCGTCAACCCCTGTTGTTGTGGGGGTGCGAGAGGAGAACCCATGTCGCTCGACGTCTCACCGGCCCTACTCGAACAGGCCGAGCGAGGCGAGGTCGACGAAGCCGCCTTCGTCGACTGCGTCCGGACCTCCCTGCCCTACGCGTGGGAGATGATCAGCTCCCTGGTGGCCCAGCTGAAGGTCGACGGCGGCGAGTTCGCCGACAACCAGACGCCTCCGCCGGACGAGCAGGCACGCGGACAACTGCTGCGCGCGCTCGCCAGTGACGCGATTCGCGGCGCGCTGCAGCGGCACTTCGGTGTGCGGCTGGCCTTCCAGAACTGCCACCGGGTGGCGGTGTTCCCGCTGGACCCGGCCGTGGACGAGAGGCTCGCCCGCTTCACGTCGATCCGTGGCCAGCTCCTCAACCAGTCCCCGGAACTCAGGGACTGCTGAGGACGTGAGGCAGCACGGCTTGCCGCTCCTGGCGCGGGAGGTGCATGAGTGAGTGGGGCGGCAAGCTCCCCACCGGACACGGTCGTGTGACCGTGCCGGACAGCGAGGCACAGGCCGGTGCCGGACGACCCGGGCACCGGCGGTGAGCAAGGCACAGGCAGTGGCTCAGCCGAGGTGTGGCAACACCTCGGCACCGAGTCGCCGTACGTTCTCCTCCGTCGCCGCGAGGTCACCGGTGCCCTCGACCAGCAGGGCGAAGCGGGAGATGCCCGTACGCTCGCTCGTCGCCGCCAGCCGGTCGGCGCAGAGCCGGGGGGTGCCCACGGGGTGCAGCCCACAGAGCAGTTCGGTGTACGCGAGGGGGTCCCGCATGGCGCGGGTGCGGCCGTCGACGGTCACATGGGCGTCAAGACCGTACTTGAGCCAGCCCGGCATGGCCTTGGTGAGCGCCTCCACGGCGTCCGTGCGCCGGTCCGCGATCTGGCAGACACCGGCGGAGACATGGGCGGCGCCGGCGATCTCCTCGGGGGATCGGCCCGCGGCCCGGGCGTACTTGCGCCACGCGACCACCATCTCGGCCTTCTCCTCGTCCCCGACGTGCATCCCGAGCAGCATCGGCAGCCCGCGCTCGGCCGCGAGCCGGACGCTCGCCGGTGAGGTGCACGCCACGACGACCTCGGGCCCCGGCTCCTCGCTCAGCGCCTCCGACGGCCTCGGTACGACGGGGACTTCACGGAAGCTGAATCGTTCCCCCGAGGCCGACACCGAGGCTTCGCGGAGCCAGCGCACCAGCAGATCGAGTGATTCCGGGAACCCCTTCTCGTACGCCTCAAGTCCGGCGCCGAACACCTCGAGATCGACCCACGGTCCGCCGCGCCCGAGGCCCAGCGAGAAGCGGCCGCCGGACGTCACATGCAGCAACGCGGCCTGCTCGCCCAGGGCGACGGGGTGGACGGTGGGCAGCACGCTCACCGCCGTGCCGACACGGATCCGCCGGGTGCGGCCCAGCAGTAACGCGGCCAGGGTGATGGCGGACGGGCATGTGCCGTACGGCACGAAGTGGTGTTCGGCCAGCCAGACGGTGTCGAGCCCGGCCTCCTCGGCCACCTCCGCCGAGCGCACGGCCCGGTGGAGCGGCTCCCCTTGGCCCTGCCCGGGGAACTGGGCGGCCAGTACAAATGTTCCTACGCGCATCGCACTTCCTGCTTCCTCGGCTCCGACTCAGGAGCTCCCCCACCCGGCATAACCGCCTGACACGTGCCGAAGTCACGGCCTGGCGGCGAGATTTGCGGATTGTCTGCAGAATGCTGCGGGTGGAGGTCGGTGGGGGGTGTTCTGAGGTGTTTGGTGACGTACGCATACCCTCACCCGGCCCGCGTAGGCTGGATGGCCCGTGCTCCCTGTATAGCCCCGTGAGGTGTCCCGTGTCCCCGCGTCGCAACCGCCCCAAGGGCGCTGATTCGTTGGGCCCGTCCGGTCGCGATGCCGGAGCCGACGAGGAGAGGTCGGGCCGTTACGGTGGCTGGCAGTCCGCCGAGCGCTGGCAGGGCGAGGAGTGGAGCGTGCGCCATGTGGCGGGCGCGAGCGCGCTCGGCAAGACCTACCGCTGCCCGGGCTGCGACCAGATGATCCCCTCCGGGGTGCCGCACGTCGTGGCCTGGCCCGAGCACTCCGGGGTGGACGAGCGCCGCCACTGGCACAAGGCCTGCTGGAACGCGAAGGACCGCCGCACCACGAGGGTGCAGCGGTCCCGCAACGCGCCGAGGTTCTGACCCCGGCCCGGCTCGCTGCTACACGTCCCGCTTCTCCAGCAGCGCGTACGCGCCGACGAACGCGGCCGTCGTCAGCCCCAGCATGATCCACAGCGGGTCCCAGCCGGACGGGCCCGACTCGCTGAGCGCCGCGCCGTAGAAGACGCTGAGCTGGCTCGGGATCGAGTACTCGAGCAGGAACTGCTGCACGTCCCGCAGGGACTCCGAGAACATGAAGATCGCGATGACCAGCGGCGCGAGGAACACACCGAGCATGATGGTGATCGCGCCCGCCGAGTGCCGGATCAGCGAGCCCATCAGCAGGGACATCAGGCCGAACAGGGAGAGGTAGAGGCTGACGCCGACCGTCGCCTTGAGCCACTCCTCACCGGTGGGGGTCGCGGCGCCGTTGCCCTCCAGGAGCGCCACCGCGGCGAAGCTGACGAACGCGCTGCAGATCAGGGTGACCGTGAAGGTCAGCGCGAAGAAGACGATCGCCTTCGCCGCCAGCACCCGGCCACGGCTCGGGCAGGCGGTCATCGTGGTCCGGATCATCCCGGTGCCGTACTCGGAGGCGGTGCTGAGCACGCCGAGCGTGATGAGGCAGACGCTGCCGATCATCAGCCCGAACAGGCCGAGGGGCAGCGGCGTATCACCCTCCATGTTCGCGTCCGTGCCGGCGGCGATGAGCGAGAAGAGCAGGCCGAGACCGATCACGAGGACGACGAAGACGCCCAGCGTCCAGATCGTCGACCGCACCGACTTGATCTTCGTCCACTCGGAGGCGATCGCATGCCCCAGATGCGTGCGCACCACCGGGATCGGCGAGGTGTACGAGATGCCGGGCGCGCCCTGCCAGGTGGGGGCGAGCTGCTGGGCTACGGGTGGCTGGGGCGTGCTCATCGGGCGTCCTCGGGCTTGGTCAGGTCGGCGGCGGGAGCGGCGGGAGCGGCGGGAGCGGCGGGCACGGGCGCGGGCGCGGCGGCGGCCGGCTGTGCCGGGGCGGCCTGGGGCGCGGCCGGCGGTGCGGCCTGCGGGGCCGGGGCCTGGGCGGCGTACGGGTTCGGCTGCGGCTGACCGGGCGCCGGAGCCCCGTACGGGCCCGGCGCGACCGGCGGCTGTCCCTGCGGCACGGGCTGGCCGTACGGCTGGCCCTGCGGCGGTGCGTACGGCTGGCCGCCCTGCTGCGGGGCCGGCGGGGCGTACCACCCCGGCTGGCCCTGCCCCGGCACCGGCATCGGCGGCTGCGCGCCGGGCGGCAGGGGCTGCTGGAGCCCGGCCTTCTGGTCGATGGTCGAGCGGTAGTCGACGGCGGCCTGTGTCATCCGCATGTACGCCTCCTCCAGCGAGGCCTGGTGCGGCGACAGCTCCCACAGGCGTACGTCGGAGTCGTGCGCGAGGTCGCTGATGCGGGGCAGCGGCAGACCGGTGACGCGCAGCGCGCCGTCCTGCTCGGGCAGCACCTGGCCGCCGGCCTCGGTCAGCGCGGCCGTCAGCTTCTCGCGCTGCTGCGGCTCGGTGTCGGGCGTCCGGACGCGCGCGAAGTCGGCGGAGTTCGCCGAGATGAAGTCCTTGATGCTCATGTCCGAGAGGAGCTGTCCGCGCCCGATCACGATCAGGTGGTCGGCGGTCAGCGCCATCTCGCTCATCAGGTGCGAGGAGACGAAGACCGTACGGCCCTCGGCGGCCAGGGCCTTCATCAGGTTGCGCACCCAGAGGATGCCCTCGGGGTCGAGGCCGTTGACCGGCTCGTCGAACAGCAGTACCTGGGGGTCGCCGAGCAGGGCGGCGGCGATGCCGAGCCGCTGGCCCATGCCGAGCGAGAAGCCCTTGGAGCGCTTTTTGGCCACACCCTGGAGGCCGACGACACCCAGTACCTCGTCCACACGGCGGGCCGGGATGCCCGACAGCTGGGCCAGGGACAGCAGGTGGTTACGGGCGTGCCGGCCGCCGTGCACCGCCTTGGCGTCGAGCAGGGCACCGACCTGACGGGCGGCGTTCGGCAGCCTGCGGTACGGGTAGCCGCCGATCGTCACCTGCCCGGAGGTGGGGTTGTCCAGGCCGAGGATCATGCGCATCGTCGTCGACTTGCCCGAGCCGTTGGGCCCGAGGAAGCCGGTGACGGCCCCCGGCCGCACCTGGAAGGAAAGGTTGTACACGGCCGTCTTCGCGCCATAGCGCTTGGTCAGGCCGACTGCCTCGATCATGCTCCGCACCCATCGAACGTGTCAGGACGTCTCGTCTCAGGACGTCGGGGCGCACGCCCCCGTAAGGGTTAGGAGCTTAACCGGGCGCTGACGGTTCCGCTCAAGAGTAAGTAAAAGGTCGCAGGTCACAGGGGGAGTGCGTTGGCATGTACGTTTCTGCTGGTCAGGGAGGTGGTCACGCGTCCCGCTTCTTCAGCAGGGCATATCCGCCGAGCAGCGCCGCGATCACCCACAGTGCCATGATCCCGAGTCCGCCCCAGGGGCCGTACGGTGTGTCGTCGTCGACCGGGGTCACCACCTGCATGATTCTGCTGCCGGCCTGGTCGGGCAGGTAACGGCCGACCTTCTTGGTGGCGCCGACGTTGCCGAGGATGTTGGAGATCAGGAAGAAGAACGGCATCAGGATGCCGAGCGACAGCATCGGGCTGCGCAGCATGGTGGCGACGCCCATGGAGAAGACGGCGATGAGGGTCATGTAGAGCCCGCCGCCGATGACCGCGCGCAGTACGCCCGTGTCGCCGATCGACGCCCTGTGCTCGCCGAGCATGGCCTGGCCGAGGAAGAAGGTCGCGAAGCTGGTGGCGACGGCGACGACGAAGGCGAGCCCGGTGGCGACGGCGATCTTGCTGAACAGAAAGGTGCCGCGCTGCGGTACGGCGGCCAGCGAGACCCGGATCATGCCGGTGCTGTACTCGTTCGACACGACCAGCACCCCGAACACGATCATCGCCAGCTGACCGAGTGTCATGCCCGCGAAGCTGATGAACGTCGGGTCGAAGGAGAGCTGGTCCCGCGCGCTCAGGTTGTCGAACTCGTTCTTCGACAGCAGCGAGATCAGCACACCGAGTGCGATCGTGACGATCACGGCGAGGGAGAGCGTCCAGACCGTGGACGCCACCGACCGGATCTTGGTCCACTCGGACCGGACGACCTGGGTCGCGGCCATGACTCAGACCTCCCTCTGCCAACCGTCGCCCCATCCGTCGCCCGAATCCTGGGCATGTGCGTGATACTCCACGGACTCGGCCGTGAGCTGCATGAACGCATCCTCCAGCGAGGCCTGTTGAGGGCTCAGCTCATGCAGCACGATCTGGTGGCGCGCGGCCAGCTCCCCGATCAGCTCGGGCTTGCCCCCGTCCACTTCGAGCGGACCCCCGCCCGTCTCGACGACGGTGATCCCCGCCTCGTGCAGCACATCGAGAAACCGCTCCCGCTGCGGGGTGCGAATGCGAACGTACGACCGTGAGTTCTGCTGGATGAAGTCGGCCATGGAGGTGTCGGCCAGCAGCCGGCCCTGCCCGATGACGACGAGGTGATCGGCGGTCAGAGCCATCTCGCTCATCAGGTGCGAGGAGACGAAGACGGTCCGGCCCTGCTCGGCGAGGGACTTCATCAGATGGCGGATCCAGTGGATGCCCTCGGGGTCGAGCCCGTTGACGGGTTCGTCGAACATCAGGATCCGCGGATCACCGAGCAGCGCGCCCGCGATCCCGAGCCGTTGGCCCATTCCGAGCGAGAACCCCTTGGCCTTCTTGCGCGCTACGGAGGTCAGCCCGACCGTGTCCAGCACCTCGGCCACCCGGGCCCGGGGAATGCCGTTGCTCTGGGCGAGGCACAGCAGATGGTTGAAGGCGCTGCGTCCGCCGTGCACGGCTTTGGCGTCGAGCAGGGCGCCGATGTAGGTGAGCGGGTCCTTGAGGTGGTCGTAATGCGTGCCGTCGATCCGCACATCGCCGGCGGTCGGCCGGTCGAGCCCGAGAATCATCCGCATGGTCGTCGACTTCCCGGCGCCGTTCGGCCCGAGAAAGCCGGTGACGATACCGGGCCTGACGGCGAAGCTGAGGTTGTTGACCGCCACCTTCTCGCCGTACCGCTTGGTCAGCCCGTCGAGCTCGATCATGCGGCCACGCTAAGACGGGCATGGGGCGCCTGCCACCGGAGTGGTCCAGCCCGTCGGGGGCGCGGGGAACTGCGCGACAAGCCCACGACGGGCCCCGGCGCTCACGGGGCGCCGCCGCGCCCACCCTCCCCCGTGGCCCCAGCGGCAAGATCGCCCGCAGCCATGACAACGGCGAGGGCCCGCACCCCCCGAAGGAGACGCGGGCCCTCGACCGGCAACGATCGTGGTGTTACCGGGACTGCTGAGCCGGAACCCCGCGAGAGATCGGCTCGTCGTCCGTGACCGGCGCGCCGGCCGCGGCCACCGCCGCACCCGTGAGCGTCGCCAGCATCTCGCGCACGTTCGTCAGCTGCGCGTTGATCGAGTCGCGGCGGTTCGTCAGCGCCGCCAGCTCGCGCTCGGATTCCGAGCGGATGCGGTCGGCCTTGGCGTTGGCGTCGGCCACGATGTCCTCGGCCTGACGCTGCGCCGTCTCCACCGTCTGGCGGGCGCGGCGCTCGGCGTCCGTGCGCAGCTTCTCGGCCTCCAGGCGGAGCTGCTCGGCGCGGTGCTCGATCTCGGCCAGACGCTTCTCGGCCTTCTGCTGACGCGAGGCCAGGTCGCGCTCGGACTGCTCGCGACGCTTCGCCAGGTTCGTCTCGAAGTCGGCGGCGGCCTGCGCGGCCTTGGCGCGGGTCTCCTCGAAGAGGGCGTCCGCCTCCTCACGCTTGGACTGCGCGTCCTTCTGCGCCTCCTGACGCAGCTGCGTCGCGTCGCTCTTGGCCTTCTCGACGATCCGGACGCCCTCGTCCTCGGCCTTGGCCTTGCGGTCCGCGGCGAACGTCTCCGCGTCGTTGCGCACCTGCTGGGCCGCCGACTCGGCGAGCTCACGGTGCTGCTCGGCCGCCCGGCGGGCCTCTTCGCGCAGGTCCTTCGCCTCTTCCTCGGCGAGGCGGAGGATCTTCTCGACGCGTGCGCCGAGACCGGCGTACGACGGCTCGGCGTCGGTGACCGCGGCCTGGGCGTTCTGCGTCTCGAGGTGGAGCTCCTCGATGCGCTTTTCCAGAGCGGTGATGCGGGCGAGAGCGCTGTCACGGTCGGAGACGAGCTTGGAGATACGTTCGTCCACCTGAGCGCGGTCGTACCCACGCCGCACAAGCTCGAAGCCGTAGGGGGAAGTGTCGCTCATGGGGTTCCTGTCGAAAGAGACCGGTGAGGTGATAGGTGGAATCCTAGGGGGCGAAGCGGCGTGTCATCGAGCAGATGCACGTTTGATCTGGAGAATGACACCCCTTTTGCGTATCCGGCTGTCCGATTGCTTGCCCGAATCTTTGCATCGAGGCCCTGGCAAGCACAGAACGGGCACAAATCGGTGTCTGTAGTCCAGTGGTGCCGGGAATTGTGGGCACACTCCCCGCGCTGTGAGGCGCCGGAACATACCCGCAACTTCCCCATACCGCTATCCGTCTGACGACTTGCCACCCGATCGGGTCGCACCCGCCGCGGCACCCGCCTTGACTCCACCGTCCTTGGCGCTCGACGGGGCCTCAAAAGACTCCAACGCCTCCAGGACGTCCTGGACACGGGAAATCTCCGCATTGATGTCCTCGCGGCGCCGGACCAGCACCTCCAGCTCGCGCTTGCCCTCCTCGACCGTGCGCCGCGCCTCGCGGATCGCCTCGGCCTTGAGCTCCTCGGCCTCGCGGACGAGCGTGGACTTCTTCTGCTCGGCCTCCTTCAGGAGACCCTCCGCCTTCTTCACGGCGGCGATCCGGACCTTGCCCGCCTCGGAATTTGCCTCGGAGACGATCTCCTTGGCCTTCGCCGTCGCCTTCTCCAACTGCTCCTCGGACGCCTTGATCAGCGCGTCGCAGCGGTCGCCGGTCGTCCTCATCGTCTCGGCGGCCTCGCGGCGGGCCCGCTCGTGCAGCGCCTCGATCTCCGAGGTGATGCGGTCGCGCAGCTCCTCGGCGCGCTCCCTGATGGCCGTCGCGTCCCGGCGCGCGCCGATCAGCAGCTCGTCGGCGTCCGTACGGGCCTTCTCCACCAGGGAGTTGCCCTCGACGGTCGCCTCCCCGACCAGCCGGTCGGCCTCCTTGCGGGCCGCGCCCACCATGGAGTCGGCCTGCGCCTCGGCGTCCGCGGTGGTCTTCAGGGCCTGCGACTGCGATTCGGTGAGCAGCTTGTCGGCCTCGGCCGCGGTCTCCGTGATGAGCTTGTCGACCTGCTCGGCGGCCTCGGAGCGCCGCTTGTTGGCGTCATTGCGGGCCTCGTCCAGGGTGCGGTCGGCCTCGTCGCGCGCCACCGACATGAGCCGGTCGGCCTCCACCTCCGCCTCGGCACGTGCCCGCTCGGCGTCGGCGCGCACCCGCTCGGCGTGCTGCCGGGCGGAGCCCACCGTCTCGGCGGCCTCGGCACGCAGCCGCTCGGCGTCGTCGGTCGCCTCGCCGATCAGCCGCTCGGCCTTGGCGACGGACTCGGCCCGTACGCGCTCGGCCTCCTCGTTGGTCTCCCGCGTCAGGCGCTCGGCCTCGGCGGTGACCTCCGTGATCAGGGTGTCGGCCTGCGTCGCCGCGTCCGACCGCATGCGGTTGGCGTCCTCGCGGGCCTCCGCCCGGGTGCGCGAGGCGTCCTGGTCGGCCCGCGCGATGGTGTCCGAGGCCTCGGTGCGCACCCGCTGGGCGTGCCCGGCCGCGTCGGAACGGATCCGCTCCGCCTCGGCGATGGCCTCCCCGACCGTGCGCTCGGCGAGCGCCTTGGCGGCGTCCGTCTCGTCCCGGGCCTCGCGGCGCACCCGGTTGGCGTCCTCGGTGGCCCGCTCCCGCTCGGCGTAGGCGTCGGAGCGGACCCGGTCCGACTCCTCCTCGGCCTCCCGGCGCGTACGCTCCGCCGCGTGGTCCGCGGCGTTGCGCAGCCCGGCGATCTCCTCCTGGGCCTGCTCGTGCAGCCCCGCCACGGAGTCCCGTACCTGCTGAGCGTGCTGCTCGGCGGCCGACACCATCTCCATGGCCCGCCGCTCGGCCTCCTCGACCAGCCGTACGGCCTCGGTCTCGGCCTCCTCCACGCGCTTGCGCGCCGAGGCCAGCAGCTCCTCGCTCTGCTCGCGGGCCCGCTCGCGCTCCTGGTCGGCCTCCTGCCGGGCCGAACCGAGCAGCTCCTCGGCCTCGCGGCGACGCCGGGCCGCCTCCTCCTGCGCGGCGGCCAGCGCCTGGGAGGCCTCCGTGGCGAGCCGCTCGGCCGCGGCCTGGGCCTCCGCCCGCACCCGGTCGGCGGTGTCCTGCGCCTCCGACTTCAGCCGCTCCGCCTCGGCCGCGGCCTCCGACCGCAGACGTACGGCGATGGCCTCGCCCTCGGCGCGGGACGTGGACGCGTCGGCGGCGGCCTCGTCCCGCATCCGCTGGACCTCGGCGTCGGCCTGCGCCTGGAGCGTACGGATGCGCTCGGCGGCCTCGCCGCGCAGCCGGTCCGTCTCCTCGGCGGTCTCCCGGCGGATCCGCTCGGCCTCCGCGCGCGCGTCGGCGAGCGCCTCCTCGGCGGACGCGAGGCGGGCCTCGGCCTCGGCCTGCAGCCGGGCCAGCTCCTCGGCGGCCTCCGCCTTGCGGGCCTCGACGCCGCGCTCGGTCTCCTCGCGCAGCTCACGGGCGGCGCGCTCGGCCTCGGCCTTCAGCTCCTCGGTCTGCTCGGCGGCCTCGGCGCGGTGCCGCTCGGCCTCCTTGCGGGTGCGCTCCAGGGTCTCCTCGGCCTGGCGGCGCAGCGTCGAGGCGCGCTCGATGGCCTCCGTACGGACCTTCTCGCTGTCCGTCGTGGCCGTCTGGCGCAGCTCGTCGGCGTCCGTCCGGGCCTTGGCGAGCAGTTCCTCGGCGGTCTTGGCCGCCTCCTCGATCTGCTGGACGGCCTCACGCCGGGCCTCGGACCGGATCCGCTCGCCCTCGGCGACCGCGTCGGCCCGCAGCTGCTCGGCCTCGCCGCGCAGGCGGCGCGCCTCCTCCTGCAGTTCGACCGTCTTGGCGCGGTACTCCTTGGTGTCGTCCTTCGCCGTGCCCTTGAGCTCTTCGGCGAGGTCGTGCGCCTCGGCGCGCAGCCGGTCCGCCTCGGCCTCGGCCTCGGCGCGGATGCGCTCGGCCTCCTCGGCGGCGGCCTTGGTGGTGTTCTTGGCCTCCTCGGACGCCTTGTTCAGCACGTCCTCGGCGGTCTTGGCGGTCTTGGCGAGCTGGGACGCCGACTCCTCGGCGGTGATCGAGCGGGCCTTCTCGGAGGCCTCGGCGACGATCTTCTCCGCCTTGGCCTTGGCGTCCGCGACGACTTCCTCGGCGGACGCCTTGGTGGCCTCGGCCTCCTTCGTGGCCTCCTCGACCAGCCGGGCGACCTGCTCCTTGGCCGTGCGCGTGCGCTGTTCGTTGGTCGACTCGGCGGTGGAGAGCGACTTGGCCGCGTTCTCCTTCGCCTCGGTGACCAGCTTCTCGGCCTCGGCGCGCGCCTCGCGCAGCGCCGACTCGGCCTCCGTCATCCGCTGCTCGGCGGCCCGGCTCAGCTCACCGGCCTGGCGGCGGGCGGCGTCCGACTCGGTCGCGGAGGAGGAGCGCAGCTGCTCGGCGTGGTCGGTGGCCTCCTGGGCCTGCGTCGACGCCGCGTTCAGCAGCCGCTCGGCCTCGGCACGGGCCCGGCGCAGCACCTGGTCGGCCTCGGCGCGGGCCGTTTCCGTGTCGTTCTGGAGCCGCTGGCGGGCCTCGGCGGTGAGCCGCTCGGCCTCGGCACGGGCGGCGGCCAGCGCCTGCTCGGCCTCGGCACGCGACTCGTCGACGAGCCGGCGGGCCTGGGACTCGCTGCGGGCGCGCAGCTGCTCGGCCCACGCCACGTTCTCGTTGACGTGCGACTCGACGGTCTGGCGGCGCTCGGACAGTTCCTGGTCGAGCTGCTGGCGGCGGGTGACCGCCTCCTGGTGCAGCTCCGCCTGGAGGCGGGCGGCCTGCTCGGCGTGCTCCTGGAGGATCCGCTGCGTCTGCGCCCGGGCCTGGCTCAGCTCGCGCTCGGCGTCGGCGCGCAGCTGCTCGGCCTGCATCTGGGCCTGGCGGAGCATCTGCTCGGCCTGGTACCCGAGGTCGCCGCCGCTGTCGTAGGCGGGCCGGGACATGATGGTGCGACGCGCCTCGTGCAGCTTGGCGCGTAGCACCTCGACCTGGTAGCCGAGGTCCTCGGCGTGCTGAATCGCCTTTTCCCGCTCGGTCTTCAGCCGCTCCATCTCGGCCTCGAACCGAGAGAGGTGGTCGACGTCAGCCGCCGGCTCTCGCTCCTGGCGTTCGTAGCCCCGCACTGCGCGGTCCCATCCGTCCCCTGGTCGCAACCTCTGGCAAACGAGCTCCGTCCAACCGCCGAACGGGGCCCCCGGGGAATGGTGTCAGATCAACGGCGGAGCACGGACTGCCGCCCTCCACCCTCGTCCCCCGAAACCTGGACCCCGGCCCTAGGGCACTCCTGATGGATCTCCGCGGCGTCACGGCGTTCGGTGCGTGCTCTCGCCGCACCGGACGCCGCTCCTTCACCCACGGCCATCCATCAGAAATGCCCTTGGATCCCACTCCTCGGAAAGCGGCAGGACCCGGGCCGTCACCTTGAAAAGGGACGGCCGACCCCAACCCTACCGGCCCATATGTACGGGGGTCAGTGCTCAGGTGACTCAACCGGTGCCGAAGTGACCAGTTCTGTCAGTACGCCATGGCAATCCTTGGGGTGCAGGAACGTGATCCGTGACCCCATGGAACCGCGTCGCGGCTCCTCGTACAGGACGCGTACGCCCTTGTCCTTGATCGCGGCCGCCTCACCGTCGACATCCGCCGTGCCGAAGGCGATGTGGTGGACCCCCTCGCCGTTCTTGGCCAGCCACTTGGCGACGGTGGAGTCCTCGCGGGTGGGCTCCAGGAGCTGGAGGTAGGAGGCGCCGCCGTCGTCCGTGCTGTTGATCTTGAGCATGGCCTCGCGTACGCCCTGCTCCTCGTTGACCTCGGAGTGGAACACCTCGAAGCCGTACGTGGCCCTGTAGAACTCGACAGTGGCGTCGAGGTCGAAACAGGCGATCCCGATGTGGTCGATTCGCGTCAGCATGGTGTCAGTGCACCGCCCCGGAGGTGGTTACGCAACGTGCGCGCGATCACACTGACGGCCCGGTGACGGCACGGAGTGCCACTCAGTACATTCAAGTAAACCCTCGTTCACTCCTCGGCTGTGCAAGCTGGAAGGGGATCGCACCTCATGACTGGAACGAACGGCAGGACCTCGGTGATCGTCGCGGGCGCCCGTACGCCCATGGGACGGTTGCTCGGTTCGCTGAAGTCCTTCTCCGGAGCCGAGCTCGGTGGCTTCGCGATCAAGGCCGCCCTGGACCGTGCGGGGATCGGCGGCGACCAGGTGCAGTACGTGATCATGGGCCAGGTGCTCCAGGCCGGGGCGGGGCAGATCCCGGCGCGCCAGGCCGCGGTCAAGGCGGGCATCCCGATGAACGTGCCCGCGCTCACGATCAACAAGGTCTGTCTGTCGGGCCTCGACGCCATCGCGCTGGCCGACCAGCTGATCCGAGCGGGTGAATTCGACGTGGTCGTGGCGGGTGGCCAGGAGTCCATGACGAACGCCCCCCACCTGCTCCCGAAGTCCCGTGAGGGCTACAAGTACGGCGCGATCGAGATGCTCGACGCGATGGCGTACGACGGGCTGACGGACGCCTTCGAGAACATCGCCATGGGCGAGTCCACGGAGAAGCACAACACGCGCCTCGGCATCCTGCGCCCCGAGCAGGACGAGATCGCCGCGCTCTCGCACCAGCGGGCCGCCGCCGCCCAGAAGAACGGGCTCTTCGAGGCGGAGATCACGCCGGTCGAGATCCCGCAGCGCAAGGGCGAGCCGGTCGTCTTCAGCCAGGACGAGGGCATCCGCGGCGAGACCACCGCCGAGTCGCTGGGCAAGCTGCGGCCGGCGTTCACCAGGGACGGCACGATCACGGCCGGTTCCGCCTCGCAGATCTCGGACGGCGCCGCCGCCGTGGTCGTCATGAGCAAGGAGAAGGCGGAGGAGCTGGGCCTTACGTGGCTGGCCGAGATCGGCGCCCACGGGAACGTCGCCGGACCGGACAATTCTTTGCAGTCGCAGCCGTCGAACGCGATCCAGCACGCCCTGAAGAAGGACGGCCTGGAGGTGGCGGATCTGGACCTGATCGAGATCAACGAGGCCTTCGCCGCGGTCGCCGTTCAGTCAATGAAGGACCTCGGGGTGTCCCCGGAAAAGGTGAATGTCAACGGTGGTGCGATTGCCCTCGGCCACCCCATCGGCATGTCCGGCGCGCGCCTGGTCCTGCATCTGGCGCTGGAGCTGAAGCGGCGGGGCGGCGGGGTCGGCGCGGCCGCGCTGTGCGGTGGCGGCGGGCAGGGCGACGCGCTGATCGTGCGGGTGCCCGAGGCCTGAGCCCTTTCAGTCTCAGGTGTACGTGGCTACTCGGAACGGAGCTGTGATGCAGGACGTCCCCACACTGGTGGCCCAGGCCAGGGAGGGGCGGCCGCGTGCCGTCGCCCGGCTGATCTCGCTGGTGGAGGGGGCGTCCCCGCAGTTGCGCGAGGTCATGGCGGCGTTGGCCCCGCTGACGGGCGGGGCCTACGTGGTCGGTCTCACGGGCTCACCGGGTGTCGGCAAGTCGACCTCCACGTCGGCGCTGGTGACGGCGTACCGGCGGGTAGGCAGGCGGGTCGGCGTGCTGGCGGTGGACCCGTCGTCGCCGTTCTCCGGCGGGGCGCTGCTGGGTGACCGGGTCCGGATGTCGGAGCACGCGTCGGACCCCGGTGTGTACATCCGTTCGATGGCGACGCGTGGGCATCTGGGCGGCCTGGCGTGGGCGGCGCCCCAGGCGATCCGGGTCCTGGACGCCGCCGGGTGCGAGGTGATCCTGGTCGAGACGGTCGGGGTGGGCCAGTCGGAGGTGGAGATCGCGTCGCAGGCGGACACGTCCGTGGTGCTGCTGGCGCCCGGCATGGGTGACGGCATCCAGGCGGCCAAGGCCGGGATCCTGGAGATCGGGGACGTCTACGTCGTCAACAAGGCCGACCGCGACGGGGCCGACGCGACCGCGCGCGAGCTGAACCACATGCTGGGGCTCGGGGAGTCCCGTGGGCCCGGCGACTGGCGTCCCCCGATCGTGAAGACGGTCGCCGCGCGGGCGGAGGGTATCGACGAGGTCGTGGAGGCCCTGGAGAAGCACCGTGCGTGGATGGAGGAGCGGGGGGTCCTCGCCGAGCGGCGCCGTTCTCGGGCCGCGCGGGAGGTCGAGACGATCGCGGTGACCGCGCTGCGGGAACGGATCGGGGACCTCCACGGTGACCGTCGCCTGAGTGCGCTGGCGGAGCGGATCGTGGCGGGGGAGCTGGATCCGTATCGCGCCGCGGACGAGCTGGTGGCGGGGCTCACGGAGCGCTGATCGGGCGCCGACAGGCTTTTTCGCCCCCGCCGCCCCTACCCGTCCCATCCACGAGCCGGTGGCCGCGCCCCCAGACCCCGCCGGTTTGTCGGCTGCGGGCGGGTGGGGGCTTGTCGCGCGGTTCCCCGCGCCCCTGAAGGCCTGGGCTGCGCCCCGTGCTTCCGTATGTGGGGGCGCGGGCCGCGTCGCGCTGTTACGTTGAGCTCCATGTTCCTCCTCTTGGCGTAGTGGACGTATCCGTCCCGCCGACGGCGTGAGTGCCGTCGCAGGACTTCGGCGTCCCCTTCTCCGCCTCAAGTCGAGGAACCTCTCGCATGTCTGCGACCCCGTCGCGGCCCTCGTACGCCGCGCTCCTCCGCATCCCCCACGCCCGCCGCACCTTCGCCACCGCCCTGCTCGGCCGGCTCTCCTACGGCATGGTCTCGCTCGCCGTGCTGCTCGCCGTCGACCGGGCCACCGGGTCGTACGCCGCCGCCGGGACGGTGCTCGCGCTGTTCGGTGCCACCAGCGTGTTCCTGTCACCGGCCCGCGCCGCACTCGTCGACCGGCACGGCCCGCGTCGCGCACTGCTTCCGATGGCCGTCCTCTACGCCGTACTGCTCACGGCGCTCGCCCTCGTCAGCCGGCCGCCCGGGGCCTCCGCCACCCTCCTGGGCGCCGTGGCCGCGGTCGCCGGTGCCTGCACGCCTCCGCTCGGGCCGACCATGCGGGCGGTGTGGGGCGAACTCGCCCAGGATCCGGGGATGTTGCGGCGGGCGTACAGCCTGGACGGCGTCGCGGAGGAGCTGTTGTTCGTGTCGGGGCCGCTGGTCGTGGGCGGTGTCGTGCAGGTCGCCGAGCCCGCGGTCGCCGTGGCGGTGAGTGCCCTCCTCGTGGCCTCGGGGACCTGCGGGTTCGTCGCCTCGCCGGTCGTGGCCCGGGTGCCGGGTGCCGCCCGGAAGCCGGGGGACCGGGCACCCCGCGTCTCCACCGGGATCCTGCCGCCCGTCGCGCTGGCCGCCGGGGTCGGGCTGTCGATCGGCGCGCTCGATCTGCTGGTGCTGGCCTTCGCCGAGGGGCACGGGCACGGAGACGACGCCGTGGCCTGGGTGTTCGCCGCGCTGTCGGCCGGGAGCGCCGTGGGCGGGCTGGTGAACGGTGCCGTCGAGTGGCGGGCCGGGGCCGGGACGAGGCTGTCGCTGCTCGCCGCCGGGCTCGGCATCGCCCTGGCCTGCGCCGGACTCGCCCCGGGGCTCGGTGCCCTCATCGGGGTCGTGGTCTGTGCCGGGTTCTTCATCGCCCCGGCCCTGACCACCGCGTACCTCTTCGCCGACGAGTGCGCGGCGCCGGGCACCCGCGTACGGGCCGGGGCCTGGGTCAACACCGCGGTGAACGCCGGTACCGCGACGGGTACGGCGGCCGGTGGACTCCTCGTGGGCCGGCTGCCGGTGGGCCTGTGCTTCGCGGCGGCGGGCGGGGTGGCGCTGTTCGCCGCGGCCGCGGTGGCGGTCGGCGTCCGCCAGCCGAGTACGCCGGAACTCTCCGAACGCCGGTAAGGGCACCCGGTGCCGGGTGCCCTTACCTGTGGGGGGGAGGGAAGTGGTCGTGGGGGTCAGTCGTCCGAGCGGTCCGCGGTGACCTTGCCGGAGTCGAGGTTCACGCGCCAGTCACTGCCGGTGCCGTCGGCGGCGGTGGTGTCGGCCTCCCAGGCCTGCTGCGGGCCGTCCTCGTCGAGGTCGACGGAGGTCACGGTGCCCTTGGCGGCGGCGGCCTCCGCGGCCTCGGCGGCCGTCACGGAGCTGCCCTTCAGGGCGGCGCGGATCTGCGCGGCCTCGGCGGCGTCGTCACCGTCGTCGTCCTGCTCGGTGTGCGAGCCGAGGACCTTGCCGGTGGCCGGGTCGATCTGGATGCTGTCCCAGGAGCCGCCGCCCGTCAGCACGTCGACCTCCCACACATGGGCCGTGCCCTCGTCGTCGAGGTCGGCCGAGACCGCCGTACCGGCCGTGTGCTTCAGCGCCGCCTTGATCGCGTCGGCGGCCGTGATCTGCGCGGCCTTCGCGTCGGCCGCGTTCTCCGCCTTGTCCTCGGCGTCCTCGTCAGTGTCGCGGGCGGCCCGGTCCTCGGCCGTGTCCTGAGCCGCGTCGTCGGTGTCGTTGATGTCGGCGTCGTCGCGGTCGTTGTCGTCGTTCGAGACCGTCACCGTCTTGTTCGCCGGCGCCTCGTCGTCACCCGAGACCGCGATGGCGGTCGCGGTGCCGCCGCCGATCAGGGCCACGGCCGCGATGGTGGCGATGACGATGTTGCGCTTCATGGGATTCCTCCAGGATGCGACTGGTTGCAACCAGTAACGGACGTTGTCGCCGGTTGCAGTTGGCTTGTGTGCCTCGTCTGCTTTCGACGAGGACCAATCTGGCTGAGCGACGCTGAAGCGGACCTGAAGTCTCCTGAAGGTCTCTTCAGGTTCGGTTTGCCAAGCTGAACGCATGCGCCTGTTGATCGTGGAAGATGAGAAGCGGCTCGCGGTGTCGCTGGCCAAGGGCCTGACGGCCGAGGGATACGCGGTGGATGTCGTCCACGACGGCGTCGAGGGCCTGCACCGGGCGAGCGAGGGGACGTACGACCTCGTGATCCTCGACATCATGCTGCCCGGCATGAACGGCTACCGCGTGTGCGGCGCTCTGCGCGCCGCCGGCCACGACGTGCCGATCCTGATGCTGACCGCCAAGGACGGCGAGTACGACGAGGCCGAGGGGCTCGACACGGGCGCCGACGACTATCTGACCAAGCCGTTCTCGTACGTCGTCCTCGTCGCCCGGGTGAAGGCGCTGCTGCGGCGCCGCGGCCCGTCGGGCGGGGCCTCGCCCGTGCACACGGTCGGCGACCTGAAGGTCGACACCGCCGCCCGGCGCGTGTTCCTCGCGGACGACGAGATCGCCCTGACCACCAAGGAGTTCTCCGTCCTCGAACAACTCGTCGTGCGGGCCGGGGAGGTCGTGTCGAAGTCCGACATCCTGGAGCACGTCTGGGACTTCGCGTACGAGGGCGACCCGAACATCGTCGAGGTCTACGTCAGCACCCTGCGCCGCAAGCTCGGCCCCGCGCTGATCAAGACCGTACGCGGCGCCGGATACAGACTGGAGGCCCGGACATGAGGCGGCGACTGGGGTCCGTACGGGCCCGCGCCACCCTCGCAGCCACCCTCGTCGTCGCCGTCGCCCTGGTCGCCGCGGGGGCCGCCGTACTGCTCGCGCTGCGGTCCAGCCTCATCGACCAGGCGGACGCCGAGGCCGACTCCGTGGCCCGCAACGCCGCCTCGGCGCTGGCGCACGGATTCGCCTACGACAAGCTGATCCTGCCGGACGGCGACGAGAACCCCGTTGAGGTACTGGACCGCAAGGAGAAGCCGGTCGCGGTCGGCGAGGACGTCGAGGGCATCAGCGTGAGCGCCATCGACTCGGACCGGCTGAACTCCGAGACGAACGACGACGCCGACGACCGGGCGGAGGGCGACGCGGAGCCGGAGGACGAGGACACGCTCGTCGCCGGCGAGGTCGCCGACGAGACCTGGTACGGCGAGGGCACGGCGACCGTCGAGGGGGAGACGAAGCACTACCGCTTCGCCGGGGTCGACGTGGTCACGGCGCAGGGTGTCCCGCTCACCGTCTACGCGGGCGCCCCGCTCTCCGTCGAGGAGGACGCCGTCAGCACCGCGTTGACGACGATGCTCATCGGGCTGCCCCTACTGCTGGTGACCGTCAGTGGTGTGACCTATGTCGTGACCAAGCGGGCCCTGCGCCCGGTCGAGGGCATCCGCGCCGAGATGGCCGCCATCACGGCCTCCGAGGACCTCTCGCGCCGCGTCCCCGAGCCCGCCACGCACGACGAGGTCGCCCGCCTCGCCCGTACGACGAACGAGACCCTCGCCGCCCTGGAGACCTCGGTGGAGCGGCAGCGCGCGTTCGTCGCGGACGCCTCGCACGAACTGCGCAGCCCGATCGCGTCCTTGCGCACACAGCTCGAAGTGGCCGCCGCGCACCCCGAGTTGCTGGACCTGGACGGCGCCGTCGAGGACACCGTACGACTCCAGCGCCTCGCCTCCGACCTGCTGCTGCTCGCCCGGCTCGATGCGGGGGAACGGCCGCAGCCGGACGCGCGGTTCGACCTCGCGGCCGTCGTACGGGAGGAGACGGAAGGACGGGACGGCGTGACCGTCGAGGGCGGCACCGGACCGGTCGAGGTGCGCGGATCGCGGAACCAGGTGTCCCGCGTCCTCGGCAACCTGCTGGACAACGCCGGGCGGCACGCCCGTGAGCGGGTCGCCGTCGCTCTGCGCACCGAGGGCGACTGGATCGTCCTGGCCGTCGCCGACGACGGCACCGGCGTACCGCCCGCCGACCGCGACCGTGTCTTCGAGCGCTTCGTCCGCCTCGACGAGTCCCGCGCGAGGGACGACGGCGGCGCGGGCCTGGGCCTGGCGATCGCGAGGGACATCGCCGTACGACACGGGGGAACGCTCACGGTCGGGGACGCGCCGGGAGGCGGAGCCCTCTTCGAACTCAGGTTGCCTCAGAAGGGATAGGGGCGCGGGGCCGCATCGATGTGCGGCCCCGCCGCGCGGGCGCGACCAGCCACGACGAAAGCCGCGGCCGAAAGCAGTCCCGCAGTCCCCCCCGACACCTCACCGGCGCCCCGAGCGGAACGCTACGGCTTGCCCCGATGGCTGCGCAGGTGCTCCGCGATGGGTGTCAACGACTTGTGCAGCTCGTCCAGGGCCTCCGCCGGCAGCAGATCGATGAAATGCCGCCGCACGGAGGCGACATGATGTGGCGCCACCTTCTTCATCGTCTCCATGCCGTGCTCGGTGAGCACGGCATACAGCCCGCGCCGGTCGGACTCGCAGTTCTCGCGGCGTACCAGGTCCGCGTTCTCCATCCGCGTGATCTGGTGCGACAGGCGGCTCTTCGACTGGAGAGTGGCGGACGCGAGGTCGCTCATCCGCATCCGTACGCCCTCCGACTCGGAGAGGTTCACCAGGATCTCGTAGTCGTTCATAGTCAGGCCGAACGGCTGCAGGTCCTTTTCGAGCTGGTAGGTGAGCAGCCTGTTGACCTCGAGGTGGGTGCGCCAGGCGCACTGCTCCGCATCGGTCAGCCAGCGCGTGGCCGTTTCGGTCTCCATGGATGAAGTCTACCTAAAATGTTGAAAGGCGAACTAGCGAGGGCAAGGGCGTGTCGGCATTTGGCATGACAACGTGCCCGTGTCCATCATGACGCGTACACGCTCGATGTCACACTCCGCAGACTACCGCTCACAGCCCGAAGCGACGCTGGAGGTCCCCCAGCTGTCCGGGAAGGCGCGGTGCCCCCGGTTGCTGTCCTTGGTACCCCGGCATCCCGCCGCCGCCCGGCACCCCCGGCTCGTGCGGGACCATGCCCGTGGCCTGCTCGGCCATCAGCATCTCGGAGGACTGGAGCAGCACCGTGCCCGCCCCGACGAACTCGAACTGGTGCTCCTCGCCGGAGGCGCCGCCGATGCCCGTCAGCGCACGTAGGCCGCCCATCACGCCCGTCATGTACCCGTGGTCGTAGTGGTGGCACGGCGAGGGGCAGTCGGCCCAGCCGACCAGCGCCTGCGGGTCCACCCGGATGGGGGGCTCCATGAAGACGACAGGGCCGTTCGAGGCGGCCACGAACTTTCCGGTCCCGATCAGTGTCAGGAAGCCCGGAACGATCGACTGCTTCAGCGCGAGACTTGGCTGAAAAGCGAGAAGGTTGCCCGAGCGAATGGTCAGGTTGCCGTCTTCCAGGTCATACGAATTGACGTCGAAGGCCCGGTCGGCGAGGAGCATCTTGCCCGATCCCTCCGCCACGACCCAGTCGCTCGCGTGCAGAGGCGAATGGAACGACGTACGGACGAGCCGGTCCAGCCGACCGTGCCCGATGCCGTTGAACTCCATCTGGCCGTAATACGCGATCATCTTCCCCTTCTGCAGGAACCACTGGCTCCCCTTGAGCTCCACGCAGAAGGTGTAGTTGTTGACGTTGTCGTCGCTCGGCAGCGTCATGGGGTCGTGGACGGTCGGGCCGGCGCCCGGAGCCCCGTACATGCTCACAGCTTCTCCTCCGAGGCCTGGACGTACACCGCACCACTGCCGCTCAGCTCCAGCTGGAACGCCTCGCCGGAGCCGCGGCCCACCATGTCGCGCCAGCCGAGCGCGGTGGACAGCTTGTTGCGTACGTCGCCGTGGTGCGCCACGTACGCCTGGGGGTCCACGTGGACCGGGCGCTGGGGGGTGATCGGGACCTCGATGACACCGCCGTGCGCCATGACGGCGACCGCGCCGTGGCCCTTGAGGGTGGTCGTGAACAGGCCCTGGCCGGTCACCTGGCCGCGGACCATGCCCATGACGCCGCCCTGCGAGCCCATGAACATCGTGCCCTGCTGGAGCGTGCCGTCGAAGGCCAGCAGGCGGTCGGCCTCGACGTAGAGGGTCTCGCCGGTCAGGTTGATCACCTGGATGTGGTGGCCGCCGTGTCCGAACAGGACCGTGCCGCTGCCCTCGACCGTCATCAGCGGCGTCGCCTCACCCGCCACCCGGCGGCCGATCATCGACGCGATGCCGCCCTGGCCGCCCTGCATGTTGGGCGTGAAGGACACCTCGCCCTTGTAGGCGAGCATCGCGCCGCGCTGGCTGAACAGCCGCTGGCCGGGCATGACCGTCGCCTCGATCATCTTGGAGTTGATCTCACGAAAGGGCATGTCACACCTCCCCCGCGATCGTGTTCCGCTCGCTCGGCTGGACGTAGACGAGTCCGTCGCCCTCGAAGCGGATCTGGAAGGCCTCGCCGCCGCCCTCGCCGAGGAGTGTGCGGAACGTCACACCCGACTGGAACGACTGGTGGAGATCACCCTGGTGCGCGATGTACGCCCCCGGGTCGACCGTCAGGGGGTACTGGCGGCTCACCCGCAGCACCACCGCCGGGCCGTCGGACATGATCGCCGCCTGACCGTGGCCCTCGATGGTCGTGGTGAACAGGCCGTTGCCCTGGGAGGCGCCGCGCAGGCCGGTGAAGCTCGTGCCGGTGCGCAGCCCGCCGTCCGTCGCGAGCAGGTTGCTCGACTCCACGTACAGCTTGTCCCCCTGGAGATTCACGAGGTTGATCTCGGAGGCCCGGTCCGCGAACCAGCAGGTGCCCTGCCCCCTCACCTCCATCAACGTCATCTGCTCGCCGGTCAGTCGACGGGTCACCATCCCGCGGATGCCCTCACCGCCGCCGCTCAGCTTCTTGAACGCCATCTGGCCGTCGTACGCGACCATCGAGCCGTTCTTCGCCTTGACGGCGTCGCCGGTCATCTCGACGGCCAGCACCTTGCTGCCTTGAAGTCGGAACATTGCCACGGAGGGACGGTAACCGGCCCATGGGGGGACAGGACAGGGCCTGGAGGTGGATCTCGACCCTGAAAGGACCCCTAGGACGATTGCCGGGTTGACGGATGCCAGAATGGACGGCGCTTGTGCTTCTGTTCACAAGGACCGCCAAGCGATGCGACGACTCGCCCCGCCGACCCCACCGAAGGTGAACCGTGGACATTAAGACCGCCTCCGCCCTGCGCCGCCTGCGCCTCGTCTCGGCCCCCGAAGCGGTGTCGTTCCTGCTGCTGCTCGTCTGCTCGGTGCTGAAGCGCACCACGGAGTTCAACGCGGTGCCCGTCATGGGCCGGGTCCACGCCGTCCTCTTCATCCTGTATCTGATCTTCTGGGCCGTCGCCTGGATCCGCACCAAGTGGTCGCTGAAGACGGCCGCGCTGTACTTCGCCCTGTCCGTGCTGCCGACCGGCGGTTTCTTCGCCGACCGGAGGCTGCGCCGGGAGGCCGAGAACGCAGTCGACGCTGCGATCGCCTCCCGCGTCAGCAAGGAAGGGATCGTGAACGCGTGATCGTCGCCTTCTCCGTGACTCCGCTCGGCGTCGGCGAGGACGTGGGGGAGTACGTCGCCGACGCCGTGCGGGTCGTCCGTGCGTCGGGGCTGCCCAACCGCACCGACGCGATGTTCACCTCGATCGAGGGTGAGTGGGACGAGGTGATGGACGTCGTGCGGCGTGCCGTCGCCGCCGTCGAGGAGCGCGCGCCCAGGGTGTCCCTCGTCCTCAAGGCGGACATCCGCCCCGGCGTCGCGGACGGACTGACATCGAAGGTGGAGACGGTGGAACGGCACCTGTCCGCGTAGGCCTCCGGCTGTGTTCAGCTCTCAGACCCCGGTCCACCAGGGCCGGGGTTTTCGCGTGTGAGAGCTCGGGTGGGTGGGGTTCGTCGGCGGGCGCGGGTTCGTCGTGGTTGCTCCCTCCCACCCGCGGTCGAACCACCCACCGTTCGGCCCCCCTCAGTTCGACACACCCCCCATTCGGCCCTTTCGTAGAGATATCGACTCGTTCGATCACGGGAGGCGCTGTGCGGCCGGAGGGATACGACTACGACAGCCACAGCGTGCTTGCCGGGCCGCTCACGGAGCCGCCCGGATCGGCGTACCAGGTGCGATACATCAGGCTTCTGTCGCGCGAGCCGCACCGAATACGGGCCGTCCTGCTGATGACGCTCGCCCCCGTCCTCACCGGCCTCCTGCTGGTCTACCTGGTGTGGCCCACCCACTGGGTCTCCCGCGAGGGCGCCGACAGTTGGCTCGTCGGGCTCGACGTGACCATGCTGATAGCCATCGGGCTGATCGAGCTGTTCATGGTCGTCAACGTCGCCTCGATCGCCCACGCGACGATGGTCGCCCGCGACCCCGTCCCCGTCGTCCCCGAACCCGGCACCCGCGTCGCCTTCCTCACCACCTATGTCCCGGGCAAGGAACCCCTCGCCATGGTCCGGGCCACCCTCGAAGGCGCCACCCGCATCCGGCACACCGGCCCCCTCGACGTCTGGCTCCTCGACGAGGGCGACGACGACCACGCCAAGGCCCTCTGCGCGGAACTGGGCGTACGCCACTTCACCCGGCACGGCGTTCCCGAGTGGAACCGGCCCAGGGGCCCGCACAAGGCCCGTACCAAGCACGGGAACTACAACGCCTGGATCGCGGCACACGGCGAGGAGTACGAGTTCTTCGCCTCCGTGGACACCGATCACGTCCCGCTCCCCAACTTCCTGGAGCGGATGATGGGGTACTTCCGGGATCCCGACGTCGCCTTCGTCGTCGGGCCCCAGGTGTACGGCAACTACACCACCGCCGTCACCAAGGCCGCGGAGTCCCAGCAGTTCCTCTTCCACGCCCTCATCCAGCGCGCCGGCAACCGCTACCGCGCCCCCATGTTCGTCGGCACCAACAACGTCGTACGCATCGCCGCCGTCAAGCAGATCGGCGGGCTGTACGACTCCATCACCGAGGACATGGCCACCGGGTTCGAACTGCACCGGCGCCGCAATCCGGGGACGCGCAGGCACTGGCGGTCCGTGTACACGCCCGACGTGCTCGCCGTCGGTGAGGGTCCCGTCTCCTGGACGGACTTCTTCACCCAGCAGTTGCGCTGGTCGCGCGGCACCTACGAGACGCTCTTCAAGCAGTACTGGAAGGCACCCTTCACCATGCCCTGGGGCCGCCTCTTCTCGTACACGCTGATGCTCGTCTACTACCCGATGACGGCCGTCAACTGGCTGCTCGGCATCGTCAGTTGTGTGCTGTTCCTGTGGTTCGGGGCGTCCGGCACGCAGGTCGCCGCCTCCGTCTGGCTGATGCTCTACAGCGACGCGGCCGCCCTCCAGATCGGGCTGTATCTGTGGAACCGGCGGCACAACGTCTCGCCCCACGAGCCGGAGGGGTCCGGAGGGCTGGCCGGGATGGCCATGTCCGCGCTCTCCGCGCCCATCTACCTGGAGTCCCTGGGGGCCGCGCTGCTCCGGCTGCCCTGCCGTTTCGTCATCACCCCCAAGGGCGGGGACGCCAGCGCGGACCGGCTGCCGACCTTCCGGGTCCATCTGTTCTGGGCGACGGTCCTGGCGTCCTCGCTGACCGCGTCGTTCGTCCTCGACCACAGCCATGCGGCCATGCGCACCTGGGCGGTCCTCGCCCTGGCGGTCTCGCTCGCGCCCGTCGCCGTGTGGATCGTCACCCGGCACCGGGCCCGCCGGACGAGCGCCGCCCACCGGACCGACCGCCGCGACGCCGCGACGGCCGCGGCCAGGCTCGACGACGGCCCCGAACCGGCGCTCGCCGCCACCCCGGGCACCGCGGTGACCCCCGCCCCGACGGTCTCCGGCACCACGACAGGAGGCAGCTAGGACATGGCCCGCCAGCTCTCGAAGAAGACGAAGAAGCTCCTGCTCGGTGTCGGCGCCTTCGCGCTGCTCGTCGGTCTCAACGCCCCGGCCGCCATCGGCTTCGCACAGGAGCAGTACTACGAGTGGAAGATCGCCCAGCCCGGCTACCGGGCCAGATACGGCTCCTGGAAGCAGGTCGACATCCCCGAGAAGTACCGCACCAACGCCATCCACGCGGCCCTGCTGCACACCGGCAAGGTGCTGATCGTCGCCGGGTCGGGCAACGAGCAGAAGAAGTTCGACAAGGGCGACTTCGACACCGTGCTGTGGGACCCGGTGAGGAACACCTTCAAGAAGATCCCCACCCCCGAGGACTTCTTCTGCTCCGGGCACGCCCAACTCCCCGACGGCCGCCTCCTGGTCGCCGGCGGCACCGCCCGCTACGAGTTGCTGGAGGGCGAGGTCGAACGGGCCGGCGGCGGTATGCGGGTCAAGAACGAGAACCCCGACAAGGCGGTCGTCCTGAAGAAGGGCACCCGCTTCCGCTCACCGGCCGGCGTCGAGTACGTCAGCCGCTTCGACGTCACGGTCCCCAAGGCCGAGCGCACCTTCGACGTCACGTACGACGAGGCCGGGGTGATGCGGCCCTGGAAGACCAGCGTCAAGCCGAGCGAGGCCCGGGTCTTCGTCGAGTCCGCGAAGAAGGGGGAGCGCTTCGTCACGGCCAAGCAGGCCCAGTACGAGATCGTCGGCCTCAAGGGCGAGGACGCCGACAACACGTACGGCCTCTCGGAGAAGATCACCATGGACAAGCAGGACTTCCAGGGGATCAGGGCGGCGTACGAGTTCGACCCGAAGGCCGAGAGGTATGTGCCGGTCGACCCGATGGACAAGGCCCGCTGGTACCCCACGCTCGTCGGCCTGGCGGACGGGCGTGTGCTCGCCGTCTCCGGACTCGACGACGTCGGTGTGGTGGACCCCGGTGACAACGAGATCTACGACCCGAGGACCAAGAAGTGGAAGCCGGGCCCCAAGCGGTACTTCCCCACGTACCCCGCCCTCTTCCTCACCAAGGGCGGGAAACTCTTCTACCCCGCCTCGAACGCCGGCTACGGCCCCGACGACCTCGGCCGCGCACCGGGCCTGTGGGACCTGAGGACGAACAAGTTCAAGAAGGTGCCGGGTCTGACGGACCTGGACCGGACGGAGACCTCGGCGGCCGTGCTGCTCCCGCCCGCGCAGGACCAGAAGGTGATGATCCTCGGCGGCGGTGGCGTCGGCGAGTCCAAGAAGGCCACCTCGCGCACGGCGGTCGTCGACCTGAAGGCGGACAACCCCTCCTTCAAGGACGGCCCCGACCTCCCGCACGGCACGCGCTACCTCAACAGCGTGCTCATGCCGGACGACACCGTCTTCACCTCCAACGGCTCCAGGGACTACCGCGGCCGCAGCGCCAGCAACATCCTCCGGGCGCAGTTCTACGACCCGAAGTCCAACTCCTTCCGTACGGCCGCCAACCCCAGGGTCGGCCGCAACTACCACTCCGAGGCGCTGCTCCTGCCCGACGGCCGGGTCGCCACCTTCGGGTCCGACCCGCTCTACGACGACCAGCAGAACACCAAGCTGGGCCACTTCGAGCAGCGCATGGAGATCTTCACCCCGCCGACCCTCCACAAGTACGGCAAGAACCGGCCCGCGCTCGGTGAGGGCCCGCAGGAGCTGGACGCCAAGGGCCGCGCGACCTTCGCCACGCTGCACCCGGAGCGGGTGGTGACGGCCCGGCTGATGCGCCCGAGCGCGGTCACGCACAGCACGGACGTCGAACAGCGCTCCATCGCCCTGGGGGTCACCAAGACCCGCTACTCGGTCACCGTCGACGCACCGACCGACCCGACACTGGTCCCGCCGGGCTGGTACATGCTGTTCGTGGCGGACGCACAGGGGACGCCGTCGGAGGCGAAGTGGATCCAAGTGAAGTGAACAACCGCCTCACTGCGCCTTGGAGTTGCGCGCCAGCCCCAGGGCGTAGTCCGGCCACCACTGCCCGGCCGCCGGGCCGCCCCGGCACTCCCCGTCCGACTCCCCGGGCCGCTTGATCCACAGGTAGGCGTCGAGGGCGGGCTCGTCGGTGTCGACGGTCGGCGGGGTGCCGAGGGCGCGGCCGGGCGGGTTGCACCAGGCCTCGGCGCGGTCGCCGGCGAGCGGGCCGTTGCCGTTGCGGCTGCTGTCGACGACGAAGTGCTTGCCGCCGAGTTCCTCGGACAGGCGCAGCCCGTACGCCTTCGTCGTGGCGTCGGTCTGGAAGTTGGAGACGTTGAGGGAGAAGCCGTCGGCGCGTGCGACACCGGCCCGCCGCAGCGGGTCGACCAGCCTGCCCGAGTCCTTGATCCAGGCCGGGTTGCCCGCGTCCAGGTACACCTTGGTCTCGGGCTGCTCCTTCAGCCGGTCGATCGCCTCGCCCAGCAGCCGTTCGCGCTCGGCGTGGTACTCGCCGGGGGTGCAGCCGTCCACGATGTGCGCGATCGCGTCGGGTTCGAGGACGACGAGCGCCTCGCTGTCGCCGATGGCGTCGGCGAACGCGTCGATCCAGTCCCGGTAGGCGTCCGAGTCGTGCGCTCCGCCGGCCGAGTGCTGGCCGCAGTCGCGGTGCGGGATGTTGTACGCGACGAAGACGGCGGTTCGGTCCTCGTCGTCGGCGGCCCTGGTCGCCGCGCGGATCATGGGCACCGGGTCGTCGCCCGCGGGCCACAGCGCGGCCGGGCGGTCCGCGATGCGCCGCAGCAGCACGGCGTCCTTCTCCCGCCCCTCCCGCTCCCAGCTGTCGACCTGCTGGGCGGCGGGACTCGACGGATCGACCCAGAACGGCGATCCGGCCGCCGACCGGACCCTCTCGTCGGCCTCCTCGGTGGCATCCCCGACGACGGAGGCCTCACCCACCCCGGCGGGGATCTCGGAGGAGCAGCCGGCCGTGAGCGGGAGGGCGGCCAGGACGGAGAGCGCCGCGAGGAAACGGATCGGCGTACGGATGACGACCGAGGTACGGATCAGCCGGGACATACCGCTCCCTTGCGCTCCCGGAGGGGTGACATTCTGTGGCGATTTGTCGCCTATAGTCCCATGGGGAGAGAGATCGTCCCGGCTACGACACCGGCGGCAAGGCGTCCGGGAAGGCGCCGCGGGCGGGTGTGATGGGGGTCATGGTCACCGACCGACAGGCGAGACGGGGCTGACCATGATGTGACCGGCCGGTAGGGTCGATGCCGTGCCGAAGCCGCTCAGCCTCTCCTTCGACCCCATCTCGCGTGCCGACGAGCACTGGAAGCAGCGCTGGGGAAACGTACCGTCCATGGCCGCGATCACCTCGATCATGCGCGCCCAGCAGATCCTGCTGGCCGAGGTCGACGCCGTCGTCAAGCCGTACGGGCTGACCTTCGCGCGCTATGAGGCCCTGGTGCTGCTCACCTTCTCGCAGAAGGGCGAGCTGCCGATGTCCAAGATCGGCGAACGGCTCATGGTGCATCCCACGTCGGTCACCAACACGGTCGACCGCCTGGTGAAGTCGGGTCTGGTCGACAAGCGCCCCAACCCCAACGACGGCCGTGGCACCCTCGCCTCCATCACGGACAAGGGCCGCGAGGTCTGCGACGCGGCCACCCGCGACCTGATGGCCATGGACTTCGGCCTCGGCGCGTACGACGCGGAGGAATGCGGGGAGATCTTCGCGATCCTGCGCCCGCTGCGGGTGGCGGCGGGGGATTTCGAGGAGGAGTGACCGCCGCCCGCAGGCTGCTTCCCGGCGCCGCCGGGGTCAGGCCGTGGCGGGATCCGGGGTCGCTTCCTCGATGATGAGCGGCTCGACCTCACGGGTCACCCGGCGTTCGACGAAGAAGGCGGCGGTCGGGACCGTGCCCGCGAGGAGCACCCACAGCAGGCGTCCGACCGGCATCTTCGCCTTGTTGCCGAGGTCGAAGGCGAAGACGAGGTAGAGCACGTAAAGCCAGCCGTGGGCAAAGCCGACCACGGTGACGAAGCCGTCGAAGCCGTCCAGGCTCAGCACACGCTTCGCGATCACGCCCGCCGTCAGCAGGATCAGCAGGACAGCGGTGACATAGGCCATCACGCGGTAGCGGGTCAAGACGCTCTTCTTCATGGCGTCGAGCCTAACGGGTGTCTTTCGGCGCCCCGCGCGCGCGTCCTGACCAGCATAACTGTCACTTACTAGGACGTCCTAGTAAATTAGGTGCATGGACGCTGACGCCATCGAGGAGGGTCGCCGTCGCTGGCAGGCCCGCTACGACGCCGCGCGCACGCGCGAGACGGACTTCACCACGCTCTCCGGCGATCCCGTGGAGCCGGTGTACGGGCCCCGGGCCGGGGACCGGTACGAAGGGTTCGAGCGGATCGGGTGGCCGGGGGAGTATCCGTACACCCGCGGGCTCCACCCGACCGGCTATCGAGGGCGGACGTGGACCATTCGGCAGTTCGCCGGGTTCGGGAACGCCGAGCAGACCAATGAGCGGTACAAGATGATCCTCGCCAACGGGGGCGGGGGCCTGTCCGTCGCGTTCGACATGCCCACGCTCATGGGGCGGGACTCCGACGATCCCCGGGCGCTCGGCGAGGTCGGGCACTGCGGGGTCGCCATCGACTCCGCCGCCGACATGGAGGTGCTGTTCAGGGACATTCCGCTGGGGGATGTCACCACCTCCATGACCATCAGCGGGCCGGCCGTTCCCGTCTTCTGCATGTACCTCGTCACCGCCGAGCGACAGGGGGCCGACCCCGCCGTGCTCAACGGGACGCTCCAGACCGACATCTTCAAGGAGTACATCGCACAGAAGGAGTGGCTCTTCCAGCCCGAGCCCCATCTGCGGCTCATCGGGGACCTGATGGAGCACTGCGCGGCCGGCATCCCCGCCTACAAACCGCTGTCCGTCTCCGGGTACCACATCCGGGAGGCGGGGGCCACGGCCGCGCAGGAGCTGGCGTACACGCTGGCGGACGGGTTCGGGTACGTCGAACTGGGGCTCAGCCGTGGGCTCGATGTCGACGTGTTCGCCCCCGGGCTCTCCTTCTTCTTCGACGCGCACGTCGACTTCTTCGAGGAGATCGCCAAGTTCCGTGCCGCGCGGCGCATTTGGGCGCGGTGGATGCGGGATGTGTACGGGGCTCGGTCCGACAAGGCGCAGTGGCTGCGGTTCCACACCCAGACCGCCGGGGTCTCCCTCACCGCCCAGCAGCCGTACAACAACGTCGTACGGACCGCCGTCGAGGCGCTCGCCGCCGTGCTCGGCGGGACCAACTCGCTGCACACCAACGCCCTGGACGAGACCCTCGCGCTGCCCAGCGAGCAGGCCGCCGAGATCGCGCTGCGCACGCAGCAGGTGCTGATGGAGGAGACCGGGGTCGGCAACGTGGCGGATCCGCTGGGCGGTTCGTGGTACGTCGAGCAGCTGACGGACCGGATCGAGGCGGAAGCGGAGAAGATCTTCGAGCAGATCAAGGAGCGGGGGCTCAGGGCGCATCCCGACGGGCGGCACCCCATCGGGCCCGTCACCTCCGGCATTCTGCGCGGGATCGAGGACGGGTGGTTCACCGGCGAGATCGCCGAGTCCGCCTTCCGGTACCAGCAGTCGTTGGAGAAGGGCGAGAAGCGGGTCGTGGGCGTCAACGTCCACACCGGGTCCGTGACCGGCGATCTGGAGATCCTGCGGGTCAGTCACGAGGTGGAGCGTGAGCAGGTGCGGGTGCTGGCCGAGCGGAAGTCGCATCGCGACGACGCGGCTGTTCGTGCGGCGCTGGAGGCCATGCTCGCGGCCGCGCGGGACGGTTCGAACATGATCGAGCCGATGCTGGAGGCGGTGCGGGCCGAGGCGACGCTGGGGGAGATCTGCGGGGTGCTGCGGGACGAGTGGGGGGTCTATACGGAGCCGGCCGGGTTCTGAGGGGCGGGTGGGGGTGGCGTGGCTTGTTCTCGCCCGCGCCGCCCCACCCATACCCGTTCCCTGGGGCCCATTCCCGTCCCCTGGGGCCCATTCCCGTCCCGTGGGGGCCGCGGCCCCCGGACCCCCGCTTCTCGGCCCGGACGGCCTCGTCCTCAAGCGCCGGACGGGCTGTCCGGTGCGGGACTCTGCTGGGGAGTCAGGCCGAGCAGCAGCACCCTCGTGAAGCTCCGTGCCCACTGCTCGTCCGCCGGTTCCGCGCTGACCAGGGTGCGGTGGACCACCGCACCCGCGACCATGTCGAAGATGAGGTCCACCGTGCGGGCGGACTCCACCGGGTCGGACTCCGGGGGGAGTTCGCCGCGGGACTGGGCGCGGGCGCGGCCCTGGTGGACCAGGCGTTTCTGGGGGGCGACGACCGCGGCGCGGATCCGTTCGCGCAGGGCCGCGTCGCGCGTGGACTCGGCCACGACCGCCATCAGGCCGCTCTTCGCCTCGGGGCGGGCCAGCAGCGCGGCGAACTGCAGGACCACGCCCTCGATGTCGGCGGCCAGGCTGCCCCGGTCGGGCAGTTCCAGCTCGTCGAAGAGTGCCGCCACGGCGTCCACGACCAGCTCGTTCTTGCCCGCCCAGCGGCGGTAGAGCGTGGTTTTCGCCACCCCGGCCCGTGTCGCCACGTCCCCCAGCGTCAGCTTGGACCAGCCCAGCTCGACCAGGGCCTCACGGGTCGCCGCCAGGATCGCGGCGTCCGCGGCGGCGCTGCGCGGGCGGCCCGTGGCGCGGGAAGAGGGGCTGCGGCTCTGCATCCGTCGACCATATCCGGCCGTTCCCGAGGTCTTCCGGATGTCTTTCGCGACGTCGTGAGGCAGATCACCGGGGAGTGGGTACGTCAGTGGGTGCAGAGCGGTCGCGAGCACAGTTACGCTACGACCCGTAGCGAAAGCGGGCGGCGGTGGGGCGCCGGCTTTCCCGACGCTTTTTCACGCGCGCGCTCGGAAGGGGGAGGATGTACTCATGCAGCCACGGAACATGTCCATGAGCGGAGTCGTCGACCTCGCCGCGGTGAAGGCGGCCCAGGAGGCCAAGGCGAAGGCGGAGCAGGCGCGCGCCGAAGCGGCCCGGCAGGGCGGGGGAGGGGCCGTGTCGCCCGCCGATCTCGTCATCGACGTAGACGAGGCCGGGTTCGAGAGCGAGGTCCTTCAGCGGTCCACCGAGGTGCCCGTCGTCATCGACTTCTGGGCCGAGTGGTGTCAGCCCTGCAAGCAGCTCAGCCCGGTGCTGGAGCGGCTGGCCGTCGAGTACAACGGCCGGTTCGTCCTCGCCAAGATCGATGTCGACGCGAACCAGATGCTGATGCAGCAGTTCGGTGTCCAGGGGATCCCGGCCGTCTTCGCCGTCGTGGCGGGGCAGGCGCTGCCCCTCTTCCAGGGGGCCGCCCCCGAGCAGCAGATCCGCGCCACGCTGGACCAGCTCGTGCAGGTCGCCGAGGAGCGCTTCGGGCTGACCGGCCTCGTCGTGGACCCGGACGCCGAGCCCGGCGCCGCCCCCGAGGTGGCCCCGCAGATCCAGGCCGGTCCGTACGACCACCTGCTCGAAGCCGCCGTACAGGCCCTGGACGCGGGCGACTTCGGCGGTGCGGTGCAGGCGTACAAGAACGTGCTGAGCGACGACCCGGGCAACACCGAGGCCAGACTGGGCCTCTCGCAGGCCGAGTTGCTCCAGCGGGTGCAGGGTGTGGACCCGCAGGACGTGCGCAAGGCGGCCGCCGAGGACCCCGCCGACGCACAGGCGCAGATCGCCGCGGCGGACCTGGATCTCGTCGGCGGGCATGTGGATGACGCCTTCGGTCGACTTATCGACACGGTGCGGCGCACGGCGGGGGATGACCGGGAGGCCGTACGGGTACGACTGTTGGAGCTGTTCGACGTGGTCGGCGGCGACGATCCGCGGGTTGCCGCGGCGCGGCGGGCGTTGGCCCGGGCGCTGTTCTAGAGCCGGGTCCGGCCTCGGTCCGGTCCCGTCCCCGGTGCCGTCGGGGCGGGGCGGTGGCGGGGTGAGGGATTTGGCGACACAGTGACTTTGCGGCCGCGCTTTACCAAATCTTGGTAATTCGCGGCCGCTGTTACTTGAAGTAAGAGAACCGCGTCGTTGTGTCGGACTCTGTCCGACTGTCAACCGAAGTGTCACGTCACCCGGAGGCACCCTGAGTCGTCGGCCGATGCCGATGGGTCGTTGTTCGGTTATCCGTCCGTTACTAGCCAGTAACGACCCCCCTTGCGGGGGCGACGAGAATGCACCACGATCGGCGACGCTCGGTCCGTTCCCGTACCCCGTCAGCCAGTCGGGTCAAACGGATTTCTGGATCCCCACCGAGTAGAGCCGGCGACAGTGGCGTCGGTTCTTGGACAGGGGGGTCTCTGCCAACGGCGGAGCCTGTCCAGCAGGTTGTGCGTGATGCGTGTCAGGCGCGACCAGTGGTTGTCGCTCGGGGGTGATCGCCGGTGATTCGGGCGCTTCGGCGCCACCGAGCGCGGGCGCTCTCCTTCCCGAGGACGTAGCACTTCTCCCATCCCTGCCCGGCCGAGCCGCCGTCACGGGGCGATCCGGTGTCAGGAGATGTACGTCCGAGAAGGAGGAAACATGGGTTCCAAGCCGCGTGGCGGGACCAGATGGAAGCGCTTCGCTGTGGTCATGGTCCCCAGCGTCGCCGCGGCCGCAGCAGTGGGCATCGGGCTTGCGCAGGGTGCGCTCGCCGCGTCGTTCACCGTCTCCGGCCAGCAGTTCAAGGTCCGGGCCGGTCACCTCGAAGGTGACGGGTTCGCCCAGTACGGCGGTCTGGTCGACGGTTACACGTCGATCGCTGGCGACAAGACCACCAAGCGTCCGGTGGCGATCTCGTCGTTCAACACCGCGACGATCAACAACCTGTGCCAGTCGCTGAAGACGGACATCCCGCTGTTCGGGACCGTCTACATGCGTATTGACGCGGGTTCGGACAAGAACAAGCCGGTCGAGGCCAAGCAGCTCTACCTCGACATAGCCCAGCTCGATGGCGATGCCGAGTTCACCAACATGGACATCGGTGTGGCCGTCAAGGACCAGAGCAAGGGTCCCGCGGTCAAGGACAAGGGCGTTCTGCCGGGCGGCTTCGCCCAGCAGGCCGACAAGGCCGTGCTCGACAACGCCGAGCAGGTCGCCTGGTCCACCACGGCCGGCACGTTCAAGCTGAGCAACCTGAAGCTCAGGCTCGGTACGGACTCCAAGATGGAGTGCTTCTGAGCCTCCATCGCGCGAGTACCCCTGGGTACTTGAGCTGACGGTCGGGCGGGGAAGCCCGTGCTTCCCCGCCCGTACGGTCCGCCCGACGCGCCATGCGCCGGGTACCGCTCTTCGCGCGTTGAACTTCGCACACCTCTCCACGGCGGCATAGCCGGTACGTACTTCCACCGGATCCAGGGAGCTGTTTTTCCATGAGTGCCGAGACTCCGGTCCAGAGCGCCGGGACCTTCACCCGGGCACGTCTGCGGTTTCGCGACTGGCGGGGCGACCGGCCTTTCTGGGCGGGCCTGTTCACACTCCTCAGTGGTCTGCCCATCGCTTACTTCCCGTACGCCACCCTCAAGCTGGGCCAGATGTCGATCGCCATGGCGACGACGGGTGGCGCCGGCTCCCTGATCATCGGCGTACTGCTGGTCACGCTGGGCCTGACGATGTGGTTCCAGCAGGCCACCCGGATCTTCGCCGGTGTCGCCGCGATCGTGTTGTCCCTGGTGTCGCTCGTGGTGTCCAACTTCGGTGGATTCGTCATGGGCTTCCTGCTGGCGCTGATCGGTGGCGCGCTCGCCCTCTCCTGGGCGCCGGGCGAGGAAGGGGCCCCCGAGGCCGCCCAGTCCGACGGCCCGAAGGAGGTGCCGTCCGCCGATGTCGCCCCCGGGCCGGTCGCCGACGCGGGCGAGCACGGCCTGCCGGTGCCGCAGACCGCGGACGCCGGCGCGTCCGACAACGACAACGGGAGGAACCGTGCCGGCTGAGCCGATGGGGGACGAGTCCGCGGCCGGGTCCCGTACGAGAACGGGGCCGCGCCACGCGGCCCCCAAGAAGCCGCTGCTCACCAGGCTCCATGTGCCGACCGGCAAGGCGATAGCCCTGGCGGCGATGCCGACGGCGGTCCTCATGGGCATGGGATTCACGCCGACGCTCGCCCTGGCCGACGACCCCTCGTCGTCGAAGAGCCTGACCGCCGACGAGTACAAGGACTGTGTCTCGGCCCTGGAGGGCGAGGACGCCGAGGAGACGACGGCCACGCCGTCGCCGTCGGCCTCCGCGAGCGAGAGCGCGTCCGAGGACAAGGACGAGGACAAGAGCGAGGACACGACGTCCGACTCCTCCGACTCCGGTTCCTCTTCGTCGGATTCAGGTTCCGACGACAAGGACGACGACACGGCCGAGCCCACGCCGACCGACACCGCGACCCAGGACACCTCCACCGGTGACGACGCGTCCACGGACACGTCGTCCTCCTCCACGGAGACCACCGAGGAGAGCGGCGGCAACGTCCTGGAGGACATCGGCAACGCGCTCGAGGACATCTTCACCCCCGGCGACACCGACGACGCCACGTCCGACGACGCCGCCGCCTCGCCCTCTGCCACCCCGTCCCCCTCGGCCTCCGAGGACGAGACCGACACGGCCGGCGATGCGAAGGAAGAGGCCGAGAAGGACGCCAAGGCCGCCACGACGGACGACGACACCGCCAAGGACGTCACCGACACCGTCGAGGACGCGGCCGAGAAGGCCAAGGAGGACACCGACACGGCCTCCTCCAGCCCGAGCCCGTCCCCGAGCGAGACAGAGCTCCCGAAGAGCTGTGTGGCCGCCACGGACGACGAGAGCGGTGTCGAGAAGGGCATCCCGCTCCTCGCCGACGACCCGTGGACCCTCGAAGCCAGCTCGCTGACGCTCAAGGGGGCCGACTACAAGGGCATCGTCAAGGTGAAGACCGCCGACGGCACGGTGAAGGAGGTCCTGAAGTACGTCGTCTCCGACGGCACCGACATCGGCGACCTCCACCAGATCGTCGACGACCCGGCCGCCGGGGTGCAGTACCACGTGAAGGCCGGCAAGGGCACGACGTCCGAGATCACCGGCGGCAAGACGGTCATGTACACCGAGAGCATCTCCGGCAACCTGCTGGGCCTGATCCCGGTCACCTTCGACCCCAAGCACCCCCCGCCGGTGAACATCCCGTGGATCTACTTCACCAAGGTGAAGGTCATCCAGGCCGCCCAGTTCGGCGGGACCCTCAAGGTCCCCGGGATGCAGCAGTCCATCACGCCGCTCGGCTGAGGACCTCAGGACCACACCGGGAGCCGCACAGCACCGAGGGCGCCCCCTGCCACAGGGGGCGCCCTCGATGTCGTACAACGTCCTTCGCGGTGCCTGTCAGTCCCGCGCCCCGCCGCCCAGGTGATGCACCCGGACCATGTTCGTGGTGCCCGGGACGCCGGGCGGGGAGCCGGCGGTGATGATGGCGATGTCGCCCTCCTTGAAGCGGTTGAGCTTGACCATCTCCTGGTCGACCAGATCCACCATCTCGTCCGTGCTGTTCACGAACGGCACGACGTGGGACTCGACGCCCCAGCTCAGGGCGAGCTGGTTACGCGTCGACTCGTCGGTGGTGTACGCCACGATCGGCTGGGACGCGCGATAGCGGGACAGCCGACGGGCCGTGTCGCCGGACTGGGTGAAGGCCACCAGGGCGCGGCCGCCGAGGAAGTCGGCGATCTCGCAGGCGGCACGGGCGATCGAACCGCCCTGCGTACGCGGCTTCTTGCCCGGCACGAGCGGCTGCAGGCCCTTGGAGAGGAGCTCCTGCTCGGCCGCCGCGACGATCTTCGACATCGTGCGGACCGTCTCCAGCGGGTACGCGCCCACGCTGGACTCCGCCGACAGCATGACCGCGTCCGCGCCGTCCAGGATCGCGTTGGCGACGTCGGACGCCTCGGCGCGCGTGGGGCGGGAGTTGGTGATCATCGACTCCATCATCTGGGTCGCCACGATCACCGGCTTGGCGTTGCGGCGGCACAGCTCGATGAGCCGCTTCTGCACCATGGGGACCTTCTCGAGCGGGTACTCGACGGCCAGGTCGCCACGGGCGACCATCACACCGTCGAACGCCATCACGACGTCCTCCATGTTCTCGACCGCCTGCGGCTTCTCCACCTTGGCGATCACGGGGACCCGGCGGCCCACCTCGTCCATCACCTTGTGGACGTCCTGCACGTCGTTCGCGTCCCGCACGAACGACAGCGCCACCAGGTCACAGCCCATGCGCAGCGCGAACCGCAGGTCCTCGACGTCCTTCTCGGACAGCGCCGGCACGTTCACCGCCGCGCCGGGCAGGTTGATGCCCTTGTGGTCCGAGATGACACCGCCCTCGATGACCTCGGTGCGCACCCGCGGACCGTCGACCTCGATGACCTTCAGCTCGACATTGCCGTCATTGATGAGGACCTGGTCGCCCGGGGCGACGTCACCGGGCAGACCCTTGTACGTCGTACCGCAGATGTGCTTGTCACCCGGCACGTCCTCGGCGGTGATGGTGAACTCGTCACCGCGCACCAGCTCCACCGGGCCCTCGGCGAAGGTCTCCAGGCGGATCTTCGGGCCCTGAAGGTCGGCGAGGACACCGATGGCCTTGCCGCTCTCGGCGGAGGCGGCCCGGACCCGGTCGTAGCGGCCCTGGTGCTCGGCGTGGCTGCCGTGGCTGAAATTGAAGCGGGCCACGTTCATGCCGGCCTCTATCAGGGCGACGAGTTGCTCGTGGGAGTCGACCGCGGGGCCGAGAGTACAAACGATTTTCGAACGGCGCATGGGGCGATCCTATCGGTTTGTTTCGCTACGGAATATTCCGGCTGGTGGAATACCCAAATGGGCGGCTGTGCGCTCAGGCGTGTTACCGGTGTGTATTGCCCGGCTGCTCAGTTGTTCTTTTCGTAGCTCAGATGTTCTTTACGACCAGTGCGTACGTCTGGGTCGCGATCTCCAGTTCCTCGTCGGTCGGTACGACGGCCACGGCGACCCGTGCGCCGGCCGGCGAGATCAGCCGCGGCTCGTCGCTCCGTACGGCGTTGCGGGCGTCGTCGACCGCCAGGCCAAGCCCCTCCAGGCCCGCGACGGCGGCCTCCCGCACCGGTGCCGCGTTCTCACCGACACCCGCCGTGAACGCGACCGCGTCCACCCGGCCCAGCACCGCGTAGTAGGCGCCGATGTACTTCTTCAACCGATGAATGTAGATGTCGAAGGCCAGCTTCGCCCGTTCGTCGCCCTCGTCGATACGTCGGCGTATTTCCCGCATGTCGTTGTCGCCGCACAGTCCGATCAGACCGCTCTTCTTGTTGAGGAGAGTGTCGATCTCGTCCGTGGACATTCCGCCAACGCGCATCAAATGGAAGATGACGGCCGGGTCCATGTCTCCGGAGCGCGTACCCATCACGAGCCCCTCCAAAGGCGTCAGCCCCATGGAGGTGTCCACGCACCGGCCGTTCTCGACCGCCGAGGCCGACGCCCCGTTGCCGAGGTGCAGCACGATCACGTTCACCTCTTCCGGCGCCCTGCCCAGCAGTTCGGCCGTCGCCCGGGCCACATACGCGTGCGAGGTGCCGTGGAAGCCGTAGCGACGGACGCGGTACGCGTCGGCGGTCTCCACGTCGATCGCGTAGCGGGCCGCCGACTCCGGCATCGTCGTGTGGAAGGCCGTGTCGAAGACGGCGACCTGCGGCAGGTCCGGGCGCAGTGCCTGCGCGGTGCGGATACCGGTGAGGTTGGCCGGGTTGTGCAGCGGCGCCACCGGGATCAGCCGCTCGATCTCGGCGAGTACGGCGTCGTCGACGACCGTCGGCTCGGTGAAGCTCTGCCCGCCGTGCACGACGCGGTGGCCGATCGCGGCCAGCTCGGGGGAGTCGAGCCCCAGCCCGTCCTTGGCCAGTTCCTCGGCGACGGCCTTGAGCGCGGCCTCGTGGTCGGCGATCGGGCCGGTCCACTCGCGGGACCCACCCCCGTCGGTGAGCGGCGTGTGCTTCAGCCGGGAGGTCTCCTCGCCGATGCGCTCGACCAGGCCGACGGCCAGGCGGCTGCTGTCGCGCATGTCGAGCAGCTGGTACTTCACCGACGAGGAGCCGGAGTTGAGGACGAGGACGCGGGAGGAGCTCACTGGGCGGTTGCCTTCTCGCTGGGGGACTGGGCCTGGATCGCCGTGATGGCGACGGTGTTGACGATGTCCTGGACGAGCGCGCCCCGGGACAGGTCGTTGACCGGCTTGCGCAGCCCCTGGAGGACCGGGCCGACCGCGATCGCGCCGGCCGAGCGCTGGACGGCCTTGTAGGTGTTGTTGCCGGTGTTGAGGTCCGGGAAGATCAGCACGCTGGCCTGCCCGGCGACCTCGGAGCCCGGCAGCTTGGTCGCGGCCACGGACGGCTCGACTGCGGCGTCGTACTGGATCGGCCCCTCGATCTTCAGATCGGGGCGCCGGGAGCGGACGATCTCGGTCGCCTCCCGCACCTTGTCGACGTCGGCGCCGGAGCCGGACGTCCCGGTCGAGTACGACAGCATCGCGATCCTCGGTTCGACGCCGAACCGCTGTGCTGTGGCGGCGGACTGGACGGCGATGTCGGCGAGTTGCTGGGCGTTGGGGTCCGGGTTCACCGCGCAGTCGCCGTAGACGAGCACCTTGTCGGCGAGGCACATGAAGAAGACGGACGAGACGATGTCGGCGTCCGGATTGGTCTTGATGATCTCGAAGGCGGGCCGGATGGTGGCGGCCGTGGAGTGCACGGACCCCGAGACCATGCCGTCGGCGAGCCCCTCCTGCACCATCAGCGTGCCGAAGTAGTTCACGTCCGACACGACGTCGTACGCCAGCTCGACGCTGACGCCCTTGTGGGCGCGAAACCCGGCGTACAACTCGGCGAAGGTGTCACGCAGCTCGGAGGTCCGCGGGTCGATCAGCTGGCTGTCGCCGAGGTCGATGCCCAGGTCGGCGGCCTTCTTGCGGATCGTGTCGACGGGCCCGAGGAGGGTGAGGTCGCAGACCCCGCGCCGCAGCAGCACCTCGGCCGCGTGCAGCACGCGCTCCTCGGTGCCCTCGGGCAGGACCACGCGGCGCCTGTCGGAGCGGGCCTGTTCGAGGAGGGTGTGCTCGAACATCATCGGGGTGACGCGGTCGCTGCTGGGCGCGGAGACCCGGGTGCTCAGCTCGGCGGTGTCGACGTACCGCTCGAAGAGCCCGAGGGCCGTCTCCGCCTTGCGCGGGGTCGCGGCGGTCAGCTTCCCCTCCATGGTCACGAGTTCGGACGCGGTGAGGAAGGACGCGGACTCGACGGCGACGACCGGGGTGCCGGGCGCGAGGCGGGCGGCGAGGGTGAGGACCTCGTCGCTGGGCCGCTCGTTGAGCGTGAGCAGCACACCCGCGATCGGGGGGGTGCCCGCGCTGTGCGCGGCGAGGGCGCCGACAACCAGGTCCGCGCGGTCGCCGGGGGTGACGACGAGGCAGCCCGGGGTCAGGGCGTTGAGGAAGTTCGGCAGCATGGCGCCGCCGAAGACGAAGTTCAGGGCGTCACGGGCGAGGCCGGAGTCGTCGCCGAGGAGGACCTTGCCGCCCAGCGCGTGGGTGATCTGCGCGACGGTCGGCGCGGCGAGCGCGGGCTCGTCGGGGAGGACGTAGACGGGCGCGGGGAGCCGGGAGCCGAGCCGCTCGGCTATCTCCGTACGGTCGGCCGGGGCGACCCGGTTCACGACCATCGCGAGGACGTCGCAGCCGAGGCCCTCGTAGGCGCGGTAGGCGTTGTGCGTCTCCGCGGCGACGGACTCGGCGGTCTGCCCCCGCCCGCCGACGACGGAGATGACGGACGCGCCGAATTCATTGGCCAGCCGCGCGTTGAGGGAGAGCTCGTCGGGGAACTGGCTGTCCGCGAAGTCGGTGCCCAGCACGAGGACGACGTCGAAGTCACGGGCGACGGCGTGGAACCGGTCGACCAGCGTGGAGACCAGCTCGTCCGTGCCGCGCTCGGCCTGGAGCGTGGACGCCTCGTGGTGGTCGAGGCCGTAGACGGTCGTCGGGTCCTGGGAGAGCCGGTAGCGGGCGCGCAGCAGATCGAAGAGCCGGTCCGGACCGTGGTGCAGCAGCGGGCGGAACACCCCCACCCGGTCGACCTGGCGGGTCAGGAGTTCCATGACCCCCAGCTCGACGACCTGGCGGCCGTCGCCGCGGTCGATCCCGGTCACGTACACGCTGCGCGTCACGTGGGCTCTCCGTTTCATGTGTGGCGGGTGTGGGTTCATATGTGGCGGGTGCGGGTGCGGGTGCGGGTGCGGGTGCGGGTGAACGAAAATCACCGTCGTGGCGGACGGAAACCCTCTTGACAATACCCTTGGCGATAGGTAATACGCCCGTCAGGTCGCGGTGGGGCGGCGGGGCCGCAGGGGGCGCGGCGGTGCCCTGGGAGCCGTGAAACAATCGGACTGGCTCACAAGTACCAGCACCAAGCAGGACGAGCAGGAGACACAGCACGATGCGTATCGGAGTTCTCACCGCAGGCGGCGACTGTCCGGGCCTGAACGCAGTGATCCGGTCGGTCGTGCACCGAGCCGTGGCGCACTACGGCGACGAGGTCATCGGCTTCGAGGACGGCTACGCCGGCCTGCTCGACGGCCGCTACCGCAGTCTCGACCTGGAGTCCGTCAGCGGCATCCTCGCCCGCGGCGGCACCATCCTCGGCTCCTCCCGCCTCCAGCGCGACCGCCTCCGCGAGGCGTGCGAGAACGCGCAGGACATGGCACACCAGTTCGGCATCGACGCGCTGATCCCGATCGGCGGCGAGGGCACGCTGACGGCGGCGCGGATGCTGAGCGACGCGGGCCTGCCGGTGGTCGGTGTCCCCAAGACGATCGACAACGACATCTCGTCGACGGACCGCACGTTCGGCTTCGACACGGCGGTCGGCGTCGCCACCGAGGCGATGGACCGTCTGAAGACGACCGCCGAGTCGCACCAGCGGGTGATGGTGGTGGAGGTCATGGGCCGCCACGCGGGCTGGATCGCGCTGGAGTCCGGGATGGCGGCGGGCGCACACGGCATCTGCCTGCCCGAGCGGGCGTTCGACCCGGCCGACCTGGCGAAGATGGTCGAGGAGCGCTTCGCACGCGGCAAGAAGTTCGCGGTCGTGTGCGTCGCCGAGGGCGCCCACCCCGCCGAGGGCTCGATGGACTACGGCCACGGCGAGATCGACCAGTTCGGCCACGAGCGCTTCCAGGGCATCGGCACGGCCCTCGCGTACGAGCTGGAGCGACGCCTCGGCAAGGAGGCCAAGCCCGTCATTCTCGGCCATGTCCAGCGGGGTGGCTCGCCGACCGCGTACGACCGGGTGCTCGCCACGCGCTTCGGCTGGCACGCGGTGGAGGCCGCGCACCGGGGTGAGTTCGGCCGGATGACCGCGCTGCGCGGCACCGAGATCGAGATGGTGCCGCTGGCGGAGGCGGTGACCGAGCTGAAGACGGTGCCGAAGGATCGGATGGACGAGGCGGAGTCGGTGTTCTAGACGTTCAATAGCCGTCTACACGTTCAATCTCAATAGCTGCTGGTCCGCTGCACGAGTGGCCAGAAGTGATCGATGATCTGTTCGAGATGGTCGCGACCGGCGTCGCCCGCGTCGGTCGCGGCGGTGCCGTTGGCCCAGGTGAGGCCGGCGGTCACCAGCTCCTGGTAGTCGGTGTGCATCTCCTGGAGCACGGCCTCCAGGAGGCGTCGGTCGAGGGACAGCAGCTTGGCGGTGGGCCGTACGTAGGCCTGCCAGCGGGTGGTGACCGCGCCACGCAGGAGATCGGCGAGATGGGCCTCGCGGCCGGTGACGACGATCAGGTCGGGCAGGGAGAGGCCGAGGACGTCGGCGAGGGCGGAGGCCTGACGGTCGCTGCCGTGCCAGTCACCGGCGTCCTCCATGCGCAGATAGCTGTTGAGTTCGAGGCCGACGGCCCGGGCGACGTCCTCCGGCGCGAGACCGCGGGTCACGCGGTGCTCGCGCAAGGTGCGCGGGGCGCCGATGAGTTCCCTCGGTGAGCACCACAACACCCCAGCGAGTGCGGTGAGTTCGGGTGCGGTCGGGGTCATGGTCCCGCGTTCCCAGGCCATGACGAGGTCCGGGCCGACGTAGGGGAGGCCGTACGAGGAACGCATCCAGTACGCCACGTCCTCGGGGCCCATGTTGAGGGCGACGCGGAGTTTCTGGGCGGCCGGGGCGTTGAAGGGCGGGGTGTGGGTGGGGGCCTGTGCGGGTTCCTGTTGTTGCGGGGGCTGCCGTTCATGCCGGTCGTGCCGTTCATGGGCTGGGCGTCGGTGCACGCGCACAACCTAGGGGCGTGGGGCTGCGGTGACTACGGGCGGTTCGGCCACAATCACGGATTGTAGGAAACTACGGTTCGGGCTCGGGTGGGGGTTCCGGCTGGGGCTGAGGCTGAGGCTCGGGCTCGGGTTGCGCTTCGGCTGAGGGCAGTAGTTCGCGGGCGACGGTGAGGTTGTCGGTGACGCGCTTCGCGCCTTCGGCGTCGCCGAGGTCGCGGAACAGGGCCCGGGCCTCTTCGTAGGCCTCTACGGCGTTTGCCGTCCGGCCCGCGCGGATGAGGGAGCCGGCGAGATTGTTGAGGGTGCGGGCCTGGGTGCGCAGGTCGTTGGCGGTACGGGCCTTGACCAGGGCCTTCTCGGTGACGGAGACGGCTTCGTCGACGCGGCCCGCGAGGAGGTAGGCGCTGGCGAGGTTGGAGAGGGTGGAGGCCAGGCGGGGGTGGTCCGGGCGGTCCTTCCGGAGGGCGTCGGGGCCCGTCGGATCCTCCAGGTCGGCGACGGCTCGCAGGCCCAGTTCGATGGCCTCGGTGAGGTCGCCGTCGTTCCCCGTGTGTTCGTACCGGACGCGGAGCGCGCTGCTGAGACTGGCGAGGGCGGCGGCCCGCTGGGAGAGGCCGGGCGGCAGCTGGACGACGGCGTATCGCCCCCAGGAGATCGCCCGGTCCAGGTCCACGGCGTTGCCGGTGACCTCGGCGCGGGTGTGGAGCGCGCTGATCAGGTTGGGGATCGTGGCGCTGAGCGCGGGTGCACTGCTGTGCCGGAGCTGGTCGAGCTGGGCGACGAGGGCGTCGGCGAGGTAGGTGATGGCCCAGTCGAGATCGGTCACGTCTGCGCTGTGGCGGAAGCGGGCGAGGCGGAGAAGACCGAGGTTGGAGAGGAGCGTGGCGCGCAGCGGGCCCGGTTCGGTGACGGGGAGGACTCGTTCGAGTGGTTTCAGGGCACGGTCGGCCGTGTTGGTGTCGGTGATCGACTCCGGGGACGGGGGGTTCTGGAGCAGGGCGACGGCTCTGCGCTGGGTCTCGGGGTCGATGTCGGGGTTGATGTCGGGGTGATCGCTCATGTTCCTAGGCCCATGTTCCTCAGGTGCGCGTCGATGAAGTAGCGCGCCATCCCCTCGTCGTAGAAGTAGATGCACCGTTCCTCGTCGAGCTCGACCCGCATGATCACGCCGGATGGCTGGTTGTTGCGGGAGGAGGGGGAGGCGGGGGGCGGGTGAGGGGGTGGACCTGCGGGGTCGGCGGTGGTGGGACGGAAGGGACCGAGGGGTGCGGGGTTCCGTCCCCGAGGGGGTGGTCTGTCGGCGGGGCCGGGGCGGGGGCTGGGGGATGGATGTGAATGGTTCCCGCGTTGCCGACCTGGATTGCGTTGCCCGTGATCTGGGGGGTGCCGTCGATGGAGTTGGCGGTGCCCGTCGGGGTGGCCGATGTGGCAGTCGGTTGGGCGGCCGGGGGCGGCGGGCTCGGTGGGTTGGGCGGATTGGGGGGTGTGCTCCCCAAGTCCCTTCCGGTGCCGCCCACTTGCTCCAACCCCCGTCGTCACATCCGTACCTCAGTTCAGTCTGACTGGCGAAGTGCGCGCACAGCAACCGCTCGTGGGTAAGGGTGACCTCATGGTGAAGCTGGACGGACACATACGTGAGCGCCTACTGGCGCCGAACTTCTGGCACTTGGCGACGGTCGGCCCTGACGGGGCACCTCAGGTGTCGCCCATGTGGGTGGACATCGAGGTCGACGGAGACGGCGACGGGGCCCATGAGTACGTCATGGTCAACACGTCGGTGGGGCGCGTGAAGGAGGAGAACCTGCGGCGCAACCCGAGCGTGTCCCTGTCCCACCACGACACCGAGAACCCCTACGACCGGGCCGAGATCCGGGGGCGGGTGGTCCGGTTCGTGGAGGGGGAGGAGGCGGAACGGGGCATGGACCGGCTGACGCGGAAGTACATCGGGGAGGAGCGGTATCCGTGGCTGCTGCCCGGCGAGCGGCGGCTGATGATCCTGATCGAGCCGGTGCGGGTGCGGAGGGTGGTGGGGGTGGAGCCGTTCCGGCCCGGGGTGTTGCCGGAGGGGTGAGGGTTGGGGTTTAGAGCAGGTGGTCGGCCTTGGTGGGTGGCGTGGCGGGCACCTCTTCACGGTACTGCGCAGTGGCCTGGCCAGAGTGGGTGTTGGGCGGGTCGTGGAGGCGTAGCGTGTTGGGGCGTTGTGTTCGGGAGCGGCTCGGGGGATGGCGTGGTGGTCGGTGAGGGTGGGCGGTACGGCGGGGACCACATCGATGCCCGGGACGCGACCTTCAACGGGCCTTTCGTCGCCAAGGGCGACTTCCATCAGCATGCGGCGGCGGCGCCGACGGCCGTGGACGCGCTGCCTGCGAGGGTGGCCGGGTTCACCGGTCGGGCGGGTGAACTGGGGCGGCTGCTCGACGCGCTCGAACCGTCCTCCGATCGCGGCGAGGCGACGCCGCCGGTGCTCGTCGCGGCCCTGTCCGGGCTCGGTGGCATCGGCAAGACCGCGCTCGCCGGTGAAGCGGCGCACCGGGCGTGTGGGAGGGGCTGGTTTCCGGGCGGGGTGCTCTTCCTGGATCTGCACGGGTACGACGACGAACCGGTGAGCGGCGAGCAGGCCTTGGCGGCGTTGCTGCGTGCGCTCGGTGTGGAGCCGAAGGACATTCCCGTAGGGATGGACCAGCGGGCCCCGCTCTACCGGTCGAGGCTCGCCGAGCGGGGGCGAGAGCGTGGCGCGGTACTGATCCTGGCCGACAACGCGTCTTCGCCGGACCAGGTACTGCCGCTGTTGCCCGGTGACGTACGGCATCGGCTGCTCGTCACCTCGCGCGACAAGTTGCCCCAGCTCGGGGCGCGGCTGCTGGCGTTGGACGAGCTGACGTCCGGGGAGGCGTACGAGCTGCTCGATCGGGCTGTGCGGATCGCCGATCCGGCCGACAGCCGTGTCGAAGACGAGGCCGGGGCGGCAGCCGAACTCGCCGCCCACTGTGGACATCTGCCGCTGGCCCTCCAGATCGCGGCGGCGCTGCTCGTGCTGGACTCTGGCAAGCCCGTTGCCGAACTCGCCACCGAACTCTCCGAGTTCCGCAACCGCCTCGACCACCTCGGCGACGGTAAGCGCAGTGTCCGCGCCGCATTCGACCTCTCGTACCGGAGGCTGCCGCGCGAGCAGGCCCGGTTGCTGCGCCTGCTCGCCCTTGCGCCGGGGCCTGAGGTGAGCAATGAGGTCGCTGCGGCGCTGGTCGGCCCAGGCGCTCCTCCGCTGCGGGAGCTGGAGGCGTTGGCCCGTGCGCACCTTGTGGAGCGAGGCGGCCGGCGTGGGTGGTGGCGGTTGCATGACTTGGTGCGGGTGTTCGGGGCGGGTGTGGTGGAGGGGGATGCGGGGCTGCGGGAGGAGGGGGCGGCGGCGCGGCAGCGGGTGCTGGGGTTCTACAGCCGGTGGGCGTTGGCGGCGGACAACCGGTTGCGGTGGTTGCCGGGGAGGGCGGAGCCGGAGCGGTTTGCGGACCGGGGGGAGGCGCTGGCCTGGCTCGACGGGGAGCGGGCGGGGTTGGTGGTGGCGGCTTCGTGGGCGCGGGAGGAGCGGTTCGCCGACACGGCGGTGAGGTTGGCCGCGTGTCTGGGGGAGTACCTTCACTGGCGGCGCCATTTCGACGACTGGATCATCGTCGGCCGTGCCGCGCTGGAGGCCCCGCACGGCGCCGGGGGTCGCCTCAGCGAGGCCATCGCGCAGAACAATCTTGGCATTGCCCTACGGGAGACAGGTCGGGTGGAGGAGGCGGTCGAGGCCCACAACCGCGCCCGTGACCTGCATCAGGCCGCAGGGGACCGGCACGGTGAAACCGCTGCGTGGAGCAATCTGGGTCTCACTCTGCGGGAGGCGGGTCGGGTGGAGGAGGCGATCGACGCGCTGGCCCGTGCCCGCCGGCTGTTCCAGGCAGCCAAGGACCGTCATGGCGAGGCCACGACGTGGAGCAATCTGGGTCTCACTCTGCGGGAGGCGGGTCGGGTGGAGGAGGCGATCGAGGCCCTGGCCCATGCCCGCCGGCTGTTCCAGGCAGCCAAGGACCGCCATGGCGAGGCCATGACGTGGAACAGCCTTGGCCGCGCCTTGCGGGACGCGGGCCTGATGGAAGAGGCGATCGAGGCGCACGGCAGAGCCCCGGAGATCCTCTGCGAGTTCGAGGACTGGTACAGGGCAGGCGATGCCTTCCACAACCTGGCCTTCGCTCACGAGCACGCCCATCGCCCTGCCGAAGCCCGCGTCACCTACCTCCGAGCCGCCGACGCCTACACCCGAGCCGACGCCCCTGCCGAAGCCGCCCAATCCCGCACCCGGGCCGAAGCCCTGGAGTAACCCCACCTCGTTGCTTAACCGCCCCACCCAAAGTTCCCCCACATCATCACGACTGTTTGCAGGAGACCTCGACGGTGTCCGGGGCGCTGCCGGAGCCGTTGCCGCAGGCGGTGAGGGCGGCTGAGGCGAGGGCGACTGCGGCGGCTGTCGCGAGGAGGGGTGGTCCGGTCAGGTCAATGCGTCTGCGGCGGCTTGGGCTTGGGCGGCTTCGGAGGGGGCCTTGGCTCGGGTGAAGGCTTCAGCGGACCGGAGGAGGTAGTCGCGGGCTTCGGTGGGTTGGTCTCGCATGTGGGCGACCCCCAGGTTGTGCAGGACCTGGCCCACACAGCGCCAGTCCTCGAACCTCAGGTGGATGTCCAAGGCGTGGTCGAGGGCCTCGACGGCCTCGGCAATGCGATGTGCCCTGCCCAAGGCCAAGCCCAGGTTGCTCCACGCCAGAGCCTCACGATGCGGGTCTTCCACGGCCCGATACAGGTCGCGGGCGCGGGTGTGAGCTTCGATCGCCTCCTGTGTCCGGCCCGTCCCCTGCAAGGTGACGCCGAGGTGATTCCAGGCGTTGCCCATACCGCGGCGGTCCTCAAGTTCCTGATACAGGCCGAGGCAGCGGACGTGCGCCTCGATCGACGCCTCCAGCCGACCGCTCTTCGCCAGGGCGTTGGCAAGGTCGTCCAAGGCCGTGGCTTCGCCGTGACGGTTTCCGATGTCCTGAAACAGATCGCGAGCCCGGGAACAGGCTTCGATCGCCTCCTCCGTGCGGTCGGCCGTTCTCAGGACCATGCCCAGGCGGTTCCAGGTACGGGCCTCGACCGATCGGTCTCCGGAGCGTTGGGTGACCTCCAGGGCGGTACGGGCGACGGTGATTCCCTCGTCGAGGTACCGCCACCACTCCAGGTACCGGATCAGGCATCCGGCCAGTCGCGCCGCCCTATCCGCGTACCGCTCCTCGCGCGCCCACTGCACCGCCGCGACCAAACCGGCACGCTCGCTGTCCAGCCATGCCCATGCCTCCAACCGGTCCGCGAAGCGCTCCGGCTCCGCCATCCCCGGAATCCAGTTCAACCGGTCGTCGGCCGCCTCCGCCCACCGGTGGTAGAACTCCAGCAGCTGCTCCCGAGCTCGCTCCCCTTCCTCCCGCAGCCCCGCATCCCCGGCCACCACACCCACCCCGAACGCCCGCACCAAGTCATGCAACCGCCACCGGACATCCCCAGCCGACAACAGCGGTGTGACAAGGCGTGACGCAGCCAGCTCGTCCAGCAAGGCCAACGTCTGGTCCGTGGCAAGGCCGGCCAGCGCCACGGCCGCTTCCTTGCTGATCTCGGCCGTCGGTGCCAGACACAGCAGGCGCAGCAACCTCGCCTGTTCCGGAAGAAGTTGGTCGTACGCCGCCTCGAGAATCGGTCGTACGCCCAGCGCTGTTGTCCTGTCTTCGGTGTTCCGGAGCTTCTCCACCATCGACTCGATGGTCCGGAACCGTCCCCTGCGCAGCAGACCGGCGACGATCTGGAGCGAGAGCGGGTGGTGACCGCACAACCGGGCAAGGTCGGCAACGGCGTCGGGCTCCCGCGCAACCCGGTCGTCCCGCTCGTCACTGATCCGCAGGGACTTGTCGATGAGGTCGGCCGCGTCCCCCGGCTCCAGCGCGTCCAGGTCGATCAGCCGGGCGTCCAACGCCCAGAGCCGATCCCGCGAAGTGATCAGCACGCGGTGATGGTCAGTACCGGGAATGAGACGGTTGACCTGGCTCGCAGTCGACGCGTTGTCGAGAACCAGCAGCATCGGGGCGCGCCGCTCCGCGAGAAGCTCCCGATAGAGGACGTACTGCTCAGGCGCCGTAGCCGGAAGATCCGCCCCCTGCACCCCGAGCTTGCCCAGAAGGGCCAGAACCGCCTGATCCGGCGTGACCGGATTGTCGTCGTACCCCCGGAAGTCGACGAACAGCGTCCCGCCCGGGAACCACCCCTGCCGCACCGCCTTGTGCCCGGCGTACAACGCCAACGACGTCTTACCGATCCCACCCAGCCCGGACACCGCGCAGATCACCACCGGCAGATCGGACTCGGCCGACGGGTCCAGGATCGGCATCAGACGAGCCAGGTCGTCGTTCCGGCCCGTGAATCCGATGGGTACGGCAGGGAGCGAGGCGCTCGCGACCGGGACCGGGCCGTGTACGGGGCCACCGCCCTCCGCTGCGTTACCGCCTGTCGTCCTCCCGCCGCTCCCGCCCCACCTGCTTCGCGACGAACGGCCCGTTGAACGTGCTCCCCCGGAAGTCGTAGTGCCCCCCTCCGTACGTGGGCCCCCGATCCCCGTACGTCGGAGTGGACCCCCCATGGGGCCCCTCCTCTGAGTCGCCGGACCCGGACCCCGACGACCGCCCCCTGAAGGGCTGAAGTCTCCGCAGCACGGCCACCAGCGCCTCCGCCGCCCGCTCCGCGGCCTGCGGCTGGGAGCCGGAGGTGTCCGCCTCGGGCTTGCCCGCGTCCGCGTGGTTGCCGATGCCCCGGATCACCAACGCGTCCAGGCCGTCGCTCAGATGCGCCGCGTGGGCGACCCCGGAGCCCTCCGTCTCGATCGCGGCGGCGTCGTTGTAGTGCAGCCGCAGATACGCGGCGATCGCCGATTCCGCGTCGGCCAGTACGACATCGCCCACCGCGATCGGCTTGAAGTGCACCGGGAGGTCACGCAACGCGAACCGTGCCGCCTGCTCCAACCGGTACGAGGAGCGCCAGGCCTCCGGGCGGACCTGGAACCCCTCCGGGGTCTGCTTGCCGCCGTGGATGCCGTACACCTTCGTACCCACCACCACATCGCCGAGCGCGATGTCGTCCTGGAGACCGCCGGCCACCCCGACGAAGAGCAACGCCTCGGGGTCCAGCCAGTCCACGATCCGCTCGGTCAGCGCGGCGGCGTTCTGCGCGCCCGCGCCCAGTTCGGCCACGGCCACGTGCCACGCGGAGTCGGGGAGGCGGCCCCGCTCGACCAGCGTCCCCTTCCGGTGTTCCAGCACCTCCGTGTCCTTCAGGTGCTTACGGACGGCCATGAACTCCGACGGGAGCGCGGTGAGGACCACTACGGTGGGTTTTGTCTCCGGCACACGTCCAAGGTACTGCCAACTCACCTGAACAGACCGTGCGTTGGCGGATCCCCCACATCAGCCCCGCCCTACTGCCCCTTACTGCCCCTTCACCCACCGATACTGCAACTCCGGCCGCCCCACCTGCCCGTACTGCGGACTCCGCGCAGCCCTCCCCGAGTCCACCAGATGCTCCAGATACCGCCGAGCCGTGATCCGCGAGATCCCCACCTCCTCCGCGACCCCGGCCGCCGTCAGGCCCTCGGCGCAGTCGCGCAACGCCACGCTCACCCGCTCCAGCGTGGGCGCGCTCAAGCCCTTCGGGAGGGCCGCCGGGCCGGGGGCGCGAAGCGTCGCCAGTGCCCTGTCCACCTCGTCCTGGCCGCTCGCCTCCCCGGCCGCCGCATGGAACTCGGAGTACCGGATCAAGCGGTCCCGGAGCGTCGCGAACGTGAACGGCTTCAGTACGTACTGCACCACCCCGAGCGAGACCCCCTCGCGCACCACCGTCAGGTCCCTCGCCGACGTCACCGCGATCACGTCCACGTGGTAGCCCGTCGCGCGAAGTGAGCGGGCGAACTGCAGGCCGTGTACGTCCGGCAGGTGTAGGTCCAGGAGGAGGAGGTCCACCGGGGTGCGGTCCAGCGCCCGGCGGGCCTCCGCCCCCGTGTGCGCCTTGCCCACCACCGTGAAGCCGGGGACGCGGCCGACGTACATGACGTGTGCGTCGGCGGCCACGGGGTCGTCCTCCACGACCAGGACGCGGATCGGCTCGCTCATGCTCTCTCGCCCCCCGCCACGGTCACCGGCACCGTATCCGCCCTCCGCAGCGGCAGCCGTACCTCGAACTCCGCCCCGCCCCCGGCCGCCTCCGCCACCGTCAGGGTGCCCTCGTGGCGGCGTACGGCCTGGCGGGCCAGGGCCAGGCCGAGGCCTCGGCCGCCCGGGCCCGCCGGTTTCGTCGAGAAGCCGCGTTCGAAGACCGCCTCCGCATGGGCGGGGTCCACGCCCGCGCCCGTGTCGGAGACGCGCAGGACCAACACCGAGTCGTCCGCGACCTCGGCCCCGTCATCCGTATCCGTGTACGCCGTCACCGTCACTCTCGCCCCCACCGATCCCTGTGCCGCGTCCACGGCGTTGTCGATCAGATTGCCCAGCACCGTCACCAGGTCGCGGGCAGGGAGCGACGGCGGCAGCAGGCCGTCGTCGATGCGACTGTCCTCCGAGACCACCAGTTCCACACCCCGTTCGTTCGCCTGCGCCGCCTTGCCGAGCAGCAAGGCGGCCAGCACCGGTTCGCTCACCGCCGCCACCACCTGGTCCGTGAGGGCCTGTGCCAGTTCCAGCTCCGCCGTCGCGAAGTCGACCGCCTCGTCAGCCCGGCCCAGCTCGATCAAGGACACGACCGTGTGGAGGCGGTTCGCGGCCTCGTGCGCCTGTGAGCGCAGGGCCTGGGTGAAGCCTCGTTCCGAGTTCAGCTCGCCGGTCAGGGACTGCAGCTCCGTCACATCCCGCAAGGTCACCACCGTTCCCCTGCGCTCGCCGCCCGACACCGGTGACGTGTTCACCACCAGCACCCGGTCCGCCGTCAGATGCACCTCGTCCACCCTCGGCTCCGACGCCAGCAGCGCCCCGGTCAGAGGGGCGGGCAGGCCCAGGTCGGCGACCGAGCGGCCGACCACGTCCTCCGTCACGCCGAGCAGTTCCCGCGCCCCGTCGTTGATGAGCGCCACCCGGTACTGGCCGTCGAGCATCACCAGGCCCTCGCGTACGGCGTGCAGGGCGGCCTGGGTGTAGTCGTGCATATTGCTCAGCTCGGCGGCGTTCATGTTGTGGGTGTGCCGACGCAGGCGGGCGTTGACGATGTACGTACCGAGGCCGCCGAGGGCCAGCGCGCCCGCCGCCACGCCGACCAGGGCCGTCAGCTGGCCCTGGACGCGCTCGCTTATCGCCACGACCTTGATGCCGGCGCTGACCAGGCCGATGACCTTGCCGTTCTCCTCTATCGGCGTGACCGCGCGGACCGACGGGCCGAGGGTGCCCGTATAGGTCTCGGTGATGGAGTCGCCCTCCAGCGCCCTGTCGATGTGGCCGAGGAAGTGTTCGCCGATCTGCTCCGGACGGGGGTGCGTCCAGCGGATGCCGTCGGTGTTCATGATCGTGACGAAGTCGACGCCCGAGTGCTGCTGCACCTCGGTGGCGTACGGCTGGAGCAGCTTCGTCGGGTCGGAGGTGTGGACCGCCTCACGTACGGAGGGGGAATCAGCCACCGTACGGGCCACGGCCAGCGCGTGGCGGCGTGCGGCCTCCTCCGCCTGGGAGCGGTCGCTGACGTACGTGAACACCGCGTACCCCAGCACCACGACCGTGATCAGTACGGCCTGCACGGCGAAGAGCTGACCGGCCAGGCTGCGGGGGCTGAGGAGTCGGGGGACGCGCATGCCAACAGTCTGCATCGACGTGTAGGCGTGAACTAAATGAACGGAAGGGTGACCGCCCTCACAGAGCGAGACATAGTCACCCCATCGACCACAGCGCGAAAGGGAGCACGACTCCCGCCCCGGGACCCCACCCCCGAGCCGCCGGGAGCCCCCACTCCCACCCCCAGGAACCCACCCCGGTTCCGCCCCCGTGAACCTGCGGGTTCCAGCCAACAGCAAGCCGACAGGGACCTTCGGGTTCCGCCCCGGGAGCCCCCACTCCCACCCCCTGGGAGCCGGTCTCCCAACCGGAGGCCACAACGGCTTCCACCCCGGAGGCCACAACGGCTTCCACCCCGGAGGCCACAACGGCTTCCACCCCTGGGAGACCTTCTCCCGCATTCCCCCGGACGTGAGCCGCACGCCGGATGAGCCGACGACGTCGTCGACGAGGAGCAGCCGTGGCCAGCACCACCAATACGGCACCTACCGCACCCGCCAAGCGGGACCGCACCCACTACCTTTACATCGCCGTGATCGTGGCTGTGGCCCTCGGCATCGCCGTGGGCCTCATCGCCCCCGACTTCGCCGTCGAGCTGAAGCCCATCGGCACCGGCTTCGTGAACCTGATCAAGATGATGATCTCGCCGATCATCTTCTGCACGATCGTGCTCGGCATCGGTTCCGTACGGAAGGCCGCCAAGGTAGGCGCGGTCGGCGGTATCGCACTGGGCTACTTCCTGATCATGTCGCTGGTCGCCCTCGGCATCGGTCTGGTCGTCGGCAACATCGTCGAGCCCGGCACGGGTCTCGCCGTCACCGACGCGATCAAGGAGACCGGCCAGGCGCAGGTCTCGCCGGAGGCCAAGGACACCACCGAGTTCCTGCTCGGCATCATCCCGACCACGATCGTCTCCGCCTTCACCGGCGGCGAGGTCCTCCAGACCCTGCTCGTCGCGCTCCTCGCGGGCTTCGCGCTCCAGGCCATGGGCAACGCCGGCACGCCGATCCTGCGCGGCGTCGAGCACATCCAGCGCCTCGTCTTCCGCATCCTCGCCATGGTGATGTGGGCCGCCCCGGTCGGTGCGTTCGGCGCCATCGCGGCCGTGACCGGTTCCGCCGGTCTGGACGCCCTCAAGAGCCTCGCCGTGCTGATGGTCGGCTTCTACATCACCTGCTTCCTCTTCGTCTTCATCGTCCTCGGCGCACTGCTGAAGATCGTCGCGGGCCTGAACATCTTCACGTTCTTCAAGTACCTGGGCCGTGAGTTCCTGCTGATCCTGTCCACCTCCTCCTCCGAGTCCGCGCTGCCGCGCCTCATCGCGAAGATGGAGCACCTGGGTGTCAGCAAGCCCGTCGTCGGCATCACCGTCCCGACCGGCTACTCCTTCAACCTCGACGGCACCATGATCTACATGACCATGGCGTCCCTGTTCATCTCCGACGCCATGGGCACGCCGATGGCGATCGGCGAGCAGATCGCGCTGCTGCTCTTCCTGCTGGTCGCCTCGAAGGGCGCCGCCGGTGTCACCGGTGCCGGTCTCGCCACCCTCGCGGGCGGTCTGCAGTCCCACAAGCCCGCCCTGGTGGACGGCGTCGGCCTCATCGTCGGCATCGACCGCTTCATGAGCGAGGCCCGCGCCCTCACCAACTTCGCGGGCAACGCCGTCGCCACGGTCCTCATCGGCACCTGGACCAAGGAGATCGACAAGGGCCGGGTCGAGCAGGTCCTCGCCGGACAGCTGCCCTTCGACGAGAAGACACTGCAGGACGACCACGTTGTCGCCGGGGACGATGCCGCCTCCGACGCCGACGGTGAGAAGGAACTCGCCAAGGCGTGAGTGCCTCGGGCGCCCCGCTCCCCGAACGGGGCGCCCCCTGAGAAAGACCCCCTGAGGAAGACCCTGAGAACCACCCCCTGAGCCCTCCCGAGAACGCCGAGCGGCCGGATCCTCCCCCGTAGATCCGGCCGCTCGGTCTTTTCTGTTCTCAGGTCCGTTCTCAGGTCTGCTCGGAGGTCTGCTTGGAGGCCATGTTCACCACCAGCGCGGTGGCCGTGTCCGTCGGCACCCCCGCCCCCATCAGCATCGTGACCGCCGCCGAGCGGCCCGCCTCCGCGGCGGGCAGCAGCCCGTCGTTCACCGCCTCCATCAGGGCGAACAGGGTCTGCTCGTGTACGTACGACAGGGCCGGCGCCGGCAGCGGAGAGGTGAACGCGCCCTCGTCCAGACCCCGTCGGAGCAGGGCGACGGCGGCCTCGCGGACCGGGGCGAGCCGTTCGCGGATGCCCTGGACGGTGACGCTGCGCTGGGCCAGGGCGACAAGCAGCCGGTAACGGTCGGCGATCTCCCAGGTGGCCAGGACCGAGCGGGTCAGCTCCTCCGCCGGGTCGTCGACGCCCTCGCGGCTGACCGCCTGGGCCGCCGCCACCGCCTCCACCGCCTGGTCGACGAGGGTGCCGACCAGGGCCTCGCGGTTCGGGAAGTGGCCGTACACCGTGCGCCGTACGACACCTGCGGCGCGCGCGATCTGGTCCATGGACGCGTCGGGGTCACGCAGCAGCTCGGCGAGCGCCACATCGAGGATCCGGCGGCGGTTCGCGTCGGCACGGGTGGGGTTACCGGGGGTCATGTGAGCCATTGTGCCCGCGTCGGCTTGTCGGCTCCGGGTGGGTGGGTGGGGGTACAAAAGCACGGGGCGCAGCCCCGGCTTTCAGGGGAGCGGGGAACTGCGCGAGCAACCCACCACAACCCGCACCCGCCGACACACCTCACCCACCCCTGACCACCGCCGACCTCACCCACCCCTGACCCACCGCCGACACACCTCACCCACCCCCGACCACCGCCGACAACCGCCCCACCTCCCCCTCCGTCAGCTCCAGCCCCGCCGCCCCCGCCGAGTCCCGGACGGACTCCGGGCGGCTCGCCCCCGGTATCGGTACGACCGTCGGCGACAGGGCCAACAACCAGGCCAGGCAAACCTGTTGAGGGCTCACTCCACGCTCCCGGGCCACCTCGTGGAACGCGCCGAAGGCGACCGGTGAGCTCCGCCCGGACGGACCGTCCAGCGAACTCCGCGATATCCCACCCAACGGACTCCACGGCAGAAACGCCAGCCCCGATTCCTCGCACAGCCGCAGCTCGGCCTCGCTGTCCCGGACGGCGGGCGAGTACCGGTTCTGCACCGACACCAGCCGGTCGCCCAGTATTCGCCGGGCCGTGCGGATCTGGCCGGTGTCCGTGTTGGAGAGGCCGGCCAGGCGGATCTTGCCCTCGTCGAGGAGGTCGCGCAGGGCGCCGACGGAGTCCTCGAAGGGGACGGCGGGGTCGGGCTTGTGGAGCTGGTAGAGGCCGATGGCGTCCACGCCGAGCCGCTTGAGGGACGCCTCGGCTGCCGTCTTCAGATGACGTGGCGAGCCCGACACCGTCCAGCTCCCGTCGGCCGGTCTGCCCCGGCCACCCTTCGTCGTGACGAGGACGTCGGCCGTGTCGCCGCCGTAGGAGGCGAGAGCACGGGCCACCAGCCGTTCGTTGTGGCCGGGTTCGGCGCCGGGGAGATGGTACGAGTCCGCCGTGTCGATCAGGGTGACACCGGCGTCCAGCGCCGCGTGGACGGTCGCCGTCGCCCGCGTCTCGTCGGGGCGGCCCTCGATGGACAGCGGCATCGCGCCGAGCCCGATCGCACTGACACGAAGGTCGCCGAGGGTGCGGTACCGCATGTCAGACGTCGCCCTTTCCGAGAGTCTCGGCCACCGCGCCCGGAAGCCATTCCCGTACGTCGCCGAAGGAGAAACCGAGCCGTTCGGCCCGGGAGTTGTCCATGCCGTAGGAGCGGAAGAAGGAGAACGGGGAGACCTCGCCGACCTCCACGGGCTGGAGGACCGCCTTGCCCGCCGGGACGTGCGCGGCCACCGCCTCGCACAGTTCCCCGGTGTTCAGCACCCCGTGGGAGGCGGCGTTGACCGGACCAGTGAAGTCCTCGCGGGCCGCCCACGCCAGGAAGTCCGCGATCTCCTCGACGTGGATGTACGTCGCCGGGTGGTTCACGGCGGGCACGGGGATCGGTTCGCCGGCGCGGAGCCGGTCGGCGTAGTAGTCGAGCCGGCCCGTGAAGTCGTCGTCCCCGCCCAGCACATGGGCCACCCGGACGGCCGTGTACGGGAAGGGCGGGTCGGCCGCGAACACCGCCTCCGCCTGCCGCTTGCCCTCGCCGTAGTGCGCCTCGCGGAACTCCGGCTCGTGCCAGGGGAGTCCGAGATCGACCGGCACCCCGAGCGGGTCGACGGCCGTCTCCCGTACAGGGGCCGCCGAGTCCTCGTACTCGTACACCTCGACCGTCGACGTCAGCACATACCGGCGGGTGCGCCGCGCGAAGACGCGGCGGGCGATCGCCGCCTGGAGCGGTGTGTAGCAGACCTGGTCGATCACGACGTCGAAGGTGCGGGCGCCGAGCGCCGTATTCAGCGACTTCTCGTCGTCGCGGTCGGCGACGAGGTGAATTGCGCCCGGGGGTGGCGGGGACGATCCGCGATTCAGTACCGTCACCCGGTTCCCGGCGGCCAGCAGGCGGGCGATGAGCCGCTTGCCGAAATAGCGGTTTCCGCCGATGACCAATATCTTTCGCACCTCTGGTGCCTTTTCCGTGATCGTCATGACCATAATTCTCCCGGCGTACATCCACGTCCTGAAGGGGGAACCATGGGAGTTCAGGCCGCCGCACCGAAAGAACCACGGCATCTGCGGGCCGCCACCGGCGAAACATCGGTGGCCTTCGACGCGCTGGACCGGCAGATCCTCCAACTGCTCCAGACCGACGGGCGGATCAAGCTCAGCGAGCTGGGCCGCCGGGTGCGGCTGAGTCCGGCGGCGGTCACCGAGCGGGTGCGAAGGCTGGAGGCCGCGGGCGTGATCAGCGGCTACGGCGCCCAGGTGGTCCCGGCCCGCCTCGGCTACGGCATCCAGGCGTTCATCCGGGTCAACCCGCACGGCGGCTACAACCTCAAGCACCCCCGCACGCTGGAGCTGATCGCGCGCCCGGAGATCACGGAGGTGCACCACGTCGTCGGCGAGGACTGCTGGATCCTCAAGGTCGCCGTCCGGGACACCGTCCACCTGGAGGAGGTCCTGGAGGAGGTCTCCGCGCTGGGGCGCACGACGACGTCCATCGTGCTGACCTCCCCCGTGGAGCGGAAACCGCTGTTGCCTTGACGTCGGCGTCAAGGACTACGTTCGTACGCATGCGAATCGGCGAGCTGGCCGCTCGGGCCGGGACCACGACCCGGACGCTGCGGTACTACGAGGCACGGGGGCTGCTGCCCGCCCGGCGCGGCGGCAACGGATACCGGACGTACGACGAGAGCGATCTGAAGCTGCTCCGGCAGATCCGGACGCTCCAGGACTTCGGGTTCGACCTGGAGGAGACACGGCCCTTCGTGGAGTGTCTGCGGGCCGGTCATCCGGAGGGCGACTCCTGCCCGGCCTCGCTCGCGGTCTACCGGCGCAAGCTCGACGAGCTGGACGCGCTGATCGGCGAGTTGCAGGCCGTACGGGCGGAGATCGGAGTGCGGCTGGCAGCGGTCGAGGAGCCACCACCGATGTGCGAACTGGGAGGGCAGGAGCTGTGATCAAGGCGGCGGGTGTGGCCGAGGTGACCGACGCGGACTTCGCGGCGGAGGTGATCGGGGCGGAGCTGCCGGTGCTGGTGGAGTTCACCGCGGACTGGTGCCCGCCCTGCCGGCAGATGGGGCCGGTGCTGAGCGCCCTGGCGGCGGAGGAGGGCGACCGGGTGAAGGTGGTGCAGCTGGACGTGGACACCAACCCGGGGACGACCAACGCCTACAAGGTGCTGGCGATGCCGACGTTCCTGGTGTTCAAGGGCGGTGAGCCGGTGAAGTCGATGGTCGGGGCCCGGCCGAAGCGACGGCTGCTGGAGGAACTCGCCGAGGTGCTGTAATACCGGCCCGAACAGAAGAAATCCCCCGAGCGAATTGCGCTCGGGGGATTTCTTGACGTATCTTTGATGATTCGCGACTTCATGTGGGAGTGGTCGCGGAAAAGTTCAATGAGCAGAGTATATCGGGCCGGGAGTGGAATTGTCAAACACCGACTTTCCAGACAGTGAATTGCGTCGGGAGCAGGAATTCATCGACTCGCTGTACGCGCGCGTGGACGTGCTGCGCGGCGACACCGAGGTCTCCGTCACGGACGCGCTGGCGCAGGGCAACACCCCCCAGCAGGCCCGCCTGGAGCGGGACATCCTGGTCGCCGAGCGCTCGGGGCTGCTCGCCGCGCTGAACGCCGTCGACGGTTCGCTCTGCTTCGGCCGGATCGACCTCGCCTCCGGCGTCAGCCACCACATCGGGCGGATCGGGCTGCGCCGGGACGACGCCGAGCGCACGCCGATCCTCATCGACTGGCGGGCCGGGGTCGCCCGTCCCTTCTATCTCGCCACCGGCCACACCCCGATGGGCCTGCGCCGCCGCCGGCATCTCACCACCGACGGCCGCCGGGTCACCGCCCTGCACGACGAGATCCTCGACCTCGGCGACGAGACCCGCACCGGGCACGAGGACCCCTCCGGCGACGCCGTGCTGCTGGCCGCGCTCAACTCCGCCCGCACCGGCCGGATGAGCGACATCGTGCAGACCATCCAGGCCGAGCAGGACCGCATCATCCGCGCCCCGCACCAGGGCGTCCTGGTCGTGGAGGGCGGCCCCGGCACCGGCAAGACGGCCGTCGCGCTGCACCGGGCCGCGTATCTGCTGTACGAGCAGCGTGAACTGCTCGCCAAGCGCGCCGTCCTCATCGTCGGCCCGAACCCCGCGTTCCTCGGCTACATCGGCGAGGTGCTGCCCTCCCTGGGCGAGACGGGCGTCCTGCTCGCCACGGTCGGCGAACTGTTCCCCGGCGTACGGGCCACGGCGGCCGACACCCCGGCGGCGGCCCGTGTGAAGGGCGGCGCCGCCATGGCCGAGGTGCTCGCCGCCGTCGTACGAGACCGGCAGGCGCTCCCCGACCCGGTCATCGCCATCGAGCACGACCGCGAGGTCCTCATGCTCGACGACGACCTCGTCCGGGTCGCCCGCGAACGCACCCGCGAGGCCAAGCTCCCGCACAACGCGGCCCGCGAGCACTTCGAGGGCTATGTCCTCAACACCCTCACCGACATGGTCGCCGAGCGCATCGGTACCGACCCGTACGACGGCTCCAACCTCCTCGACGCCAGCGACATCACCCAGATCCGCGACGAGCTGGCCGAGAACCCCGAGGTCTGGTCCGCGATCGACCGGTTGTGGCCCCGGATCACCCCGCGCCGCCTGGTCGCCGACTTCCTCGCCGAGCCGGACGCGTATCTGTCGCGGGAGGACGCCGACGCCGTACGCCGCCCGGTCACCCGCGCGTGGACCGTCGCCGACGTACCCCTCCTCGACGAGGCGGCGGAACTGCTCGGCGAGGACGACCGGCTGTCCCGTGCCCGCGCGGAACGCCGACGGGAGACCCAGATCGCGTACGCGCAGGGCGTGCTGGACGTGTCCTACGCCTCGCGCACCTACGAGTTCGAGGACAAGGAGGACGGTGATCCCGACGCCTCGGAGGTCCTGTCGGCCCACGACATCATCGACGCCGAGCGGTTCGCCGAGCGGCACGAGGAGGACGACCACCGCAGCGCGGCCGAGCGGGCGGCGGCCGACCGGACCTGGGCGTTCGGACACATCATCGTCGACGAGGCGCAGGAGCTGTCGCCGATGGCCTGGCGGCTGCTGATGCGGCGCTCGCCGACCCGCGCGATGACCCTGGTCGGCGACCCGGCCCAGACGGCGGAGGCCGCGGGCGTCGGTTCCTGGGCCGACATCCTCGCCCCGTACGTCGAGGACCGCTGGGAGCACACCCGTCTCGGCGTCAACTACCGCACCCCGGCCGAGATCATGGAGGTCGCGGCCGCCGTCGTACGCGCCGCGGAGCCGGACTTCGAGCCGCCGAGCTCGGTGCGGTCGACGGGAGTACGGCCGTGGGCGCGTCGGTCGGCCGCCGGGGAGCTGCCCGCCGCGGTGGCCAAGGCGGTCGCGGAGCTGACCCCCGCCGAGGGACGGCTCGCGGTCATCGCGCCGCGCGAGCTGCACCGGGCGCTGGCGGCCCGCCTGGACGGGGTGACCGCCGGCGCGGAACCGGACCTGACCAGGACCGTCGTCCTTCTCGACCCCCGGCAGGCCAAGGGCCTGGAGTTCGACTCCGTCCTGGTCGTGGAGCCCGGCCGGTTCGGCACCAGCGATCTGTACGTGGCGCTGACGCGGGCGACGCAGGCGCTGGGTGTCGTGCACGAGGGGGACCTGCCGGCGCCGCTGGCGGGGATGACGGTCACCCCAGGTGCATCAGGGATCACCAAGCCGTAACAGTTCGGGTCATCGTCACTGCTTGTGCAGGTGGGATGCGGTATGCGTGTCGGCATGGAAACACATCCGTTCGCGGCCGCTCCGGCCGACAGCCCCACGCTGGAGTCGCTGAGCGTGGAGCCGTTGCTGACCTCGGAGTTCGACGTGGATCCGGGGAGCGTGTACGAGCGACTGCGGCGTACGTACGGCCCGGTGGCGCCCGTGGGTCTGATGGGCGTACCGGCTTGGTTGGTCCTCGACTACCGCGAGGTGCTGGAGGTCCTGCGCAACGAGAGCGTGTGGCGGCGGGACGTACGGCACTGGCGGGCCCGCGCGGAGGGGCGGCTGCCGCAGGACTGGCCGCTGCTCGCCGGGTACGAGGTACGGCAGACGATGTTCTTCGACGACGAGGAACACCGGGCCGCGCGGCAGACGTACCACTCGGCGATGCGGCCCTTCCAGGACGGCCACAGCCCCGAGGGGTGGGAGCTGAGGGCGGCCGTCGCCCGGTACGCGGACGAGCTGGTCGGGATGCTGGCCGCCGAGTCCGGGCGGGTCGGTTTCGCGGATCTGGCGGCGCAGTACACACGGCCGCTGCTGCTGATGGTCACGACCAAGCTGTTCGGCTGCCCGGTGGAGCTGAGCGACGAGATCGTCATGGACCTGTGGCGGATGCTGGACGGGGGGCCGGACGCCGGGCCGGCGACGGGGCGGGTGCTGGGCGCGATGACCCGCCTGGCGGCGCACCGCCGCTCGCGACCGGGCGAGGACCTGACCTCGTACATGCTGCTCGCGGACCCCACGCTGAGCGACGAGCAGCTGGGCCGTGAGCTGTTCATGAACGCGGTCTATCTGAACGACATCACGGGGAACATGGTCTGCAACACGCTGCTGGAGGTGTTGCGCGGCAACGCGAGCGTGCGGCGGAGCCTGTCGGCCGGGCAGGTCGGCGAGACGGTGAACCGGGCGGCCCTCGCGAATCCGCCGACCGCCAATCTCTGCTTCCGGTTCGCGGCGCGGGACGTGCGGCTGGGGAACTTCTGGATCCGGGCCGGTGACATCGTCTCGCCGTCGGTGGCCTCCGCGCATCGGGACCTGCTGGCCATCCAGTCGTCCCACCTCGTCGACTCCGCGATCAGTACGCGGGCGCATCTGGCGTGGGGGGCTGGGCCGCACCAGTGCCCCAGCGCCGCGCGCGAGCTGGCCGGGACGATCATGACGACTGCTGTCGGCCGCATCTTCGAACACTTCGCCAAGGCAGAACTGACCCTGCCGCCGGACCAGTTGCCGTGGCGGTCGGGGCCGGTGGTGCGGGGGCTGCGGCTGCTGCCGGTCCGGTACGAGTTGAGCGCGGGGGTGGTTGTGCCCGGGCCGCCGGAGGGCGCGGAGAAGACGGACGGGGTGGTCGCCGTGCCCGAGGCCGAGCGGCAGAGGAGCGGGTTGCTGGGGGCGTTGCGGAGGATGATGTTCGGGGGGCGGAAGGCCTGACGGGGTGCCGGGCGGATTTTCCTCACCCCCGCCGCCCCTACCCGTTCCCATCCCTGGGGGCTGCGCCCCCAGACCCCCCGGGGCGCTTGTTCGACTGCGGGCCGGTGGGGGCTTGTCGCGCAGTTCCCCGCGCCCCTGAAGGGCGCGGGGAACTGCGCGAGCCAGGAAATCAGGCGGGGCGAAGCCAGACCGTCGACAGCGGCGGCAGAGTGAGGCGGACGCTGGCGGAGCGGCCGTGCCAGGCCTGGGGCTCCGGCTTCACCGGATCCGCGTTACCGACGCCGCCACCCCCGTACCGCTCCGCATCCGTGTTGAGCACCTCGACCCAGGCCGGCACCTCCTCCGGCACCCCCAACCGATACTCCTCCCGGACGACCGGCGAGAAGTTCGAGACCGCCAACACCGGCGAACCCTCCGCGTCGTACCTCAGGAACGCCAGCACATTGTCGTCGGCCGCGTCCCCGGTCACCCACTGGAACCCGTCCGGCTCGGTGTCCCGCTCCCACAACGCAGGGGTGTGCCGGTAGACCGCGTTGAGGTCCCGGACGAGGTCCCGAACCCCCCGGTGGTCCGCCTCCGCCCCGTACGCCGGATCCAGCAGCCACCAGTCCGGCCCGTGCGCCTCCGACCACTCCGCCCCCTGCGCGAACTCCTGCCCCATGAAGAGGAGTTGCTTGCCGGGATGGGCCCACATGAAGCCCAGGTACGCCCGGTGGTTGGCCCGCCGCTGCCACCAGTCGCCCGGCATCTTCGACACCAGCGAGCCCTTGCCGTGGACGACCTCGTCGTGGGAGATGGGGAGCACGTAGTTCTCGCTGTACGCGTACACCATCGAGAACGTCATCTCGTTGTGGTGGTGCTTGCGGTGGACGGGCTCCTTCGCCATGTAGCCCAGCGAGTCGTGCATCCAGCCCATGTTCCACTTCAGGCCGAAGCCGAGACCCCCGAAGCCGCCCGGCCCGGTGTGGTGCGTGGCGCGCGTGACGCCGTCCCAGGCGGTCGACTCCTCCGCGATGGTCACCACCCCCGGCACCCGCCGGTACACCGTCGCGTTCATCTCCTGCAGGAACGCGACCGCGTCCAGGTTCTCCCGGCCGCCGTGCTCGTTCGGCGTCCATTGACCCGGCTCACGCGAGTAGTCCAGGTACAGCATCGAGGCCACGGCATCCACCCGCAGCCCGTCGATGTGGAACTCCTCGCACCAGTACACCGCGTTCGCCACCAGGAAGTTCCGCACCTCCCGCCGCCCGTAGTCGAACTCCAGCGTTCCCCAGTCGGGATGCGCCGCCCGCGACGGGTCCTCGTGCTCGTACAGCGGACGCCCGTCGAACTCGGCCAATGCCCAGTCGTCGCGCGGGAAGTGGGCCGGCACCCAGTCCATCAGTACGCCGATCCCGGCCCGGTGCAGGGCGTCGACCAGGTACTTGAAGTCGTCGGGGGTGCCGAGCCGGGCCGTGGGCGCGTAGAAGCCGGTGACCTGATAGCCCCAGGAGCCGCCGAAGGGGTGCTCGGCCACGGGGAGCAGCTCGACGTGGGTGAAGCCGAGGTCCTTCACGTACGCCGGGAGCTGCTCGGCCAGTTGGCGGTAGGTCAGGCCGGGGCGCCAGGAGGCCAGGTGGATCTCGTAGACCGAGAAGGGGGCCTGGTGGACGGGGACGTCCGCGCGCCTCGTCATCCACTCCCCGTCGCCCCACTCGTAGGCGGACGCGTGGATGATCGACGACGTGTTCGGCGGGGCCTGCGTGTGGCGCGCCAGCGGGTCGGCCCGGAGGGTCTTCGAGCCGTCCGGCCGCGTGATCTCGAACTTGTAGAGCTCGCCGTCGCCGATCCCGGGCACGAACAGCTCCCACACCCCGGACGACCCCAGCGAGCGCATCGGATAGCCGCTGCCGTCCCAGAAGTTGAAGGTCCCGGCCAGCCGCACCCCGCGCGCGTTCGGCGCCCACACCGTGAAGCGGGTACCGGTCACACCCTGGTGGGTCATGGGCTCGGCGCCCAGCGCCCGCCACAGCTCCTCGTGCCGGCCCTCGCCGATCAGGTACAGGTCCAGCTCGCCGATCGCGGGCAGGAAACGGTACGCGTCCTCGGTCTCCTGCACGCTCTCCTCGTACGAGACGAGCAGCCGGTACGAGGGGGGCACCTCCCGCAGCGGCAGCAGCCCGGAGAAGAAGCCGTCCCCGTCGTCGTGCAGCTCGGCCCGCAGCGAGTCCACCACCACGCTCACCCCGAGCGCGTACGGCCGGAACGCCCGGAACACCACGCCCCCGGGCGCGGGGTGCGCCCCCAGAACGGAGTGCGGATCGTGATGCGTGCCCGAGACCAGCCGCTCACGGTCACCGCCGTCGACGGCCGGGGAGAAGGCGGGGGCCACCCCGGGGGCCTTGCGGGGCTTGGGCACCTTGGTGGTCTTGGTGGCCTTGGTCGCCTTGGCGGTCTTCACCGCCTTCACGGCCTTCACCGCCTTGGCCGGCTTCTTCGCGGCGGTCTTCTTGGCGGGGCTCGTCGTGGCGGCGGCTGTCTTGCTCGCGGTCTTCTTGGCGGTGGCCTTCTTCGCCGGGGCCTTCTTGGCGGTGGCCTTCTTCGCGGGGGCCTTCTGCGCCGGTGTCTTCTTCGCGGTCGCCTGTTTCGCCGTCGCCTTCTTCGCCACGGTCTTCTTCCCGGCCGTCTTCCTGACCGCGGGCCTGGCCTCGACGGTCTCGTTCTGCGCGTCTGCGCCGGTGTGCTGCGTGCTGTCCTCGGACGGCGGACGGGGAGTCACAGGTACGGCCTCCTACTGAGCGTGGACGTTGACGTACGTGGGTGTGGGCGGTGGATCGGGGTCAGGGAACATCGGCACCGGCGGCCAGCCGACGGACCGCCGTCAGCGGGACCTGGAGCCAGTCGGGGCGGTGGCGGGCCTCGTAGAGGACCTCGTACACCGCCTTGTCGGTCTCGAAGGCGCGCAGCAGCACGGGATCGGTGCGCGGATCCGCCCCGGCGACCTCCGCGTACCCGGAGCAGTACGCGGCCCGGCACAGGGCCGCCCAGTCGGTGGCCGGTGGCTGGACGGAGTGCGCGGCGTAGTCGAAGGAGCGGAGCATTCCGGCGATGTCGCGGGCGACGGGCTGGGGCATCCGCCGCTCGGCGAGCGGTTTGGCCGGCTCGCCCTCGAAATCTATGAGAGACCACTCGCCGGAAGGTGAAGCAGAAGCAGAAGCAGAATCGGATGCGGATGCGGATGCGGATGCGGAAACGGAAGCAGGACCGGCATCGTCACCGACACCGGAGGGCGACCGCAGGCACTGCCCCAGATGCAGATCCCCATGGATGCGCTGGGCCGTCCACGAGCGCCCCTCGGCCGCCAGATCCGCGAGCGCCTCGAAGGCCGTGTGCAGCCCGGGCGCGTAGGGCCGGAGCGCCGGTACGGCCTGGGCGGCGGCGTCCAGCCGTTCGGTCATCCCGTCGACGAGCGCCTCCAGTTGGGCCCGGCCGAAGGTGACCGTCGGCAGGGCCCGGGCCAGAGCCGTGTGGACCTCGGCCGTCGTGCGTCCCAGCGCCCGCGCCTCCGCCGTGAAGTCCTCCCCCTTGGCCAGCACGCTCAACGCCAGCTCCCAGCCGTCGGCAGCGCCCTGGAGATACGGTTGGAGCACCCCCAGTACATGCGTCCCGTCACCCGAGACGGAACCAGAACCAGAACCAGGACTGGAACCAGAACCAGAACCGGAACCGGAAACGAAATCAGAACCTGAAGCGGAGCCTGAACCTGAACCATTGCCGCCCACGGAGTCCAGGTCCGCCAGCATCCAGGCCGCCGGCGCCGGCACCCGGCGGCACCCCTCGCGCGACAGCAGCAGCGGCAGTTCCAGATCGGGGTTGGCGCCTGCCACGACCCGGCGGAACAGCTTCAGAATGAACGTATCGCCATAGACGATCGACGAGTTGGACTGCTCCGAGGTCACCAGACGCGGCACGAGATGCTCCGCGATCCGATGGTCCAGGTCCCGCTCGCAGCGCAGCTCGCCGACGCGTGCCTCCGTCCGCAGCGCCTCCAGCAGCACATCGGCGAGCCGGGGGTCGTGCAGCGCGTCGTACACCGTGCGCCCGGCCAGCGGTCCCTCGGTCACATGGCCGATCAGCGCGGGTGCGAGCCGGGGCGGCAGGGTCTCGCGTACGCCGATCAGCAGCTGGTAGCAGTCGGCGGGGACGGCGGGCGCGCCCTGGGCCGGTACGAGGGGCTGGTGGGTGCGTACGAGAAGGTGCAGCAGGCCGAGGTTCGAGTCCAGCGGCAGCAGTTCGGTCGCCGCCACCGGGGTGAACCCGGTGACGGGGCGTCCTTTGCCCGCGAACCACCGCTGCCGCGGCAACCACTCCCGCAGCAGCGGGTCCAGCCAGCCAGAGCTTTTCGCGATGGTGTGCGTGACGGCTTCCGACATGGCGTCGTGTCCTTTCCCCGGGGAGGGCGGGGCGTTCCTGTTGGCGTGCCCCGGGCGGGCCGGGGGAAACCGCCCCGCCCGGGTTCCGGATGGGCTACACGGGGTCCTTTCGCAGGCGGAACCAGTAGAAGCCGTGGCCCGCGAGGGTGAGGAGGTAGGGCAGTTCGCCGATCGCTGGGAAGCGGACGCCGCCGATGAGTTCGACGGGGTGGCGTCCCTCGTAGGCGCGCAGGTCGAGTTCGGTGGGCTGCGGGAAGCGGGAGAAGTTGTTCACGCAGAGCACCAGGTCGTCCTCGTACTCGCGGAGATAGGCGAGGACGGCCGGGTTCGACGAGGGCAGCTCGTTGTAGGAGCCGAGTCCGAACGCCGGGTTCTGCTTGCGGATCTCGATCATGCGCCGGGTCCAGTGCAGGAGCGAGGACGGCGAGGACATCGACGCCTCGACGTTCGTCACCTGGTAGCCGTAGACCGGGTCCATGATGGTCGGGAGGAACAGCCGTCCCGGGTCGGACGAGGAGAAGCCCGCGTTGCGGTCCGGGGTCCACTGCATCGGTGTGCGGACTCCGTCGCGGTCGCCGAGCCAGATGTTGTCGCCCATGCCGATCTCGTCGCCGTAGTAGAGGATCGGCGAGCCGGGGAGGGAGAGCAGCAGGGCGGTGAACAGTTCGATCTGGTTGCGGTCGTTGTCCAGGAGTGGGGCCAGGCGCCTGCGGATTCCGATGTTGGCGCGCATACGCGGGTCCTTCGCGTATTCCGCGTACATGTAGTCGCGTTCTTCGTCGGTGACCATTTCGAGGGTCAGCTCGTCGTGGTTGCGCAGGAAGATGCCCCACTGGCAGCCGGACGGGATCGACGGGGTCTTGGCGAGGACTTCCGAGACCGGGTAGCGGGATTCCCGCCGCACCGCCATGAAGATGCGGGGCATGACGGGGAAATGGAATGCCATGTGGCATTCGTCGCCGCCGCTGGGGAAGTCCCCGAAGTAGTCGACGACGTCCTCCGGCCATTGGTTGGCCTCCGCCAGGAGAACCGTGTCCGGGTAATGCGCGTCGATCTCCTTCCGCACCCGCTTCAGGAAGTCATGGGTGGCGGGCAGGTTCTCGCAGTTCGTGCCCTCCTGCTGGTACAGGTACGGCACCGCGTCCAGTCGGAAGCCGTCGATGCCCAGGTCCAGCCAGAACCGCAGCGCCGAGACGATCTCCTCCTGCACGGCCGGGTTCTCGTAGTTGAGGTCCGGCTGGTGGGCGAAGAAGCGGTGCCAGTAGTACTGCTTGCGGACCGGGTCGAAGGTCCAGTTGGAGGCCTCGGTGTCGACGAAGATGATGCGGGCGTCGTCGAACTGCTTGTCGTCGTCGGCCCAGACGTAGTAGTCGCCGTAGGGGCCGTCGGGGTCCTTTCTCGACTCCTGGAACCAGGGGTGCTGGTCGCTGGTGTGGTTCATGACGAAGTCGATGATGACGCGCATACCGCGTTGGTGGGCGGCGTCGACGAATTCCACGAAGTCGGCGAGGTCGCCGAACTCGGGGAGGACGGCGGTGTAGTCGGAGACGTCGTAACCGCCGTCGCGCAGGGGGGATTTGAAGAAGGGCGGGAGCCAGATGCAGTCGATGCCCAGCCACTGCAGATAGTCGAGTTTGGCGGTCAGGCCCTTGAGGTCGCCGACGCCGTCGCCGTTGCTGTCCTGGAAGGAGCGGACGAGGACTTCGTAGAAGACGGCGCGTTTGAACCAGTCCGGGTCCCGGTCCTTCTGCGGAGTGTCCTCGAAGGTGTCCGGAACGGGTTCGTTGACGATCATTGTGTGGGTGACCCCCCGATCTGCGGGTTGGACGGTCGCAGGACGGTCAGTACGTGCGCGGGCGCGCGGCCCGGTTCGAGACGTACGTAGTTGTTCCTGCCCCAGGTGTAGACCTCACCGGTGAGCTCGTCGCGCACCAGCACGGACTCGTGCCAGTCGAGGCCGAGCCGCGGCATGTCCAACGAGACCGTCGCCTCATGGGTGTGGTGGGGGTCGAGGTTCACGACCACCAGAACCGTGTTCGAACCCGCGCGCTTCGAGTAGGCGATCACCGCCTCTTGGTCGGCGTGATGGAAGTGCAGGTCTCGCAGTTGGCGCAGAGCCGGGCTCCGACGCCGGATCGCGTTGAGCCTGCCGAGCAGTGGTGCGATCGTACGTCCGTCGCGTTCCGCCGCGTCCCAGTCGCGGGGCCGGAGTTGGTATTTCTCGGAGTCCAGGTACTCCTCGCTGCCGGGTTTCAGTGGGGTGTTCTCGCACAGTTCGTAGCCGGAGTAGACGCCCCAGGTGGGGGAGAGGGTCGCGGCGAGGACCGCGCGGAGTTCGAAGGCGGGGCGGCCGCCGTGCTGGAGGAACTCGTGGAGGATGTCGGGGGTGTTGACGAAGAAGTTCGGCCGCATGTAGGCGGCGGCCTCCCCGGACAGTTCGGTGGCGTAGTCGGTGAGTTCCTGTTTGGTGTTGCGCCAGGTGAAGTAGGTGTACGACTGCTGGAAGCCGGCCTGGGCGAGGGCGTGCATCATCGCCGGGCGGGTGAAGGCCTCCGCCAGGAACACCACGTCCGGGTCGGTGCCGTTGACCGCGGCGATCACCTGTTCCCAGAAGACGACCGGTTTGGTGTGCGGGTTGTCCACGCGGAAGATCCGCACGCCGTGGTCCATCCAGTGCCGCAGCACCCGCACGGTCTCGGCGATCAGGCCGGGCATGTCCGCGTCGAAGGCGATGGGGTAGATGTCCTGGTACTTCTTCGGCGGGTTCTCCGCGTACGCGATCGAGCCGTCGGGGCGGTGATGGAACCACTCCGGGTGCTTGTGCACCCAGGGATGGTCCGGGCTGCACTGGAGGGCGAAGTCCAGCGCCACCTCCAGACCCAGGCCCCGCGCCTCACCGACGAAGAAGTCGAAGTCCTCGATCGTGCCCAGGCCGGGGTGGACGGCGTCATGGCCGCCCTCGGGCGAGCCGATCGCCCACGGCACGCCGACGTCGTCGGGGGTCGGGGAGAGGGTGTTGTTGCGGCCCTTGCGGAACGTCGTCCCGATCGGGTGGACCGGCGGCAGGTAGATGACGTCGAAGCCCATCTCCGCGATCGCCGCCAGCCTGCGCGCGGCTGTGCGGAAGGTGCCGTGGGGCTGCTCGGGGGTGCCCTCGGAGCGGGGGAAGAACTCGTACCAGGAGCCGTACAGGGCCCGTTCCCGCTCCACCAGCAGCGGCAGCGGATCGCTGCTGGTGACCAGTTCCCGCAGCGGATACAGGGCCAGGACCTCGTCCACCTCCGGCGTCAACGCCGCCGCCAGGCGTGCCGCGGCCGAACGGTCCGTGTCCCGGAGCGCGTTCGCGGCGGTGAGGATCACATCACGCCTGCCCCGGTGCTTCGGGGCCCCGGCGGCAGCGCGCTCGTACAGCCGTGCGCCCTCCTCCAGGACGAGTTCGGTGTCGATGCCGGCCGGGATCTTGATCTTGGCGTGATGCCGCCAGGTGGCGACCGGGTCGCCCCACGCCTCCACGGTGTACGTCCAGTTCCCCTCGGCCGTCGCGGAGACGGTGGCGCCCCAGCGGTCGGAGCCGGGGGCCAGCTCACGCATGGGGGCCCAGGGGCCCGGGCGCCCCTCGGGGTCGCGGAGGACGACATTGGCGGCGACCGCGTCATGGCCCTCGCGGAAGACCGTCGCGCTGACCTCGAAGGTCTCGCCCACCACCGCCTTCGCGGGGCGTCGGCCGCCCAGGACGAGCGGGCGGACGTCGAGAACCGGTATCCGCCCTATGGCCGGGGCGTACGACGTGTCAGACGCGTCCGGGGTGTCTGGAGGCGTGGCGAGGGGGGTGGGCGGGCTTGTGCGCGCCCGGCGTGCGGGGCGTGCGTCGGGGGCGTTCGGCGTCGCGGTGGTGGCGCTGGGCGTCGGAGGTGCTGACGAGTGGTGCGTGGCGGGCATGGCCGCTCCTGTCCGCGTCAACGTGGGTGGGCGGATGAAGGGGTGGGGAGGTGGGGCCTGCGGGACGTACCGGAGGAGCCTTCCCACCCTGAGCGGGTGGGCATTCCGGCACTTTGTTAACTACTCACGCGTATGTCTACACACAAGACCGGCCTCGTCCCAAGGGGACGAGGCCGGTCACTGTACTAGCCGCCGGTTAAGGGCGGTTGTCCTCTGATGTCACCGGGATCGTTCGTGATTCCCACTGGTCACAGTAGGTTCAGGACTTGCAGGAGTTTGTTCGGTGAGCCGATTCCCCGGCTCGTCACCTTGCCCGAAACCGCCCGTTCGACCAGCGCCTTGCTCACCTCGGCGGGCGCGGCCCACGGATGTTCGGCCAGATACAGCGCCGCAGCGCCCGCCACCTGCGGGGCGGCCATCGACGTGCCGGAATGGGTCGCCTTCGCGGTGTTGCTCGTGTTCGACGCGGAGGTGATCGACACGCCGGGCGCGAACAGGTCCAGGCTCGCGCCCCAGTTGGAGAAGTTCGCGCGGGCGTCCCCCTTACCGGTGGCGCCGACGGTGATCGCCTGCTTGACGCGGGCCGGCGAGTACAGACTCGCGGCGAGCCCGTCGTTGCCCGCGGCGACCGCGTAGGTCACCCCGGACGCGATGGAGTTGCGTACGGCGGCGTCGAGCTGGGCGTTGGCCAGGCCGCCCAGGCTCATATTGGCCACGGCCGGCTTCCTCGCGTGCTGGGTGACCCAGTCGATACCGGCGATGACCTGGGCGGTCGTGCCCGAGCCCGCGTCGTCCAGGACGCGTACGGCGACCACCTCGGCCTGCTTGGCGACGCCGTACTTGGTGCCCGCGACGGTCGCGGCGACATGCGTGCCGTGGCCGTTGCCGTCCTGGGCCTTCTTGTCGTTCTGCACGAAGTCCCAGCCGTAGCTGGCCCGGCCGCCGAAGTCCTTGTGGGAGATCCGGATGCCGGTGTCGATCACGTACACGGTGGCGCCCCGGCCCGCCGACTCCGGCCAGGTGTAGCTCTTGTCGAGGGGCAGGTCGGTCTGGTCGATCCGGTCGAGGCCCCAGGACGGCGGATTTGGCTGGTTGTGGTCGTAGCGGACCTCGGTGTCCTGGACGACCGAGGCCACACGGGAGTCCGCCGCGAGCCGCCTGGCCTGTTTCTCGCCCGCCTTCACGGAATATCCGTTCAGGGCAGAACCGTACGTGTGGCGTATTTTCGCCCCGTACTTCCGCGCTATGCCCTTTCCGGACTTCGACGGAGCCTTCGTCCCCGCCTTGAGAGTCACTATGTAACTGCCGCTCACGGAACCGGGATCTCCGGCGCCGAGCACGACCCCCTCCGGTGCGGCGTGCGCGGGCAGGGCGACGGCCGAGAGAACCGCGGCCGTGATGACCGCCGTGAGCCATCCTGCCCAGCGCGGACGCCTCTTTCTCCGCTGTTCGAAGTGGAGCGCGAGTGGCTGCCTGTGTGGCTGCATGCGTGACTTTCCCCCTCCTCGACTCGGCGCGGGGCGGCCGAAGTCCGCCGAGCGCGGACCATGACCGCCGGTACGCCACACGGCAGCCTCTCGTGCGGTGCGAAGTGTCACAAGGTCGAGCAGAGGGGCGGAATCGGCCATATCGCCCGTGAGGTACACGTGAAGGATGCGGCGAATTCCGGACTGAACGTCCCCGGGGGGACTGGGCGGCGGGGCGGCCGGGGTACGGATGCGGCCGTGGTTGCCATGGCTCCCACATCGATCCCTCATTCATTTGTTCCAGTTGGTCTGGTTGCCGAGCCCTCCGCGCCGCTGCCGCCGCTACCGTCGGGGGTGACGGAAACGGGCGCACAGCGTCGTGCGCCCCTCGGCCCGTACGTCCTGGTACCTGGTACGTCCTGGCGTGAAGGTGGAATTCCCCGTGAAGGCGATCCGCAGATTCACCGTCCGACCCGTCCTCCCCGACACCCTTCACCCGCTCAGCGAACTGGCGCGCAATCTGCGCTGGTCCTGGCACGCGGAGACCCGTGACATCTTCCAGTCGGTCGACCCCGAACGCTGGGCCGCCTCGGGCGGCGATCCCGTACGGCTCCTCGGTTCCGTCTCCATCGGACGGCTGGCCGAACTGGCCGAGGACCGCCGCTTCCTGCGCCGCCTGGCCGACGCGGCCGACGAGCTGCGCGAATATGTGAGCGGCGACCGCTGGTACCAGGGTCAGACCTCCGCCGAACTCCCCGCGGCCATCGCCTACTTCTCCCCGGAGTTCGGCATCACGGCCGCGCTGCCGCAGTATTCGGGGGGTCTCGGCATCCTGGCCGGCGACCACCTCAAGGCGGCGAGCGATCTCGGTGTACCGCTGATCGGCGTCGGCCTGCTCTACCGGCACGGCTACTTCCGGCAGTCCCTCTCCCGGGACGGCTGGCAGCAGGAGCACTACCCGGTCCTGGATCCCCATGAGCTGCCGCTGGTCCCGCTGCGGGAGGCGGACGGCTCCCCGGCCCAGGTGGGCCTGGCGCTCCCCGGCGGCCGTGAACTGCACGCCCGCGTCTGGCAGGCCCAGGTGGGCCGGGTGCCGCTGCTGCTCCTGGACTCGGACGTGGAGGAGAACGACCTCGGCGAACGCGGCGTCACCGATCGCCTCTACGGCGGCGGCAGCGAACACCGCCTGCTCCAGGAGATGCTGCTCGGCATAGGAGGAGTCAGGGCGGTACGCACATACTGCCGGCTGACCGGCCACCCCGACCCCGAGGTCTTCCACACCAACGAGGGGCACGCGGGCTTCCTCGGGCTGGAGCGGATCGCCGAACTCCACGACGACGGGCTCGACTTCGACGCCGGTCTTGAGGCGGTCCGCTCGGGCACGGTCTTCACCACCCACACCCCCGTCCCGGCCGGCATCGACCGCTTCGACCGCGAACTGGTGGCCCGCCACTTCGGTCCCGACGCCGAACTGCCCCGTATCGACGTCGAACGCATACTCGGTCTGGGCATGGAGACGTACTCGGGCGGCGACCCGAACGTCTTCAACATGGCGGTGATGGGGCTGAGGCTGGCGCAACGGGCGAACGGAGTCTCTCTCCTCCACGGCAACGTCAGCCGCGAGATGTTCTCGGGCCTGTGGCCGGGCTTCGACCCGCAGGAGGTGCCCATCACCTCGGTGACGAACGGGGTGCACGCCCCGACCTGGGTGGCCCCGGAGGTCTTCCGCCTCGGCGCCCGCCAGATCGGCGCGGAACGGACCGAGGACGCGATGACGGTCGGCGGCTCGGAGCGCTGGGACGCGGTCGGAGACATCCCCGACCAGGACATCTGGGAGCTGCGGAGGAATCTGCGGGAGCAGTTGGTCGTGGAGGTACGGCAACGCCTGCACGCCTCCTGGCGCCAGCGCGGCGCGGGCACGGCGGAACTGGGCTGGATCGACGGCGTCCTGGACCCGGACGTCCTGACGATCGGCTTCGCCCGCAGAGTCCCGTCGTACAAACGCCTGACGCTGATGCTCCGCGACCAGGACCGCCTGATGGACCTGCTGCTGCACCCCGAGCGCCCGATCCAGATCGTGATCGCGGGCAAGGCCCACCCGGCGGACGACGGCGGCAAACGCCTCATCCAGGAACTGGTCCGCTTCGCCGACGACCCCCGCGTACGCCACCGCATCGTCTTCCTCCCCGACTACGGCATGGCGATGGCACAGAAGCTGTACCCGGGCTGCGACGTCTGGCTCAACAACCCACTCCGCCCCCTGGAGGCGTGCGGTACATCGGGCATGAAGGCGGCCCTGAACGGCTGTCTGAACCTCTCGGTGCTGGACGGCTGGTGGGACGAGTGGTTCCAGCCCGACTTCGGCTGGGCGATCCCCACGGCGGACGGTACGGCGACGGACGACGACCGCCGGGACGACCTGGAGGCGGCGGCCCTGTACGACCTGCTGGAACGCCGGGTGGCGCCCCGTTTCTACGAACGCGGCCAGGGCGGACTGCCGGACCGCTGGATCGAGATGGTCCGCCAGACCCTGACCCATCTGGGCCCGAAGGTGCTGGCCGGCCGGATGGTCCGCGAGTACGTGGAGCGCCTGTACGCCCCGGCGGCCCGCGCCCACCGCTCGCTCACCCCGGACGTGGCCCGCGCACTGGCCGGCTGGAAGTCCCGCGTCCGCTCCGCCTGGCCGGGCGTCACGGTCGACCATGTGGAGACCTCGGCGGCCCCCACGAGCACGGCGGAACTGGGCGCGACGCTGATGCTGCGGGTACGCGTCGGCCTGGGCGACCTGGCCCCGGACGACGTGGAGGTCCAGGCGGTCTCGGGCCGGGTGGACTCCGACGACAGCATCACGGACGCGACGGCGACCCCGCTGAAACCGACGAGTGGTCCGGACGCGGAGGGGCGGTGGACGTACGAGGGGCCTCTGTCCCTGGACCGCACCGGCCCGTTCGGCTACACGGTACGCATCCTGCCGACGCACCGGTTGCTGGCGTCGGCGGCGGAGGTGGGGGTGGTGGCCGTGCCTTCGGACGGGGTGGGGGTGGGGGCGGGGGTGTTGATGCGGTGAGGTGCGCCAGGATGGCGATGAAGTGTGTGAAGTGAGGGCGATGTAGGGGGGATCGGGGGCGGATCCGCGCAGCCGGCAGAACGGTGAATGCGTAGGCACCCAGGGCTTGAAAATGCCTCAGTCGAGCCGCAGTTGGGTGCCTACGTGCGGTAACAGCTGTCCGGGGCCGCGGTTGGCGGTTGGCGGGTTTTGGCGCATCTCGGGCTCGTCCCCAGAAGAGGTACTTGAACGTTAACGTGCATTGAGCAGTGGGAATTGAGAGCCGCACCCCGGCAGGACGTTTGCTGAAGCGTTTGCCGCTGAATGGCCGGATCTTTACGGCCCGAACGTCGATTCATGTGCGGAGTGTGAAATTTTCAGGGTGTGAGTCGACCGTGCGTATGTCCGGTATGCCCTGGCTGTTTTTGCAGGTCAGGGGCTTGTCGCAACCCGCATTTGTGGCACAGTTCACATTGACTTCGGGAACTGATGGGGCGTTGACTCGCCGGGATCTATGAAGGTTCTGTGACTACGGGGTGGGTTGTGGGGTCGAGGCGGGGGCATCGTCATGTTCAGACGCGAAGAACGCGAAGCGTTGGCTTGCGTGGAGTGATTGGTGGGGTCTCCGCGGCGGCGACGCTTCTGTCGCTGCTGCCTGTGGTGACGTTCGCAACTTCCGGTGAGGCTCGGGCCGCAGCGCCGGAGACGGCACTGACCGAGCAATCTGCCTCGGAACGGGCCGCCGCAACAGGCGAGTCGGTCGAGGTGACCTCGGAGCGGTCGGAGTACGCGACGACGGTTGCGAACCCCGATGGCACCTTCACGCTCACACAGTCGACCCAACCGCAGCGTGCCCGGGCCGAGGACGGCACGTGGCAGGACATCGACGTCACACTCGAGAAGCGCTCCGACGGAACCGTCGGGCCGAAGGCCGCCGTGGTGGACATGGCGTTCTCCGGCGGCGGCAGTGGCTCTGGGCTGCTGAGCCTCGGGCGCGACGGCCATGAGTTGAGGATGGGTTGGCCCAGTTCTCTGCCCGCGCCCACGCTGGACGGCCCCACGGCGACGTACGCGAACGTGCCGGTCGCCGGCGTCGACCTGCAGATGACGGCGTCGGCCGAGGGCTACCGAGAGGTGCTGGTCGTCAGGACTGCGGAGGCCGCTGCCAGCCCCGAGCTGGAGAAGATCAGACTCACGGCGACCGGTGACGGCCTGAGCGTGGTGCCCGGCGAGGGCGGCGGGCTCCGGGCTGTCGACGCCGACGGCAACGTGGTGTTCCGAGGTCCGGCCGGGCAGATGTGGGACTCCGCCGGCGACGACACGGCGACCGGTCCGCAGACTCAACTCCTGTCGACGGCGGCCGAGGCGTCCGGTGAACCGCAGAAACCGCAAGCCGCTGCGGACCCGTCGCACCCCGACGAGGGCGACACCACCGCCGAGCTGCCCGTGGCGGTCGGCGAAGGCACGGTGTCGGTGGAACCGGACCTGAAGCTGCTGCGCGGCCAGGAGACCGTCTACCCCGTCTTCATCGACCCGTCCGTCGGACTGGGCGTCTCCGAGTGGACGAAGCTGTCGTCCGACGGAGACAGGTTCTGGAAGTTCACCGAACCCAAGGGCGTCGGCCGCTGCGGCGTCGCGGACGGCTACGCCTGCGGTTCCGGCTACACCGACCGCATGTACTTCGAGTTCGGCCCCGGCAAGCTGTCCGGCAAGCACGTCCTGGACGCGACGTTCCGGGCGCACGAGACCTGGTCGTTCAACTGCACCCCGTACTGGGTCGATCTGGAGCGCACTGACAACATCTCGGAGGGCACACGCTGGCCGGGCCCGAAGCAGCTCGACCAGATGGGCGACAAGTACGTCTCGGCGGGCCGCGGTGACCTGTGCAGCCCTGAGCAGCCGAACAAATGGGTCGAGTTCAACGACAGCCCCAGCGAGACGGACGAGAACCTCACCTCGACCGTACGTGCCTTCGCCGCGGGCAAGTTCCCCCGGCTGACACTGATGCTGCGAGCGAAGGACGAGACCGAGCCGCGAGCCTGGAAGCGGTTCGACAACAATGCCGAGCTCAAGGTCTGGTATGTGCACAAGCCGGGGGTGCCGACTTCGGTAGGTGCGATTCCGGGGACCGGGAATACGGCCGTATGCCGATCCGCCTCCGACCCGCTGACAGTGACGGTCGAGACGCCGACCGTTCAGGCACGAGTGCAGACGCTCGTCGAACAGAATCAGGGCGAGGAAGAGGGCTACCTACAGGCCGAGTTCGTTATGCAGCGCTCCAGCACTGACACTCGGTCGGGCACTTGGTCCCAGGTGTGGAGTGACTACAGGCCCGACTCCGGTTGGGACCCGGACGGCACGCTGGAGAAGACCACGACGACCAAGCGGGCCGATGGCGGTCTGTACCGCTTCCGGGCCCGAACCCAGTCCCACTGGAGCTACGACGGCAAGTCCGGCGACCTGTTCTCCCCGTACTCGTCCTGGTGCTATCTGCGCATCGACTCGACAGCTCCCAAGGTGCCGACCATCGTCTCCGTCGGCCCGTACACTGAGTGCACCACCAACGACTGTGCTTCGAACGGGGCTCCCGGCGTACCGGGCACCTTCACCTTCAAACCGAATACGGCCGACAAGGATGTGAAGGCCTACCGCTGGCGTTTCCTCTCCACCGATGCGAGCGCGACCAAGCGAGTCGAGGCCGGCACGACCAACGCACCGGTGACCCGCAAGGACATCACACCCGGCCTGCCCGGCACACAGACACTGGCGGTTGAAGCCAGCGACCTGAAGCTGGACAAGGAAGGCCGCGTGCGCTGGGGCCCGCCGGCGGAGTTCGTCCTCAAGGTGGGAACGCCGCCCGGGCCGACCGGCCGCTGGCGGTTCGCCGACGGCGCGCCGGGCTCCGGGGTGACGGTGGCGAAGGACACCGGTGAGGTCGGCACCCGCCACGACGCCGTGCTGCGCGACGAGGCCGGCACGGGGTGGTCGACGATGGGCCGCCGCGGCGCCGGCGACTACTCGCTGTGGCTGAACGACAGCGCCGACCCGGCCAAGCAGTCTGGCTACGCGTCGACGGACGGTGCCGCGGTCAACACGCAGGACTCCTTCACCGTGTCGGCGTGGGCATACCTCACGGACGCGTCCGCCAACAGGGTCGTGCTGTCTTCACCTGGTCAGTACGGGTCCGCGTTCACCCTCTACTACTCGTCCGCGTACAAGAAGTGGGTGTTCAACCGGACCGATCAGGACAAGAAGGATCCGATCTACGTTCGCTCGTCGGCCGATGAGGCGAGTCCCCCCTTGAAGGTATGGACCCACCTGGCCGGCGTCTTCGATACCAAGAACGACGCCGACAAGAGCAACGACACCATTCAGCTCTATGTCAACGGCCAACCGCAGGGTGAGCCGGTCGTGCCTGCCCAGACGGCGTCGACGTACGTGCCCTGGGCGGCGGACCGGAACCTCATGATCGGCCGATCGAAGGTCGACGAGGCGTACGGCGAGTACTTCCACGGACGTGCAGACGAGATTGCAGTGTGGCAGTACGCCCTGTCGGCCGATCAGATCCGCGAGGAGCACCGTCTGGAGAAGGGCGGCGTGGCGACCAACGAACTCGTCGCCCACTGGGATGCCACGATCTCGTCCGGAAACCAGGTGTTCGAGAGCCCGGAGGACCCTGACAACCCGGCCAGCACCTCGTTCCCGTACCGGCGCGGTGGTCTGACCATGTCCGGCACCGGTGCTGGGCTGACCGGTGAGGACGCCACAGCACTCGTGCTCGACGGGACCGCTGGTTACGCGTCGACGACTGGTCCGGTGGTCGACGAGACAGGATCCTTCACGGTTTCCGCTCGGGTTCGGCTGAACAAGGCGCTGTTGGCGGCGAAGCCGGTCGGCTACCGAGGAATGGCCGCGGGCCAGGCTACGCCCGTGGGCAAGGAATCTTCCTGGGCCCTGTGGGTGGAGAAGGTCGCGGACGACGTCTACCAGTGGAAGTTCGGGCGTACGGCCGTCGACTCCACCGGGAAGGTGGTCGATACGGCCCTCGCTCCGGCACAGGAGGCAGTCGGGGAGCGGGAGTTCGACACCTGGGTGGATGTCACCGGAGTCTTCGACGCGACGAAGGACTTCGTGGCCGATGACGGCACCCAGCACTTCGGAGTGGCGCAACTGTACGTCGGCCCCTTCGTCCAGCAGAGCGAGGAGGACGCCGGCCTCGCGGTGGCCGAGCAGGGCGCGGGCGCACTCTCGGCCGGGCGCGGCTCTGCGGGCGGCACCACCGGTCACTACCTGCCGGGTGACTTGGCGAAGGTCCGAGTGTGGACCGGCGCGATGACGAGGGACCAGGTGTCCAGCCAGATCGCGGAGCCGTCCACGTAGGAACCGGCCCACTTCGCCGTCCTCTCAACTTCTTCTTCACGACCTTCAACGGCGTGCGGCTGCTCCGGGGGAGCAGCCGCCGCGAGGAGACTTGTCATGTCCCAGCTCGCCCCTGGCTCACCCGGAACAGGAAGTGCCACGCGCGGCAGACGACCTTGGTTGCGGCGCATCGCCTCGGTCGTCGGCTTCACGATGCTTCCGAGTCTGCTGACGCCGGTTGTCTTCGCGGCATCCGCCGATCCGCTGGGCAGGCCGGACCTGAAGGACCCGAAGGCGGCCAAGGTCTCCCCGTGGACGGTGAAGGCGAACAAGAAGAACACCGCCGTCGTCGAGAAGTCCGCAGCGGCCGACCGGGCTGCCGCGCAGCGTGCCCGCACGGACCAGGGGCGTAAGGTCACCTGGCCCGAGGGCGGCACCGCGGAGCTTTCGCTGCCCGCCTCGGGGCGAGCGAAGGCCAGCCCCGGCTTCTTGCCGCTGACCCTGACTGTCCCGAAGACGGCCAAGGGGACGAAGCAGCCGCGTACCGCCGACGAGGTCCGGGTCCGGGTCCTCGGCCAGAAGGCCACGAAGAAGCTCGGCATCAAGGGCGTGGTCCTCAAGGTCACCGGCCCGGAGGCCGGCGGCCGGGCACAACTCGGCATCGACTACTCGGCGTTCGCTTCCGCCTACGGTGGTGACTGGGCAGGCCGTCTGCATCTGCTGAAGTTCCGCGACTGCCGACTCGGCGACACAGGCAAGACCAAGGGCAAGTGCCGCACCACTCAGCCTCTGGCCTCGGCCAACGACCGTGGCGGAGAGCGTCTTTCGTCCACGCTGGCATTCAAGGCCAACTCGGCCGGTGGCGAGACGATGGTGCTGGCCCTCGCCGCCGGGACCCAGTCCGGCGCCGGCGACTACAAGGCGACGCCTCTGGCTGCCTCGTCGACCTGGGAGACAGGCGGCTCGTCCGGCACGTTCACCTGGTCCTATCCCTTCCGTACACCGCCGGCCGCCGCGGGCCCGACTCCGGACCTGTCCATCTCGTACGACTCCGGTGCGGTGGACGGTCGTACCGCGTCCACGAACAACCAGGGCAGCCAGGTCGGTGAGGGCTTCGAGCTGACCTCCTCCTACATCGAGCGCAAGTACGGCTCCTGCGACGACGACGGCCAGACCGACAAGTTCGACCTGTGTTGGAAGTACGACAATGCCTCACTCGTCCTGAACGGCAAGGCCACCGAGCTGGTCAAGGACGACAGCACTGGCGAGTGGCGCCTCAAGAGCGACGACGCCTCCAAGGTCGAGCACCTGGTCGGTGCCGACAACGGCGACGACAACGGCGAGTACTGGTCCGTCACCACGACCGACGGCACCCAGTACGTCTTCGGCAAGCACAAGCTGCCGGGATGGCGCTCGGACGACCCGGCAACCCTCGACGCCGTTGACCCCGACCCCACGACCGACTCCACCTGGCTCGCACAGGTCTACGGCGACGACTCCGGCGAGCCCGGCCACGACAAGGGCAGCGCGTTCTCCGACCGCTCCCTCGTCCAGGCCTGGCGCTGGAACCTGGACTACGTCGTGGACAGCCACGGCAACGCGATGTCGTTCTTCTACACCAAGGAGAACAACTACTACGCGAAGAACGGCTCCTCCACCAACAGTCCCTACACCCGCGGTGGTTACCTCCGGCGCATCGAGTACGGGCAGCGCCCGGAGACGCTCTTCACGTCGCGTGCGGCGCAGAAGGTGACCTTCGGCTACTCGCAGCGCTGCACCGCTTCCGACTGCGACTCGTTGACCGAGTCCACGCGGGACAACTGGCCCGACGTTCCTTATGACTCCATCTGCACCTCGTCCACCGACGACTGCTCCGGAAACGTCGGCCCGTCCTTCTTCACCCGCTACCGCTTGACGAGCGTCAACACCTACGCCTGGGACGCGGACGCCGCCACTCCCGACTACGCGCCGGTGGACAGTTGGGCGCTCAAGCACCTCTATCTGGACCCGGGCGACACGGGCGACTCCACCGACCAGTCCCTGTGGCTCGACGAGATCACGCACACCGGCAAGCGCGGCACCGATCTGACGCTGGACCCGGTCAAGTTCACCCACGTCTTTCTGCCCAACCGGGTCGACGGCCCCAGCGATGACATCCTCTCTCTGGACAAGCCGCGCCTGCGCACGGTCACGTCCGAGGCGGGGGCGCAGACGATCGTGTCGTACGCCGAGGCCGACTGTGTCCACGGGCAGACCATGCCCAAGGTCGACGAGAACACCAAGCGCTGCTACCCGGTGTACTGGTCGCCCAACGGTGAGAAGACCCCGATCCTCGACTGGTTCCAGAAGTACCCGGTCACCGCCGTGTCCACGACGGATCCGTACGGAGGCTCGGAGGCCGTCCAGCACACGTACCAGTACGCGGGTGGCGGAGCCTGGCACTACAACGACGACCCGTTCACGCCCGAGAAGGAGCGGACCTGGTCCGTCTGGCGCGGTTTCGAACGCGTCACGCACCTCACCGGCAAGAGCGACAGCGCCCAGCTGAAGACCGTCTCTGTCTACATGCGAGGCATGAACGGCGACCGGGTGCTCGGCTCCGACGGCAAGACCCCGGACCCGGACAAGCGCAAGACGGTGAAGGTGACCGGCGTCAGCGCGCCGGAGGCCGCGGACCAGGACCAGTACGCGGGATTCACCCGTGAGTCGGTCACCTACAACGGCTCCGCCGAGGTCGCCGGCACCATCACCGACGTCTGGTCCCGAAAGACCGCCACCCAGCACAAGTCCTACGCCGACACCGAGGCCTATATGGTCCGCGTCAGCGCCACGACGGACCGCACCCGCATCACGACCACGGGCACCGCCGTCAACCGGACCCACCGCATCACCCACGCCTATGACGACCTCGGCATGGTCTCCACGACCGAGGACCAGGGCGACGCGGCCGTCAGTGACGACGAGAAGTGCACCCGCACCTGGTACGCCCGCAACACGGACAAGGGCATCACCTCTCTCGTCTCCCGCACCCGCACGGTCGCCAAGACGTGCGCCACCACCGACGCGAGCCTCGACCTTCCGGCGGACGACGCCCGTCCAGGCGACGTCATCTCGGACACCGCCACGATCTATGACGACACCGACGCCACGGCTTGGTCCGCTTCTCAGAAGCCGACCAAGGGCGACGCCGTCTGGGTGGGCCGAGCCAAGTCCTACGGCGGTGACGACGCCCCCGCGTGGCAGAAGGTCGCGACGACGACGTACGACGGGCTCGGTCGTCCGCGCGTGGTCAAGGACACCAACGACAAGACGGTTGCGGACACGGCCTACGTCCCGGCGGCATCAGGCCCGCTGACCTCCACCAGCGTCACCAACATCAAGGGCCACAAGGCCACCACCAATTTGTCCTTCGCGACAGGCAGCCCGCTCAAGGCCACGGACGCCAACGGAAAGATCACTGAGACCGAGTACGACAGCCTCGGCCGCGTGACCAGCGTCTGGCTGCCGAACCGCCTTAAGGCCCTCAGCCAGAAGCCGAACCACGTCTACACCTACAAGGTCACCAACTCGGCCATGTCCTGGGTGTCGACGGGCACCATCAAGGGCGACGGCTCCGGCTACAACACCACGTACGAGTTCTACGACTCCCTCCTGCGCTCCCGCCAGGTTCAGACCCCGACCCCGGTCGGCGGACGCCTGGTCTCCCTGACCCGCTACGACGACCGCGGACTCGCGGTCAGCGCACAGGGCGACATCTGGGACGAGACCTCCTCACCGTCCGGCACCCCGGTGCAGACGGAGGGCAGCCAGGCACCGATCCAGACGGACACGACATACGACGCTGCCGGCCGCGCCACCAAGGTGGTCACCAAGGCGTACGGCGTGACCCGCTGGACCACCGACAGCACGTACACCGGAGACACGGTCACCACGTCGGCCCCGCCCGGCGGCCAGGCCATCGCGGTGGTCACCAACGCCCTCGGCCAGATGACTGAGCGCCGCGAGTACGCGGGTCCGCAGCCCACGGGCACGGACTACACAACGACCGCGTACACGTACACGGACGCCGGGCAGCAGGAGACCATCACCGGCCCCGACAAGGCCAAGTGGTCGTACACGTATGACCTGTTCGGCCGCCAGGACACTGCCACGGACCCCGACAAGGGAACCAGCACGACCGAGTACGACAGCCTCGACCGCGTTGACTACACCGTCGACGCCGAAAAGAAGAAGCTGCTGTACGGCTACGACGAGCTGAACCGTAAGACCGGCCTGTGGCAGTCGGAGAAGACGGACGCCAACAAGCTCGCCGCCTGGACCTTCGACTCCCTGGCAAAGGGGCAGTTGGACACCGCGGTCCGCTATGACGGCGGCCTGACCGGCAAGGCTTACACGAAGAAGGTCACGTCTTACGACAACCTGTACCAGGTCAAGGAGAGCCAGCTGCTGCTCCCCGAGAACGACGACCTCGTCACGGCAGGCGTGGCGAAGACCCTGACGTTCACGACGGGTTACCGGATCGACGGAACGATCAGCCAGACGTCCCACCCAGCGGTGGGCGGTCTCGCCTCGGAGACGGTCGGCTATGAGTACAACGCGACCGGACAGCAGGTCAAAGCATCCGGTACGACCGGTTACCTGCACGGGTCGGTGTTCTCGCCGCAGGGTGACCTGCGCCAGCTCACGGTAGGCATGGACGGGTCGGCTTCGGCGAAGAAAGCGTTCCTGAACTGGGACTACGAGAAGGGAACCCGTCGCCTCACCCGCGCCTATGTCACCGACGACGTGCACAGCTACAGGCCACAAGACCTGGAGTTCACCCAGGATGACGCCGGTAACGTCACCTCGATCTTCGACGGCGCGACCCAGGGTGGCACGGCGAAGCCCGACTATCAGTGCTTCACATACGACGGCAACCGCCGGCTGACCGAGTCCTGGACTCCGAAGACGGCGGACTGCGCGACGTCGAGTCGAGCGGTGGGGAACCTGGACGGTGCGGCCCCGTACTGGACGTCGTACACCTACACATCAGCAGGCCAGCGCAAGACAGAAACGCAGCACGCGTCTTCGGGCGACAGCACCACGACGTACACGTACGACGACGAGACGTCGGACAAGAAGCCTCACACCCTCGACAAGACGACGGGGGCAAGGACCGCGACGTACGGGTACGACGAGACCGGCAACACCAAGTCCCGCTCCGGTCTCACCGCTCAGCAGACCCTGGGGTGGAACAGCGAGGGCAAGCTGGCGAAGACGTCCGAGGGCACGGCGGAGACGAGCTACCTGTATGACGCCGACGGGGAGTTGCTGATCCGTCGGGCGAAGGGCGACGGCGACACGATCCTGTACCTGGGTGGCACGGAAGTCCGCCTGACGGTGAAGGGCACCAAGAAGACCCTCTCCGGCACCCGCTACTACACGGCCAACGGCCAGACGATCGCGGTCCGCGCGGCGGTCTCGGGCACGTCGGGCACCAAGCTGAACTTCCTGGCCGCCGACCACCATGGCACGTCCAGCCTCACCCTGGACGCGACGACGTACGCGGTCACGAAGCGCTACACGACACCGTTCGGTGCCTCGCGCGACCCGAAGACGGTCACGGCTTGGCCGGACGACAAGTCCTTCCTGGGCAAGCCGGCCGACGCGGGCACGGGTCTGACGCACATCGGGGCGCGGGAGTATGACCCGAAGACAGGGCAGTTCCTGAGCGTGGACCCGGTCCTGGCCCTGGACCAGCACCAGTCGCTCAACGGCTATGCCTACGCGGGCAACAACCCCGTCACCTTCAGCGATCCGACCGGGTTGAAGTTCTGTGAGGCGGACTGCAGGAGCGGTGATGACTTCGTCGACAACGGGGTCTATCACGATGTCGACGGGGACAACGCCAACTACTGCAAGACTCATCTATGCGCTGGTGGCTCCTCCAGGCGTAGTGGTGGCACCGCCACCACCGACAGCGCTGGATATACCAGCATCAAGAAGGGGCCGGGTGATTCCGAGAACGGCTGTGGTTCGTGGGGCTTTCTCAGCGGGATCTGCAGCGGCGTCGGAGAGACGTTCTACGGCTTGGTCTCCAATGTTCCGCATACGGCCGAGTACGTCGGGTGGATCGTCGACGGTGACTGTTGGGGAGACGGCGGTCCGGGGGCTCCAGGATGTGACTACGGGGCCCAGTTCGACGAGTGGGTAGCAGGTCATGGCTATGACACGTCGAGCGACGCCTACCGGGTTCCCAGCGCTGTGGCTGCGATTCTCGGCCACAACCCCGCGAAACCTGGCAAGCCTGGTAAGCCCGGGAGGTCCGGAAAAGGCAAACTAGGCTGCAAGTGCTTCCTGGCCGGCACTGAAGTTCTCTTGGCTGACGGCTCGACTGAGGACATTGAGGACGTCGATCTCGGCGACATGGTTCTGGCCACCGACCCGAAAACCGGTCAAACTGGCGCGCGAGAAGTGACTCGCCTCATCAAAACCGAGGACGACAAACACTTCAACGAGCTCACGATCGCCACGGAAAGCGGCACCGAGAACCTCACGGCCACCCATGAGCACCCCTTCTGGTCCCCGTCCGAACACGACTGGATCGAGTCCGGAAAACTCAAGCCAGGCATGACCCTGCGTACCGACGACGGCACAACCGTCACCGTCACTGGTAACCGTCCCTTCACTCAGCGTGCCATCACCTACAACCTCACGGTTGACGATCTGCACACGTACTATGTGCTGGCTGGGCAGACGCCGGTACTCGTTCACAACAGCGGACCGTGGTGCGGGGTCGGCTCCGCAGAAGCTCAGGAAATCATCCAGAATGCCAAGGGGTATGGGTCCGGGCTGAAGCAGGATGCTGGGCACAGGGCGGCAGATTTCGTTGTCGGTGATATCGCAACTAAGGGTGTAACCACTCGACTTGTTGGTGGAGACGGAGTGGAGCGCTTGTTGGTGCAGATGCCGGGAGAGATGAACGGAAAGGCTGGACGCTTTGAGTGGCTAGTTGAGCGCGGCGGGAGCGGAAACCTGATCACTCATCAAAGATTTGTAAACGGAGGATCGATGAACGGAATCCCAAACAAACCATGAACGCGATGGCTAAGTTCAAGATCCCCGGTAGCTTTGTTGTGGATCGAGTGGATCTGACGACCAGGGAAGTCGCTTACGGGAAGCATTGGGGGTGGTTGGATGATTCTGCCATCGTGCAGATCTACATGCGCAAAATGCAGGCCGGCCGCCCGCTGCTTGACGTGGAGGAAAGGTGGGCGCTCGCGCTCTCGGAGGAGATCCGGTCCGGGGATCTTCCGGACCTTTCGTCTGAGGACTTGGGTGACTCCCGCGAGCTGTCCGCCGTGTGGATCTATCTATCGCTGGCCTGGCTCCATCAAAGTGGCCTGAGCGAGCAGCAATTGTTCAACGTTATCGAGGAGTTGTATTCGGACTTTGAGTATCCTGAGGAGATGGAGGGCTTCGTGAAATATATGCCTCCCCCTCCTGGGGGTAAGGGGGGAATTTCCGGAATGGCCGAAAGGCTAGAAGCGTTCCTGAGGTACTCGGAAGATCTGTATCGGCAACGGTGAGTACGGGCACCGGCGGAGATGGGTACATCCACGCCGCGCGACACCGCCGTGCGAGGTGGAGCCTCACGGCCCGATCTCGCAACCCATGCGCTAGATAGCAATAGCAAACTTGAAGCCCCGTCAGGTGTGTCCTGGCGGGGCTTCTGCGGTGGGTGACGGCAGTAGTTGACGGCAACGTCAGCGGACGGTGGCTCCGCACAGCGGCGGGTCGTCGCCGTCGTCGCGGGTCGACTCGTCGTCGCCAGGGCCGTCAAGGGCGGTGCTGAGGGTGTCGATGGCGTCGCGCTGGAGGCGGAGTCGGACGTGGGCGTAGACGGTCGCGGTGACGCCGATGTGGGCGTGGCCGAGGAGTTCCTTGATGACGACGAGTTCGACGCCCTGTTCCAGGAGAAGGGTGGCGGTCGAGTGCCGGAGGTCGTGGAAGCGGATGCGGCGGAGGCCGGCCTTGCAGAGGAGTGTGGTAAAGGCGCGGGTGAGGTTGGTCGGGTCGATCGCTCTTCCCTGCGGGGTGGTGAAGACGTATCCGTCGTGCTGCCACTCGGTGCCTGCCGTGTCACGCTCGTGCTGCTGCTGTTCGTGGTGGCGCTTCAGCGACTGGAGGCAGCGGGCGGGGAGGGCGATGCGGCGCTCCGAGGCCCGAGTCTTTGTGGGCAAAGCGGTGAGGCCGGCCGTGCTGGTGCGCTGCAATGTTCGGCGGATGGCAGCGGTGCCTGTGTCGAGGTTGAGGTCTTCCCAGCAGAGGCCGAGGAGTTCGCCCTTGCGGAGTCCGGTGTGGAGAGCGAGTTCGAACAGGGTATGCAGCCGGTGTTCGTTCGTGGCGGCGAGGAATTGGCGGGCTTCGTCGGCGGTGAGGGGTTCGAAGCGACGGGGCCGGGGTGTGCCGGTGCGGACGTTGCGGGCGACGTTGCGTGGGATCTCTTCCTCGCGGACGGCGTGCTCCAGGGCGGACTTGAGGACGGAGTGGATGTACGTCAGCGTCAGTGGGGAGAGTCGTTTGGAGCAGCATGTTCCGGCGGCGCAGCAACGGGTCTGAACGCGGTGGGCATCGGTGCCGCGGGCGCAGCACTGGCAGGTGGTGCGGAGCTGGTTGATCCAGGTGCGGACGTCCTTGGCGGTGAGCTTGGCGAGCTTCTTCTTGCCCAGGCCGGGGATGAGGTAGTTGTTCACGCAGGCGGTGTAGCGGGTGTGGGTGTTCTCGCGGAGGTGATGGACGGCAACGGCCTCCAGCCAGTACGTCAGGTATGCGCCGAGGCTGCCCTGCGCGGAGGGCGCGGGGACGCCGCGATTGCTGTTGGCGATCTTCTCGGTGAGCTTGGCCAGCGCGTCTTTGCGGGTGGTGCCGTAGACGCGGACGCGGCGGCGGGTGTTGCCAGGAGCCAGGACGTACCCGGCTGCTTCCCAGCGTCCGTCCTTGCGCTGATAGACCGTTCCGTCGCCGTTGGCGCGGCAGCGGCGGGAGGCGGGGGTGTCGCGGGGTGTGGCCATCAGGCGGCTTCCTGTTCGAGGCGGGTGCGGATGAAGTCGGTGAGGGCGTGGGTGGGGATGCGGCGGGCGCGGCCGAGGGTGATCGAGGCGAGCTGGCCGGAACGGAGCAGGTCGTAGACGGCGGAGCGGCCGAGCTGGAGACGAGCCATGACCTGGGGGACCGTCAGCAACTCCAGGGCCGGGCCCGTCCCGGCGTGGAGGACTGCGGGTGGGCGCGAGGTCATCAGCAGCCCCCTTCGGCAGTGAACTGCCGTTCCAGTTCCCTGCGGTGCCAGACGTGGGCGGCGAGGAGGCCGGCACCGGGGCTGTAACCCGAGCCGAGGTAGTCCCAGTGGCCGACCACAAGCGTGGTAGTCGGGTCGGACTCGGGCAGGCCGGAGTGGGCGCGGGCCTGTTCGGTGCGCCAGGCGCGGCGGGCGTCGCGCAGCGCGCCGAGGGTGGTGGAGTAGCTGCGGGACTTGGTGGAGAAGTGGCCTCGGAAGCCGAGCATGTGCGCCCACTTCCAGAGCTTGAGGTCGGCGAACTCCGGCAGCCTGCCCAGCTCCCAGCAGGTGCGGATCATCTGCCGGACGTGGCGGGCGACGGCGAGCCGGGGCAGTGGGCGGGCCTGTCCGGTGCCGTCGCATGCGGTGCACGGGAGCGGGGTCCCGTGGGGCAGGAGGATGGCGCCGCGTCCCTGGCAGGGGCGGCAGAACAGGGCGCGGTCGAGGGTGCCGGAGGCGTCGGCGGACTTGGTGGCGTACTTGGCCACATAGGCGGCAACCGCCTGGTCGGTGAATTCGGCATCGGTGCCGAAAGCCGTGATCTCGGATACGTCGAGCTGTTCGCCCCAGCCGAGTTCGCGTTCCCCGACCGCATCCGACTCAACCGTGACGCGGACCCGCGCGGCGGCAGCGTGTACGGCCTCGGTGAGTACGCCGACGGTGGCGTACGGAGGCGGAGGCGTGGTGTTGCCGTCCGGGCCATCGAGCCGGATGACGGCGTGGAAGTGGACCAGACCGCGCTGCTGGTACTCGGCGACCTTGGCGAAGGAGATCCGCAGGACCTCATGGGCGGCCTTCTGGGTCATACCGAGTCGGGCAGCGATCTCGCGGCGCAGATAGGTGGTGAAGCGGGCCCACAGGGCGGAGGCGTGGGCGTTGAACAGGACCGCACCCGCGTAGTCGTACCTCGCGGGGTTCAGCGGCGTCCCTATCAGGGCGTCCGTGGGGTCGTGGAGCTTGCGGCAGCGGCAGGGACGGATGTCGCCGCCGGGGGTAGTGAGGCGGTTGTGGACGGGGCCGAAGGACGGCGGGGTGAGGGTGACGAAGACACGAGGGTGGGTGCGGACGCTGTCGGGCACGGTCTTGCCGCCGGAGAGGCCGGCGCGGATCAGGTGGTAGGTGTCGGCGGCATAGAGGCGGGAGCAGGCCGGGCAGCGGGAGGCGCGGCGGTTGCCGCATGCGGTGAGCAGGCTACCCGTGGGTTCGCTGGAGGAGGTGTAGGAGCGGAACACCTCACCAGTTGTGGTGTCGACCGTGGCGGTGTGGCCGGTCAGGCGGACGGGTTCGGTGCAGCCGCCGAGGCGCTCGATCTGCTGCTGTGCGCGGTCGAAGTCGGGGTGGTTGACGAGGTGGAGCAGGTCCCGCACGGCGGGGCTTGCCACGTGGCGCAGGTCCAGGGTGACCATTCGGGGCGTGTCCCTTCTGTTCGGGCGGTGGCCCCGAGCAGCAACCAGCCCGTGAGGTAGGTGTGTTGGTGCTGCTCGGGGCATGACGAACCAGGCCCGGGGCGGGCGTGGGTTCAGCGAGGGAGATGCGGCCGGAGCAGGCCGGGGCTCAGAGCTGAGCGAGTGCGGCGGTCGCCACCGGCAGGGCGACGCCCATGCGCGTGCCCAGGTGGGCGGCGCTGATCGGTGTTCCGTGCTCGGCGCGGTGGGCGTCCGCGATGCGGCTAGCCGCGTCCAGCAGAGCGGCCGGAAGGGCCGGGCCGGAGGCGGGCCGGGCCGTCTTGCCGACGACGACGGGCGGAGCGACGGCCAGAGCCAGAGCGGGCTCCAGTTCCTCGGCCGAGGAGGCGGCGACGACCGGGGCGGGCGTCGGGGGCTCGGGTGCGGGTGCTTCGTCGGGCACCGGGTCAGAAATGGGAGCGACGGCCTCCAGGTGCGGGGTGGGGTGGGTGAGGGTGTGGAACTGGGCGAGGAAGGCGGGTCCGACGTGGCCCCAGCCGAGGAGCAGGAGCGGGGCGACGGTGTCCAGGCAGGCCCTTCCGTAGCGTCCGGTCAGCAGCGGTTCGGCGGTGTTCAGCGCGAGGGTGAGCAGGCCGCACAGGTGCAGCAACCGGGTGCCGGCCTTCAGGTCGCGCTTGGGGACGCCGCGCAGGGCGAGGAACCGCAAGGCGACCAGGAGTCCGACGACGGACAGGTCGACCATGGGGGCGATCAGTGGCGCGATCGGGTGGGGGACGCTGAGCCGCAGGGCGAGCGCCCAGACGTTGCCGAAGGAGAAGGCGAAGGCCAGGGCCGCGATGACCGCCATGACCACGGTCACGATGCGCCGGGTGAACCGTTCCTCCGCCATGCGATCAACCTCCTTTTCCGGTGTGGGCTTTTCGGGACTACTTGGTAAGCGGGGCCCGGGGTGCTGCCGTGGTCCGGCCGGTCGAGCGGAGGAGAGCGTCCAGGCACAGGTCCGGGTCGGCGGTCAGGTGCGAGGTGTCCTCGGCGACGCGGGCCGCGTCGGCGTCCGAGACGTAGGGGGTGCGGATGCGGGTGTAGCCGGGGCGGCCCTGCATGGCCATCACCGCGACGCCGACGTAGGCGGGGTCCTGCAAGGTCACCGGGCTGGCGTCGGGCCAGTTGCGGATGTCGTCGCCGAGTGCGGCCACCGCGGCTTCCACGGTTTTCTGCGCGAAGGTCAGCCCGATGGGGCACACGTCGCGGATGAAGGTGGGGATGGCGTCGCCGGTGGTCTTCTGGCTGATCAGGATCACCAGGATGCCGACGCTGCGGCCCTTCTTGACCAGGTCCTCCACCAGGCGGGCGTTCTCCGCCGTCAGCGCGGCCAAACGTTTCGTCTCAGCGTCGCTGCCCTTGTACTCGCGGAAGAACGTGTGCGCCTCATCGATGATCAGGACCGTGAGCGGCCACTCCGGCGAGGGGCCGACATGCCACATGTTCTTCGCACCCAGCACGTCACGGATGGTCGAAGAACGCCGCTTGCGCAGCTCCACCAGGCGTTTGAACAGCGCGTTGGCTTCATCGAGGTCGTCACCGCAGAACGCGAACATCCGCTTGACCAGGTCGGCGTAATCGCCCTCCGATGCCCGCGATACCTTGCCGTCCGCAGTCGCGATCTGCACGGCCGCCGACGGCGCGAAGTCACAGACGAACTTGTTGACCCCCGAGGTCTTGCCCGCACCGGGGACGCCGGCCACGGTCACCCCGGGCACGTTGGCCAGGGACACGCACACCTGCGCGGCGTACTCGTCCACGCCCAGTTCCCAGCGCGTCAGGTCCGTGGGCGGGCGGCCGGTGGGCCGGTGCGTGGTCGGCGTGGTCAGTGGGTCGGAGCGCACGCCCCGGATCACCACCTTGCCGGGGCCGTCCGGCAGGACGGAGACCCGCGTGCACCGCCAGGCGTCCGCCAGGAACCGTGCCGACTTCTGGTACTCCTCCAGCCCGACCTGCGGCAGCGTCCGGGCTCGTACGATCACGCCGAACTGGTCCGGCGCCACCTTGATTCGGGGAGTCAGCACCCGAGGCGCGGGGGTGGGGCCGTCCTTGTGCGCGGTGATCTGGGCGAGCAGGCTCGGGGTCTTGTCGGTGACCGTCAGCCCGGCCATCCGCGCGAGCCGTACCCAGCCCCAGCGGACCCGGAGGGCCTGCCGCATGCTGGTCCGTGTGCCCCGGTCGGCCCGCACGTAGTGCACAACGCCCACCAGCAGCCACACGCTGACCAGCACGACCACGACCAGCAGCGCGTACGACGCGTATTCCGTCACGGCTTCCACGTTCATGCCCCCTCTTCGCGTATCAGGCGGAACACGTGGCCCAGGTCCAGGCGGGCCGCCTGCTCCGGGCTCAGGCCGAGCAGATCGAGCACCGCAGACGAGGCGGAGAACGTGGCCTTGCCCTCGGTCCCCGGCAGGGGCCGGAGCGGGTACAACTCCCGCTCCGGCACGGAGTCTTCGAAGCGGATCACTGGGCCGCCTCCACCGTCACCAGCTCCAAGCGGGCGGCGCGGTAGGCGACGCCGTCGGAGAGCTGCCCGTTGAAGATCCGCGCCCACGGGGTCGCGAACAGGTCCACCGGCCGCACCATCACACCCGGCTTGAGCCCGGCGGCCAGGCCCGTCTCCGGGACCGTGACCTTCAGGACCTCGGCCCGGCCGTCCTCCATGAGCATCACGGTCACCGTGTACAGCGACGCGCCGGTCTCCCGGTCGGTGGCGACCTCCCCGGTCTGCTGGTCCTTGATCTTCAGCGCCGGGTCGGTGCCCGCGATGCAGACCGCCGACGGCAGTAGAGCAACACGGATACGGGTCATGGCCATGCCATCACATCCTCGTTCGATGGAGCCGCTTGATCGACTCGCCATGAGCATAAGGAGAAGATCGCTCATCTTGCAAGAGCGATTAGCTTGTGACATCGATGAGGTGCAGTGAGCGCCAGATGGGTAGCACGTAGATGTGCCTGTAGCGCTACGGGCTGCTGGCGATACCGTGGGGGCATGACCCTGCCCTTGGACGAGGACCCCCGGCCGCCGTATCTCCAGGCCGCCGAAGCTCTACGGGACGCGATCCTGAACGGCGAGTTCCACCCCGGTGAGCGCCTGCCCTCGGCCAACGTGCTGGGGGAGAGGTTCGGTGTCTCCAGCTCCACTGTTCAAAACGCTCTGCGGGTCCTCAAGCAGGAAGGGCTGGTCCATTCCCAGCTCGGCCGGGGCAGCTTCGTCAGCATGTCCGCGAACGGAAGCGCCGAGCCGACCGACAGTGAGCACGACGAAGCTGAAACCGGAGAGCCGGACTGGCCGGTCGATGCCATCCGTAACGAAGACGGCCGGCCGCCGTACGTTCAGGTGGCCGACGCCCTCCACCGAGAGATCGTGGAAGGCGTCTACCCTCCCGGTTCCCAGCTGCCCCCGGCCCGCGAGATCCAAGAGCGGTTCCAAGTCGCCAACTCCACCGCCCAGAACGCCTACCGGAGACTCAAGCAGGCAGGACTTGTGTACGCGGTCAAGGGGCGCGGCGTCTTCGTACGCCAGGAACCGGAGCCGGGCAAGCACCGCAGTCCCATCACGAACTACCTGCTGAGAGAAGAGATCGACCGCGAGGCCCGCTCAGCCGCCACCGAGTTCGCCGACCTCAGCGACGAGGAGCTGCTGGAACGAGAAGCGGAGCTGGACCAGCGATGGGTCACGGTCCGTGAGGAGCACCAACGGCTCTTCAACGAGCGCCGGAAGGTCAAACGAGAGAAGAGCCGACGCGGCCTGTTCCTGCCACCCCTCCACGGCGACGACGCCGAGCCGGACATGTCGCCGAGCGAGAAGCTGGAGACCGCCCTGGCCGAATCGAAGAAGCGCCGGCAGCAGCGACCCTGACCATCGGCCAGACAGCTTGACCAGCGGGTGAGCTGTTCAGAGTTTCTTTACTTGATCAAGGCGGCCCGCTGGCGCGGCCCGCGCGCGCTCCGGCCCTGCGGGGCCGCCGCCCGCTCCTGTCTCCGCCCCGCTGGCGACGGCCCCGCCGGTCCGGGCGCGCAACAACCAGCACAGCCAACCCTTTCCGGGGCTCCACCCCAGACCCCGGCCCTCCCTCCGAGGGGCAGGGGGCCGTGTGCGAGTGCGGCTTCGTCGTGGTGTGGGGTTCGCGGTCGCGGGAGGGGGTCCCTCGTCGCCCGGGCACCGGAGGCGTACCAGGAACCCCCGGGGGCCGCCAAGGCCGAGCGCACGCGTCACGAAGTGAGCCTTGGCGGCCCCCGGAGAACCCTGGCACGGCGAAGCTGCCCGACCGACGAGGGACCCCCTCCCACTCAGGCCCGGAATCTGCCGGAGGCTGACTCCGGCCGGCGGACGGCCAACTCCGAGGGCGCTCAGGACGCCAGCAGTTCGGCGACTTCGGGCACGTCGCGATAGGCCCGCAGTCGATCGAGTACGATCCTCGTGCGTTCCGCCGTGCGTTCGCTGCCGCTTTGCCCGAGGGCGAGCATCCGACCCGCTGTTCCCGCTGCGGCCTCGGGCTCGTTGGCGTCGGCGTAGGCCACCGCCAGCCAGGAAAGGTACAGCGCCAACTCCCGGGCGTGGCTGGCGTCGTATCGTCCCAGCACGTCCGTCAGCAGCGGCACGGCCCGCAGCGGGCGCCGCAGTTCGGTGTAGACGCGGGCCTCCATGACCTGCAATTCCCCGGCGTCCATCCAGTACAGGTACGACGGAGATTCGGTGCCGGCCGAGTCCTCGGACAGAGCCTCGGCTGCTTCCCCGAGGGCGGTCATCGCCGGGCGGTCCTGCCCGGCACGGGTATGCGCCCAGGCGACACGGTCCAGGTACAGCGCGCGAGCCTTCGCCGGGGCGTCCGGACCCGCGTCCTCCAGCGCGGCGCGGGCCAGTCCCACTGCGTCCGCTGTCCGGCCGGTGTTGCTCCACTGGTAGGCCAGCGAGCCCGCCACGTTCCCGGACAGCACGCCGTCCTCGGCGGCCTGTGCGGCGCTCATGCCGAGCCGGTAGATGCGCTCCGCCTCGGCATGCTCCCCTGCATCGGAGGCCACCCACCCGGCGATCTGCGCCAACTCTCCGATGGCCCGTAGAAGTTCGCGCCCCACTTCTTCGGTGTGTGTGCCCTCGCGGTAGAGCTTCACCGCCGCTTGCAGCTCGCGCAGGGCGGGCCCGATCAGGTCTTTGCCGTAGACCACATCGTCAGCCAGCCGCAGGCCGTGGACCCGCTGGGCCAGGTCGGCCACCTGTCCGGCCCCGATCCGGCGGCCCGTACGAGCACGCAGTGGGGCCAATGGGTCGCCCTCGGGCAGGAAGTCGGCGACGGACCGGACACGCGGCGCGGACTCGACCCGCTGAACGGCTTTCGCCATCTCCAGCATCTCGCGCGGCACCTCCAGCACCTGCGCGAGGAAGGGCAGCCACTCCCGCGGAGACCGCGTCCCGATCTCCCAACGGGACACGTCATTTCGCGTCGGCGGAACGCGCCCAGGAGCAGCCTCAGCCAGAGCCTCGGCGAGCCGCCGCTGACTCCAACCACGCGCCAGGCGCAGCCGCCTGACCAGTTCCCCGACCGTCTCCCGCACCCCACCAGCTTGGCAGACAGCAAGGCAGACACGCTGGCTACTCCGCAAGGTCCACGCCAGCGGGACGCTGATCAGCAACCCCGGGTCGAGTCGAGGAGAGGGCAACAAGATGTCTGAGCATGCGACACCGTGGTCAGAGGGTCCCGCTATGCAGGGGCCGCGCCTGCTGCCTTGGGCCACCGCCGAGGGGAAACCCTGCTACCTCAGCACCGACGGCCGCGGCTACGTCGCCACCCTCGCCGACAACATCGAGTCGGTACAACTCGGTATGGGTGCGGAGCTGCTGGAGTACGCCCGAGACACCATGGCCCCCGGCGCGAAGATCCTGTCGGCCACCGAATACTGCTGGCTGGCCTGCCGGTTGACCGAAGCCCTCTCCGACGCACTCCGGGTCGCCGACTCACGCGGACAACGCCTCCCGGGCCCGGAGGAGGAAGAGGAAGCGGGCGAAGATGTCTGACTCCACGAACACCGACGCACCGGCCCGCAGTACTGCCCGTGGCCGCTTTCGATTCCGCGAGTACCACGTGACCACCGTCCCCGACACCTTGGCCCTGCCGACCGTCGCGGCGGAGTGCGTCACCGGCGAAGACCGCAACTGCGGTGCCACCTCCGGCCCCCTGCACACCCCGGACGAACTGACCCGCTGGATTGCTGGACACTGCGCCGCCACCGGCCACGAGCTGTACGAACAGACCACCCGCACCCTCCTCTGCGCTGAGCCCGGAGCATGGCAGTAAAGTCCCCTGCGCCAGCACCACTTCGGGTACAGCGCGACCGCGCGGCCAGTACCGTCTGACGGCAGTAGCGACGGCAACACCCACGGATTCCCCCGCACAACCACGGACACCAGCGGAACCCGAAACCATCGCTGATCTGCGAATACGCAGATAGAGAGGGGTCGCGTAGCACACGTACTATGTGCTGGCGGGGCAGACTCCGGTCCTCGTTCACAACAGCAACTGTTGGACTGTCAAGGCGAGAATGCGTGCAGCCGGTCCGGGGGAGGAATTCGGTCTGCCGAACCAAGGTCGCATTCGATATGTACCTCCGAAGGGCTATAATCCCGCGAACCCCTTGCCGCGAGGTCGTAACGGTGGATATGTTGACCGATTCGGTAACGAGTGGACAGTGGGTCCATCGCGTACCGAGGGGCATCCTTTCGAGTGGGATGTTCAGTTGTCGCGTCAAGGACGGGAGAAGATCGGTTGGCTCTCTCGCGATAATCGCCACGTCAATGTAGACCCATTTGGGGAGGTGACTCATAGATGAGGGAGTTCGATTTCGATGAAGTCGTCACCGTTCTCGAAACCAGCCGCACTGTAGAACTCGGAGTTGCTGGCGCCATAGGGGCGATTTGGGGCAAGAGTCAAGGCGTCGACGAGAGGATCTACGCTGTCCTCATCGGGGATGAAACGACCATGCTCCCAGAGTCTGTCCTCGTGCCGACCGGGCGCTACATCGATCCAGACGAGGTGTACAGCGGTGAATCCATCAGGGTTCAAGCAGAAAGGTATCCTGAAAAAGGAGTGGAGTAATTGAAGCCCCCACTTCTTCACTGCCCGGAATCCCGAAGTCGGGTCAGGATGCACCGATGTTGGGGTTTATGTTCGGTGGATTTGAATCCTCCGAATGGTGTTGTGGGAACTGGCTAGGCGAGCGATATGTATTCGTAGCACGCGCAAAGTTGAAGCCCCGTCAGGCTGCGCCTGACGGGGCTTCTGCGTGGGGTGACGGCAGTAGCTGACGGCAACGTCAGCGGATGACGGCGGCTCGGGGTGGTGGTTCGTTGCGACCAGAGCCGACAGATTCCCCAGAGCCGACGGTCTCCGTGGTCTTCGGACTCCCGAGGGCGATGCCGAGGGTGTTGATGGCGTCGTGCTGGAGGCGGAGTCGGACGTGGGCGTAGACAGTGGCGGTGACGCCGATGTGGGCGTGGCCGAGGAGTTCCTTGATGACGACGAGTTCGACGCCCTGTTCCAGTAGGAGGGTGGCGGTCGAGTGACGGAGGTCGTGGAAGCGGATGCGGCGGAGGCCGGCCTTGCGGAGGAGTGTGGTGAAGGCGCGGGTGAGGTTGGTCGGGTCGATCGGTCGGCCCTGCGGGGTGGTGAACACGTGCCCGTCGTGCTGCCATGTGGTGCCTGCGGCCTCACGTTCGCGCTGCTGCTGTTCGTGGTGGTGCTTCAGGGACTGGACGCAGCGGGTGGGGAGGGCGATGCGGCGCTCGGAGGCTCGCGTCTTGGTGGGCAGAGTGGTGAGCCCACCCGCGCTCGTGCGCTGGAGGGTTCGGCGGACGGCGGCGGTGCCTGCGTCGAGGTCGAGGTCTTCCCAGCGCAGTCCGAGGAGTTCGCCCTTGCGGAGTCCAGTGTGGAGGGCGAGTTCGAACAGGGCGTGCAGCCGGTGGCCCTGGGTGGCGGTGAGGAGCTGGCGGGCTTCGTCGGTGGTGAGCGGTTCGAAGCGCCGGGGCCGTGGGGTGCCGGTGCGGACGTTGCGGGCCACGTTGCGCGGGATCTCTTCCTCACGCACGGCGTGCTCCAGGGCGGACTTGAGCACGGAGTGGATGTAGGTGAGCGTCAGCGGGGACAGCAGCTTGTGGCAGCACTGGCCGACGGCGCAGCAGCGGGACTGTTCGCGTCGGGCGTCGATGCCGCGCGTGCAGCACTGGCAGGTGGTGCGGAGCTGGTTGAGCCAGGTGCGGACGTCCTTGGCGGTGAGCTTGGTGAGCTTCTTCTTGCCCAGGCCGGGGATCAGGTACCGGTTGACGCAGGCGGTGTAGCGGATGTGGGTGTTCTCGCGGAGCTGGTGAACGGCGACGTTCTGAAGCCAGTACGTCAGGTACGCGGCCACGCTGCCCTGCGCGGAGGGGACGGGGAGGCCGCGGTTGCTGGCGGCGATCTTCTCGGTGAGCTTCGCCAGGGCTTCCTTGCGGGTGGTGCCGTAGACACGGACGCGCCGACGCGTGTTGCCGGGGGCGAGGACGTATCCGGCAGCCTCCCAGCGGCTGTCCTTGCGTTGGTAGACGGTGCCGTCGCCGTTGGCGCGGGTGCGGCGGGAGGCGGGGGTGTCGCGGGGTGTGGTCATCAGGCGGCGGCTTCCTGTTCGAGGCGGGTGCGGATGAAGTCGGTGAGCGCGTAGGCGGGGATGCGGCGGGCGCGGCCGAGGGTGATCGAAGCGAGCTGACGAGAGCGGATGAGGTCGTAGACGGCGGTGCGGCCCAGTTGGAGGCGGGCCATGACCTGGGGGACGGTAAGGAGTTCGGTACTGGCGGTCACGCGACGGCCTCCGCCCGGACAGCACTGGTCAGCCGATCAGCGGAGCGACCGACCGGGTGGCTGGTGGAGTGAATGGCGCGGTCACTGGAGTGCTCCGAGCGCCGGGTTCGGGTCGGTTGCTCGGGTCGGGTCTGCCGTGTCGCGGCCAGGAGGTCGGCGAGATGTTCGAGTTCGGGCAGCAGGCCGGTTCCGGCGTACTGCCAGTGGGAGATGACCAGCGTCGTATCCGAGCCCCCGCGCTGACTGGCGGTATCGCGGTGACCTGTTGGGTGGCCGTGACCGGATCGGTGATCGGCGGTCAGGCGGGTGGGGTGACCGGCCCGGTCACCGACCAGGTGCCTGTCGGTGCGGTGGTCAGCGGTCGGTATGTCGGCTGCGGCGTCGTGTCGGCCGGTTCGCCAGGCGGTGCGTTCGGCGCGGAGGTGGGCGAGGGTGGTGGAGTAATGGCGGGTGCGGGTGGAGAAGTGGCCTCGGAAGCCGAGCATGTGGGCCCATTGGCGCAGGCGGAGGTGGGCGTGCTGGCGGTTGGTGGAGAGGTGCCAGGCTGTGTGGATCATGCGGCGGGCGTGGTCGGTGATGTCGTGCGTGGCGAGTTCGGCGAGGAGTCGGAGGCGGCGGTCGAGGGTGCCGGTGGTGGTCTCGGCTCCCTTGGTGGCGTACTTGGCGATGTAGGCGGCGACGTGCCGGTCGGTGACGGGGCCGTCTCCGGTGAAGTCGGTGCCGCGGATCGTCCGGACGTCGATCTGCCGCCCGAACCGGAACACCAACCGCCCCGCCCGATCTGAGTCTTGGGGCGGGGACGTGGGGACGTTCCCGGCGGGCTGCGGTTGCTTCGGTGGTTCGCCCTCGTGGTGGACGCGGGTGCGTGTGGCGGCGGCGCGGATGGCGTGGTTGAGGAGTTGGGTGGTGGCCCAGGCGGGCGGGGTGCTGGCGGGTCCGGTGGGTCCGTCGAGGCGGATGACGGCGTGGAAGTGGACCTGTCCCCGTTTCTGGTATTCGGCGACCTTGGCGTAGGAAAGAGTGGCGTGGTGGCGCAGGGTCCGCTGCGTCAGCCCCGCCGCCTTGGCGATCTCCCGCCGCAGGTGGGTGGTGAAGCGTGCCCACAGGGCCGGGGCGTGAGCGTTCCACAGGACCGCGCCGATGTAGTCGTACCGCTCGGGGTCGAGTGGGGTGCCGAGAAGCGGGTCGTCGTCAGCATGGAGCTGGCCGCAGTGGCAGCGGCCGGTGTCGGGCTGGTTGTGGACGGGGCCGAAGCCGGGTGCGGTGAGCGTGGCGAACACGCGCGGGTGGGCGGCGACGCTGGTGGGGACTGTTTTGCCGCCGCGTAGTCCGGCGGCGATGAGTTGGTAGGTGTCGTAGCGGTAGACGGTGGAGCAGGCGGGGCAGCGGGTGGCGCGACGGTTGCCGCAGCGGACCAGCAGTTCGCCCGCCGGGAGCCGGCCGGAGTCGAAGTGGTCGAGGATCTCGCCGGTGGCGGTGTCGAGGTGGGTGCGGTGTCCGGTGAGGCGGATTGGGTGCGTGCAGCCGCTGAGTCCGGCTATCTGCCGTGCGAGGGGTGCGAGTTGGCCGGTGGCGGCGAGCTTGGCCAGCCTGGCGGTGAGCCTAGCGCGACGCTCCAGCGCCCGCCCTGCAGCCGCAGTGGCGGTGACTTCCGCCGGACACGTCGGCGTCGTGAACGCCGACGACGGACGCGAGACGGCTGGAACGGTCGCGGGGTACGGGAGTTGGACCTGTGCGGGCATGGGGAAAGAGGCCTTTCGGCGGGAGCGCGGAAGCGGTACGGCGCGGGGTGGCGTGGGCAGGTCGAAGTGATCGGCTCACAGGGGAACGGGGCGCCTCGGAGTTGGGCGCGGGGCCGGACCAGGGTCTGGTCGGCGGGGCGCGGTGGTGATCACCGGCGGGTGCGTGACGCTAACATCGCCCCACGAATTCAAGTGCATCCCTCCTCATTCCTTTCTGTGGGTGGTGGGACGCGGGTAGTGTGGGGCCGGTTTCCCGGTTTGGACGGGCCGGATTTCGCTGGTAGAGGGCGTGGAAAGCGGGGGTGATCGGGCGTGGTGGTGGGGCGGCGCGGGCGCAGGCCGGCGGGCAGCGGGGTGCCGCTGACGTTCGAGGTGATCGCCGAGACCTTGCGCGAGCGGATCCGCTCGGGCGGGTTGCTGCCGGGGGACGCGTTGCCGACGCAGGCCGTGTTGATGCGGGAGTTCGGGGCGGCGAGTCTGACTGTGCAGAAGGCCATGGCCCTGTTGAAGCAGGACGGGTGGGCGCTCTCCCGTCCCGGCAAGGGAGCCTTCGTCGCCGACCGCGACCACGTCGCCGGCGACGCTGATGACCTCGATGGCCCGGAGGCGACCGCACCCGCCGGCGGGACGTTGGCTCGCGTCGAGGCGCTGGAACGAGCGCTGGCCGAGGCCGCTCAGCAGATTGCCGACCTCCGCGCCCGCGTGGAGGTACTGGAGTCGGGCGGCGGCGGTGGGCGGGGCCGCTGACCCGCCGTGCCGGGTGACCCGGGGTGTGCGTTCAGATTTTCTCTTCGAGGTTCAAGGCGGGCCTCGCCCGCATTGGCTGACCGCCGTCGCCGACAAGCCCGCCGTTCGCTCGGGAGGCCAGCCGCCCCGGCAAGGGAACGGTCCAGGACTGCGAGAGCGGCAACCGGCCAGATTGCCGGGATGACCGGAACCGGGCTCCTGGCGGAGCAAGTTGTCGCCCACGACCGTCCTACGGCCGGATCGCAGGCACATGGCCGACCAGGGGGCCGCCCCTCACGCGCGCCGCCGGACTCGCCGAGCCCGGTGGTCGGCGTTGCCTCCGGCGGGGGCGAAGCTCCCGGCCGCCCGTCGGGGGCCGACTCTTCCCGCCCCGGCCCCGCGCCGCCAGACTGGGCGACGCACCCGCCCGGCCGTACGCTGCCTCTCCCGCTCGGGCCTGATCCTGCCGAAAGAAGCCGACCCTGCGCCGCCTCGGCAGGTTGCCGCTGGTTTGCGGGCGGCGCCGTGGCATCAGGACGAAGGGGGGAGTGCGGGGTGTGTGACGCTGGAGCGGCTGCGGTCGCGGCGACGACACACGACCTGAACTACGAAGTCGCGCTCTCCCACCCCGTGCGATATATCATCGACGATATGGACAGCGGGCGGTACTCGATCGAGATCGAGCCGGAGGTGCGGCTGTGGCTGGAGAACCTTCCCGCCCATCACTACAAGCAGGCCGAACGCGTCGCCGACCTGCTCGCCGAGCAGCCCACCACCCTCGACGAACCGCACTCCCGCCACCTGGGCGGCAAGCTCCGCGAGCTGCGCTTCCGCCTGGGCGATGCCCATCAGCGGATCACCTACTGGCTGGCGCCCGGCCGACGTGTCGTGCTGCTCACCGTGTTCCGCAAGACCAAGATGCGCGAGCAGGCCGAAGTGGACCGCGCACACGCCGCACAGCGATTGTGCGAGGCAGAGCATGAAGCCGCCGCCGAGCACGACCTCTACAGTCGCAACCTCAAGGAGAACCGATGAACCACAGCGAATGGAGGACCCGTCGCCACCGCCAGCTGCTGGGCGAACACCTGGACGCTGACCCCGAGTACGACCGGGTCTACGAAGAGGCCGGCCTCGCCATGACGTTGGGCAAGGCCGTCTACGACCGGCGTAAGCAGCTGGGCCTGAGCGAGGCCGAACTCGCCGAGCGCATGCACGTCGACGTCGATGACATCGAAGGCATCGAGACGGCCACCGAGCTGCCGCCCATCGCGGTCATCATGCGCCTGGCCCGCGCACTGGACCTCACGGTGGACGTGCACCTCGCCGGCGGAGACGAGCCCACCGTCACCATCGTCGCCCCAGCGGCCTGAGGCGGGGAGGAACCATGCAGGACCCGCCTTCCGCGCTCGCCCGTGAGCTCGGGCAACTCGTCCACGACCGGCGCATCGAGCTCGGGCTGTCCCAGGCCGAGCTGGCCGAGCGGTGCGGGATGAAGCAGCCGCAGATCTCCCGCTTCGAAGGCGGCGGGACCGTGCCCACGCTTCCCCTCCTGCGCCGCCTGGCTCAGGCTCTCGGCGCCGACCTGACCATCAGCCTCACCCCGCACGACAAAGCCGCTTGACACGCATTCGGAATTCCTGGAATTCCCCAGGCGGTGTTGACCACTGACGGCAGCAGTGACGGCAACACCAGCAGACTCCAGCGCACGAGCACGAACATCAGGCGACTGTCAAATTGCCCGCTGACCAGCAAACTTGCAGGTAGGAGCGGGCTGGCCTGCACACGTACTATGTGCTGGCGGGGGCGACGCCGGTCCTGGTTCATAACTCCAACGGGTGGTGTGGTCCAGGCTTTAGAACAGCGTCAGATGCGGGTATCAGAGCCAATGATGCGAAGCGCATCCAGAATGCTGCCGACAAGACAGGTCAGGCGATCATCGTGGTCGGTAGCCGAGCGGGTAACGGGAACCTCAACCCAACTTCTGACTGGGATTACATATTGACCGGTCCGTCCCGGGCCCGTAGTAGCGTCAAGAACTCCCTGCCTCAGGGTATGGGTGATGGAGAGGGTGGAAGTGGGCGTGGTCGGGACTTCTATCAGAGCTACAATCCAAATGCCAAACAGTACACGGAGTTGGACAGGGATAGGCCTTACGTGGTCTTCGAACCCAGGGGGTAGGTGACCGTGACCGAATTGCGGGCCTCGGAACGGATGATCAACGAGGTGGCCCAGGAGTTGCACAGCCTGGAGGAGGGCGTGGAGTGGTTCTCTGCGTTCGGTCCAGAGGAGCAGAAGTCCATTCTGCATGAGATCGCCCTCTATCTGATGCAGGCGCATGTCACTGTGGAAGACGGGCGTATGGGCCTCGAGAAATCAGGGGTCAAGGCGACCATGACCCCTGCGGTTCTCATTGTTCGGGAGCCAATCCTCGAACAAATAGGGAAGATTGAAAGATTGCCGCAGCAGGAATATTTGAAGGCGTTCCGCGTCCTCATGTCCACGTTCGCGGTGGCTGATACACGACGAAGAGAAATGGAGTGCCGAGGAGCTTGTACTCACGCCTGGCATAACTTGTCTTAGGGGTCAACGTCCTCGGCGCCCCGAAGAGTAAATTATCGAGGAATTCTGAGTTCACTCGGGCGTAAGTTGGGAGCCCCCGCCGATTCGATAATCGGCGGGGGCTCCCGGGCGTTTGACGGCAACGCTGACGGCAACGTCAGTGGACGAGTGCTGCGGCAGGTGGATCGTCAGGCGGTTCCTCGATGCCGTTCAGGGCGTTGTTCAGGCTGTCGATGGCTTGGCGTTGGAGGCGAAGTCTGACGTGGGTATAGACGCCCGCGGTGACGCCGATGTGGGCGTGGCCGAGTAGTTCCTTGATGATGACGAGGTCGACGCCCTGTTCCAGGAGCAGGGTTGCGGTTGAGTGGCGGAGGTCGTGGAAGCGGATGCGTCGGAGTCCGGCCCGGTCGAGGAAGGTGCAGAAGCGGCGGGTGAGGTTGGCCGGGTCGAGAGGCCTGCCAGCGGGTGTGGTGAAGACGAGGCCGCTGTCTCTCCAGCCTGGCCCTGCCGTTTCGCGTTCCTTGTCTTGGGTCGTGTCCCTTCTCGTGGTGTAGGCGATCATCCGGCGGTCGTGTTGGTGGTGTTGGGTAGTGCGGGGGCGCTTTCGGGGCGCTGGGCGGGGTAGAGCTGGTCCATGCTGCCTTCGGGCAGGTAGCGGCGGGGGAAGGCGATCCATTCGTCGTGCAGTTCGAAGAGCACGGCGGTGACCAGCCGCAGGAGCGCGTCGTCGTTGGGGAAGACCTGGACGACGTCGGTGCGGCGCTTGACCTCGCGGTTGATCCGCTCCAGCGGGTTGGTGGACTGGATCTTTTTCCAATGTCGCTCGGGGAAGGCGGCGAAGGCGGTCAGGTCGTCCTTCGTCTCCAGCAGCATGTCTTTGACCTTGGGGAACTGTGTGCCGAGCATGTCGGCGACGGTGTCGAGCTGGGTGCGGACCGCGTCGGCGGTGGGCTGGGCGAAGATCGTGCGGATCGTGGCGGCGGCCATCTCGGCGGCTTCCTTGTTGATCACGCTGAACACGTTGCGCAGGAAGTGGACCCTGCAGCGCTGGTAGGCGGCCCCGAGCATGACCTTGCGGATGGCTTTGACCAGTCCCAAGTGGTGGTCGCCGATGACGAGCCGGACCCCGGTCAGACCGCGTTCGCGCAGGTGACGCAGGAACTCGGTCCAGAACACCTCGGTCTCACTGTCGCCGACCTCCCCCACTCTCGACTTCGCTCGAGCGGCGGGACCCCCATCGCCCAGCACCTCCCGCCCGCCCTCCTCGGTGATCCCGGTGGCGATCACCACGGCCCGGGACACGATCTGGTGCTCGACCCGCGCCTTGCAGTAGGTCGCGTCCAGATAGACGTACGGGAAGCGGACGTGGTCCAGTGGCCGGGCACGGAACGCGGTCAGCTGGCCGTCCAGGTCCTGGCAGATCCGCGAGACCTCGCTCTTGGATATCCCGGTCTCCGCGCCGAGGGCCTTGACCAGGTCGTCGACCGACCGCGTGGACACACCGTGGACGTAGGCCTCGATAATGACCGCATACAGGGCCTGGTCGATGCGGCGGCGCCGCTCCAGCAGCGCGGGGAAGAAGTTCCCCGACCGCAACTTGGGGATCGCGAGGTCCAGGTCGCCAGCCTGGGTGCTGAGCGTCTTGTCGCGGTGGCCGTTGCGAAGCCCGGTGCGCGTGTCGCTGTGCTCGTTCCATTCCGCGCCGATCCGGGCAGTGGCCTCGGCCTCGATCAGCTCCTGGAGCATCCGCTCAGCCACGCTGCGGACGATTCGAGCCCGTCCGCCGAACGTAGTGACTCAAGCAGCCGGAGTAAGTCATGCTGAGACAGGGCCATCCTGCACCTCCTGCGTTGAACTGCCCGTTCACTACGGAGAGTTGCACGATGGCCCACCTTGCGGGCAGGGAGCGAAAGCCCATCGGCACACGCCCCCGGCGCACTCCCTAACCGTGATCGGCTACACCACGACGAGGGACGCCATCCTCCTCCGATCCACAACAAGCCGTCCGCTGCCTGCCCCTACCCCGTCGCGATCATGCCCCGCACACGAAGAAGCCCCTGCTCACCGAACAGGGACTCCCTTTGCCACAACGCACTTAGATAGGAATTCGCGCCCCGAAGTCCCGGCCACCCCGCACAACGCCCGATATCGAAGCACCATGCAGCCCTCCCGGCCCTATCCCAGTGACCTGTCCGACGCCCGCTGGGAACTCATCCGCCCCACCCTGGAAGCCTGGCGCCAGGCCCGCAACGGCATCCGCAAACCCACCCACGACCTGTGCACCCTGATGAACGCCATCTTCTACGGACCCGTGCGATGTGCGTGCCGGTGAGTTCCTCGGTGTTCCATGCCCCGGCGTATTCCTTTTTGCGGCAACACTCAGACGGTACCCGGCCAGTGGACCTCTCAGGGCGTTTCGATCCCTGCTCAGGCGTCGACCCCGTACAACGTGCTCAGGTCGATCAGGAGAACATCCTGGCGTTTCTTGGCGAGTTCCGTCACGTCCGCATGGAACCCGTACAACGAGAACAACGCCAGAGTCACCCCACTCGTGTCGTACCCCTGACCGGCCAGCAACTCCCTGATCCGCTCCAGCCGCTGTAGGTCCCCCATCCCCCGCCGCGCCGCCGTAGCCTTGGCTTCGCCCAGCAGTGCGATCCGGGCCCGCGGGGACTGTGGGCGTTCACCGAGGGCCAGGGCGATGACGTCCACCTCGTGTTTGGTGCGGGCGGCGGGGTCGGGGACCTCTGTTGTGCCGACGGGGCCGGGGAGGCCGCCCGGGAGTACGGCGTGGGCGTAGCGGCGGGTCCAGGTGCGGGCGAGTTCCTCGAAGTGGGGGCCCAGGATCTTGGAGTTGAACGTGGGCAGGGAGGTCTGCCAGATCTCCTCCGCGTTGCCCTCCTCCACGGCTGCCGCCTGGGGGAGTGTGATGAGCTGGTTGAAACGGATCACCGGGTCCGTGAGAGTGATGACGGGGTGGCGGGTGCGGAGGATGTCCTGTTCGCGGTGGATGTAGCCCGTTGAGTCCAGGACATCCAGCGGGTGCGTGACGGCGTTGCGCTGACGGCCGAGCGCGGCGCCGATCTTGCTGGGGGTGCTGGCGCCCTGCGCGATGGCCGAGAGGATGTCGTAGTACAACGTGTGTTGGGTGATGCGGGGGTCCTCACGTAGGAGGTACTCGGTCTCCGCGGGAGAGTAGACCGCCCGGCCCGGGTCGAGGAGCGTCCGCGTGATCCATTCGTCGAAGCCCGCGTTGGGACTTGGGCGACCGGCGAGAGAGCGGTAGCCGGCGGCACCGCCCAGGACCGCGTGGACGCGGAGCGCCGTGAGCGGGTCGTCGATTTGCCAGAAGTCCTTGCTTGTACGGAAATCGAAGGCGCCCAGGCGCAGGTCGATGACAGCGCGTCCGCGCAGCGGTTTCGTGCCCGACAGCAGCTCGTGCATGACGCTCATCGCCGATCCGCACAGAATGACTCGCGCGCCCACGCCGTCGTCCCACTGGTGCTCGTCGTAGAGGAGCTGGAGCAGGCCCGGCAGTTCGGGGGAGTGCTGGAGCAGATACGGGAGTTCGTCGATGATCAGGAGGGCCGTTGTGGAGCTCCGGGCCGCCACGTCCAGGGCATTGGTGAGAACCTCTCGCCAGTCCGGCAGATTCAGGGTGCCGGGGCGCAGGCCCGCATGTGCGGCGATCGCCTCGCTGAAGCGTCGCAGAGCCGGGAGGCGGCCTTCCTCCCTGACCGCGGTGATGTAGAGGCCGCCGTACTCCTTGCACAAGGCCCGGAGGAGGTACGACTTGCCGTGGCGTCGTCGGCCGGACATGATGCCGAGCCGCATCTCGGGTGATGGGTCGCTGAGGAAATCCGTGAGCAGCGCCCATTCTCGATCGCGATCGACGACTCTGCCGGGCTTTGACGGCTGAGGTTGGTACCCAGCCTCGTGTTCTCCCATAGGAGGCACTCCTGCAGATCGACTATGGCGGATTCTGTCTAAGTGTAGTTAGACACAAAAAGTCACAGCCCGTTGCGACGGAGTTCACTCGTTCGGGTCCCCGCTCAACCTCCGCAACACCACCCCACACCGCCGCGCATAAGCATGCTGCAACCCCCTCGTCGCCGCCCCGCCCGCCCGGGCGTACCACTTGGCGGGCCGGCTGAAGGCCGAGACGGTGAGCCACACGGTCCCATCCCCCGTGCGGTCCACCACGAACGCCTCCTCGCCGCATTCGGGGTGGCCGGGGAGGGTGCCGTAGGCCCAGCCCTTGCGGCGGGGGTCGTCGAGTGTCCAGACGACACGGCAGGGGGCCTTTATCACTCCGCCCAGGGAGACCGTGAGGTCGACGCCCGGGGCGGCCTCCATCGCCTCCGTGCGTATGCCCACGCCCATCGCGCGGTGCATCTCCCAGGTGAAGACCGCCTGGGCGGCGCGTTGGAAGACCTCCACGCCCTCGCCGAGGCGGGTGCGGACATGGAGGGGGTGGAAGCCGGGTGGGGTGCGGCCCTCGCGGGTCGCTCCCACGTCCGTGTAGGTGTAACCGGAGATGTCTGAGTGGGGCATGGGGCCAAAGCGTAAGGCGGTACCCGGAGTCGCCTTCTCTCCGGGTACCGCCCCAGTGCTTTGCCTAGCTCAGCGTCACGCGGTGACGTTCACCGCGGCCCAGGCCGCGTTCACACTCGCGTACTCCGTGCTGCTGGAGCCGTACAGGGCCGACGCCGCGTTCAGGGTCGCCGTGCGGGCGCCCTTGTAGTTGGTGGTCGACGTCATGTACGTGGTGAGCGCCTTGTACCAGATCTGCGAGGCCTTGTCGCGGCCGATGCCGGTGACCGTGGCGCCGTTGGACGTCGGGGAGTTGTAGGTCACCCCGTTGATCGTCTTCGAGCCGCTGCCCTCGGAGAGGAGGTAGTAGAAGTGGTTCGCCGGGCCCGAGGAGTAGTGGACGTCCAGGTTGCCCAGGGTCGACGACCAGCTGTCCTTCGACGCGCCGTCCTTGCTCGGCTTGTCCATGTAGCGCAGCGGGGTGCCGTCGCCGTTGATGTCGATCTTCTCGCCGATGAGGTAGTCGCCGACGTCCTTGGAGTTGCCCGCGTAGAACTCGACCGCGGTGCCGAAGATGTCGGAGGTGGCCTCGTTCAGGCCGCCGGACTCACCGGAGTAGTTCAGCCCGGCGGTGTTCGAGGTGACGCCGTGGGTCATCTCGTGGCCCGCCACGTCGATCGAGGTCAGCGGCTTGGTGTTGCCCTCGCCGTCGCCGTACGTCATGCAGAAGCAGCTGTCGTCCCAGAACGCGTTGACGTACGCGTTGCCGTAGTGGACGCGGGAGTAGGCGGCGACACCGTTGTTCTTGATGCCGTTGCGGCCGAGGATGTTCTTGTAGAAGTCCCAGGTGACCTGGGCGCCGTAGTGGGCGTCCACGGCCGCGGTCTGCGAGGTGGAGGAGCTGGAGGCCGCGCCCGTGCCCCACGTGTCGTCGGCGTCCGTGAAGAGGGTGCCGGCGGAGGACGAGGTGCTGCGGGCCTTGTTGTACGTCTTGTGGTTGCCGCGGCCGGTGTCGTTCAGCTGGTACGTCGAGCCGGACAGCGAGGTGCCGATGGTCACCGAGCCGCTGTACTGGCTGTTGCCCGTACCGGTCTGGACGGCCTCCCACTCGTACAGCTTCTTGCCGCTCTGCGCGTCGGTGATGACGTGCAGCTGCTGCGGGGTGCCGTCGTGCTGGAAGCCGCCGACGACCGTCTCGTAGGCGAGGGTCGGGGTGCCGCTCGCGGCCCAGACGACCTTGCGCGGGGCCTTGTCGGCCGCGGACTTGGTGGAGCCCTCCGCCTTGGCGGCCTTGAGGGCCTGCTTCTCGGCGGTGGCCTTGGTGACGTCCGCGGTCAGGTCGGTGACCTTGATGCTCTTCTTGGTCGCCTTGGTGACGCTCTTGACGGCGCCGGCCTTCGTCTCGTGGACGACCAGGTCGCCGCCGAGGACGGGGAGTCCGCCGAAGGTGCGCTCGTAGCGCGTGTGCACGGTGCCGTCGGCGTCCTTGACGACGTCCTTGACGACCAGCTCTTCCTTCGAACCGAGGCCTATCGCGTCGGCGGTCTTCGCCGCGTCGGCGTCCGCCTCCTTGATGAGGGCGGTGCGCGCGGCCGCGGTCAGCGAGACCGGGGCGGCCGAGAGCTCCGGGGCGCCCGAGGTGGGCTGCGCGGTGGCGCCGGTGGTCAGTCCGGCGGTCAGCAGGGCACCGGCGGCGACCGCGGTCGCGATGGCCAGGGTGGTCTGCTTGCGACGCGCGTAGAACGGGCTCACTCATGCTCCTTGGTGGGGGAGACCGGTCGGTGTTGGGGTGGCCGGCCGGTGAATCTGAAGTTACGAGTGCGGCGGTTGGGTGAAGAGTGGCATCCGGGGCGCGTACATGTCAGGAGGGCATAAGGAGGTTGGCTGAAAACCGACCTTCTTGCTTTGTTACTGCCGCGTAACGCGCGCGTGGAGGTGGTAAAGCGCCAACCAACCGGCCATCAGGGCAAGGTAAAGAGGGCGCCGCCCCGGGGAGTCGCTCCACCGGGACGGCGCCCTGTCGCCGCGCGTTCCCACGACCGGCCGAGGCCGGTCAGGCATGGCCTACGGGAAGGTCAGCTTCCAGCTGTTGATGTACCCGGTGTCCTGGGCCGCGTTGTCCTGAACCCTCAACTGCCAGGTCCCGTTGGCGACTTCGGAGGACGCGTTCACCGTGTACGTGGTGTTGATGTTGTCCGTGCTGCCGCCGGTGCCGTACGCCTTCAGCGTGTACGCCGTGCCGTCGGGGGCGATCAGCTGGACCTGGAGGTCACCGATGTAGGTGTGCACGATGTTGACCGCCACCGCGAGGTTCGACGGCGCGTTGCCCGTCCGCCCGGTCACCGTGATCGAGGAGTTGACCGCCGCGCCGTTGTCCGGAATTGATACGTCGGTGGCGTTCTCGAAGGAGGTGCCGCCACCGCCGCCGCCACCGCCGTCGGAGCGGGAACCGACCGCGACGCCGGCCCACGCGTCCTGTACGGCCTTGTACTCGGCGGACGTGGTGCCGTACAGCTCACCGGCGACCGCGAGGGTGCCGGTACGGGCGCCCGCGTAGTTGGTCGTGGAGGTGAACTTGGTGGTGAGCGCCTTGAACCAGATCTGCTCGGCCTTGGCGCGGCCGATGCCCGTCACCGGGAGGCCGTCCGAGGTGGACGAGTTGTAGCTGACGCCGTTGATGGTCTTGGCGCCGCTGCCCTCGCTCAGCAGGTAGAAGAAGTGGTTCGCGGGACCGGACGAGTAGTGGACGTCGACGGACCCGATGCCCGAGTACCAGCTGTCCTTCGACGAGCCGTCCTTGCTCGGCTTGTCCATGTAGCGCAGCGGGGTGCCGTCGCCGTTGATGTTGATCTCCTCGCCGATGAGGTAGTCACCGACGTCGGAGGAGTTGTTCGCGTAGAACTCGACCGTCGAGCCGAAGATGTCCGAGGTGGCCTCGTTCAGACCGCCGGACTCGCCCGAGTAGTTGAGACCGGCCGTGGCGGAGGTGAGCCCGTGGGTCATCTCGTGCGCGGCCACGTCGATCGACGTCAGCGGGTTGGCGTTGCCCGAGCCGTCGCCGTACGTCATGCAGAAGCACGAGTCGGACCAGAAGGCGTTGACGTACGCGTTGCCGTAGTGCACCCGGGAGTAGGCGCCGACGCCGTCGCCCTTGATGCCGTTGCGGCCGTGCACGTTCTTGTAGTAGTCCCAGGTCAGCTGGGCGCCGTAGTGGGCGTCGGCGCCGGCCGACTCCGCGTTCGAGGCGGTGCCGTTGCCCCAGACGTCGTCCGGGCCGGAGAAGAGCGTGCCGGTGCCGGACGTGCCGCGGTTGAGGTTGTACGTCTTGTGGTTGCCGCGCGCGCCGTCGGTGAGGTTGTACGTCGAACCCGACTGCGTGGTGGTGAGGTCGACCGTGCCGGAGTACACCGTGTTGCCGGTGCCGGTCTCGATCGCCTCCCACGCGTACAGCTTCTTGCCGGTCTGCGCGTCGGTGATGACGTGCAGCTCCTGCGGGGTGCCGTCGTGCTGGAAGCCGCCGACGACCGTCTCGTAGGCCAGGGCCGGCTTGCCGTCGGCGGCCCAGATCACCTTGCGGGGCGCGCGGTTGACGTCCGGGCTCTTGGCCTTCTCCGCCTTCGCGGCACCGAGCGCCTGCTTCTCGGCCTTGGCGGTGGCGATGGCCGGCTTCAGCGAACCGACCTTGATCGTGGCCTTGGTGGCCTTGACGACACCCTCGGTCCGGCCGGCCTTGGAGGTCTCGACGACCAGGTCGCCGCCGAGGACCGGCAGCCCCCGGTACGTCCGCTCGTACCGGGTGTGCACGGTGCCGTCGCGGTCCTTGACCACGTCACGGACGACGAGCTTCTCCTTGGCGCCGAGGTTCAGCGCGTCGGCGGTCTCGGCCCGGGTGGCGGTCGCCTCGCGTATCAGCTCGGCGCGCTGGGCGGGGGAGAGCTTGGCCGGAAGTGCGCCGGGGTCGGCCTTGCCCGCGGCCGACGGTGCCTTCTCCGGGGCGGCGGTGGCGGCGCCCGACTGGACGGCCGCGGCCAACAGGGCGGTGACGGCGACGAGTGCGCCGGCTGCCGCGCGCCGCTGGACGGTGCGCGAACGGGTGGTGCTGGTGTGGGAGGTGTGTCTGTGGGACTGGCGTCTCAACACTGACTCCTTCTGCGTGGCCGCGGGTCACGCGGCCGGGGAGACCGGGCGGTTGGTGACCGCCCGGGCAGAACAAGGGTGAACGCGAAATCCACATACGTGGGGGTTGCGCCACGGCACGGTGGCGGTGCTCGCACGGTGATGCTTGTGAGATTGCTGTGCCGTGGTTGTGGGCAGAGTGGCAGGAGTCTGTGGCGCCTGTCAGGAGCGCGTCAACAAGTTGGCCGGAAATCGTCCGTTGGCCGGTTGGTCATGTTCGCTATACGGACCATTCGCAGCCGGGAGACCTGGGAGGGCGTCAGTCGCCGGCGGGCTCCCGTGGGTTCTCCTCGGTGTCGGCGGCGGGCCTGGGTGGGGCCAGGACGACCGAACGCTTTCCGGGACCGGTGATGATCTCGTAGCCGTCGGAGGAACGGAGGGTCACCGAAACGCCCTTGCTGTTGGCGAACTCCTCCATATGGGAGCGGACCGAGTCCACGTTGTCCGCCGAGACCGTCCCCGAGTCGTACACGACCTGGATCTCCGCCGGAATGCGGTCCGTGACCACGCGGTAGGCCTTCGCCCTGTCGTAGCGGAGCGGCAGGGCGGTGAGCAGGTCGTCGAGGAGGTTCCGGCCGACCTCCGACTTGTCGCTCGACGAGTCCGCGCCGCTCTTCCCGATCTGCTGCATCGGGACGCCGGACGAGTCCACCCGCTCCGCGATCATGCGCAGCACGCTCTCCTGGCGCCGCGCCAGCACGAGGACCTCTTCGAGAACCTCGTCGGTGGCGCGGGCCGGGGTGGCGGAGGCGGCCGGACTGGCCATGCTGCGGGCCCCGGCGAGTCTGGTCTCCAGGTCCGGCCAGAAGTAGGCATCGAACGCCTGGCCCAACTGGACGTCCGTCGGGTTCGTCAGCCCCGCGTGGTCGCGCAGGGAACGCAACATGGCGAGGACTTCGCCCTTGTCCGAGCTGGAGACGGCCTGGAACTGTGCGAGCGGCCCGGTGAGATCACTGACCGGGAGATCCAGCAGACAGGGGATCACGCGGGTCTCGCCGACCGCCTTCGACAGGGCTCCCGCTTCGAAGTTGATCCACGGGGCGAGGCTGTTCTCCCGGGTGACGCAGATGATCCCCGACGCGGACTGTGCGAGCTCCTGCTCGATGACCCGCAGGCCCCGGTCGCCCTTGGCGATGTCCTGCGAGGAGACGAAGGGAGTGGCGCCCTGGAGGAAGATCCCCAGCCAGTCCCTCAGCGATTCCGCCATGGCCTGGGCCCGAGGCCCCGACCAGCTGATGAAGACCTTCACGGTGGCGCCTCCGATCAGATCTCGCCCGTGTCGCCGGGCCGGTTGTCCCGAGTCCAGCTCAGCGTCACCTCGAAGTGCCCGTCCGAGACCTGAGACACCACAGCCTCGCCGGTCGCCGTCATCTTGATGCCGAAGCGCAACTGCACTTCGTCGGGGCGGGCCCCGGAGTTCCTCGCTTCCTGGACGAACGACTCGGCGATGCGCATGACCGGTCTGAACGTGTCCGACAGATAGCCGAACGCACGCTCCCGAGAGACGGGACGGAACCCGTCCTCGGGTTGCTCGACCTCCACCAGGACGCGCTCACCGCCTGCGGTGACGTAGGAGACGAACGGTCCCTCACTCCTGTCGTACACGCCCAAGCCGACCAACCCCTCCAGCCTCCGGCTGTTCCGCCCCTCGGAGCCCATCGGACCAGAATGTCACGCCGGGCCCTGCCGAGGAGGGCGAACCACCCGGTCCCCACGACGAGTTGGCTCCGACCGGCGAAGCCCGCCGTTCGGTCACACGGGCGGCCGCTGGTCCCCGTGCCACGAGTGCCACAGCGCCGCGTACGTGCCACCGGCCGCCACCAGCGTGTCGTGCGGGCCCAGTTCGGTGAGGCGGCCGTCCTCCATCACGGCCACGCGGTCGGCGTCGTGCGCGGTGTGCAGCCGGTGGGCGATGGCGATGACCGTACGGCCCTCCAGCACGGCGGCGAGGGCGCGCTCGGCGTGGCGGGCGGTCGTCGGGTCCAGCAGGGCCGTGGCCTCGTCGAGGATCAGGGTGTGCGGGTCGGCCAGGACGACACGGGCCAGCGCGAGCTGCTGGGCCTGCGGGCCGTCCGTACGGCGGCCGCCCTCGCCGAGCCGGGTGCCGAGGCCGTCCGGCAGCTCCCGTACCCACTCGTCGGCGCCGACGGTGGCGAGCGCCGCCCACAACTCCTCGTCCCCGGCGGAGGGTTCGGCGATCAGCAGGTTGTCTCGAACCGTGCCGAGGAACACATGGTGCTCCTGGGTGACGAGGACGACCTGGCGGCGCAGCCGCTCGGGCCCGAGGGCGACGACGGGCACCCCGCCCACGGTCACCGAACCGGCGGTCGGCGCGTCGACTCCCGCCAGCAGCCTGCTCAGGGTGGTCTTCCCGGCGCCGGAGGGACCGACCACCGCCAACCGCTCCCCGGGACGCAACGACAGGTCGACCCCGCGCAGCACCTCGCCCCCGCGGTCGTAGGCGTACCGCACGCCGGTCACGTCGATCCGGTCGTCCGCCGGCTCCGGGGAGTCGGCCGCGACCGTGTGCGGCGCCTCGGCCAGGCCCTCCACCCGGGCGAACGAGGCGCCACTGCTCTGCAGTTGCTCGATCCGCATCAAGATCTCGTCCAGCGGACCGCCGAGCTGCAGCAGATACAGGGCCGCAGCCACGACCGCGCCCACGCTCATCGTGCCGCGCGCGTGCAGCACCCCGCCGAGCAGCAGCACCGTCACCACGGGCACGAGATAGGAGATCTCCACGCCGGGGAAGAACACCGTGCGCAGGGAGAGCGTGTAGAACCGCCTGCGCCGGGACGTCTCCAGCGCGTCCCGGCTCGCGGCGATCCGCCGCCGCTGAAGCCGCAACGCCTCGACCGTACGGGCCCCGGCCGCCGTCGCCGCCACGATCTCGGCGACCTCGGAGCTCGCCGCGCCCTCGGCGAGATAGCCGTCCCGCGCCCGGCGCAGATACCAGCGCAGCACGAACCAGATGCCGGTCAGCCCGACCAGCCCGCACGCGCCGAGCAGCGGGTCCAGCGCGAACACCGCCCCGATCAGGAACAGAGACTGCACGGTGTTGATGAGCAGTTCGGGCCCGACATCGCGCAGTGTCTTGCCGACGGCGTCCACATCGGCCGTGCCACGCGCCGTCAGATCACCGGTGCCGGCCCGCTCCACCACCGACGCGGGCAGCGCCAGCACCCGGTCCACGAACTCCTCGCGCACCCGCGCCAGCATCCGCTCCCCGAACCGGTGCCCCACATACCGGGCCCAGCGCGCCAGCAGCAGCTGCGCCACCGCGCACAGCAGGATCGTGAGCGCCAGCCGGTCCACGGCCCCGACACCGCCCCCGCCGCGCACCTCGTCGATGATCCGCCCGAGCAGCCACGGCCCGGTGAGCCCCGCCCCTGCCGCCGCCGCGTTCAGCGCCAGCACGGCGAGGAAGGCCCGCCCGTCGGCCCGGACCAGCCGTACGGCCGCCCGCCGCACCTCCCCGGGCCCGGCGACGGGAAGTCCCCGCGACGACGTGGCGCTCACCGTGTGACCTCCTCGCCCGCGTCCACCGCGGCCTGTGTGTCTTCCGTGTCCCGGGCCACCAGCGCCCTGTACCCCGGTGCCCGCTCCAGCAGTTCCCGGTGGCCGCCGGTGGCCGCGACCTTGCCGTCGACCAGGTAGTGGACGGTGTCGGCGTGCTCCAGCACGAGAGGCGAGGTGGTCGTGACGAACGTCGTACGGCCCTCGCGGGCGGCCCGCAGCCGTGCCGCCACCCGTGCCTCCGTGTGGGCGTCGAGGGCCGAGGTCGGCTCGACGGCGAGCAGCACCTCGGGATCGGCGAGCAGCGCCCGCACCAGCCGTACGCGCTGCCGCTGGCCGCCGGAGATGTTGCGGCCCTGGGCGTCGATCACCGAGTCGAGCCCGTCCGGCAGCCCCTGGACGACGTCCTCGGCCACGGCGGCCCGCACCGCCCGGGCGATGGTGTCGTCGTCGGGATCGGCCCGGCCGCCGACCAGCTCCCGCAGCGGTCCCGAGAACAGGTCGGCCTCGTGGTCGGCGACCAGGATCCGCTCTCTGACCTGCGTCAACGGGATCTCGTCGAGCGGTGTCCCGCCCCAGGTCACCGCCGATACGGCGTACCGGCCGAGGCGGTCCACCACCATCGCGGCGTCGCCGGGCCGGGCACAGGCCAGCGCGGTCAGCCGCCCCGGCGGCACCCGTACGCCCGACTCGGGGTCGTGCAGCGTCGAGGGCTCCGCGGGCGCGTCCCGGGTGCCGTGGTCCGGCAGCGGTTCCAGCCGCAGGAACCGGATGACGCGGCGGGCCGCCACCACCCCGCGGCTCACCTCATAACCCCACTCGACGAAGTACGCCACCGGCCGCACCAGCACGGTGACGTACCCGTACACCGACACCAACTCGCCCACCGTGATGGCCCCCTGGGCGGCGAGCCGGGCCGCCAGCCAGGTCACCACCGCGAGGAACAGCGTCGGCAGCCCCACCCCGAGCGCCTGCACCCAGCTGGTCACCGCCCCGACCCGGTACCCCTGCGCCCGCAGCCGCTGCGAGTCCCGGTGGAACGCGTCGGCGACCAGCCCCTTGCCACCCAGCCCGTTGAGGACGCGCAGCCCGCCCGCGAGATCCGCGATCCGCGAGGTCAGCACGCCCTGCCGCTCGCGGTACTCCGTCTCGGTGCCCTGCAACCGTCGCAGCAACGGCCCCACGAGTACGGCCATCAGCGGCATCCCGAGCAGCACCACCGCCGCGATCGGCAGCGAGACCGACACGAGCAGCCCGGCGACCACCAGATACGCGGCGATCGCGCCGACGCCCGGACCGATGACGGTCAGCGACGACGAGATGGTGTGGACGTCGCCCACCCCGATCGTGACGACCTCACCGGCCCCCACCCGGCGCGGCAGCGCGGCCCCGAGCCGCACGGCCTGGTCCACGACGACCTTGACCGTACGGAAGTTGGCGTCCATCCGCACCCGGGTCATCGTGCGGTGCCGCATGATGCTCAGCCAGGCGTTGAAGACGCCGACACAGAACAGCGCGGCTGTCCAGCCGGCCAGTGCGCGGTGGTCGCCGGGTTCGAGTCCTTCGTCGATCGCCCGTGACAGGAGATACGGCGTCGCTGCGAGCAGCACCATCCACACGCAGGAGATGAGTGAGCCGAGTGCGGAGCGGCCGGCCTGGCGTTTGACCAGCCACCACAGGTAGGCGCCGCCGCCGTGGCAGTCGGGTGTGCCGGGGTCCTCGTACGCGTTGATCATGGGCCCCCGATTCCTGTGTTGGGTGTGTCGTGCTTCGGCTGCGGGTGAGTGGGGGGCTGATCGCGCCCACGCGGCGGAGCCGCATATGTCGCAGCCCCGCGCCCCTGTCGGGGCGCTATGCCAAGCTGTCCCGCCACGCCCGGTGCAGATCCGCGAACCTGCCCGTTCCCGCGATCAGTTCGGTCGGGCTGCCGTCCTCCACGATCCGGCCGTGTTCCATCACCAGCACCCGGTCGGCGATCTCGACCGTGGACAGCCGGTGGGCGATCACGACGGCCGTACGGCCGCGCAGCACGGTCGACATCGCGCGCTGCACCGCCCGCTCCCCGGGGATGTCCAGGGAGCTGGTCGCCTCGTCGAGGATGAGGACGGCCGGGTCGGCGAGCAACGCACGCGCGAACGCGACGAGCTGGCGCTGCCCGGCGGAGATACGACCGCCCCGCTTGCGTACGTCGGTGTCGTAGCCCTCCGGCAGCGCGCTGATGAAGTCATGGGCGCCGATGGCCTTGGCGGCCTGCTCGATCTCCGCGCGGCCGGCGTCGGGGCGGCCGATCGTGATGTTCTCGGCGACCGTGCCGGAGAACAGGAACGACTCCTGGGTGACCATGACCACCCCGCGCCGCAGCTCGGGCACAGCGAGGTCGCGCAGGTCGACGCCGTCGAGGAGGACGCGCCCGTCCGAGGGGTCGTAGAACCGGGCGAGCAGCTTGGCGAGCGTCGACTTGCCGGCGCCGGTGGAGCCGACCACGGCCACGGTCCGGCCGGCCGGGAGGGTGAGATCGAAACGGGGCAGCACCTCGCCGCCGGTGCGGTACGCGAACCGCACGCCCTCGAACACGACCTCGCGGCCGGGCAGTTCGGAGGCGGGGGGCGGCAACTCCCTGGGCTCGGCGGGCTCGGGGACCGACGGCGTCTGGGCCAGCAGCCCCGCGATCTTCTCCAGCGAGGCCGCCGCCGACTGGTACGAGTTGAGGAACATGCCGAGCCGGTCGATCGGGTCGTACAGCCGCCGCAGATACAGCACCGCCGCCGCCAGCACACCCAGCGCGAGCGAGTCCGCCGCCACCCGGTACGCGCCCCACAGCACGATCCCCGCGACCGTGATGTTGGCGACTACCCGCGAGCTGACCACATAGCGGGCCATCTCCAGCAGCGCGTCGCCGTTCTTGCGCTCGTGCCGCTTGTTGAGGACGCCGAACTCCTCGTCGTTCGCCTGCTCGCGGCGGAACGCGCGCACCGGCCGGATGCCGTTCATCGTCTCCGCGAACTTCACGATCACGGCGGCGATGGCGGTGGACCGGGCGCCGTAGACCTTTGTGGCCCGACGCCGATACCGCCGTACGAACCAGTACAGCGGCCCGAACGACGCCACCGCCGCCGCGCCCAGGCCGAGGTCCAGCCAGAGCAGCATCGCCGAGATGTAGACGACGGAGAGGATGACGGTCACCAGCTCCTGGAGACCTTCGTCGAGCAGCTCGCGCAACGACTCGACATCCGTGGTGGAACGGGAGATCAGCCGCCCCGAGGTGTACCGCTCGTGGAAGTCCACGCTCAGCGCCTGCGCGTGCCGGAAGATCCGCCCGCGCAGATCGAGCAGCACGTCCTGACTGACCCGCGCGGAGACCGAGATGAACGCGTACTGCAGCGCGCCCGACGCCACCGCGCACAGCAGGTACGCCACCGCCACGGCGACCAGCGGCCCGTGCCGGCCGTCCCGGAAGGTCGGCACGGCCCGGTCGATCGCGTACGCCACCAGCAGCGGGCCCGCCTGCACCGCCGCCTGCTGAAGCAGCAGCAGCACGCTGGTGAGCACGACCCGGGCCTTCATCGGGGCGAGGAGGGAGCGCAGGAGGGCGGCGGTGGCGCCCGGGGGAGTGGGGAGGTCGTCGTGGTCGAAGGGGTCGACGGGGGTGGGTTGTCGCGCGGGGGGTTCCTCTTCGTTGGGGTCCTTGTCCGGCGCGGAAGTCGTGGGCGCCGTCATCGTTCGTCCTCCTCGGTGCCGGACATCAGATGGGCGTACTCGGCGTTCGTACGCAGCAGTTCGTGGTGGGTGCCGACCGCGGCGATACGGCCGCCGGAGAGCAGGGCCACGCGGTCGGCGAGCAGGACCGTGGACGGCCGGTGCGCCACGATCAGGGCGGTCGTCTCGGCGAGCACCTGGCGCAGGGCGGCCTCGACGGCGGCCTCCGTGTGCACGTCCAGCGCGGACAGCGGGTCGTCCAGCACGAGGAAACGGGGTCGGCCGACCACCGCCCGCGCCAGCGCCAGCCGCTGCCGCTGGCCCCCGGAGAGGCTGAGCCCCTGCTCGCCGACCTGGGTGCCGGTGCCGTGGGGCAGGGCGTGCGTGAAGTCGGCCTGGGCGATGGCGAGGGCCCGCTCCAGCTCGGGTTCGCCCGCGCCGTGCCCTGCGCCCATGAGGACGTTCTCGCCGACGGTGGCGGAGAAGAGGGTGGGTTCCTCGAAGGCGACGGCGACGAGGGCGCGCAGCGACTCCCGGGACATCTCGGTGATGTCGTGACCGTCGAGGGTGATACGGCCGGAGGTCGTTTCGTGGAGGCGGGGGACGAGGGCGGTGAGGGTGGTCTTGCCGGAGCCGGTGGCGCCGACCAGGGCCATGGACTCGCCGGGGCGGATGTGGAGGTCGATGTGGGTGAGGATGGGGGGCGTGTCGGGGGCGGCGTCGGGGTAGCGGAAGACGACGTCGTGGAACCGGAGCCCGCTGTCCTCGGAGTCTGCTGGTGCGGCACCCGACACAGCCGTACCGACGGTCTCGGCCTCCGGTTTCTCGTCCATCACCTCGAAGTACCGCTCCGTCGCCGTCGCCGCCTCCTGGCTCATCGCCAGCAGGAACCCGATGGAGTCGACGGGCCAGCGCAGCGCGAGGGCCGTGGACAGGAAGGCGACCAGCGTTCCCGCCGACAGCACCCCGTCCGCCACCTGAACCGTCCCGAGCACCAGTGCCGCCCCGATCGCCAGCTCCGGCAGTGTCACGATCACCGCCCAGATCGCCGAGAGCAGCCTCGCCTTGCGCAATTCCGTGCCGCGCAGCGTCCTGGACAGTTCACGGAAGGCCCGGGCCTGGCTGCGGTGCCGTCCGAACCCCTTGATGATCCGGATCCCGAGCACGCTCTCCTCGACGACCGTGGTCAGATCGCCGACCTGGTCCTGAGCGAGGCGCGCCACCTCGGCGTACCGCTTCTCGAAGAGCACACATGTGACGATCACGGGCACCGCGGGCCCGAGGATCACCAGCCCCAGCGACCAGTCCTGCATCAGCATGATGAACAGGCCGGCGAGGATGGTCACGGCGTTGACCAGCAGGAACGTCAGCGGAAAGGCCAGGAACATGCGCAGCAGCATGAGATCGGTCGTGCCGCGCGACAGCAGCTGGCCCGAGGCCCAGCGGTCGTGGAACGCCATCGGAAGCCGCTGCAGATGCCGGTACAGATCCGCGCGCATCGCCGCCTCGACCCCGGCGAGCGGTCGCGCCACCAGCCACCGCCGTAACCCGAACAGCAGCGCCTCCGCGAGCCCGAGCAGCAGCAGATACAGCGCGCCGAGCCACACGCCCGCCGGGTCGCGGTCGGCTACGGGTCCGTCCACCATCCACTTCAGCACGAGCGGGATCACCAGCCCCGTACAGGACGCCACTATCGCCACGGCCGCGGCCGTGAACAGCCGTACCCGCACGGGCCGCACGTACGGCCACAGCCGCAGGAGCGTTCTGACGGCGGAACGGTCCCTGGACGGCTCGGGTTCGCTTTCGGGTTCGCTGGTGGTTGCACGTGTAGTGGACATCAGTGGCGAGCCTACGGATCGCCACTGACAACGCCCAGTGAGTTTCGGGCGCGCACGGGGGCTCATTCGGCGGCGGCGAGGGCGTCGCGGAGGGGGTTGTCGATCTTGGCGGTGATGCGGGCGGCGCGGAGGGCCGCCGCCACGGTGGTCAGGGTGAGCGACCCCATGACCAGCAGGGCTACGGGCCAGCCGAACAGGTCCCTGCCCGAGGCGAGCGTGAGCCAGAAGAGGTGGGTGGCACAGACGCCTTCGGTCACGACGAGGAGGGCTATGGTTCCGTCGCCGGTGGCTCTCGCCAGGCCGGCCATGGCGGCGACCATGGTGATCAGGACTGCCGTCGCGAGCGAACGAGGCCCCCAGGGCTCCATCCCCCACGGCGCCCACGCGAAGGCCCCTGACACCAGGCGTGTCCCGCCGAGCACGAGGGTGAGGAGCGCCAGCAGCGTCCCCGTCGTCCAGGCCAGGCCCTTCAACGCCACGGGCGCGTCGGGTTCCTCGCGGACCTGACGCCATTTCGTCCGGAAGCCGCGAGTGTCGGAGGCGCCACTGCCGAAACGCGCACCCAGGAGGCGTGTCTGAGCCTGCCACGGCAGCGCCGCCAGTACGGCCCGCTGGGCTGCGGACACGCTGTGGGCGGTCAGAAGCGCGTCCCTGAGCGGTTCCAGGGTGCGTCTTCCGGAGGGGGCGACTGCCGCGTCGGAGTCGAAGAGGCGCGCGATCGTCACCCGGCGGCGCGCGTCAGGCCGCTGGTTCGGCAGGCCGGGCACGGTGGGGATGACCGACTGGACCTCGCCGAGGACGTGGTCGATCTCTCCCATGGGAATCCCGGGACCAAAGCGCCCGAAATCGGCGCAGGCGAAGAGCGGAATCCCGATGCGGGGGTCGATCGACGTGACGCCGCTCCAGGCGGACGGGACACCCGTGCGCATCAGCTCGGCGATCCTGCCGACCACCACCGTCAAGCTCTTCTCGCGCTGGAAGGGCTCCCACACCCAGTCGTACGGGTGGTGGACATCGGACCGCGGCGCCCACTCGGCGAGCGCGGAGAGCACCTCCGGGGTGCGGATGAGAGACGCCAACTGCCACGCCGCCGTGGCGGCGACCTCGGCGCCGTTCGCCCTCCGGATCCGCTCCGCCCACAGCAGCCCGGCCAGTCGAACCGCTGCCGCCGGGGTTCCCACCGACCCCAGGGACCGTACGGCCCACACCTCCCCGTGCTCCGCCACCTGGGCCAGCGACGGGACCGCCACGTCCCCCATGGCCTGCAACGCCGCCCTCGCCTCGTCGTCCTCCAGCCACGCCAGCGCGGTCGCCGCCTCCTGCCGCCCCGACACCACGAGCGCCCGTATCGCCGCCGACCGCCGAGCCGAAACAGGGCCCCGTGCCGCCGCGATCAGTGCCTCCCGCACCCTCCGCCCCCGAAGCCCGCTGCTCGCCGCCAAGATCCCCAACCCCTTGGAGACATCGCCTTCCACATCCCCGGCGGCCCCCAACCGCCCCAGGAAGAACGCCAGAACCTCCTCCGCCAGCTCCTCCTCGATGTGCACCGTATCGGCCAGGCACTGCAACGCCAGCACTTGCCGCCGTATGTCGGTGTCCTCGAACACCTCCCGTACCACCTGCGTGCAGGACCCCCGAGTCACCGCACACCACATCCGCACCGTCTCCCGCCACGGCGTCGGATCCCGGCGGTAGTACTCCATCAACCGCTGCTCGTCGCCCCGCAACTCGCACGCCGCGAGGTACTCCAACAGCGTCAGGTGGGTGAACTGGTAGTGCCGCCCCCGGTCGATGTCCTTGATCAGCTCGCTGCGGTGGACGATCTCGGCCAGCATCCTCTGAAGATGCGGGCTCCGTTCCAGGTCGAAGCCCGGCAGCAGCTCGTCGATCACACGCTCGAACCGCTCACGGGTGATCTCCTGCCGATCCCCTCGCGCCGAGGACGTACTCAGCTGTCTGAGCGCGAGACGTTGGAGCACCAGCGTCTTGCGGCCCGCGTTGTAGACGCCGATCGCCTCGCTGCGGTTCAGCAGCCGGTCCCGGTCGAGGAGATGGGCGACGGCCATGTCGTAGAACGCGGCCCGGGAGTTCGGCAGCGGGCCCACGCTCTCCGCCCGGTCGCCCGACTGGAGGTACGCGATCATCGTCAGCATCAACGGACTGCGCGCCAGCACCATCAGCTCCGGATCGTCCTGCAAGGCCTGGAAGATCCGCGCCGCCATCACCGGATCCGTCAGCTCCGGCCACTTGGACAGAAACCGCAGGATCGACGCGTCGTCGAACTCGGCGATCCGTATCTCCTGCTCGAACACATCCTGCAACTGCCCGTCGTACGCGGCGCTGCGGCACGACACGACCATGTCGCAGTCGCCGTACCGGATCGCGAACTCCCGCAGTTCACGCACGGCCCGCTCGAAGTGCTCCGTCCCCACCTCGTCGAGCCCGTCGAAGAAGACGCGCAGGCCGCCGGAGTCCAGCCGGCTCTCCACCATCTCCCTCGCCGTCGAGATCCCGGCCTTCGCGAACTTTCCGGTGATCAACCACTCGAACAGCCCACGAGCGTCATCGGGCCGCTGAGCCGTGTTGCAGGCGTGCAGTTCCACGATCACCGGCAGCGCCTTGTCGTCCTCCCCGTCCGCCCACTCCAGCATCTCGTGCTTGAGCAGCAGCGACTTGCCCGCGCCCGGCGCGCCCAGCAGCACCGTGCGATGGTGCTCGCGCAGCAGCGTCGCCGCGTCGGTGCGCCCGCCGTTCTGCTCGCACTGCAACGGCACGTACACGTCCCGCAGGCCGGGGGTACCGTGTCCGCCGCCGCCCTCCCGGCCGCTCGGTGAAAGGCCCAGCCTGACCTTGGAGTTCTCGGTCCGCACCTGGTTGCGGTACCGCCTCAGCTTCCGGCCGCCGACGGGGCGCAGCCGCCGGTACAGCCGTCGTACGGCACCGGGGGTGGCCTTCGCCGCGTCGCCCGCCAGGGTGGTGAGGAAGGGGCGCGCGAAGAAGAACAGCAGAGCCAGGAAGGCGACGGCGCCGACCCCGTACGGCAGGAGTGTGTCGATCTGTCCGCTCACGAAGGGAGGTTACCGACCAGGACATGACAGTCACAGGCAGTCACTCCCATTCCGTTACGGAATCTCCCCCGCTCGTCTACTCAACTCCCTTGATCCACCCGCCACTTCACGCGAATTCACCCCACGACCCGCAGCAGCACCACGGACCTCCCCGCCATCACCACCGTCTCCCCGGCCTCATGCACCACCCCGGGCGCCTCCCCCTGCGCCTCCTCCGCGGTGTCCACGACCACCTCGTACCGCTCCGCCCACGGCGGCCCCGGCAGGACGAAGTCCACCGGGCCGTCCCCGGCGTGCAGCACGGCCAGGAAACTGTCGTCGAGGATCGGCGCCCCCCGCCCGTCCCGGCCGGGGATGTCCCGGCCGGACAGGTACATGCCCAGCGTGGCGGCCGGCGCGTACCAGTCCTGTTCCGTCATCTCGGTCCCGTGTGCCGTGAACCACGCCAGGTCCCGCAGCCCGTCCGCCGAGTGGGCCCGGCCGGAGAAGAAGGCCCGGCGGCGCAGCACCGGGTGCTCGTGCCGGAGCGCGATCAGCCGTGCCGTCAGGTCGAACAGGGCCTTCCAGCCCGGCTCCTCCAGCAGCCCCCAGTCCAGCCAGCTGATCTCGTTGTCCTGGCAGTACGCGTTGTTGTTGCCGCCCTGCGTGCGCCCCAGCTCGTCCCCGGCGACCAGCATGGGCACACCCGTCGACAGCAGCAGCGTGGTCAGCAGGTTCCGCAGCTGCCGCCGCCTGAGCGCCCGTACGCCCTCGTCCTCCGTCTCGCCCTCGGCCCCGCAGTTCCAGGCCCGGTTGTCGTCCGAGCCGTCCCGGTTGCCCTCCCCGTTCGCCTCGTTGTGCTTGTGCTCGTACGAGACGAGGTCCCGGAGCGTGAAACCGTCGTGCGCGGTGATGAAGTTGACGGAGGCGTACGGGCGGCGGCCTCCCCACGCGTACAGGTCGCTCGACCCCGACAGCCGGTACCCCAGATCCCGTACGTCCGGCAGCGCGCCCCGCCAGAAGTCCCGGACGGCCCCCCGGTAGCGGTCGTTCCACTCCGTCCACAGGGGTGGGAAGGCGCCCACCTGGTAGCCGCCCGAGCCGACGTCCCACGGCTCGGCGATCAGCTTCACCCGCCGCAGCACGGGGTCCTGGGCGATGACGGCGAGGAAGGGAGACAGCATGTCGACGTCATGCATGGACCTGGCGAGTGCCGCAGCCAGATCGAACCGGAAGCCGTCCACCCCCATCTCCGTCACCCAGTACCGCAGCGAGTCCGTGATCAGACGCAGGACGTGCGGCTGGACCACGTGCAGGGTGTTGCCGCAGCCCGTGTAGTCGGCGTAGTGACGCGCGTCGCCCTGCAGCCGGTAGTAGCCGCGGTTGTCGATGCCCCGCAGGGACAGGCTCGGGCCGCGTTCGTCGGCCTCGGCCGTGTGGTTGTAGACGACGTCGAGGACGACCTCGATGCCGGCCGCGTGCAGCGCCCGGACCATGCGCTTGAACTCGCCGACCTGCTGGCCGGTCGTGCCGGAGGCCGCGTACGCCGCGTGCGGGGCGAAGTAGCCTATGGAGTTGTAGCCCCAGTAGTTGCGCATGCCCCGGCGCAGCAGGTGGTCCTCGTGGGCGAACTGATGGACGGGGAGCAGCTCGACCGCCGTCACGCCCAGCTTCACCAGGTGCTCGATCGCCGCCGGGTGCGCCAGGCCCGCGTAGGTGCCGCGCAGTTCCTCGGGGATGCCGGGGTGCAGCTGTGTGAACCCCTTCACGTGCAGCTCGTAGATCACCGAGTCCGCCCACGGGGTCTTCGGGCGCCGGTCGTACGTCCATTCGTCGTCGGTCACGTCATCGTGGACGACGACCCCCTTCGGGACGTACGGCGCCGAGTCCCGCTCGTCGCGCACGGTGTCCGCCACCCGCTGCTCGGGCCAGTCACGGACGTGCCCGTACACCTCGGGGGGCAGGCTGAACTCGCCGTCCACGGCACGCGCGTACGGGTCCAGGAGCAGCTTCGCCGGGTTCCAGCGGGCGCCGGTCCAGGGGTCCCAGCGGCCGTGCACCCGATAGCCGTACCGCCGGCCGGGGAGGACGCCGGGCACGAAGCCGTGCCAGATCTCGTGTGTGAGTTCCGTCAGCCTCAGCCGGGTCTCCACGCCCTCCTCGGAGAACAGGCACAGCTCCACGGCCTCCGCCCCGCCCGCCCACAGCGCGAAGTTGGTGCCCGCGACTCCGTCGGGGCCGACCCGGAAGCGGGCCCCGAGTGGGGTCGGGGCGCCCGGCCACACGGGCATGGACGGCTCCGCCGGGATCCGTTTGCCGTTCAGCCCGGGGGCCGGGCGCGCGGCCGGCACCGCGCGTGCCTCCTGAACTGCCTCCTGCTCGGCTGCGCTCGACACCACGGCCTCCCGCGACTCGGTGGGACGACGGGGACGGGGACCCGGGTGTCCCGCCCCGGGGCCTGTCTCGTCGTCCTCCCAAGGGTTCTGCCCAGAGCACGCCTCGCACTCACGTTTCCCGGGGGCGTGCGCCGTCGTTGGGCCGCACGTGAACCACGCACAGACGCACGCGCGCCGCGCCCGGGCCGCGCTGGCCGCCGCACTGACCTGGGCAGGACTGCTCGCCGGAGCCGTCGGCTGCACCCCGGGAACGCCCCTGACCAGTGAGAAGGCGCCCGACGACATGATTCGTGTGACCCCCGAGGACGGCAGCAAGGGGGTGCGCGCCGACCAGCGCTTCGAGGTACGGGTGCCCAGCGGGCGCCTGGAGTCCGTGAAGGTCGTTAAGTCCCAGGACGCCCAGGAGTCACCCGTGCCCGGGCGTGTCTCGGCCGACGGACTGACATGGCGCCCCACCGGCGCACGGAAGCTCGCGCTGGCGGCCAAGTACACCGTCGACGCGGTCGCCCTGGACGGCCACGGCCGCCGCTCGGCGCGGCACGTCACCTTCACCACGCAGGTCCCCAGAAAACGCTTCATCGCGTACGTCACACCGGAGAACCGGGCCACCGTGGGCACCGGGATGATCGTCTCCCTGGAGTTCAACCGGAAGATCGAGAACCGCGCGGCCGTCGAGCGGGCCGTCGCCGTGACCGCCTCGCCGGCCGTCGACGTCCGGCCGCACTGGTTCGGCAGGAAGCGCCTGGACTTCCGGCCCGAGAAGTACTGGAAGCCCGGCACGAAGGTCACCGTCGGGCTGCGGCTGCGGGACGTCGAGGGGGCACCCGGCGTCTACGGGCAGCAGTACAAGAGCTTCTCCTTCACTGTCGGCAGACACCAGGTCAGCCGTGTCGACGCGGCCACCCACACCATGCGCGTCCAGCGCGGCGACCACCACCTCGCCACCCTGCCCATCACGGCCGGGGCGCCCGGCACGACCACGTACAACGGCAAGATGGTCGTCATCGAGATGCTCGAGGTGACCCGGATGAACGGCGCCACCGTCGGCTTCAAGAAGGCCGACGGCAAGGGCGAGTACGACATCCCGGACGTCCCGCACGCCATGCGCCTGACCACCTCCGGCACCTTCCTGCACGGCAACTACTGGGCGCCGGACGCCTTCGGGCGGGCCAATGTCAGCCACGGCTGTGTCGGGCTGCGCGATGTGAAGGGCGGCAGTTCCTCCACGCCCGCGGGCTGGTTCTTCGACCGCAGCCTCATCGGGGACGTCATCGAGGTGGTCAACAGCAACGACAAAAAGGTCGCTCCCGACAATGGCCTCGGCGGGTGGAACTTGCGCTGGAAGGAATGGAAAGCGGGTGCCGCGGTGAAGTAGACCGACATAGGGGCGCTATGCGGGCGGCCGGGGGGACGTACATGATCGTTGAAGTTGGGACTGAACGGTGACATGCGCCGAGACCAATCCATCCCGATCATCTGGTTAATGTACGTGCGTACGCGCGGGTCGCGCGTAGGGGTGCGGGCCTGATCAGGCCGTGCGAGGGGAGACAGAAAGTTGAACGGGCGACCGATATCGGGGGCGTCGGTTGGCGCGCGGAACCGGGGGAGCAAGGGGGTCCTGGCACTGCTGCTCGGGATGACGCTCTTCACCGCGACCGCGTGCGGGGGCGGCGGGGGCTCGGACTCCGGCTCCGGCGACGGCAGGAAGAACGGCTCGGACAGGACCGCCTCCGACAAGGCGGACACCGCCGCCTCGAAGGCCGTGGTCTCCATCGCGCCCAAGGACGGCGCCGACGACGTGGCGACCAGCGGTGCCCTCAAGGTCACCGCCGCCAAGGGAAAGCTGTCCGAGGTCACGGTCAAGGACGGCAAGGGCGAGGAGATCGCCGGGGAGATCACGGACGGCGGCGCCACCTGGACGCCCTCCACCCACCTCTCCTCGGCCACCGAGTACAAGGTGCACGCGGTCGCGAAGGACTCCGCGGGGCGTGAGGCCGCCGAGGACTCGTCCTTCACCACGCTGACCCCGAAGAACACCTTCGTGGGCATGTTCACCCCCGAGGACGGCTCGAAGGTCGGCGTCGGCATGCCGTTCTCGATCCGCTTCACGCGCGGCATCACGGCCCCCGACGACGTCGAGAAGGCCATCACCATCAAGACCGAGCCGGCCGTCGACGTCGAGGGCCACTGGTTCGGCAACGACCGCCTCGACTTCCGCCCGGAGAAGTACTGGAAGGCGGGCACGAAGGTCACCGTCGACCTCAACCTCGACGGTGTCGAGGGCCGCGACGGCGTCTACGGCGAGCAGAACAAGAAGGTCTCCTTCACCATCGGCCGCAGCCAGGTCTCCACGGTCGACGTCAAGACCAAGAAGATGGTCGTCAGGCGCGACGGCAAGGTCATCAAGACCATCCCCGTCACCACCGGCGCGCCCGGCTACGACACCTGGAACGGCCAGATGGTCATCACCGAGCGCCTCTCGGTGACCCGGATGAACGGCGAGACGGTCGGCTACGGCGGCGAGTACGACATCAAGGACGTCCCGCACGCCCAGCGCCTGACCACCTCCGGCACCTTCATCCACGGCAACTACTGGGGCGGCGACGCCTTCGGCAACCGCAACGCCAGCCACGGCTGCATCGGTCTGCGCGATGTGCGCGGCGGCTACGACAAGAACGTTTCCGCGGCCTGGTTCTTCAACCGCTCGATGATCGGCGACGTCGTCGTCGTGAAGAACTCCAACGACCGGATCGTCGACCCGGACAACGGCCTCAACGGCTGGAACATGTCGTGGGCGAAGTGGAAGGCGTGACCCTTCCGGGCTGATGCCCCGACGTACGGCCCCGGTGCGCTGTGACACGGCACACCGGGGCCGTTGTCGTCGGTCCCCGTGCCGTGTCCGCCTGGGGGCAACCCCCGGACCCCCGGCCGACTGTGATCGACCGCACCGGAACGGTTGCTGTTAGTCCCGGTTAACCTGCCCTCATGACTGTGCATCTCGAAGTCGCCGAGGGCGTCGGCACGATCCGGCTCGACCGTCCGCCCATGAACGCGCTGGACATCGCCACGCAGGACCGCCTCAAGGAACTGGCGGAGGAGGCCACGCGCCGCGAGGACGTGCGCGCCGTGGTGATCTACGGCGGGGAGAAGGTGTTCGCGGCCGGCGCCGACATCAAGGAGATGCAGGCCATGGACCACGCGGCGATGGTCGCGCGCTCCCGGGACCTGCAGGACTCCTTCACGGCGGTGGCCCGCATCCCGAAGCCGGTCGTCGCGGCCATCACGGGGTACGCCCTGGGCGGCGGCTGCGAGCTGGCGCTCTGCGCGGACTACCGCATCGCCGCGGAGAACGCGAAGCTCGGCCAGCCGGAGATCCTGCTCGGCCTGATCCCGGGTGCCGGCGGCACCCAGCGACTGTCCCGGCTCGTCGGCCCCTCCAAGGCGAAGGACCTCGTCTTCACCGGCCGGATGGTCAAGGCGGACGAGGCCCTCACGCTCGGCCTGGTCGACCGGGTCGTCCCGGCCGACGAGGTGTACGAGGCCGCGCACACGTGGGCCGCCAGGCTCGCCCAGGGCCCGGCGATCGCGCTGCGGGCGGCCAAGGAGTGCATCGACGCGGGCCTGGAGACCGACCTGGAGACGGGGCTCGCGATCGAACGGAACTGGTTCGCGGGGCTGTTCGCCACGGAGGACCGGGAGCGCGGGATGCGGAGCTTCGTGGAGGAGGGGCCGGGCAAGGCCAAGTTCCTCTGACGGCTACCGGTTCGGCGGGCCTGACGGCTCGACAAATATCGCGGATCGACTTGCAGTTGACGCGATGTCTTACCCGTGTCCCCCGAAGGGGCGGTTTGGCCGCACCTTAAGGGAGCCTTAAAGGATCCTTGTTGGTAACCTCCGGCGTTGACCGATATTCAGTGCATGTCCGCAGGTCAACGCCGGTTTGGTGCGGTATTGGATGCCTCTGTCATATGCCGGGCGAATCCACCGGAATGGTTGGTTCCGGGGGTTGTATTCCTGCGGAACGCCCCCGAAGCGCGCCCCGGGCGGCCATGATGGGGGCATGGCGGGGCTGGAGGGTATCGAACAGCCGCGGCGGCACGTGAGTGCGACCGCGGCGCGCTGGTCGCCTGCGATCGAGGACGAACGGGCGCTGAAGGCACTGGAGTTGTTCGGCAACCCGACGGAGGCCGAGGTCCCGCTGCCGTCCCGCCCCGAGTCCGCGGCCACCGCGCGCAGGCTCGCCCAGGTCGTCGTACTGCGCCACTGGGGGCTGTCGCCCAAGATGACCGAGGACGCGGTGTTACTCGTCTCCGAGCTGGTCGGCAACGCCGTGCGGCACACGGGGGCCCGTGTTTTCGGGCTGCGGATGCGGCGGCGGCGGGGGTGGATCCGGGTGGAGGTCCGCGATCCCTCGCGGGGGTTGCCCTGTCTGATGCCGGTGCAGGAGATGGACATCAGTGGGCGGGGGTTGTTCCTCGTCGACAAGTTGGCCGACCGGTGGGGGGTGGATCTGTTACCCCGGGGGAAGACGACGTGGTTCGAGATGAGAGTGGCGGACCGTTAGGGGCGCAACGCGCACCTCCGCCGAACGGGCCAATCGCCGGAATTCGCGCCCGACCTCCCTATAAATGGTGCGCGTGACCACACCCCGCACCCCCCTCATGCAGCGCGCCCTTCTCGCGGCCGCCGTTCTCGCCGCCGTGGCCGCGTGTGGCACCGACTCCAAGACCAAGGAGCAGGAGCAGCGGATCCGGGCCGACAGAGCCGACCGGGCCGCCGCCGAAGCCGCCGAGCGGAAGAAGAGACAGCGGCCGGCGATCCAGGGGCTGCACGGTATGCCGCCCGTGCTCGACCCCAAGGACGTCTACGCCGCCGACCGCCCGAACATGCTCTCCCCGGTGGTCAAGGACTTCCCCTCCCGGGTCTACGTCCCCAACAGCGAGTCCGACACCGTCTCCGTCATCGACCCCAAGACGTACGAGATCATCGAGACGATCCCCGTCGGCAGGCAGCCCCAGCACGTCGTGCCCTCCTGGGACCTGAAGACCCTGTGGGTCAACAACAACCGGGGCCACACCCTCACCCCCATCGACCCCAGGACGGGGAAGGTCGGCAAGTCGGTCGAGGTGCACGACCCGTACAACCTCTACTTCACTCCCAACGGCAAGTACGCCGTCGTCATGGCCTCCCTCGACCGCGAACTCGTCTTCCGCGACCCGCACACCATGAAGCGGATCAAGACCGAGCCGGTCACCTGCTACGGCGTCAACCACGCCGACTTCTCGCTCGACGGCAGGTACTTCATCGTGTCCTGCGAGTTCAGCGGTGAACTGCTCAAGGTCGACACCGAGAAGATGAAGGTCGTCGGCCAGCAGAAGCTGCCGTTCGACGGGGCCATGCCGCAGGACGTGAAGATCTCCCCGGACGGCAAGCGGTTCTACGTCGCCGACATGATGGCCGACGGCATGTGGGTCCTCGACGGCGACAAGTTCGACGAGCCGGAGCTGCTGCCCACCGGCAAGGGCTGCCACGGCCTGTACGTCGGCCGCGACTCCCGCGAGATGTACGTCTCCAACCGCGGCGAGGGTTCCGTGTCCGTCTTCGACTTCACCAGGAACGAGCTGACCAAGAAGTGGCACCTGCCCGACGGCGGCAGCCCGGACATGGGCGGCGTCTCCGCCGACGGCAACGTCCTGTGGCTGTCCGGCCGCTACGACTCCGAGGTGTACGCCATCGACACCCGCAGCGGGAAGCAGCTCGCCCGCATCCCGGTCGGCAGCGGCCCGCACGGCCTCGCGGTCTATCCGCAGCCCGGCCGCTACTCGCTGGGCCACACGGGCATCTTCCGGTGACACACGACAGACGGCGCATGACAACCGGGCGCTCTGACACGCCGCCGTACGGGTGATGATCCCCGGCCCGGCGCCGCACAGCCGAGAAGGTGCCCTGCATGATCACAACTCGTCTGCGGCGCCGGGCCGCCGCCGTCGTCCTGTCCTTCGCGGCCGTCTTCGCGACGACCGCCGCCACGACACCGGTGAAGGCCGCCGCACCCGCCTGTACCCAGTACGACGACCCCGTCAAGGCCGCGGTCGACCGCCGTGTCGACGTCGACCGCATCACCCCCGCCCCGGTCTGGCGCAAGACCTGCGGCACCCTCTACCGCAGCGACGGCCGCGGCCCGGAGACCGTCTTCGCGGAGGGCTTCCGCCCCAAGGACGTCATCAACGGCCAGTACGACATCGAGCAGTACGTCCTGGTCAACCAGCCCTCGCCGTACGTGTCCACGACGTACGACCACGACCTGTACAAGACCTGGTGGAAGTCGGGCTACAACTACTACATCGACGCCCCTGGCGGCGTGGACGTGAACAAGACCATCGGTGACACCCACAAGTGGGCCGACCAGGTCGAGGTCGCCTTCCCCGGCGGGATCGACCGGAAGTACATCATCGGCGTCTGCCCGGTGAACAAGACCACCAAGGTCGAGATCATGAGCGCCTGCCAGAGCAACCCGCACTACGAGGCCTGGCACTGAAGCAGCGCCTCCGAGCCGACCGGACGGTAGCCGGCCGACTGGAACGCCCGCATGCTGCGGGCGTTCCCCGGCGCCACCTGCGCCCACAGCGGCTCGGCGACGAGATGGCGCGCGGCGGTCACCAGCGACCGGCCGAGCCCCCGGTGCCGTACGTCCTCGTCCACCTCGACCGAGACCTCCAGACGTCCGGCGATGCCGCGCCCCGTCGTCAGGACACCGCCGTCCGTCGTCCAGACCCGTACGTCGTCACGGCGCCGTCGCGCGTAGACGACACGAGGATGCCCGGCGTCCTCGATCTCCCTCAGTGCCACCGGCGGTTCGCCCGGCAGGGGTGAGCCGACCAGCATCGCGTCGATCGTCTCGGACCTGCGGCCCGTCCGTTCCATGAAGGCCGCCAGGAACCACGGGTTCATGCTCGCGGACAGCGCGTCGCACTCCGCGGCCGCCAGCGTCTCGTACACCCAGTGCGGATCCTCGTCCGTGAAGACGACGGAGTGTGCCGTGAAGGACAGGACACCCGCGTCCCGGGGCGAGTGCTGGGGGACGACGGTCGTACGGCCGTCCGCCGGCGGGAAGAGACCCTGCGCCGCCGCGTCGAGAATGTCCCGGAGAGTCTCCATCACCACGCTCCTTGAGTCTCCACCCACTGGAAGGCCCAGACTCGCAGACATGATCGAAAACGGCACCGGCCTTTTCACCATCGGGCAGCTCGCGCGCGCCTCCGGCCTGACCGTCCGTACGATCCGCTACTGGTCCGACGAGGGCGTCCTCCATCCGGTCACCCGGAGCGCGGGCGGCTACCGGCTGTACGACGCCGGATCCGTGGCCCGGCTCGAACTGATCCGCACCCTGCGGGAGCTGGGCCTCGGCCTCGACCACGTCCGCAAGGTGCTCGCGGGCGAGGAGACGGTGGCGGAGGTCGCGGCCACACATGTGGCGGCGCTGGACGCGCAGATCCGGGCGCTGAGGGTGACCCGGGCGGTGCTGTCGACCGTGGCGCGACGCGGCTCGACCGCGGAGGAGATGACACTGATGAACAAGCTGGCACGCCTGTCCGCCGCCGAACGAGGGCGGATCATCGACGACTTCATGGAGGAGACGTTCGGAGGCCTCGACACCGCCGACCCCGACATCCGCACCCGGCTCCGGTTCAGCCTCGACGATCTGCCGGAGGACCCCACACCCGAGCAGGTGGACGCCTGGGTGGAGCTGGCCGAACTGATCCAGGACCCCGGGTTCCGGGCGAGGATGCGGCAGACGGTCGAGTTCAACGCGGCGGACCGGGGGCCGGACGTCCCGGCCGGTACGTCGCTGTGGTTCATGAGCCGCCTCGTGCAGCTCGCCGGCGAGGCGCTCCAGGAGGGCGTCGACCCGGCCTCGCCCGCCGCCGAGGAGATCCTGAACGGGCTGCTCGGTGACGCCGACCGGGCCGCCGTACTGGACCGCATGGAGTCGGCGGCGCACGCCGAGCTGGCCCGGTTCCGGGAGCTGGCCGCGCTGGTGAGGGGCGTGGAGCCGCTGTCGGCGCACAGGGAGGAGTTCGCGTGGGTGGTCGCCGCGCTGCGCGTTCACAGGGGAAGTTAGTCTGACCCCTGTCAGCAAGAGCGTCGGCAGGATCACCTGCGAAACGGCGAGGCAGCAAGAAGGGGCGGATCGGTGGCGGACATCGAGGAAGCACGCAAGCAGTTCGAGCGGATCGATGCGGACGGTGACGGGTTCATCACTGCCGCCGAGTTCAAGACCGCCCTGGCCCAGGAGGGCGACTGGAACGTCACGGAGACGGTCGCGGAGGCCATCATCAAGAGCCGCGACCTCAACGGCGACAAGCTCCTGTCGTTCGACGAGTTCTGGGCCCACCTGAACAAGTGAGCCGTGCGCCGAAGGGGCGTCTCCACCGCGTGCGTGCGGAGGGGGCGCCCCTTCGGCGTGGTGTGAGGGGTCAGGCGGGGGGCCCGTTCGCCGTTCTTCGGGCCAGGTCCGCCACCTCCGTGAGGAGGTCGGCCGGGCGTCGGGACAGGTCCAGGGCGTGGGCCGTGATCGTGATGCCCGCGTGGCGGATCGTGTGGTCGACGGGGGTGTTGGCCCCGGATGCCGCCGCGTAGACCAGGTGGCCGTGGGGCAGGGCCAGGGCGGTGCAGTAGGACAGAAGTTGGTAGAGGTGGTCCACGGGTGGGGCCGTGGGCTTGAGGAACGTGTACTTCGCGTCGACGACCGAGACCGGGCGGCCCGCTCGGTACAGGACCAGGTCCGGTCGGAAGGGGACACGGCCCGCCTCGTCCAGGCGGTGGTGGGTCTCCTGGTCCGCGCAGCGGATGCCGTGCCGGGTCAGGGCGGCGCCGAGGGCGAGGGTGAGGAAGCGTTCGAAGACCCTCGGCATGTCCAGCAGGAAGCCGTCCATGGTGATCGAGGCGGCTCCCTCCGGCTGCGGCGCGCGGGCGGACAGGAGCAGCTCCGCCAGGCGGAGCGTCTGCGTGTAGCGGGAGTTGAGGCGGGTCGGGGTCCAGTCGGGGAGCGGTGCGCCCGGGGCCGGGAGCGTGACGCCGTGGAGGCGGTCGGCGAGGTTGCGCAGGGCCAGGAGGGTCGGCCGCGGGACGTCCGGCAGGTGGGCGGCCAGGCGCAGGGCCGCCAGGAGGATGCGGTTCTCGGCGATGTCCGGGGTGTGGTCGTCGTACTGCACCGCTATCGGGAGCGGCAGGCCGGTACGGCGGAGCTGGTCCGTGGCGCGGATACGGCCCCTGATCAGGGGGAGGTCCTCCGCCGTCTCGCGGTAGCCGTGCAGGACGCCCGTCTCCAGGGTGCGGCGCGCGGTGCGGGCGAGGAGGTCCGCGAGGGCGGGCAGGAGACCGTCCGCCGCCGCGGCGGTGACCGGCTCCGGGTGCCATGGGTCGGTGGGGGAGTGGGCGAGCAGGAAGAGGAGGTTGTGGATCTCCAGTTTGGGGCGCAGGTCGAGGTGGATCGCCGCGCCCGACCGGGTGCGCAGGCGGACCAGGCCCGCCTTCTGGTTGCCGCGCAGCCGCCACCGGCCGCCCGGCGCCGGGGCCAGCCGCACCAGGTCCGGTACGGCGACCAATGCGGCCACCTGGTCGGCGGTCAGCTCGTACGGGGTGCCCGGGCCCGTCTCCCGTACGGTCAGGGTCAGGGCGGCGGCGGTCACGAGTCGACGGCCGCGCGCAGAGAGGCGAGGCCGTACTCCTCCTCGATGTCGATGCCCGTGCCGTACAGCTGGTCCTCCAGGAGCGGCAGGATCTGGGTGCGCCAGATCAGGTCCAGGCCCTCGGGGCGGGCCGCGCCGGGCTTCATCAGATACGACGGGCCGATGGCGCGGTCGGCGTCACCGAGCCGGGCGTTCAGCTCGTCCAGCAGCCGGGCGGCGGTGTCCGGCAGACCGCGGGCGTGCAGCCAGCGGGCCAGCAGGCCCTGGACCGGCGCCTTCTCCGGGGAGAGCCGGCGGAAGGCGAAGCGGCGGCGCATCGCCGCGTCGATCAGCGCGATCGAACGGTCGGCGGTGTTCATCGTGCCGATCAGGAAGAGGTTGCCGGGAAGGTGGAAGGGGTCGTGGGGGCTGTACTGGGTGGTGACGGGCTCCTCGCGGTACTCCAGCAGGAAGTACAGCTCGCCGAAGACCTTCGCCAGGTTCGCCCGGTTGATCTCGTCGATGATCAGGACGTACGGGTTCGCCGGGTCCTTCCGCGCCCGCTCGGCCAGCAGCTTGAACGGCCCCGGCAGCACGTCGAAGACCACCGAGCCGCCCTCGCCCCGCACGGGACGGAACCCCTCGAAGAAGTCCTCGTAGGTGTAGGAGGGGTGGAACTGGATGAGCTGCACCCGGTCCGGCCCCGCCAGGTGCTTGGCCAGGGCGCGGGCGAGGTGGGTCTTGCCGGTGCCGGGCGGGCCGTGGAGCACCAGCTGCAGCTGGTCCTGCAACTGCTCGGCGGTCTCCCGCAGCCACTCCGGCGGCATGAGCAGCTCGTCGGCCAACTCCTGGGTGACCGGGGGGAGTTCGAGGGGCTTGGTGACGTCGACGTCGGCGAGTTCTTCTGCCACGACGTCCTCCAGGTCCGCGCGTTCCGCCAGTTCGGCCGCCACGCTGCTGATGTCGTACACCGTGGGTGGGAGTGGCAGCCTGGCCTGCACCTTCTCGGGGAGGTCGGCCCGGACGAGGGGGCGCTCGGCCGTCGCCCAGCGCACCGGGCGGCGGCGGGCGTTGTCGAGGCCCTCGGAGGGGTCGTAGGACGGTGGGCCCTGGACCGTGCCGACGTGCACCTCGTCCGGGGTGACCGTGACGACCAGGTCGCCGGGCTGCATGACGGTCAGGAAGACGTGCAGTTGGTAGGCGGCGGCCGCGCGCATCTGGGTGCTCGCGTCGGGCATGGCCTCGGCGACGGCCTGTTGGACCTGCTGTTTCGTCGCGTCCGCGGGGATCTCCGGGGCCTCCCGCCAGGAGACCGAGCAGTAGCCGTCGCGGATCCAGGCGGGGATGAAGTTGTGGCCGTCGACGTTGTAGCCGCGGACCAGCCAGCCGCGCTGTTCGTGCTGGACGGCGCCCTTGCGCCAGCGGGCGACCCACGGTTCGTCGTAGAAGTCGACGTGGGCGCCGGTCTGTGCCTCCAGGATCCTGGTCAGGTTCAGAAGGTCCCGGTCGTCGTTGTCGGTGGCCAGGGGAAGCTCGTCCGCGAACGCCTTGAGGATCTCGTACTTGTGGTGGGCGCTGGCGATGGGCTGGAAGGTGTCCGGGAAGAGCATGTGGAGCAGTACGTGGATCTGGGCGCGGCCCTTCTTGTGGCCGACCGTGTCCTGGATGCCGAAGCAGAGGTCCCGGAACCGCCACGGGTCGCTCAGGAGTGCTTCCCGCTCCTGGCGTTCCGTCCCGGCGAGGCGCTCCACCAGCAGGACGAGGATCTGGAACTGGGCCCAGCGGTAGTTCAGGAAGCCCTGGCCGCCGTGGAGGAAGCCCTTCAGGCCGGGTTCCAGGTCCGGGGGCACCTCTGTGACGTTGCGCGGAAAGTCCGGTACCTCCGAGTCGGCCCAGGACAGCACCTCGCGGAGGATCTGGAGCTTCTTCGGGAGGCCGATCTGCTCCGGGACCAGCGGGGCCATGTTCACGAAGAGGAGTTCGGCGGCGAGGGTGATCGTCTCGTCGGGGGCGCCGGCGAGTTGCCGGCGCAGTTTGACCAGGAAGGTGTCCGAGGACTCGTCCGGCTGGTCGACGAAGCGGGCGCGGAGGTCGGCGGCAGTGGTGTCGGTCCACGCCGTCAGGTCCGGTGCGAACGCGGACCTGCCGGTCAGCAGGCCGCCCCGGAACACCCGTTGCACCGCCGCCACGACATCGGCGCCGTCCGGCCGTCTCGCCACGGTTGCCACCCACCCCTCGCGCGTTGGAAGTGCCCACCCTAGAAGGGGGATGGGCACCCGTCACGACGAGGGTCGACCGATGCGGCGAGCCCGGCCCCGCAGGCGTACCGGGGACGTCGAGGGGCCGAGCCCGGTGCCCGAGCGGCCTCGTGCGGTTGCCTGTTCGATCAGATGTAGCCTTCCCGGAGCGCATAGGCCACCGCGTGCGCCCGGTTGCGCAGACGCAGTCGGGTGGTGAGCCCGTGCATCACGTTCTTGACGGTGCGTTCGGAGTAGGACAGCTTGCTCGCGATCTCCCCGGTGTCCAACCCCTCGGCGACCAGCCGCAGGACGTCGATCTCGCGCGGCACCAGGCCGGAGAGCGGCGACGCCCCCGGGCGGCCGGCCACGGAGCGCTGCAAGCTGCCCACCTGGTTGATCAGCCGCCCCAGCAGATCGGCGGGCAGGTCCCCGTCACCCCGGGCGGCCGCGATCACGGCCTGCGCCAGACGCTGCGCGGTGGCCTCGTGGCGCCACACGACGGCGGCGACCCCGCACTCGATGATGTCGAGCAGTTCCGACTCGCGGATCGCGCTCACCACCAGCACGGCCCGCGCCCCGTCACTGAGCACGAGCCTGCGCAGCGCGGAGAGCGTGGGCTCGTCCGGTGTGTCGCCGATCAGTACGGCCACGGTGCCGGGTTCCGGCTCGGACCCGTCGACCAGGTCGATCACCGGATGTCCGCGCAACTGGCTGAGGACTCCGGCCCTGGAGAGCGGGTCCGGCGTGTGGACCACGACCGGGATGCGGCGTTCGGACTCCGGCGACGCGCCGGTGTCGTCCGTGGTCCGGTTCGAGCTGTACAACCGTTTCTCCCATGTCCGCGCGAGCACCGCTCCTGCGACGGGAGCGGAAGACGGGCTCTCACCACACTCGTGCGGTCCGGGCATCGCGGGCAATCGTGGAGGACCACGAGAGGCACCACGAGATCGTCCCCGACACCTCCACGACATCGGGTCGCGAGATGAGCACCGAGACGGCGTTCGCCACGTCTACCGGAGCGGGCAGTGACCCGTTCACGACAGGAGGCCAGCGATGTGCGGACCGGAACCACTTCTCGAACGCGCGGACGCCCTGGAGCTGCTGGCCGCCGAGGCCGCCCGCGCCCGCACCGGCTCCGGCAGACCGGTGCTGCTCAGAGGTGCCACCGGCACCGGCCGCACCGCGCTCCTGGAGGCCGCCGCCGAGCACGCGGCGGCGAGCGGCATGCGGGTCCTGCGCGCTCGCTGCTCACCGGAGTACACCTCCGTACCCTTCGATGCCCTCTTCCAACTCCTCTCCCAGGGGCCGGAGTTCGACCCGGCGGCGGAGTTCGGCGTGGTGGGCGGGCCCGGCGCGGTGGGCGAGCCAGGCCCGGCGCCGGACGGGACACCTGACCCGCCCGGCACCCCGCCGTACCGGGCCACCCCGGCGCGGCTGTGGCGGCTGCTGCGCGCGTACGCGGACGAGGCCCCGCTGATGGTCGCCGTGGACGACGTGCACCTCGCCGACGCCTGCTCGCGCCGCTGGTTCGCCGAGGCCGTACGGCGGATCGACCGATTACCAGTACTGCTGGTGATGACCGAGCGCAGCCAGTACGACATCGCCCCCCCGGCCGACGGACTGACGCACGCGCTCTCCCCCTCCCTCGTCCACACCCTCAACCTGGCCCCGCTCGGCACGGACTCCACGGCCGAACTGGTGCGCTTCGCACGCGGCGGCGACGCGCCGCCGGAGTGGGTGGACGAGTGCGTACGCGCGGGCACGGGCAGCCCGCTGCTGCTGCGCGCCCTGATGGAGGACCTCCAGCACGCCGACACGGACGCCCTGCCGGACATCTGCGCCGCGCTCTACCCGGGCGCCTACCCGGCGGCGGTGTCCTGGTGGCTGGACAGCGCCGGGCCCGCGACCGCCGAGGTGGCCCGGGTGCTGGCCGCGCTGGAGGACTCTCCGGGCGCCGGGCGGGGCGCGGCCGGCGCCGAGGACGGTTCCGCCGCGGTCGACGCCGAACTGCTCGCGCGGGCGGCGGGCGCCGACCCCGCCCGGGTGGCGGGCTGGCTGACGGCGATGACCCGCCTGGGGCTGCTGCGCCCGGACGCCGGCGGGCTGCCCCGCTACGCCCATGCGCTGCTGCGGGACGCGGTCCTCGCCGGCTGGCCGACCGCCGACCGGCGGGCCGCCCACCGCCGGGCGGCCGAGGCGATGCTGCACCGCGGCGACGGCCCCGGGACGATCGCCGCCCAACTGCTGCGGGCCGACACCGTGGGCCGGGCCTGGGCGACGGGCGCGCTGCTGGACGCCGCCGACCTGGCCGTCCGCGACGACCGCAGCGACGACGCCCTGGCATTCCTGCGCCGTGCCCTCGACGAGCCCATGTCGGCCGCCCGCCGGGCCGTGGTCCTCACCGAACTGGGCTCCCTGGAGTACGCCACCGTGCGTTCGACGGCCGGACTGAGCCGGCTCACCGAGGCCCTCAAGCTGCCGGGCCCGCCGCAGGACCGGGTGCGCGCGGCGGTCGCCCTGGGCACCGCGCTGGCCCGGCGCGGCGAGGCCCGGGCCGCCATCGACGTGCTGCGCGGCCTCCAGGAGGAGCATCTGACGGGCCACCCCGACCTCATCCGCACGGTCCACACCGCCTCGGCCCTGCTCTCCGACAACGACCAGGGCGTACGGCAGGAGGTCTACCGCTGGCTCCGCGAGACCGCCGAACACTCCCCGGGCCTGGTCGGCACAGCGGGCCAGGCACTGCTGGTGCGCTACGAGTCCACGGCCGGCCTGACCTCGGCGGAGTCGGCGATGAGCCGGATCCGCGCGCTCCTGGCACAACCGGCCGAACCGCTCTCGGAGGCCTTCCTCCTCGGCACGGCCGCCGCCGTCGCCCAGTGGGCGGACCAGCTCGACGAGGCCGAACGGCTCGTCGTCCGGGGCCTCGCCGGACAACGCACCTCCCTGCTGCACCCGATGCACCAGGCCCTGCTGAACACCCGTATCGACATCGCCACCGCACGCGGCGCGTACGAGCAGCTGCTCACCGAGGCGGACGTGCGGCGGCCCGGCGAGGACCGGCCCGAGTCGGCCAACGTGCGGGCGCATGCCGTCGTCGCGCTGGTCGAGACGGGCCGTACCCAGGAGGCCGCCCGCCTCGCCGACGGCTTCGACCTGGAGAACGCGCAGGACTCCTGGGAGACCAACCGATTCGTCTACGCCCGTGGCGTGCTGCGCGCCGCCTCGGGTGATCCGGCGGGCGCCCTGGTCGACTTCCTGGAGTGCGGCCGCCGCCAGTCCACACGGGACGTGGTGAGCCCGATCGTCACCCCCTGGCGGGCCGCCTCGGCGGAATGCAACCTCGCGCTCGGCCGCCCCCGCGAGGCCCTCGCCCTGGCCGAGGAGGAACTCTGCCTGGCCAACAGATGGAACACCCCCCGCGTCGTCGGCCGCGCCCTGAGCGTCCTCGGCACGGCGACCGGCGGCCGCCGCGGCCTGGAACTGGCGGACCGGGCGGTACGGCTGCTGCGACAGAGCACCGGCACCGACACCGCGTCGGCCCTCGTAGGCGGGGCCCCGGTCGAAACGGAACTGATCCCGGCGCTGATCGCCCAGGGCCGGCTGCTGACCGCCGCGGGTGAGCGGGCCCGGGCCCGTGACACCCTGCGCGAGGCGGGCGAACGCGCCGAACGGCTGGGCGCGGTCCGGCTGCGGGCGGCGGCGGACACGGCCCTGCGCGAGGGCGGAGCCCGCCGCACGACGACGACCCTGACCGGCCCCGCCGCGCTCACCCACGCCGAGCGCCGCATCGCGGACCTCGCCGCGCAGAGCCGCACGAACACCGAGATAGCGGAACTGCTGCACCTGGCCCGCCGCACGGTGGAGACCCACCTCACCAGCGCCTACCGCAAACTCGGCATCCGCCGGAGGTCCGAACTGGCTGGGGCGCTCACGAAGGCGGGGGCGGGGGCGGGGGTGTCGGCCGAGGGCTGACGGGTGGTGGCTCCGGTGTGTCGGGCGTCGGTTGGTGGGGCGGCGGGTTTCGGTGTGTCGGGCGTCGGTTGATGGGGCGGGGGGTTTCGGTGTGTCGGGCGTCGGCGGTTTCGGGGATCGCCGACGGTTGATGGGTCTGCAACCGGTACGGGTGCAGGGGGGCGACGGTCCCCTGCAGGCCAGTCTGCTCGGCTGCAGGAGCGCCCCGGGTGCACCGGACGGCAGCCGAGCCCCGGGCCCGAAAACCCCTGCTGACAGCGGCAATCCGGCAAGAAGCGGCAAGCTTCGTGCGCGCGGGCGCGCGCCCGGGAACCAGTCCCCGACCCCCGCTCGCTCAGTCCAGGCCCTCCTCCCTGACCCGTTCCGCGTCGCAGTAGTCCTGGTGCCAGTACGGGTACGGCAGCGGTGACGCGCTCGTCTCGTCCAGGGCTTTGCGTTCCTCGGGGGTGAGGGACCAGCGGGTCGCGGCAAGGTTGTCGGCGAGTTGGCGTTCGTTGCGGGCGCCGATGACCACCGAGGTGACACCGCGCTGCTCCAGCACCCAGCGCAGGGCGACCTGGGCCGGCGACATCGAACGCTCGTCGGCGATCTCGCGCAGCACGTCGATGGTGTCGAAGGTGCGCTCGGGGTCGACCGGTTCGAACCAGCCCACCGACCGTCGGGTGCCCGGCGGCGGTGTGGCGCCCCGCTCCTGGTGACCGCTGAGCAGACCGCCCGCCAACGGGCTCCACACCATGACGCCCACCCCCTCCGCCTCGGCCATGGGCAGCAGCTCCCACTCGACCTCGCGGGCGGCCAGGCTGTACTGGATCTGGTGCGAGGCGAACCGCTCCAGGCCCTGCCGCTCGCTGGTGGCCAGGGCGCGGGTGAGCTGCCAGGACGTCAGGTTGGACGCGCCCACGTAGCGGACCTTGCCGGCCCGTACGAGATCGTCCAGCGCCCGCAGGGTCTCCTCCCACGGGGTGCGGCCGTCCCAGCCGTGCGTCTGGTAGAGGTCGATGTGGTCGGTGCCCAGGCGGCGCAGACTCGCCTCGACCGAACGCACGATGTGGTGCCGCGACAGCCCCCGGTCGTTCGGGCCGCCGCTGCCGTCCGGCATCTGCCAGCGCACCTTCGTGGCGATGATCGCGTCGTCGCGGCGACCGGCGAGAGCGGCGCCCAGGACCTCCTCCGACTGGCCGGCGGAGTACATGTCGGCGGTGTCGAAGAAGTTCACGCCCTCGTCCATGCAGAGATGGACGAGCCGTCGGGCCTCGATGGTGTTGAGCTGTCCCATGTGCTGGAAGCCGTGCCGGCCGCCGAACGTCATGGTGCCGAGACAGATCTCGGACACCTGCAGGCCGGTGCGGCCCAGATAGCGCCTACGCATGCGGATGGTCGTCCTTTCGTTCCGTTCTCCTCGCTCAGCGCGCGTCTGCCGCGAGCCGCTCGCCCGCGCTCGTGCTCGCACCGGCCGAGGCGTCGGCCGACGCTGTCCGCCCGGGGCGCAGGAACGCGATGGCGACGAGACCGGCGGCGAGCAGCACGGCGGCGGCGGTCAGCAGGCCGCCCTGTACGCCGTTGAGGACCGCGGCCGGCCCGCTGCCCCCTGCGGAGGCCATGCCGGACGCGGCGACCGTGGCGAGGACCGGGGTGCCGACCGTGACGCCGAGCTGCTGGCCGGTGTAGGCGAGCCCGGTCGCGAGGCCCTGCTCGTGGTCCGGCAGCCCCGAGGTCGCGGTGATCATGTAGCCGACGACCGCGAGGAGGTGGCCGAAGCCGCCCGTCGCGGTGGCCAGGAGCAGCAGCGGCATCCCGCCCTCGGTGTCCAGGAAGAACAGCGCGGCCGTGCTCGCCGCCTGCAGGAGCAGACCGTAGACAAGTGCCCGGTGGACGCCGATCCTTCCGATGATCCGGGCTGCGAAGGCGCCGCCGAGGACGGCCGCGACACCGAGCGCGGCGAACGCGAAGCCGGCGTCCAGCGGGGTCATCCCGCGCACCTGCTGCATGTACAGCGTGAGCAGGAAGACCATGCCGGTCATCATCGCGAAGGTGATCAGACCGGTGGTGTTGCCCCAGCTGACGGTACGGCGGCGCAGTACGCCCAGGTCGACGAGCGGCGCGGCGACGCGCGACTCGACGGCGAAGAACGCCACCAGCAGCACGGCACCCGCCGCGAGCGCGCCCAGCGTCATGCCGGAGCTCCAGCCGTTGCGCTCGGCGGAGGTGATGCCGTAGATGACCGACAGCAGGCCGCCGGTGACGGTCACCGCGCCGAGGACGTCCAGCTTCGGCGTCTCCTCGTTGCGGCTCTCCTTGATGAGCACCGGGGCGGCGATCGAGGCCGCGATGCCCACCGGGACGCTGATGAAGAGCGTCACGCGCCAGCTGGTGAGATCGGTGATGACACCGCCCAGCACCACACCGGACAGGAATCCGAGCGACAGCAGGGCGCCGTTGATGCCCAGGGCGCGGTCGCGCTGCGGGCCCTCGGCGAAGTTGGTGGTCAGCAGCGACATCGCCGCCGGGGTCAGCATGGCGGCCGCGACGCCCTGGGCCGCGCGTGCCGCGAGCAGGAATCCGGGGCTGGGGGCGAGGCCGCCGGCCAGTGAGGCGACCGTGAACAGGACCATGCCGGCGATGAACCAGTTGCGGCGGCCGTACAGGTCGGCGGCCCGGCCGAAGAGCAGCAGCAGACCGCCGGACGGCAGGGCGAACGCGGTGACGACCCACTGCAGGTCGCTCAGCGCGAAGCCGAGGTCCTTGCCGAGGACGGGGAGCGCGACGCTGAGGATGGAGAAGTCCAGCGCGAGCATGAACTGCGCGCCGCACAGCAGGGTGATGATGAGCCACTGGCGCGTGGTGAAACGCGCCTTGGCCGCGGAGTCGACGGGATCGGAAGTCATGCCGCGAGGCTCGCAGTCCTCAACACGCCCCGGGGAGCCCGTACTTATCCTGGGTTCATGACCACCAGTCTGAACGCGGTAAGGGAGCCCCGCCGACGCGAGGAGCTCAAGCACTTCCTGCGTACGTGCCGGGAGCGTCTCACGCCGGAGGAGGTGGGCCTGCCTCCGGGGGCGCGCAGGCGGACCCCGGGGCTGCGCCGGGAGGAGGTCGCCCTGCTGGCCGGGATCGGGGCCTCCTGGTACACCTGGCTCGAACAGGGCCGGGACATCAAGGTGTCGGCGCAGGTCCTGGACGCCCTCAGCCGCACGCTGCGGCTGGACGCGGCGGAACGCGACCACCTCTACCAGCTGGTGGGCATGAACCCGCCGCGCCGTACGGCGGACGACCTGGCCGACACCTCGCGCCTCACCGTCCTGCTGGAGGGCTGGATGCCGTCCCCGGCGTACGTCATCGACCGCTGCTGGAACATCGCCGGGGCGAACCGCGCGGCCCGGCTGGTCTTCGGTTTCCGCGAGGGGGACACCAACTGCCTGGTGGCCTTCTTCACCAACCCGGCGTTCCGGGCGCGGCACCGCTACTGGGAGGAGATCGCCCCCGGTCTGGTCTCCGAGTTCCGCCGGGACGCCGCCCGCTACCCCGACGACACGGAGTTCACCCTGATCGCGGACCGGCTGGTCGCGGAGAGCGCCGAGTTCGCGGAGCTGTGGGCGCGGTACGAGATCTCGGCGACGAACCAGGGCGTGAAGGCCATCGACCATCCGCGGGCCGGGTGCCTGATCTTCGACCACTCGGTGCTGGAGATCCCGGACCGCCCGGGCGTCCGGCTGATGCTGCACACGGCCCGGGCGGGCACGGACACCCGCGAGCGGGTCATGGAACTCCTGGGCCGGGACGAGCGGAAGGAACGGATCTCGCTGGTCGAGGCGGGCTGAGACGGGCTGACGCGGGCATTCGCGGTACCGGCTGGGGGCTCGCCGTGGCGGGGCGGTCGAGGACGGCTGGAGACCCGGTCGAAGGGCGACTGAAGACCCACCAGAGGGCAGCACAGGAAGCTACGACAGCCCTCGATCGGGTGCCAGTGCTCTGGTACACATGGCTGCGGGCAGGGGCGTGGAGCGCCGCTCCCGTCTCCCCGCGCTGTCACTTTCCGCCAGCCTTTCCGCGAGCAGAGGAAGACGTACCGTGATCAACAAGAGCAAGGTCGCGGCAGCCGGTGCCGTCCTCGCGGTGACCTTCGCCGCCGGGTTCGCCACCCAGCAGCTCGCCGTGGCCGAGGAGCCCCCGGTCAGTGTGGTCACGCTGAGCCAGGGCGTCACCTCGGCCCCCTTCAAGATCAAGGCGAACGGCGACCGCAAGGTCCTGTACCGCAAGGCGGTCGTGCAGCCCGGCGCGTCCACGGGCTGGCACTACCACCTGGGCGAGGAGATCGCCGTCATCAACTCCGGCACCTTCACCCGGATCGACGGCTCGGACTGCTCGGTGAAGGAGTACGGCCCCGGGCAGTCGCTCGTCGAGCCCGTCGGCCCCGACACCGTGCACATGGGCATCAACAACGGCACGGAGCCCGTCGAGCTGTACGTCGTCGACATCATCCCCAAGGACGCCACCGCGCCGGTCGTGGCCGCCCCGGACCCGGGCTGCGACACCGCGCAGTACAAGAGCGAAGACGGGGAACGGTGATGCGGCTGCCCCGCCCCCTGGGCATCTCGGGGCCCGCACTGTGGCTCCCCGAGCGGCGGCAGAGCGCGTCGGAGGCCGTCGAGCTCGGGCTGATCGACGCCGAGACCGCCGGGGAACTCGGCTGCGACGGGCTACCGGTGGCCGAGCTGGCCCCGCCCGAGATGGCGGTCGAGGCCGGCCGCCGCGCGCTCGCGGCGGCCAGTGAGGACCCGGGCGACCTGGGCCTCGTCCTGCACGCCTGGATCCACTACCAGGGCCATGACCTGTGGTCCCCCGTGCACTTCATCGCCGACCGACTGGGCGCCGACGACGCCGTACCCGTCGGCGTGCAGCAGGTGTGCAACGGCGGAGCGGCGGCCGTGGAGCTCGCCGCCGCCCGGCTGTTCGTCGAACCGGAGCTGCGCCGGGCCCTGGTCACCACGGCCGACGCGTTCGCCGAGCCGGGCTTCGACCGCTGGGGCGGGGACTACGGCATCGCCTACGGCGACGGGGCCACCGCCCTGGTCCTGCACCACCTGGAGGATACGGAGGGCGGACGGCCCGCCGACCTGGTGCTGCACTCCCTGTCCACGGTGGCGGCCCCCCGGCTGGAGCGGATGCACCGCGGCGACGACCCGTTCAGCCCCGCCGCCCGCTCGCTCGGCCCCCGGGTCGACCTCCGCCGCACCAAGAAGGCCTTCCTCGAAGCCGGCGGCATGGAGGCGTTCACCGAAGCCAGCACCCGCGCGCTGCGAACGGCGGTGGAGTCATGCCTGGCCGACGCGGGGATGGCACCCACGGGCGACCTCCCGCTCCGCTACGTCGTGCCCCCGAGGCTCGGCCGCAAGACCGTCGACCTGGCCTACGCCCCCCTCCTCTCGAAGCTCACGGGAGCGGAACTGCTCCGCCCCGGCACGGACACCGGCCACCTGGGCGCCGGTGACGCGGCAGCCACCCTGTCCGAACTCCACACCCGCCGCCTGCTGGGGCCCGAGGAGTACGCCCTGGTGGTGAGCGCCGGTGCGGGCTTCACCTGGTCGTGCCTGCTGGTGAGCGGGGGCTGAGGGGCTGCTGCGGCTGAACGCGGGGTGCCGGAGCGTTGGGTTGTACGCCGGGTGGGGTGTCGGAGCCTGGCCGAGCCCCGGAGCCCTGGCCGAACCCTGGGTCGGGCGCCGGAACCCAGGCCGAGCGCCCGAGAGCCCGAGAGCTTGAGCGCCCGAGAGCCGCTGGCCAGGCGCTCGCCCCGCGGCCGGGCGTCTGCCGGGCCGCCCGGCACCACCCTCGCCGCGCGCCCGTAGGCCGTGCCGGCCCCGCGCGCCCGTAGGCCGTGCCGGCCCCGCGCGCCCGTAGGCCGTGCCGGCCCCGCGCGCCCGTAGGCCGTGCCGGCCCCGCGCGCCCGTAGGCCGTGCCGGCCCCTCGCCATCAGGCTCTGCCCCGCCTTGCGCTCCCGCTCGCCCTGCTTGCCCGTTCCCGCCCCCGCTCGCCCCCGCCCGAGCGAGGCGCCTCCGTACCCGCATGACGACGTGCGCCGACCCGAGCGGCGACCCCGTACCCGCATGACGACGTGGCCCGACCCGAGCGGCGACCCCGTACCCGCATGACGACGTGGCCCGACCCGACTGGACCCCAGACTCCGGCCCCGCCCCCGACAACACGAAGGGTCCGCAGGGCGTTCGCGCCCTGCGGACCCTTCGTGCTTAGGGGTCGTACCACCGGTCGTAGTACGAACCCCGCGCCTCAGCCGGTCGGCTGCATTGCCGACATGGGCAGGTGACGGTGCCGGACCGTCCCTCCGCCGACGGCCCGGGCCGGGTGTCGCCTTGGGCCCTGGTCGGTGAATCCTGGCTCCGGCTCGTCCAGGGACGGTTCCCCGCGCAGGATGTCCTGCTCCAGCTGGATGAGGAACGGCGAGGGCTCCAGCCCCAGTTCCTCCACCAGACGGGTGCGCAGCCGCCGCATGACGGCGAGCGCCTCCGCTCTGCGGCCCGAGCGGTACAGCGCGAGCATCAGGTGGCGGTGGAAGTTCTCGTGGAGCGGGTGGCGGGCGGTGAGCCCGGTGAGCTCGGGCACCAGCGTGCGATGGGCGCCGCGCTGGAGGTCGGCGTAGATGCGCTGTTCCTCGACACAGATCAGGGACTCGTCCAGGTGGACGATCCGGGCGCTGAGCAGCTCGCCGGCCTCCACATTGACGAGTGCCGGGCCCCGCCACAGCGCCAGTGCCCGGCGCAGCAGATCGGATCCACGGTCGAATTCACCGCGCTCGACCGCCGCGGTGCCCTCCTCCGCCAGCAGTTCGTACTCCGTGATGTCGAGGGCCACCCGCGAAGTGGACAGGACATAACTGCTGCCCTCGGTTATCAGAATTTCCTCGGAAACCACGGCGACACTTGTCCTGAGTGCTTCTGCCAGGATGCGCCGGACATGGCCTATGTAGGTCTGAATCGTGGCTGTCGCGGTTCGTGGGGGGTTGTTCCCCCAGAGTTCTTGCATGAGTGCGTTGACGGATATCGCGCGATCCGCGTTGACCGCGAGTAATGCGAGAAGTTTGCGTGGCTTCGGTGGCAGGATCACCGGCTCCGACTCCTCGTCGAAGACGGTCATCGGGCCGAGGACATGAATCTGCACCATTCCCCCTTATTGGTACATTACATTCCGCTCGCTGGCGGAATGCGATATTCCCCTTCTCTCAAGGTCTCTCATACATGTAACCCTGAGTGACCATTCCACTGTATCAGGGTTCTGGCTTGAAACCGCTGGATTGTTTTATGGAGCAGGCAATATTTACCGGGGGGAGCGCTTGCTGTTACCAATCTCACTTCGGCCGAAAAAGGCGGAAAGCCACGGTGAGTCAATCACCGTGGCTTTCTCGGAGGTGCGGATCCGTGAGCGGAATGTAGGAATCCGCTCAGGGGGCCGAGCCCAGTGAACCCAGCAGAGCGATCGCCCGTTCCAGGTATTCCTCGAACTGGGCCAGTTCGTCCGGCGTGAACTCGGCGCTCAACGCGCCCTCGACGCGAAGCGCGGCCTTGTCGGCCTTCCGCGCGACCGCGCGCCCGGCCCGGGTCGCACGGTTGACCACGACCTTCTGATGGAGCTCCGAAGGCTCGCGCACCACCAGGCCGGCCTTCTCCAGGTTCGTCAGGACCGTGGCCATCGTCTGCGGGGTGACCATGCACTCGCGCGCGAGCTGGGCCGCGGACATGCCGTCGGAGACCGACAGCAGCAGCAGCACCGAGTACTGCGGCACCGTCAGGTCGAACTCCCGCAGCACTTGCGTCTTGCGTGCGATGAGAGCCTGCTCGGCTCTCTTGATCGTGTGCCCGAGTCGGCCAGCGGCGACCGTCTCCGTCGTCGTGTTCGCCATATCAATAGTCTTGCATACGACAGAGGACGAAGCATGAGCCCCGCAGTGCCGTCGCCCTGTCGGTCCCCGGCCCCCCGAAGGGGCCGTCACCGCGGCTTCCGGCGCCTGGTCGACGGAATCGCACACGTCAGCCGGGCCGTACAGGTGCGCCGGTCCCGCTCGTCGGTGATGACGATCTCGTACGTGGCCGTGTGCGTGCCCACGTGCAGCGGTCGGCAGACGCCGGTGACCAGGCCCGAGCGGGCGCCGGCATGGTGGGTGCAGGACAGTTCCTGGCCGACGATGATCCGGTCGGCGCCCGCGTGCACCCAGGCCGCGAGCGAGCCGAGCGTCTCGGCGAGGACCGCGTTGGCCCCGCCGTGCAACAGTCCGACGGGCTGCCGGTTGCCGTCCACCGGCATGGTGCCGACGACCAGGTCCGGCTCGCAGACGGTGATCTCGATACCGAGGCGCTCCACCAACTGCTGGTCGGCGTAAGGGGGCAGGACCTCGACGGGCCCCAGGGCGGTCTGGGTCACGGCCGGCCCCTCAGTGCGCCGAGGCGGGCTCGGGCGCCGCCGAGGCCGTTCCGCCGGAGGACTCGGAGGACTCGGCGGGCGCGTCGCCGGACGGCTTCGTGCCCGACAGCAGGAAGCCGACGGCGACCGCGCTGGCGGCACAGGCCGCCGCGACGATCCACATCGTGGTGTGCAGCCCGCTCGCGTACGCGTCGGCCATCGCGCCCACGACCCGGTCCCGCACCTCGCCCGTCGGCAGCTTCTCGGCGGCCTCGGTCAGCCCGCCCTGGAGCGCGCGGGACGTCAGCGCCTCCCCGCCGCCCGGGTACGCGGAGACCGCGCCGTTGTCGAGGGCGCTCTTGGTGAGCGCGGTGACCAGGGCACCCAGGCCGGCCATGGAGACCGCGTCGGAGGCGAGCCGGACCGTGTTGAACATGCCAGCCGCCATGCCCATCCGCTCCGGCTCGACGGCCGAGACCGCCGCGCCGTCCAGGATGCCCAGCGAGATGCCGTACCCGATGCCCAGCAGGAGCAGCGGACCGGCCAGCGCGGCGGCCGACGCGCCCGGCTCCACCAGGGTCAGCCAGGCGGCGCCGACCGCGGAGCAGCCCAGCAGCACCATGAACAGGGCGCGCTGCGAGACCTTCTGCGCGAGCAGCCCGGTGAGAGCGGGCATCACCAGCGACGGGCCGGTCAGCAGCAGCAGGACCACGCCGATGCGCAGCGCCGACATACCGCTCGTGGACGTCAGATACGGCGGCAGCACGATGACCAGCGCGACGAAGCTGAACGCCAGTACCAGCGGCACCAGGCAGACGGCCAGGAACTGCGGCCGGGCGAACAGGCCCAGGTCGAACATCGGGTGCTCGGTACGGCGCTCCACGGTCACGAACACCGCCAGCAGCACCAGGCAGCCGGCGGCCGCGCCGAGCACGACCGGGTCGGTCCAGCCCCGGCCCGGACCCTCGACCAGGGCGAGCACGAACAGGGCGACACCGAAGCCGAACGTGAAGCTGCCGGCCCAGTCGAAGCGCGGCCCCTTGTGGGGCTCCGAGTGCGGCAGCAGCGGGGTGCTCAGCAGGATGAGCGCGGAGACCGCGGCCAGTACGAGGAAGACCGAGCGCCAGCCCCACAGGTTGACGAGGGCGCCGCCGAACGCGGGGCCGAAGGCGAGGCCCGCGCCCAGGAACGTACCGAAGAGGCCGAACGCCTTCGCGCGGGCGGCGCCGTCGAAGGCCTGGGCCAGGATCGCGGTGATGGAGGCGAGCGCGGCACCGCTGCCGAAACCGGCGATCGCCCGCGACAGGTCGAGCAGCAGGATGCTGTTCGCCAGGCCGGAGACGGTCATCCAGAAGGCGAAGAAGGCCATGCCCCAGGTGAACATGCGCCGGTGGCCGACGCGGTCGGCGAGCGAGCCCATGGCCGCGAGGCTGCTGGACGCGGTCAGCATGTAGCCGTCGACCACCCACTGGGCGGCGGCGAGTGAACTGTGCAGATCGGCGCCGATGTCGGGGACGGCCACGGACGGGCCGGTCACCACCAGGGTCATGAGCGGGCCGACGACGCACGCCGCGGCGAGCGTGGCCCGCGGGTTGCCGGTGGACACGGGGAATCACCTCTGTCTGTTCGAGGGCAGGTATGAAGCAGAACTCTGTCATAGGTTAGAGGTCTAACCGACTCTGCTGTCAATGTCGTATGCCAGAGTTCTGTGTAAAGATGAGGGCCTGTCACTCAGAAGCGGGAAGGCGGTGCGCACGGCGATGCGCAGGATTCAACTGGGCGGCTCACAGCGGACCTTCGCGGCCGTCGGCCTCGGCTGCATGGGCATGTCGTGGGGCTACGACGAGCTGGGCCGGGACGAGACCGAGTCCATCGGGGTGATACGTCACGCGGTCGAACTCGGCGTCGATCTGATCGACACCGCGGACCAGTACGGCCCGTTCACCAACGAGCTGCTGGTCGGCAAGGCGCTGAAGGGGTACCGCGAGAAGGTGCTGCTCGCCACCAAGGGCGGGCTGGTGGTGGACGACCCCGCGACCTATCGCAGCCACCGCGACGGGCGGCCGGAGTATCTGCGCTCCGCCGTCGAGGAGAGCCTGCGCCGGCTGGACGTGGACCACATCGACCTCTACCAGCTGCACCGCATCGACCCCGGGGTCCCGGTCGAGGAGAGCTGGGGCGCGCTGGCGGAGCTGGTGAAGGAGGGCAAGCTCGGCGCGCTCGGGCTGTCCGAGGCGTCGGCCGACGAGATCGGGCGGGCGCACGCGATCCACCCCGTGGCATCCGTGCAGAGCGAACTGTCCCTGTGGAGCCGTGAGGCCCTGACGGACGGGGTGGTGGAGTACTGCGGCCGCGAAGGCATCGCGTTCATCGCCTTCGCCCCGCTGGGGCGGGGCTTCCTGTCCGGGCTGATCGCCGCCCCGAAGGACCTCCCGGAGGCGGACGGCCGGCATCGGCTGCCGCGTTTCCAGGCCGAGGCACTGGCCGCGAACCAGGGCATCGTCGACCGTATGCGCGGGGTGGCTGACGGGCTCGGCGCGACCGTGGCGCAGGTGGCGGTCGCGTGGGTGCTGGCGCAGGGGGAACACGTGGGTGTCATCCCCGGCACGAAGACGCGGCGCTATCTGGAGGACAACGTCGGGGCGGGTTCTTTGACGCTGTCGGCGCAGGCGTTGGCGGAGCTGGCGGGGGTTCCGGAGGCGACGGGCTCGCGCTGAATAGGGCGAGCGCGGGTTGTGGGTTGCTCGCGCGGTTCCCCGCGCCCCTGAGAAGACCGGGCTGCGCCCTGGTCTTTTCAGGCCCGCAGGGCCGTTGAGCCTCCGCCAACTTGAAGGCGCAGGCCAAAGGGCTGGTGTGATGTCTTCGGCCGGCGCCACCAACCAGCAGACGTACAGAGATCCCCGAGTCGTGGAATTCCAACGTTGTCCGACACGGGCTTCCAGGGGGCGCGGGGAACCGCGCGACCAGCCCCCATCGGGCCGCAGCAGGACAACCCACCCCGCCGCCCCTGCCCGACCCGGAGGTCCGGGGGCGGAGCCCCCGGCTTGGATGGGACGGGTAGGGGCGGCGGGGGCGAAGGCAGCCCGGGGCACTACACCGGCTGGCGCTGCGTCCCCGACGCGAGGGTCGCCGGGATCACTGGCCAGCCACGTTCCGCCGCCTGCGCCGTCATCGTCGGATTCGCGCCGACCACCGTCGGGTGACCGACCATGCGGAGCATCGTCAGATCGCCCGGATCATCGCCATAGGCGTAGCAGTCCGCCGGGTCCGCACCGAACTTGGCCAGCGCCTCCCGCACCGCCTCCGCCTTCGCCGGCCCGAACATCGCGTGCCGGATCGCCCCGGTCATCCGCCGGCCCTCGTCCAGCTCCGGCTCGGTGCACAGCACCAGATCGATGCCGAGGTCGTCGGTGATGGGGTGCAGCGTCGCCGGCCACGAGCCCGAGATCACCACCGTGTGATGCCCCGCCTCCTGGTGGCGACGCAGCCGGGCGACCGTCGGCTCGATGAACGGCGCACCGTGCTCCCGCAGTTCGGCGTACCAGGCGCGAGCCTCCGCGAGCAGATGGTCCCAGGGAGTGCCGGCGTGCAGCTCGTAGAACTTGGACACCACCTCGACCGGGGTGACCCCCATCGACGCCAGCCGCCGCAGCGGCTCCACCATCCGCTCGTACGCGGCTCCGGTGACATCCCCCTGACGCCGCAGCCGGTACCGCAGCAGCGAGAACGGGCTCTTCATCGCGATGAGCGTCTCGTCGGCGTCGAAGAACGCCACCACGGGGCGGGAGTGGCCGGAGGCCGGGGGAGTGGGGGCGGGGGAGGGGAACGTCGTCATGGCCGGCTCCTTCGGTGTGCCGCTCGGTCGAGCAGTCGCGCGGTGTCCTGTGGCCGCCCGGGGTCGCACCGGGCCAGCAGATGGCCGTCCGGGCGGACCACCGCCACGGTCGGCGCGGGGCCCAGCGCCCGCGCCGGACCCGAGGGCAGCGCCCGGGTCAGGTCGAGCACCGGCGTCCCCTCGGGCAGCGCCTCGCGCACCCGGTCGCGCGTGCGCTGCCAGTCGGGCGGCGGCGTACGGGTGCCGGGCCACAGCAGTACGGTGTGCCGGTCCCGGGCGATCACCGGCCAGCCCCCGCTGCCGAGGTACGGCGCGTCGTCGGCCGCGCCCGCCACCTTCAGCGGCAGCCGGGGATGCCGGTCGCCGTCGTAGCTGACGGCCGTCTGACCGAGCTGCGGGGCGACCTTGCGCTGGAACACGCCCGTACGGTCGGCCGCCATGAACGCCGCGTCGCGCAGCGCGACCTTCGCCGGCGTGTTGACCAGGCCCGCCTTGGTCAGCCACTCCGTCGAGCGCGCCACCTCGTGGGAGACCGCCCGCCGCTCGCTGTCGTACGAGTCGAGGATGCCCTCCCCGAACTCCCCGCGGATCACCCCGGACAGCTTCCACGCCAGGTTGAACGCGTCCTGCATCCCGGTGTTCATGCCCTGGCCGCCGGCCGGGCTGATCACATGCGCGGCGTCGCCCACCAGGAAACAGCGGTCGCTGCGGAACGCGGACGCGATCCGGACCCGTACCCGGAAGGAACCGCTCCACAGCAGCTCCTCGACCACACTGCGCCCGGCCGCCCGGTCGTCGACGACCTGCTGGAACATCTCGCGCGGCGGCGGACTGTCCTGGTCGTACATGTCGTGCGGCACGTTCAGGGCGATCCGGTGGACGCCGTCGCCCATCGGGCCGAGCACGATGGCGCCGCTCGGCGCGTAGCAGTAGTGGGACAGGTCCTCGGGGAGGCTGGTGGTCAGCCGGGCGTCGGTGATGGCGAACGACACGTCGACCGGCGGACCGTCGTACGCGACGCCCAGTTCCTTGCGTACGGTGCTGTGGGCCCCGTCCGCGCCGACGAGCCAGCCCGGTTCGAGCTCCTCGACCCGGCCGCCCTCGTGCTCCAGCTTGACGGACGGCACGCCTTGCGCGTTGTCCAGGGAGGTCAGCCGTACGCCCTCCTCGACCGTGCCACCGAGCGCGGTGAGCCGCCGCCGGAGCACCCGCTCGGTCTCGTTCTGCGAGATCGTGAGCGCGAACGGGTACGGCGAGTCGGGCAGTCTGCTCATCCAGGCCGTGGCCAGGCGGCGGCCGCGCGAGTAGAACGCCGTCCCCGCCAGCCGGTGCCCGACGCCGAGCAGGTCGTCGGTCACCCCGATCCGGTCGAGCAGTTCGAGGTTGCGCGGCCAGATGACGTTCGCGCGGGAGTGCTCCGAGGGACCGCGCCCCGCGTCCACGACCCGTACCGCGACGCCGCGTTGGAGCAGCTCGCAGGCGACGACCAGACCGACCGGGCCCGCGCCGACGACCAGCACGGACCGCTCGGGCCGCGCCGGCCGGTCCTGTGTCACGCCGCCCACATCAGCCCCCCGTTGACCTCGACCACGCTGCCGTTGACGTACGAGCTGTCCCGCGAGGCGAGGAACACGGCGGTGGCGCCTACCTCCTCGGGGCGGCCGAGCCGCCCGGAGAGCAGCCGGCCGCGGTAGCTCTCCCAGGCGCGCTCGTTGGAGGCCAGCTCCTTGCCCATGCCCTCGTCGATGTAGCCGGGCGACAGGCAGTTGACGGTGATGCCCTTGGGTGCCAGCTCCGCCGCCGACGTCCGCGTGAACATCTCCACGGCGGCCTTGCTCGCGCTGTACGCGGCGGCCCCGATCGCGGCCCGCCCGGCCACGCACGACGACACGTTGATGATGCGGCCGCCCGCACTCGTCGCCTTGTCCGGCGCGGTCATCGGGGCGATCACCGCGCGGGTGCACAGGAACACCCCGGTCAGATTGGTGGCCAGCGTGGCGTTCCAGTCGGCCACCGACAGCCGGGCGATCTTGCCGTCCCGGCTGACGCCCGCGTTGTTGACCAGGACGTCGATGCCGCCGAACGCCTCGACGGCGGCGGCCATCAGCCCGGCCACCGACCGCTCGTCGGTGACGTCCGTCTGGTGGTAGAGCAGCCGGTCGCCGTGCTCGTCGGCCAGCTCCTTGATGTCGTACGGGTTGCGCGCGGCGACCACCACCGAGGCGCCCTCCGCGAGGCAGGCCTCGGCGATCGCCCGGCCCAGGCCCCGCGTGCCGCCGGTGATGACGGCGGTCTGTCCGTCGAGCCTCATGGCTCCTCCATCCGCTGCGTGTGATTGGTGTGTGCGTACGGCGACGGGTGACAGGGCGTCAGTACCAGGTCAGCAGCGCCGCGCCCGCCGTCATGCCCCCGCCCACCGACGCCAGCAGCACCCGTTCGCCGCGCCGCAGGGGCCGCTCCCGGTGGGCGGCGTGCAGGGTGAGCGGTACGGACGCGGCGACGGTGTTGCCCAGCTGCGGCGCGGTGTAGGCGACGCGCTCCGGGTCGATGCCCGCGTCCGCCACGAAGGTCTCCAGGAGCCGGGTGTTGGCCTGGTGGAAGACGAACCGGTCGATGTCCTCCAGGGCCAGCCCGCACTCGTCGAGGGTCACGGCGGTCAGCTTCGCCAGCACCGACAGCGCGTAGTCGCGCACCGCGCGCCCGTCCATCCGGAAGAAGTGCTCCCCGGCCTCCCGGGCCCGCGCGTCGAGCGGTGTCCGCGTACCGCCGGCCTCCACCCCGACGTAGTGGTGGAACTCCCCGTCCGTGACCAGATGCACCGACTGCAGCCCGTAGCCCTCGGGGACCGGGCCCAGTACGACGGCGCCCGCGCCGTCGCCGAACAGGCTCACCGTGCGCCGGTCGGACCTGTCCATGATCGTGGAGAACATGTCGGCGCCGACCAGCAGGACGTGCTCGCCGTGGCGCCCGGCCCGGACCAGCCCCTCGGCGACCGAGAGGCCGTAGAGGAAACCGCTGCAGACGGCGTTGATGTCGAAGGCGGGCAGCGCGGAGAGCCCCAGCTTGTGCTGGAGGATCGCCGCGGTGGACGGCTGCGGCACGTCCGGGGTGCTGGTCGCCACGACCAGCGCGCCGAGCCGTGCGCGCACCTCGGGGCCGACGCCGTCGAGCGCCTCGCGGGCGGCCGGGACGGCGAGGTCGGACGTCGTGGTGCCCGGCTCGGCGTACCGCCGCTGGAGCACCCCGGTGCGCTCGGTCACCCAGGACTCGGGCATCCCCGTCCAGGTGCTGATCTGCTGGTTGTCGACGACCTTGTCCGGTGTGTAGGAGCCGATCGACAGGACACCGACTGGCATGGTTTCCCTCTCTTGTTCCTGTGCTTTCGTGGAGTGGTGGACGCGGGGCACGGGGCGTCAGTGACCCATGCCGAGCCCACCGCTGACCGGCAGCACGGCGCCGGTGACGTACGAGGCCTGCTCACTGCTGAGGAACCCGACGGCCGCGGCCACCTCGTCGGCGGTTCCGGCCCGGCCGAGCGGCGTCATCGCCAGGTACTGCTCCAGGCGGGCCGGGCGCACCTCGCGCAGCATGTCCGTCTCGACGAGGCCGGGGGCGACGACGTTCACGGTGATGCCGCGACCGCCGAGCTCCCAGGCGAGGGAGCGGGCGAGGCCCACGAGAGCGGCCTTGGCGGCGGTGTAGTTGGTCTGGCCGGGCGACCCGGTGAACGCGACGGCCGAGGAGATGAGCACCATCCGGCCCCAGCGCCCGCCGAGCATGGCCCGGGCGGCGTGCCGGGCGACCCGGATGACCGCCCGCAGGTTGGTGTCGAGCACCTCGTCGACCGCGTCGTCGCCGAGGGCCAGCAGCAGCCCGTCCCGGGTGATCCCGGCGTTCGCGACCAGCACCTCGACCTCGCCCTGCGCGGCCGCGACCTCCTTGAACGCCCGCTCGACCTGCGCCTCGTCCGTGACGTCGCAGCGCACGCCGAACAGCCCCGCCGGGGGCTCACCGGTGCGATAGGTGACCGCCACCCGGTCGCCGCGCGCGGCGAGCGAGCGGGCGACGGCCAGACCGATGCCCCGGTTGCCCCCGGTGACGAGGACGGAACGGCCGGTGGGCGTAAGGGAGTTGCCGGGGCCCGGGGTCCCGGGCGTACCGGCGTTCGTGCTCTCCGCAGCCGTACTCACGCCGGAGTCACCACGATCACCGCGTTCTGGCCGCCGAAGCCGAAGGAGTTGTTCACCGCGGCGCCGATGTCCAGCGGGCGGGCCTCCTTGGCCACCACGTCCACCCCGATGCCCGGGTCCTGACTCGTCAGGTTGGCGGTCGGCGGGACGAGGCGCCGCTCGACGGCGAGCACCGTGTACACCGCCTCGGCGGCTCCGGCCGCGCCCAGCAGATGGCCCACGACCCCCTTGGTGGAGGTCACGGCGGGCTTCTCGCCGAAGACCCGGCGGATCACCCCGGACTCGGTGATGTCGTTGAGCGGGGTGGACGTGCCGTGCGCGTTGACGTGGTCCACCTCGGACGGGTCGACCATCGCGTCGGCGAGCGCCGCCCTGATGGCCCGTTCGGCCCCGCCGCCCGTCGGATCGGGCGCCGACGCGTGATGGCCGTCGGCGGACGCGCCGAACCCGGAGACCCGGGCCCGGATGCGGGCGCCCCGCGCCCGCGCGTCCTCGACCCGCTCCAGCACCAGCATCGCCGCCCCCTCGCCCGCGACGAAGCCGTCACGGTCGGCGTCGAACGGGCGCGAGGCGGACGCCGGGTCGTCGCCACGGGTGGACAGCGCGCCCGCCCGGGCCAGACTGGCCATCGCCGTCGGGGACATCGCCGCCTCGGCGCCGCCCGCCAGGACGATGTCGCAGACCCCGGACTCCAGCAGCGCGCGGGCGTACCCGATCGCCGTGTTGCCGGAGGCGCAGGCCGTGGACACGACCTGGTTGGGGCCCAGCGCCTTGAGGTCCATGGCGATGTAGCCGGCGGTCATGTTGACCGGCCCCATCACCATCAGCAGCGGCGAGACGAACGCGGGGCCGTCGGCCAGCCGGTTGCCGTGCTCCCGCTCGACCGTGGACCAGCCGCCCAGCGACGTACCGACGACCACACCGACCCGGGGGCCCTCCCAGGCGGCCGGGTCGAGCCCGGCGTCCGCCACCGCCTGCCGGGCCGCGACCACACCGAAGTGGCTGACCGGGTCCATCCGGACGGCACTGCGCCGGCCCAGCAGCGCGCCGGCGTCGAAGTCCGGCACACGGCAGGCGAAGTCGACGGGCAGGCCGGTGAGGTCCGGGTCGGCCGCCGCCGTGGAGACGCCCGACCAGACCCGCTCCACATTGGCCTCGACGCCCAGACCGGCCGGGGTGACCAGGCCGACCCCGGTGACGGCGACGTCGAAGCGTCGGCCGCGCCCGGGACGGGCCTGCGTGCGTATGTCCGTCATCAGGCCACCGCGGCCGTGGTGTCGATGACGGAGAGGACATCGGCGAAGGTGTTGTCGGGCGTCAGCGCGGTCTCGTCGATCTGGACGCCGAACTCCTTCTGCACGATGACGCTGAGCTCGATCAGCGCGAGCGAGTCCAGGTCGAGCGCGTCGAAGGTGGCGGTGGTGTCGAGGTCCTCGGGGGCGACGCCGAGCTTCTCGGTGACGAGGGCGAAGAGACGGTCCTGGTGTGCGGACATGAGTGGATCTCCTTGGATCGTGTCGGTTGCTGCTCGGTGTTGAGGTGGGTGTGAGAGGCGGCGGATCAGGGCCTGCCGACCACCACCGCGGTGAACGTGAACCCGCCGCCGCCGTTGAGCACGAGCGCGAACTGCCCGGGCTCCAGCAGATCGGTGCGGGCCAGGTCGGCGAGGGAGGCGTTGAGATCGCCGGCCCCCACGTGCCCGGTGGCCCGGCCGAGGTCGAGCACCTGCGCCGAGGTGACGTCCGTCAGCGGCGGGATGTACGCCTCCGCCATGGCCTTGCTCCCCAGCCTGGGGATCACGGCGTGCCGCAGCCGAGGGTCGTCCGGGGCGAGCCCGGCGTCGGCCAGGCACTCCTCGACGACGGCACGGATGCGCCCGGCGGCGGTCTTGAGGAAGAAGTCGACGCCGTACGCCTTGATGAACGCGCGCTTGGTGCGCCGTACGTCGATCATCGAACTGTGGCCCATGGGCGTCGCGTTGAGCTCGTCGTCACCGCGGTGCATGACTTCGAGTTCGGCCGCGACATCGGTGGCGAGGGAGTGCAGCAGCAGGTCCGGTGCGAGCGCGTGTGCCGTGCCCTGAGCCCCGGAGGCGACCCGGTGGACGAGGACGGCCGTGGCCGCGTCGCCCGCCGCCATGCCGTAGTCGCTGAGCCAGCGGTGCCAGCTCGGCATCAGGAACCGGTCGGCCGTCGTCACCAGCGCGGGCCCGGCGGCCGGGTCGCCCTGCAGGCGGCTCGCGGCGAGCTCGATGCCGATGGCGCCGCCGTTGCACTGCTGCAACAGGCCGATCGGTACGGCACGGTGGGCGCCCAGCCGCCGGGCCACGTAGTGCGGGGCGGACCAGGCGTCATGACCCTGGTGGTGGACGCTCGCGTGCAGGACTAGGGACAGCTGGGCGGCCTGGGCACCGGAGAGCCGCAGCACCTCCGCCGCCGCCTCGACGGCCATGTCCGGCGGCGCCGTGCGCTCGCTGACCGGAAGGGACGTGTAGCCGAGTTCGCGGGCCGTACGGCTGTCGATGTCGCCGGCGGCCAGGGCCTCCTCGACCGTCTGCCGTTCCTTCGGGTACCAGGCCGCGGCGATCAGCCCGAGCGGTGAGTCCAGTCGCACGGACCGTCACCCGCCGTCCGTGGTCGTAGCCGCAGCCGCCGGGAGCCCGGCGACACCGACGGTGGCCGTGCAGACGGACGCGCCGTCCTGCCGGAAGTCGACGGTGAAACGCTCGCCCGAGGGCTCCACGGTGACCGTCACCGGGCTGTCCAGCTCCACGAACCGGCTGAACGTCGCGTCGAAGGCGTACGCGTACCGCCGCTCCGCCGGCGCCCCGGCGGCGAGCACCGCCGCCTGCCGGGCCGCCTCCAGCAGCGCCATCGCGGGCACATGGTCCAGCGGGTGGTCGTACATCGCCGGGTGCTGTACGGGCACGTCGAGCGAGGCGCGCAGGAGAGCGGAGCCGCCCGGCTGTTCCACATCGGTCAGCACCACGTTCCCGGCCCGCTCCCGGCCCACGAGCCCGGGCGCCACGGGGACACCGGCGCGCTCGACCGGCATGGCGGAGGAGAGCGGTGGAACGTTTCCCCGGCTCTTCTCGCGGTGCGCCAGGTAACCGTCCCGGCTGAGATAACCGGCCACGACGCGGCTCGTCCCGGCACGCCGGCCCCCGACGACGAACACGCACTCCAGCGTGGCGGCCAGCAGCCTCGTACCGCGCCGCTTCAGATCACGGGTGGTGACCTCGACGACGAACTCGTCCGGCGCGTCGCCACGGGTCCGCAGCGCGGCCGGCTCCGGGAACTCGGTGGTCCAGTCGCTGATCAGGAACGAGGTGTCGTACGAGACCCCGAGCCACTGGTGCGCCACGACGGTGACCGCCTGCCGGGCCGCCTCAAGGAGGAACAGCGGGTCGAGCAGCGCGGGCCGCTGGGTGTGGTCGTTGTAGTAGCTGTGCGCCCGGGGCGCCTGGACCGCCACGGCGAACGTGTCGTCGCCGAGCCGCGCCGCGTCCGTGACGAAGACCTCCATGACGGCGCGGCGGTGCACCAGCACCCGGTCCATCGAACGCTGGTAAGCCGGTTCGGCCGAGGCCGCGGCCGGGGCGGCGTCCGGCCGCTCCTGCTCAGCAATGGTCATGCCAGTCCCGTTCGTTCGTCCGTGGTTTCGTTCGGCGGCCCCTGGAAGGCGTTCTGCAAGGCGTCCCGGGAGGCGTGAAATCAGCCTTGCAGCCGCCTCTGGGGCTTCGGCCGAGAACACCGAGGGGTTTCACCGACGGCTCCGCCACGGCTGGGCCGAGACTCCGGCAGGACCGGCCCGAGAGCCGCTCAAGGCTCACTGAAGAGCCGGAAGGAGGCGCGCCGGACACGGAACCAGGCATGAGAAAAGGGCCGCCCGACCAGGGACGGCCCTTCCGCGCTCGTACTGCTGACCACCTACGGCCTACGTCTTCGGGGTCAGGCCGGCGTCACCGCCAGAACGACCTTGCCGCGCACATGCCCGGTCGCCACCAGCTCATGGGCGCGCGCGGCGTCCGCGAGCGGGAACTCGGCGCTGACATGGACCCGTACCGCGCCACGGTCCGCCAGCGCGACCAGTTCGGCGAGGTCGGCCGGGTCGGGGCGGACGAACACATAGCGCCCGCCCAGCCCGGTCACGTCCCCGGAGATGGACGCGAGGCGCCCGCCCGGGCGCAACAGGGCGGGCGAACCGTGCAGCGTGTCACCGCCCATGAGGTCGAACACCGCGTCGACGCCGTCCGGGGCCAGCGCCCGCACCCGGTCGGCGAGGCCGGGGCCGTACGTCACGGGCTCGGCGCCGAGCGAGCGCAGGAAGTCGTGGTTGCGCTCGCTCGCCGTGCCGATGACCCGCGCGCCGAGCGCCCGCCCGATCTGTACGGCGAGGGAGCCGACCCCGCCGGCCGCCGCGTGCACGAGCAGTACGTCACCCGGGCCGACCTCCAGATGGCGGCGCAGCGCCTGGTAGGCGGTGAGCCCGGCGGCCGGAAGCCCGGCTGCGGCCCGCCAGTCGAGGGCGCGCGGCTTGTGCGCCAGGGTGCGGACGGGGGCCGCCACCAGCTCGCCGTACGTGCCGCGTTGCATGTGGTCGGCGCGGACGTAGCCGACGACCTCGTCGCCCGGGGCGAACTCGGTGACGCCGATGCCCGTGCGCTCGACGACACCGGACAGGTCGCAGCCCATCACCATGGGGAAGTGCGACTCGAACCAGTCGTCGATGTACCCCTCGCGGATCTTCCAGTCCGCCGGGTTGACGCCCGCGTAGCGCACGCGGACGAGCACGACGTCCGGGCCTAGACGCGGTTCGGGCAGGTCCATGAGCTCCAGGACCTCCGGCCCTCCGTAGCGCTGGATGGCGACGGCCTTCACGTACGAACCCCCTGTCTGTTGCGGGCTATGCCACTCGGCACTATAGATGAGCGATAAGCCAGAGCTCTGCTTCACAAACGGCAATTGACATATGGCCGAGGACTCCGACAGAGTCGAAGGCATGCTCGTACTGTCCGCCACCACCGGCAAGTTCGGCACGAACGTCCACGTCGTCGCCGCGGGACCCGGATCGCCGTGCCTGATCATCGACCCCGGTCACGACTCCGCCGACGCGGTCGCCGAGGCCGTCCGCACGCACCGGCTCCAACCCGAGGCGATCCTGATCACACATGGCCACATGGACCACACCTGGGACGCCGTGCCGCTCGCCCGGCGCTACGGCATCGCCGCGTGGATCCACCCCGCCGACCGCTACCAGTTCGGCGCCCCCGCCAAGGGGCTGCCGGACTCCTTCCCCCGTGAACTACTCGTCGGCCACCCCGACCAGGAGCCCGACGAGGTCGGTGACCTGCCCGAACACGGCGGCGAACTGGCCTTCGCGGCGGGCCGGGTCACCGTGCTGCACACCCCCGGTCACACCGGCGGCTCCGTGATGTTCCGCTTCGACGGCGACGAGGCACCACTGCTCGCCACCGGCGACACCCTCCTCGCCACCGGCGGAGGACGCGCGGACGCGCCCGGCGCCAGCCCGGCGAGCCTGGACGCCTCCCTCCGCACGATCGCCACCGCCTGTCCCGGCGGCACCCGCCTGCTCACCGGACACGGCCCCACCAGCACTCTCAGCGAGACAGGAATCCGATGACGAACACCTCCCAGACCCCCGCGGCCCCGATGCGCACGGTCCGTGTCGACTCGTTCGGTGGCCCGTCCGTCCTGACCGTCACGGACGCGCCGACACCCGAGCCGCAGCCCGGACAGATCACCGTCGACGTCGAGTACGCGGGGGTGAACTTCGCCGAAGTGATGTTCCGACGCGGCCAGTTCCCCGTGGACCTCCCGCACTTCCCGGGCCTGGAGGCGGTCGGCACGGTACGCGCCGTCGGCACCGACGTCACCGGTTTCGCCCCCGGTGACCGCGTGGCCGCCCTCACCCTGGGCGGCGGCGGAAACGCCGAGGTCGTCGCGGTGGGCGCGGAACACGCCGTACGGCTGGACGGCGAACTCGCCGAACTGGACGGCGCCCTGGCGGCCGGCGCCCTCTGCAACGTCACCACCGCCCTCGGCGTCCTCACTTCGGCCGGCCACCTCACCGAGGGCGAGACCGTGGTCGTTCTCGCCGCCGCGGGCGGAGTCGGCACGGCCGCCGCCCAACTGGCCCGCTCGCTGGGAGCGGCCACGGTGATCGGCGTGACCAGCACCCCGGCCAAGGCCGAATACGCGCGCGGCTTCGGCTACGACAGCGTGGTGTCGTACGAGGAGATCGAGCGGGAGGTCTCCGAGCGGACCGGCGGAGCGGGCGCCGACCTGGTCCTGGACTCGGTGGGCGGCGCGTTCCGCTCCTCCGTGACGGGCTTGCTGGCAGCCTTCGGCCGGCACATCGTCTTCGGCAACGCGGCGGCCGAGGACGTGACATTCGAGGGCAACCACCCCTGGTACACGAACAGTTCGCTCGCCGGCTACAACCTCGGCGGCGTCGCCGGCCGCGCCCCCGAACTGTTCCGCGCCCACCTGGAACGTGCCCTGACGGAGGTCGCGAAGGGCGAGGTCCGCGTCGACGTGAAGGTGCTGCCCCTGAAGGACGTCGTACACGCCCACGAACTCCTGGAGACGAGGGCGTCCACGGGCAAATACGTACTCGACGTCCGTTCCTGACACCACCACCGGCACCATCACAGGCATCAGCATCAGGGGGAACGCATGCGCGAGTCGGAGTCCGGACTGCCCATCGAACCGGTCTACGGTCCCGGGGACCTGGCCGGCTGGGACCCCGCGGAGAAGCTGGGCGAGCCGGGCGCGTACCCCTTCACCCGTGGCGTCTACCCGTCGATGTACACGGGCCGGCCCTGGACCATGCGTCAGTACGCCGGCTTCGGTACGGCGACGGAGTCCAACGCCCGCTACCGGCAGCTGATCGCCCACGGCACCACGGGCCTGTCGGTCGCCTTCGACCTGCCGACCCAGATGGGCCACGACTCGGACGCCCTGATCGCCCACGGCGAGGTCGGCAAGGTGGGCGTGGCGATCGACTCGGTCGACGACATGCGGGTGCTGTTCGACGGGATCCCGCTGGACCAGGTCTCGACGTCGATGACGATCAACGCCCCCGCGGCGCTGCTGCTGCTGATGTACCAGCTGGTGGCGGAGGAACAGGGCGTACCGGCGCGGCAGCTGACGGGCACGATCCAGAACGACGTGCTGAAGGAGTACATCGCGCGGGGGACGTACATCTTCCCGCCGAAGCCGTCGCTGCGGCTCATCGCCGACATCTTCAGGTACTGCCGGACCGAGATCCCGAGGTGGAACACCATCTCGATCTCCGGCTACCACATGGCGGAGGCGGGGGCCTCGCCCGCGCAGGAGATCGCCTTCACGCTGGCCGACGGCATCGAGTACGTCCGCACCGCGGTGGCGGCCGGAATGGACGTCGACGACTTCGCCCCGCGGCTCTCCTTCTTCTTCGTGGCCCGTACGACGATCCTGGAGGAGGTGGCCAAGTTCCGTGCCGCCCGCCGGATCTGGGCCAGGGTGATGCGGGAGGAGTTCGGCGCCCGCGACCCCAAGTCGCTGATGCTGCGCTTCCACACCCAGACGGCCGGGGTCCAGCTGACGGCCCAGCAGCCGGAGGTGAACCTGGTCCGGGTCGCCGTCCAGGGCCTCGCGGCGGTGCTCGGCGGCACGCAGTCGCTGCACACGAACTCCTTCGACGAGGCGATCGCGCTGCCGACGGACAAGTCGGCGCGGCTGGCGCTGCGTACCCAGCAGGTCCTGGCGTACGAGACGGACGTGACGGCGACGGTCGACCCGTTCGCGGGGTCGTACGTGGTCGAGAGGATGACGGACGACGTGGAGGCGGCCGCGCTCGACCTCATGCGCAGGGTCGAGGACCTCGGGGGCGCGGTGGCGGCCATCGAGCACGGCTTCCAGAAGAACGAGATCGAGCGCAGCGCCTACCGGATCGCGCAGGAGACCGACTCCGGTGAGCGGGTCGTGGTCGGGGTGAACCGTTTCCAGCTGGACGAGGAGGAGCCGTATGAGCCTTTGCGTGTCGACCCGGCGATCGAGGCGCGGCAGGCGGAGCGGCTGGCGAGGCTGCGGGCGGAGCGGGATCAGTCGGCGGTGGACAGGGCGTTGGCGGAGCTGAGGAAGGCGGCGGAGGGCACGGACAACGTCCTCTACCCGATGAAGGACGCGTTGAAGGCCCGCGCCACGGTCGGCGAGGTGTGCGACGCGCTGCGTGAGGTGTGGGGGACGTACGTGCCGTCGGACGCCTTCTGACGACAGCCGAGAGGAGACAGGAAACCGCAGTGACACCGACACCGACATCGACACCCGTTCGCGTCGTGATCGCCAAACCGGGGCTGGACGGCCACGACCGTGGCGCCAAGGTCATCGCCCGCGCCCTGCGGGACGCCGGGGTGGAAGTCGTCTACACCGGGCTCCACCAGACACCACGCCAGATCGTGGACACGGCGATCCAGGAGGACGCCGACGGAATCGGCCTCTCGGTACTGTCCGGCGCCCACATGACCCTCTTCGCCGAGGTCCTCAGACTTCTGAGGGAAGCCGACGCGGAGGACATCACCGTCTTCGGCGGCGGCATCATCCCGGAGGCCGACATCCCGACGCTACGGAACATGGGCGTAGCGGCCCTCTTCACCCCCGGCGCGACGACACACGACATCGCCGAGTGGGTGAGGACGAGCGTGCGCGCGGGGTGAAGTGGGAGTGCGAGGGGCCGTCCCCTCAGCACTCGATGATGTTCACCGCGAGCCCGCCCCGGGCCGTCTCCTTGTACTTCACGCTCATGTCCGCGCCCGTGTCCTTCATCGTCTTGATGACCTTGTCCAGGGACACCTTGTGCGTGCCGTCGCCCCGCATCGCCATCCGGGCCGCCGTGACCGCCTTCACCGCGGCCATGCCGTTGCGTTCGATGCACGGGATCTGGACCAGGCCGCCGACCGGGTCGCAGGTCAGGCCCAGGTTGTGTTCCATCCCGATCTCGGCCGCGTTCTCGACCTGCTCGGGGGAGCCGCCGAGGACCTCGGCCAGGGCGCCCGCCGCCATCGAGCAGGCGGAGCCGACCTCGCCCTGGCAGCCGACCTCGGCGCCGGAGATGGAGGCGTTCTCCTTGAAGAGCATGCCGATCGCTCCCGCGGCCAGCAAGAACCGCACCACCCCGTCCTCGTCCGCGCCCGGCACGAAGTTGGTGTAGTAGTGCAGGACCGCCGGGATGATGCCCGCCGCGCCGTTCGTGGGAGCCGTCACGACACGGCCGCCGGCCGCGTTCTCCTCGTTCACGGCCATCGCGTACAGCGTGATCCACTCCATCGAGCGGGCCAACGGGTCGCCCTCCGCCCGGAGTTGGCGGGCCGAGACGGCCGCGCGACGGCGTACGCGCAGGCCGCCCGGCAGGATGCCCTCGCGGGACATGCCGCGCGACACGCACGACTGCATCACCCGCCAGATGCCCAGCAGGCCCTCGCGGATCTCCTCCTCCGTCCGCCAGGCCCGCTCGTTCTCCAGCATCAGCGCGGAGATCGACAGACCCGTCTCCTTCGTCAGGCGCAGCAGCTCGTCGCCCGTGCGGAAGGAGTACTTCAGAGCTGTGTCGTCGAGTTTGATGCGGTCCGCGCCCACCGCGTCCTCGTCCACCACGAAGCCGCCGCCGACCGAGTAGTACGTCTTCGAGAGCAGTTCGGCGCCCGCCGCGTCGTACGCCCAGATCGTCATGCCGTTGGCGTGGTACGGCAGCGCCTTGCGGCGGTGGAGGACCAGGTCCTTGTCGAAGTCGAAGGGGATCTCGTGGTCGTCCAGGAGACGGATCCGGCCGGACGACTTGATCGACTCCACCCGGTCGTCGGCCCCCTCCACGTCCACCGTCCGCGGTGAGGCGCCCTCCAGACCCAGCAGTACGGCCTTGGGGGTGCCGTGGCCGTGGCCGGTCGCGCCCAGGGAGCCGTACAGCTCCACGCGTATCGAGGCCACCCGCGCCAGCAGCTCCTCGTTGCGCAGTCGGCGGGCGAACATGCGTGCGGCCCGCATCGGGCCGACCGTGTGGGAGCTGGACGGGCCGATGCCGATCGAGAACAGGTCGAAGACCGAGATGGCCACGGTGACTCCTCAGATACGGGGGGAGGGGTTGTGCAGGGGGTGGGGCACCGCGCTCACTCCAAGTGTGCGCGGTGCCCCCGAAGAGCGGGGCTACGTGCCGATGAAGGCGGGGTTACTTCCCCAGGCCCGGGTACAGCGGGTGCTTGTCCGCCAGGGCCTTGACCCGGGCCTTCAGGCCGTCGACGTCGTACGACGGCTTCAGCGCCGCCGCGATCACGTCCGCGACCTCGGTGAAGTCCTCGGCCGTGAAACCGCGCGTCGCCAGCGCCGGCGTGCCGATGCGCAGGCCGGAGGTGACCATCGGTGGGCGGGGGTCGTTCGGGACGGCGTTGCGGTTGACCGTGATGCCGACCTCGTGGAGGCGGTCCTCGGCCTGCTGCCCGTCCAGCTCGGACTCGCGCAGGTCGACCAGGATCAGGTGCACGTCGGTGCCGCCGGAGAGGACGTTGACCCCGGCCTCACGGGCGTCCGGCGCCGTGAGCCGCTCGGCGAGGATCTTCGCGCCCTCGACCGTACGGCGCTGCCGCTCCTTGAACTCCTCCGAGGCCGCCACCTTGAAGGACACCGCCTTCGCCGCGATCACATGCTCCAGGGGGCCGCCCTGGAAGCCGGGGAACACGGACGAGTTCAGCTTCTTCGCGAAGTCCTTCCTGGCGAGGATGATGCCGCCGCGGGGTCCGCCGAGCGTCTTGTGCGTCGTGGACGTGACGACGTCCGCGTACTCCACCGGGTTCGGGTGCAGCCCGGCCGCGACCAGGCCCGCGAAGTGCGCCATGTCGACCCACAGATACGCCTCGACCTCGTCGGCGATCCGGCGGAACTCGGCGAAGTCCAGCTGACGCGGGTACGCCGACCAGCCCGCGATGATCACCTTCGGGCGGTGCTCCTTGGCGAGCCGCTCGACCTCGGCCATGTCGACCAGACCGGCGTCGTCCACGTGGTAGGGGACCACGTTGAACTGCTTGCCGGAGAAGTTCAGCCGCATCCCGTGGGTGAGGTGGCCGCCGTGCGCCAGGTCCAGGCCGAGGATGGTGTCGCCGGGCTGGGCCAGGGCGAACAGCGCGGCCTGGTTGGCGGAGGCACCCGAGTGCGGCTGGACGTTGGCGTACTCGGCGCCGAACAGCTCCTTGACCCGGTCGATCGCGATCTGCTCGGTGACGTCGACGTGCTCGCAGCCGCCGTAGTAGCGGCGGCCGGGGTAGCCCTCGGCGTACTTGTTGGTCAGCACGGAGCCCTGGGCCTCGATGACCGCGACCGGAGCGAAGTTCTCCGAGGCGATCATCTCCAGGGTGGACTGCTGGCGCAGCAGCTCGGCGTCGACGGCGGCGGCGACGTCCGGGTCGAGCTCGTGCAGGGGCGTGTTCAGAAGCGACATACGTACGACCTCGTCTTCTCAGCCGGCGGTGTGGGCGGTGTACTCGTCGGCGGAGAGCAGATCGGCCGGCTCGTCCGTGACGCGTACCTTGAACAGCCAGCCGCCCTCGAACGGGGCGGAGTTCACCAGCGACGGGTCGTTGACCACGTCCTCGTTGATCTCTGTGACCTCACCGGTGACCGGGGAGTAGAGGTCGCTGACCGACTTCGTGGACTCCAGTTCGCCACAGGTGTCGCCCGCGGTCACCGTGGAGCCCACCTCGGGGAGCTGGGCGTAGACGACATCGCCGAGCGCGTTCGCCGCGAACTCCGTGATGCCGACCGTCGAGACGCCGTCCTCGGCGCCCGACAGCCACTCGTGCTCCTTGCTGTAGCGCAGCTGCTGGGGGATGTTCATGGCCTGAATTCTCCTGTACGCGGGGGAGTGATGATGAATGGGGGACTGCTGAGACCGCTGTTGAGCAGCACGGATGTGCCCAGCCTCACTCTGCCGAACCTCTGCCGAACGTCTACTGAATGTCTGTCGAACTTCAGTCGAACGACTACGAAGGTGTCACTTCTGGCGCTTGTAGAACGGCAGCGCCACGACCTCGTACGGCTCGTGGCTGCCCCGGATGTCCACACCGACCCCGGCCGTCCCCGGCACGGAGTGCGCGGCGTCGACGTACGCCATGGCGATCGGCTTGCCAAGAGTGGGGGAGGGGGCACCGGAGGTGACCTCGCCGATCACCTTGCCGTCGGCGACCACCGGGTACCCGGCGCGCGGGACCCGGCGGCCCTCGGCGACGAGCCCGACGAGGACGCGCGGGGGCGCGGCGGCGGCCCGCTCGGCGGCGGCCTCCAGCGCCGTACGGCCGACGAAGTCGCCGTCCTTCTCGAACTTCACGACCCGCCCGAGCCCGGCGTCGAACGGCGTCAGCTCCGTGGACAGCTCGTGCCCGTACAGCGGCATGCCGGCCTCCAGTCGCAGGGTGTCCCGGCAGGACAGCCCGCAGGGGACAAGCCCGGCGCCCTCGCCTGCCTCGGTCAGTGCCTGCCACAGCTCCACGGCGTGATCCGGCTTCACGAACAGCTCGAAGCCGTCCTCGCCGGTGTAGCCGGTGCGCGCGATCAGCGCGGGGACGCCCGCGACCGTGCCGGGCAGCCCGGCGTAGTACTTCAGGCCGTCCAGGTCGGCGTCGGTGAGCGCCTTGAGGATGCCGGGGGACTCGGGGCCCTGCACGGCGATCAGCGCGTACGCGTCCCGGTCGTCCCGCACCTCGGCGTCGAACCCGGCCGCACGCTCGACGAGCGCGTCCAGCACGACCTGGGCGTTGGAGGCGTTGGCGACGACCATGTATTCGGTTTCGGCCAGCCGGTAGACGATCAGGTCGTCGAGGATGCCGCCGTCCTCGCGGCAGATCATGGTGTAGCGGGCGCGGCCCGTCTTCACAGCGCCGATGTTGCCGACCAGCGCGTGGTCGAGCAGGGCCGCGGCCTGCGGGCCGGTGACGGTGATCTCACCCATGTGGGAGAGGTCGAAGAGTCCGGCCCGGGTGCGTACGGCGTGGTGCTCGTCGCGCTCGGAGCCGTACCGCAGGGGCATGTCCCAGCCGGCGAAGTCGGTCATCGTGGCGCCGAGCGAGCGATGCAGCGCATCGAGCGCGGTGAGGCGCGGTCCAACGGGGGAGTTACTGCTCATCGGTTCTGCTCCCAGGGCATGACAGGCGAGGAAAGTTCCTCCCCATCTGTCATCGGAACCTGAGAGGTTCACCACGACCGTACGTATCGGTGGTCGTGACTTGCACCGTGGGTGGAGCCACCGGTCACGGCGACTCGCTTTTCAGATGTGCCTCGCCCGCGCGGTATCTGGGCCTGAGAGATTCAAGGGAGGGACTTGCTCCTTCGGCGCCCCAGCGGTCTGCTGGGAGCTCTCCCGCGCGGATTCAAGCGGCCGGTATGCAGTTGGCGCGCACATCATTGCACGCATCGGCACGGCACGGCAGAGGGAGCCTCACCGGTCCCGCAGGGGGGAGACACAGCGGTTCGTAGCACGCTTGTGTCCATACGAGGACTGAAACAGGAGCGATCGGGCATTACCTTCTCTTTACAGTCTGTGGGGATGGGGCCTCCAACCCCTGGGGAGGACGATCACGGTGAACAGGACCAGGGCGTACGCGACGACCTCGGGCATCGCGCTGCCCAAGCGGCCCGCTGTCCCGGCCGGGGAGGCATGCGGCCCGTTCCCGACGGCGGTCGTCCGCGACCTCAGGGACCGCTCCGGCCGCAGCCCGCGCGAGCTGTCCTTCGGACCGGACGACCTCGTCGTCGTCACCGGGCTGCCCGGCAGCGGCAAGTCGACGCTGATGCGACGGGCGGTGCCGGGCCGGCGGATCGACTCCCAGGACACCCGCGACCGCTACGACGCGCGCCTGCCCCGCGTGCTGCCGTACGCCGTGTACCGGCCGTTCGTGCGCCTCGCCCACTACGGCGGGCTGTGGCGGGCGCTGCGGTCCGGTGAGGGTGTCGTCGTGCATGACTGCGGGACGCAGGCGTGGGTGCGGGGCTGGCTGGCTCGGGAGGCCCGGCGGCGTGGCGGCACCCTGCACCTGCTGTTGCTCGACGTGACCGCCGGGCAGGCCCGGGACGGTCAGCGGGAGCGGGGCAGGGGCGTCTCCCGGTACGCCTTCGCCCGGCACCGCGGTGCCATGACCCGGCTGCTGCGGCAGGTGGAGAAGGGGCGGCTGCCGGAGGGGTGCGGGTCGGCTGTGCTGATCGACCGGGACGCGGCGGACGCTCTGAAGAGGATCGACTTCGCTGGGTGAGATTTCGGGAGCGCTCGGGGCTGCCGCCGTCTTCGGGCTGCGGGTCGGTGGGTGCTCGCGCGGTTCCCCGCGCCCCTTCGGGCCCGGGAGCAATTAAGGTTCAGCTACAACAGCATCACGGACCAAAGCGGCAGGCAGCAGATGGACTTCCCGGCGGACTTCCCGGCACAGGCGCACCCCCAAGGGCACGGCGGGTGGCCCGGTAACGAGCTGGAGGAGGTGCTGTCCGCGTCGCTCGGCGTGCCCTCGGCGGGCGGACGCATCGTGGAGGTGCTCTCCCGCAGCTTCGTCTGGGTGCCGCTGCCCGAGGGCGGCGGTCCGCACAGCGGTCCGCTCGACCTGCCCACGATGGACATCGGCGGCCAGGTCTTCGTACCGGTCTTCAGCTCGGAGGAGCAGTTCCGCCAGGTCGTCGGCAGCCATATGTCGTACACGATCGCGCCCGCCGTCGAGTTCGCGCGGGGCCTGCCCCCGCAGGTCGGCCTCGCGCTGAACCCCGACGGCGTGGTGGGCGTGCCGCTGCCGCCGCCCGCCGTCGCCGAGCTGTGCCGGGCCGCGCGGACCCCGCTGGACGGGTCGGCGGGCGGCGCCCGGGTGCGGCTGTTCGAGCCGGACTGGCAGGACGACCCGGTGGACTTCCTGGCCGTCGCCGCGGAGGAGTTCGCGGCGAGCGGGGTCGTGCTCTCCGCCCGGCGCTGCCTGGCCGCCATCGAGACCGCCGAGCCCGTGATGTTCATCGGCGTCGAGCTGGGCTCCTGGGAGTCCGACCGCACGCTGCCGCTGGACGCCCTCGGCCGGGCGCTCGGCCGGGCACCCCTGAAATGGGCGGTCAACATGGTGTTCCTCGACGTGGCCCAGGACCCGGTGGGCGACTGGATGCGCGAGCGCGTACGGCCGTTCTACCAGCATGGGTACTGAACGGTACTGACCGGCGGGACAGCGGCGCGGACACCTCCGGTGATGTGCGTCAAGTCGCTGTCAGAATCGCCGATTACCCTGGTTTGATAGCTCGGGGGAACTGGGTCGTGAGCCCGCCCCGCAGGAAGCCGCCGAGGGGCGCCGTTCGGCCAGGACGAGGCAGAATGGCCCGGTCGGGGTGTTGTCGGGGTGCCGTCGCGGTGCCGACGGGATGTCGACGGGTCGTATGGGGCGAGTTGGTCGTGATGGTGTGGCGAAGGGGCGGTAGAAGGTGAGCGCGTCGGGCACGGCCGCGACCGGACAGGTCGAGCACATGCTGCGCCAGGTGACGCCCGGGCGTTACGACGCCTACGAGGCGTTGCTGCGTGCCCTCGCGATCCCGGCCGGCGGCCAGATCTGGATGCTCCTGTGGCACGGCCAGGCCGGCTCCCCCGACGCCCAGTACGGGAACATGGAGGTCGACGGGTTCAACTACGCCCCGTGCGTCACCTCCGCCCAGGAACTCTCCGCCAGCGGCTGGAACAGGTCCTACGAGGTGGTCGACGGCCTCGACGTGGCCCGCACCCTCTATCCCGACCACTACGGCCTCTGGCTGAACCCGCACGCGCCGGGCGGTGGCGTAGGCATCCCGTGGCTCGACCTGCGCCGTATCGCCACCGGCCTGGAGCGCCAGCCCGCGGGCCCGCTCCGGCTCAGCGAGCCGGCCATCGAGATCCCCCAGTTCTACGCCCTGCTCACGCAGAACGCCCACCGCACCCCCGCCGTGCGCTCCCTGCGCCGCGCCTGGGTGCAGCCCGCGCTCGGCGCCCCCTATCTGGCCATCGGCCTGGACGTGTACGACACCTCGCCGCCCGCCGTCGACTCGGTGCGCGCGATGATGCAGCAGTCCATCGGCGCGGTCCCCGACGGGCTGCCCGTCTCCACCGTCGCCATGTCCGACGAGTACGACCCGGTCGCGATGTGGCTGCGCGCCGGCGCCCGCCCCTTCTACGACCGCGAGGCCCACGCCGCCCCGGCCCAGGCCCCCGCGGCGGGCGGGTACGGATATCCGGGCGGGTACTGAGGCCCCGACAGCGAGGCCCCGACAGGCGAACGGCCGGCGCCCCCGGTTCCGGTTCCGCTCGTGCGAGCTTCTCCGGAGCCGGGGGCGCCGTCACACATCAGGCGTCACCCGTCATGCGTCAGGCGCATGCGTCGGGCGTCGGGCGTCGGGCGTCAGCAGAACTTGGCCTGCGCCGCGCTCGCCAGCGGGTTGTTGACCACCTTGGTCTTGCAGTTGATCGCGCCCTTGGTCAGCTTGGTCCAGCTGACGGCCTGGCCCTTCTTGGCGGTGCCGTAGCCCGTGCCCTTGGAGTTGCAGGTCCGGGCCTCGTACTTGCCGGACGCCTTGGTGGTGCCCGCGTAGAAGATCGTCTTGCCCGGTGTGATCTTGGCCGTGGCGGACAGGGTCCCCGGCGTCGCCTTCTTGTTGGGAGCCAGCTTGGTCCCGGTCTGCTTGCCGAGGCTCGCGATGACCGCCGACGGCTGCGCCGGGCCGCTCACGTTCGCCCACACCCGGGCGACCATGCGCAGACCCACCGTCACCGTGCCCGGCGCCGAGGCGTTCCGGGCCACGCCGTGGGTCAGTATCTGCCGCTTGGCGGCGGACGGCCAGCTGATCTTCGTGCTGCCCGGCGTACAGACCTTCGCCTGCGCGTCGGCGCTCGCCGGAGCGGCCACGAGCAGCGGCACCATCGCGCCGACGGCGACCGTCGTCATGGCACCGGCAATGAGCTTCTTCATTTCTTTTTCCCCGTTCCCCGTTGATCTGGTGAGTCGTTGGTCGATCTGCTGAGTCATCTGCGGCCGGTCGAGCCGTAATTTCCCCGTAGCGGTGCTGAATTCCCCCGCATTTACTTCTCAGGCTGTGCCCCGTGTTGCGGCCGAAGGATGGTCGTGTGGGTCCTGGCCAGGGACTCCCGTGGTGCGGGGAAGAAGGTAGCCACCGGCCCGGACGGCGCGCAACGGAGAACGAGTTCTGTTACGAACCGGCACCCGAACCGGCCTCGAATTCGCCGGAAGATATCAGCGATTGCATTTCCCTCATGCGACCTTCGCCCGAATTGACGGGCCACCTAAGGGGCGAGGGCGGGTGATCCGGACATGGCATGCCTGATATGTGGCCTGCGCCACACGTAACGGCGCCCGCCAGGTGCCCGCCACCGCTCACGCGTCCGCGGTGTTCGGATTCCGGAACCTCGCTGGCCACATCACGGTTGCGCATACATTCGCCGTCGGGTCTGGTGCCTGATCGCGCGACCGTTGAAGACTCCCCCAGAGCGGTGGGGGGATCGGACGAACGTGCTGTTCATATGGTGAAGTTCTGCGCCGGGCCCCATCTCCCGCTCCATGGCCTCGGCTCGACACCGGCGTCGACACCCGGCCATGGCGGACAAGCAGCAGAACAGAGAAGAAGAACACCAGTGGCAACGGACCGCACCGCAGACCCGGGCGGCCGCCAAGCGCAGTCGGCAACCACCGGCTCGGGCAAGCACGAGGGACGATGACCGCACCCATTGAGACGACCGGTTCGCAGGCCGAGGCACAGCCCGAAGCCGTGCTGGACGGCGTCGAGGCCAAGAAGATCGAGGGCCGCTCGCTCGGCCAGATCGCCTGGACCCGCTTCAAGCGCGACAAGGTGGCCGTCGCCGGCGGCGTCATCGTCATACTCCTGATCCTGGTCGCGGTCCTCTCCCGGCCGATCCAGTCGATGCTCGGCCTCGACCCCAACGCGCTCGACCAGGACCTCATCGACGCCAACACCTCCCTTCCCAAGGGCGACTTCGGCGGGATGAGCTGGGACCACCCGCTGGGCGTCGAGCCCAAGTTCGGGCGCGACATCCTGGCCCGCGTCCTGGAGGGCTCCTGGGTCTCCCTGGTCGTCGCCTTCGGCGCGACCATCCTGTCCAATGTGATCGGCGTGGTCCTCGGGCTCGTCGCCGGCTACTACGGCGGCCGGGTCGACTCCATCGTCAGCCGGCTGATGGACACCTTCCTGGCGTTCCCGCTGCTGCTCTTCGCCATCGCCATCTCCGCCACGCTCCAGGGCGGCGCCTTCGGTCTCGAAGGACTGCCCCTGCACATCTCGGTGCTGATCTTCGTCATCGGTTTCTTCAACTGGCCGTACATGGGACGCATCGTGCGCGGCCAGACCATGGCGCTGCGCGAGCGAGAATTCATCGACGCCTCCCGGGGGATGGGGGCTGGCGGCCCGTACATCCTCTTCAAGGAGCTGCTGCCCAACCTCGTCGCGCCGATCGTCGTCTACTCGACGCTGCTCATCCCGACCAACATCATCTTCGAGGCTTCGCTCAGCTTCCTCGGCGTCGGGATCCAGCCGCCGCAGGCCTCCTGGGGCGGCATGCTCAACCAAGCGACCCGGTACTTCCAGGTCGACCCCCAGTACATGATCGTCCCCGGCCTCGCGATCTTCATCACGGTGCTGGCCTTCAACCTCCTCGGTGACGGCCTCAGGGACGCCCTCGATCCCCGCAGCCGCTGACGTCTGCGGTCGCGGCGCCCACGCGTCCTGCTCAACTGTCCAACTACGAAGGGGATACCGACCATCATGCGAAGGTCAGCAATGGCCGTAGTCGCGGCCATCAGCAGCGCCGGACTGCTTCTCGCCGGCTGCAGCAAGGCCGACGAAGGCGGAGACGACGACGGCAACACCAAGGCCGCCGGCGCCAACGCCGCGACCAAGGAAGTCGTCAACGCCTCCACGAAGAAGGGCGGCACGGTCACCTACGCGATGGCCGACGCCCCCGAGTCCTTCGACCCGGGCAACACGTACTACGGCTTCATCTACAACTTCAGCCGGCTCTACGCGCGTCCGCTCATGACCTTCAAGCCCGCGCCGGGCGAGAAGGGCAACGAGCTGGTCCCCGACCTGGCCGAGGCCGCGGGCACGCCCAGCAACGGCGGCAAGACCTGGACGTACAAGCTCCGCAAGGGCGTCAAGTACGAGGACGGCACCGAGGTCACCTCGAAGGACGTCAAGTACGCCGTCGAGCGCTCCAACTTCGCGCGTGACGTGCTCTCGCTCGGCCCGAACTACTTCCAGCAGCTGCTGGAGGACAAGAGCAAGTACAAGGGCCCGTACAAGGACAAGAGCGAGAAGGGCCTGTCGTCCATCGAGACCCCGGACGACCAGACCATCGTCTTCAACCTGAAGCAGGCCTTCACCGACTTCGACTACCTGGTGAGCGCCCCGCAGACGGCGCCGGTGCCGCAGGCCAAGGACACGGGCGTCGACTACACCAAGAAGGTCGTCTCCTCCGGCTCGTACAAGTTCGCGAGCTACGACGAGGGCAAGCAGGTCACTCTGGAGCGCAACCCGGAGTGGAGCGCCGACACGGACCCGCTGCGCAAGCAGTACCCGGACAAGATCGTCCTGACCCTCGGCGTCAACCAGGCCACGATCGACAACGACGTGATGTCGGGCGCCACCCTGGTCGACCTGGCCGGCCGCGGTGTCGACACGCAGACCCAGGCCGACCTGGTCAACGACAAGGAGAAGATGGCCAGCACGGACAACGCGCTCGGCGGTCGTCTGATCTACACGGCGATCAACACCAAGGTGAAGCCGTTCGACAACGTCGAGTGCCGCAAGGCCGTGCAGTACGCCATCAACAAGGTCTCCGCGCAGACCGCGATGGGCGGCCCGATCCGCGGTGACGTCGCGTCCACCGTGCTGCCGACCGACATCCCGGGCTACGAGAAGTTCGACCTCTACGCCACCAAGGACAACAAGGGCGACGTGGCCAAGGCCAAGGAGCACCTGAAGGCCTGCGGCCAGGAGAAGATCAAGACCTCCATCTCCGCCCGTAGCGACCGTCAGAGCGAGGTCGACGCGGCCACCACGATCGTCGCGGACCTGAAGAAGGTCGGCATCGACGCGACGATCAAGCAGTACCCGTCGAGCAAGTACTTCTCCGACTATGCGGGTGTCCCGAACTTCACGAAGAAGCAGAACATCGGTCTGATCATGATGCAGTGGGGTGCCGACTGGCCGACCGGCTACGGCTTCCTGCAGCAGATCGTGCACGGCAAGGCCATCGGCCAGTCCGGTAACACCAACCTGTCCCAGCTGAACGACCCCGCGGTCAACAAGCTGCTGGACGACGCGATCGGCAACACCGACGAGGCCGCCCGCAACAAGGCGTACGCCGAGGTCGACAAGAAGGTCATGGAGCAGGCCGTCATCGTCCCGCTGACCTACTTCAAGGTCCTGCTGTACCGCTCGCCGTACGCCACCAACCTGGTGTCGACGTCCGCCTTCAGCGGTGAGTACGACTACCTCAACATCGGCACCACCAAGAAGTAGCCCCGGAAGGCAGGTGAAGGCATTGGCGCCCGCGGGTTTCGCCACCCGCGGGCGCCGGCGCCGGTCCCCGTGATCTCGTACATCATCCGCCGGACGATCGCGGCAGTGATCCTGCTGCTCGTCGTCACCGCGGTCACCTTCGGCATCTTCTTCATCCTGCCGAAGCTCGCCGGACAGACGGCCGACCAGCTGGCACAGCAGTACATCGGCAAGAACCCCACGCCCGAGGACATCGCGGCGATCAAGCGAAACCTCGGTCTGGACGAGCCGGTCTACGTCCAGTACTGGGACTTCGTCAAGGGGATCGTGACCGGTGCCACCTATGACCTCGGGCCGACCACGGCCCGCTGTGACATGCCGTGCTTCGGCTACTCCTTCCGGACCCACGAGCAGGTCTGGCCGCAGCTGATGGACCGGCTGCCGGTGACCATCTCGCTCGCCGTCGGCGCGGCTGTGCTCTGGCTGATCGGCGGCATCGTGGCCGGTGTCATCTCGGCCCTGAAGCCCGGCTCGATCTTCGACCGGTCCGCGATGGGCGTGGCCCTCGCGGGCGTCTCCCTGCCCATCTTCTTCACCGGCCAGCTGTTCCTGCTGCTGTTCAGCTACAAGCTGGAGATCTTCGGCAGAACGTACGTCCCGTTCACCGAGAACCCCTCCCAGTGGGCCAACACCCTGTTCCTGCCCTGGTGTTCGCTGGCGCTCCTCTACTCGGCCATCTACGCCCGGCTCACCCGCTCGGGCATGCTGGAGACGATGAACGAGGACTTCATCCGCACCGCGCGCGCCAAGGGTCTGCGCGAGCGCAACGTGGTCACCAAGCACGGCCTGCGGGCCGGACTGACCCCGCTGGTCACGGTCTTCGGCATGGACATCGGCCTGCTGCTCGGCGGCGCAGTCATCACCGAGTACGTGTACTCGCTGCACGGCATCGGTGAGTACGCGGTGCGGAACATCACCGCCAACGACCTGCCCCCGATCCTCGGGGTGACCCTGCTCGCGGCGTTCTTCGTCGTCTTCATGAACCTTGTGGTGGACCTGCTGTACGCCACGATCGACCCGCGGGTGAGGCTCTCGTGACCGAACTGTCCAAGACCGGGGCCGCCGTGGGCGAGCCCACGCGCACCGAGGCTCCCTCCGGGGCGTTCCTCGACGTACGCGACCTCAAGGTGCACTTCCCGACCGACGACGGTCTGGTCAAGTCCGTCGACGGGCTCTCCTTCCAGCTGGAGAAGGGCAAGACCCTCGGCATCGTGGGCGAGTCCGGCTCCGGCAAGTCGGTGACCTCGCTCGCCGTCATGGGCCTGCACCGGCTCGGGGCGCGCGGGAAGAACGTCCAGATGTCCGGCGAGATCTGGCTCGACGGCAAGGAACTCGTCGGGGCGAGCCCCGACGAGGTGCGGCGGCTGCGCGGCCGCGAGATGGCGATGATCTTCCAGGACCCGCTGTCCGCGATGCACCCGTACTACACGGTCGGCAACCAGATCGTGGAGGCGTACCGCGTCCACAACGACGTCAGCAAGAAGGTCGCCCGCAAGCGCGCCGTCGAACTCCTCGACCGCGTGGGCATCCCGGAGCCGAACAAGCGGGTCGACAACTACCCGCACGAGTTCTCCGGCGGTATGCGCCAGCGCGCCATGATCGCCATGGCCCTGGTCAACAACCCCGAGCTGCTGATCGCCGACGAGCCCACCACCGCCCTGGACGTCACCGTCCAGGCGCAGATCCTGGACCTCATCAGGGACCTGCAGAAGGAGTTCGGCTCCGCGGTCATCATCATCACGCACGACCTCGGCGTGGTCGCCGAGATCGCCGACGACATCCTCGTGATGTACGGCGGCCGCTGCGTGGAGCGCGGACCGGTCGACGACATCTTCTACAAGCCGCAGCACCCCTACACCTGGGGCCTGCTCGGCTCGATGCCGAGGATCGACCGCGAGCAGACCGACCGGCTCATCCCGGTCAAGGGCCAGCCGCCCAGCCTCATCAATGTCCCCTCGGGATGCGCGTTCAACCCGCGCTGCCCCTACGCGGACCTCCCCAAGGACAACATCACCCGGACCGAGCGCCCCGAACTGCGCGAGGTCGGCGGCAGGCACTTCACCGCCTGCCATCTGTCGCAGGAGGAGCGCACGCGGATCTGGAACGAAGAGATTGCGCCGAAGCTGTGAGCGAGACTGAGACCCCGGCGGGGACCAAGACGGCGAAACCGGCCGCGGACGAGACACCGTTGCTCAAGGTCGAGGGCCTGGTCAAGCACTTCCCCATCAAGAAGGGTGTGCTCCAGCGCCAGGTCGGCGCGGTCAAGGCCGTCGACGGCATCGACTTCGAGGTGCGCCGCGGCGAGACCCTCGGTGTCGTCGGCGAGTCCGGCTGCGGCAAGTCGACCATGGGCCGGCTGATCACCCGCCTCCTCGAACCGACCGGCGGGAAGATCGAGTTCGACGGCACGGACATCACGCACCTCGGCACCGGCGGCATGCGCCCGCTGCGCCGCGACGTGCAGATGATCTTCCAGGACCCGTACGGCTCGCTGAACCCCCGGCACACCATCGGCACCATCGTCTCGGCGCCGTTCAAGCTCCAGGGCGTCGAGCCCGAGGGCGGGGTGAAGAAGGAGGTCCAGCGCCTGCTGGAGCTGGTGGGCCTGAGCCCCGAGCACTACAACCGCTACCCGCACGAGTTCTCCGGCGGTCAGCGTCAGCGCATCGGCATCGCCCGCGCGCTCGCCCTCAAGCCCCGTATGGTCGTCGCCGACGAGCCGGTCTCCGCGCTCGACGTGTCGATCCAGGCGCAGGTCGTCAACCTGATGGACGACCTCCAGGACGAGCTGGGCCTGACGTATGTGATCATCGCGCACGACCTGTCGGTGGTCCGCCATGTCTCCGACCGCATCGCCGTGATGTACCTCGGCAAGATCGTGGAGCTGGCCGACCGGGACTCGCTGTACCGGGCGCCGATGCACCCGTACACCAAGGCGCTGCTGTCGGCCGTGCCGATCCCGGACCCCAAGCGCCGCAGCGCCAAGAGCGAGCGGATCCTGCTCAAGGGCGATGTGCCCTCGCCGATCGCCCCGCCGAGCGGCTGCCGCTTCCACACCCGGTGCTGGAAGGCGACGCAGATCTGCTCGACCACCGAGCCGCCGCTGGCCGAGCTGAAGCCCGGGCAGCGGGTGGCCTGCCACCACCCCGAGAACTTCGAGGACCAGCAGCCCCAGGACGTCGTCCTGCTGACGGCCGCGAAGGAGGCGGGGAAGCTGGTGCCGGAGCAGACGCGGGCGGAGCCGGCTGCCGCTTCGGAGGAGACCTCTCCTGCGGAGACCTCTCCTGCGGAGACCTCTCCCTCGGAGGCCGCTCCGGCGGAGGCGGTGGAGGCCACGGCCGAGGTCGAGTCGCCTGCCGAGACCGAGGTCTCCAAGGAGACCGACGACAAGTAAGCAGAAATGAGCCCCTGCCTTGCATTGCAAGGCAGGGGCTCATTCTTGCGTCACAATACAAAGGTGCTTCAGCAACTCTTCACCCCTTCCGTCCAGCACACACTCGACCTGATAGGCATCTTCGTCTTCGCCATCTCCGGCGCGCTGCTGGCCGTCCGCAAGAACTTCGACGTCTTCGGCATCGCCGTCCTCGCCGAGGTCACCGCGCTCGGCGGAGGGCTCTTCCGGGACCTGGTCATCGGCGCCGTACCGCCCGCGGCCTTCACCGACCTCGGCTACTTCCTCACACCGCTGCTCGCCGCCCTCCTGGTCGTCTTCCTGCACCCGGAGGTCGAGCGCATCCAGAACGCGGTGAACGTCTTCGACGCGGCCGGCCTCGGCCTGTTCTGCGTCGCGGGCACGACGAAGGCGTACGAGTACGGGCTGGGCCTCACCGCCTCCGCGACCCTCGGGCTGGCCACGGCGGTCGGCGGCGGTGTGCTGCGGGACGTGCTCGCCAACGAGGTGCCGTCGCTGCTGCGCTGGGACCGTGACCTGTACGCGGTGCCCGCGATGGCCGGCGCCGGGATGGTCGTGCTCTGCATCCGCCACGAGGTCCTGACGACCTTCACCTCGGCGCTCGCCGCGGTCACCGTCTTCGTCCTGCGGCTCCTGGCCATGCGCTACCACTGGCGGGCGCCGCGGGCCTGGAACCGGCGGTCGACGGCGACGGAGGTGCAATGAAGGGAGGTGCAATGAGCGGGGGTGGAAGCGGGGTGGATTGGTAAAAGCTACCGCTTAGTAATGGCCTGTTGTACGGTTCATCCATGGCAGAAGCAGCTTCCGTACGGGCCGCGATCGGCGACAGCGAGTTCGACCGGGACACCGCGGTCACCCTGCGCGAACCCGGCGTCTACGACATCGACCTCTCCGCCGGCTGGACGATCATCGGCGCCGTCAACGGCGGCTACCTGCTGGCCGTCCTCGGCCGTGCCCTCGCCGACGCCCTCCCGCACGGCGACCCGTTCACCATCTCCGCGCACTACCTGACTGCCTCCCAGCCGGGCCCGGCGGTCGTGCGCACGGACGTCGTACGCACCGGACGCACGCTGTCCACCGGCCAGGCTTCCCTGTTCCAGATCGACGAGGACGGCAACGAGGTCGAGCGCATCCGCGTCCTCGCCTCCTACGGCGACCTGGGCTCCCTCCCGGACGACGTCCGTACGACGGCCAAGCCGCCCGTGATCCCGCCGGTCGAGCAGTGCTTCGACCCCCAGGACGCCCCCGACCCGGTCCCCGGCGGCTCCGCGATCACCGACCGGCTGTTCCTCAAACTCGACCCGACGACCCTCGGCTGGGCGCTCGGCGCGCCCTCCGGCAAGGGCGAGATGCGGTCCTGGTTCGGGCTCGCCGACGGCCGGGACCCCGATCCCTTCGCGCTGCTCCTCGCGGTGGACGCGCTGCCGCCGACCGCCTTCGAGCTGGGGATATCGGGGTGGGTCCCGACGGTCGAGCTGACCGTGCACGTGCGGTCATGGCCGGCGCCGGGCCCGCTCCGGGTCTCCATCACCACCCGCAACCTCGCCGGCGGCTTCCTGGAGGAGGACGCCGAGGTCTGGGACAGCGCCGACCGGCTGGTGGCGCAGTCCCGGCAGCTGGCGCGGGTCAAGCTGTCGGGCTGAGGCCCGCCGGCGTCACCGCGCCGCGCCGAGCGGCCCGCGGCCCAGCCAGGCCGCCAGCCGGCCGTAGGCGTCGGCCCCTTCGGGAGCCGGCAGCGCGGGGTCGAACGGACGGCCCTCGCGTGGCCCGTCGGGCAGGGCGACCCGCGCCGCGGCGAGGGAGAACTCGGCCAGCTCCGGGTCCAGCGCCAGCGGCCGCCCGAGCCCCTCGGAGAGGTCCCAGGTGTGCGCCACGATCTCCATGACGTACGCCGACAGCGCGTCCCGCCCGGGGATGTTGCCCCACGGCACCCGCACCGGTGACGTCATCCGCTCGTCGCCCGACCAGGCGCGCAGCACCCGGGTCCTGATCTCGTCGTACGCGCCCGGCCAGCCGTCGTCCGCGACCCCGTCCACGAACATCCGTACGGCGAGCCCGTCGCCGCCCTCGCCGACGACCGCGATGCGCAAGGTGCCGCCCACGATGTGGCTGAGCAGGGTGCGTACGTCGTACTCGGCGCAGGGCGTCGGGCCGCTCAGCCGGTCCGGTCGTACGGTCGCGATCAGTTCGGCCGCCTGTGCGGTGGCGCGGGTGTAGAGGGGGCGGGGGTCGACGGTGTCCGCGGTGGTCATGGAGGTCTCCGGCTGGGGTCGACAACACGGTGGTCAGCGGTGGTCCTCGTAGGCTTCCCGCCGGAGGCGGCTCGGGCTGCGGGCTTTCGCCGGGACAACCCGCATGAGGGATCCCTCCCCATGGGGGACGCTGATCCGGTGAAGGCCGACCGACTGCTCTCGATCCTGTTGTTGCTCCAGACCCGGGGCCGGGTCCCGGCGCATGAACTCGCCGAGCGGCTCGAAGTGTCCGTACGCACCATCTACCGCGATGTCGAGGCCCTGTCGGCGTCCGGCGTGCCCGTGTACGCCGAGCGCGGGCGGCACGGCGGGATCGAGCTGCTCGCGGGCTTCCGTACGGATGTCACGGGGCTGACCGCCGACGAGTCGCGGGCCCTGTTCGTGCTGGCCGCGCAGGGCGCGCACGCCGCCCTCGGGCTGGACGCGGCGCTGGCCGGCGCGCTGCGCAAGGTGATGGCCGCGCTGCCCGCCCCGCACCGGCCCGCCGCGGAGACCGCGGGCCGCCGCATCCTGGTGGACTCCGCCCGCTGGAATCGCGGCCCGCAGCAGCCGGTGGACCTGGAGACGCTCCAGGACGCCGTCTTCGCCGACCGGCGGCTGCGGCTGCGCTACCGGCACGGCGGGGACAAGGCGCCGCGTACGTACACCCTCGACCCGTACGGCCTCGTCTCCAAGGCGGGCGTCTGGTATCTCGTCGCCGACCGCCGGGCCCAGCCCCGTCTCTTCCGGGTGGACCGGGTGCGCTCGGCGACCCTCCTCGACGAACCCGTGCGGCGCCGGCCCGGCGTCGAACTGGTCGACGCCTGGGAGGCGTTGCGGCGCCGGGTCGAGGAACGGCCGGGCGGCATCGACGTCACCGTACGAGTGCGGCGCCCCTTCCTCGACATGTTCCTGCGGCTCCAGGCCTCCTGGCTGGCGGCGGCGCCCGAGGACGACGACGGCGAGAGCGAGTGGGTGACCGCGCGTCTGTCGTACGGCCTCCTCGGCGAGGTGCGCCAACTGCTGGTCTTCGCCGACCGGCTGGAGGTGCTGGCCCCGCCCGAAGCGCGCGCCGAACTGGCCGCCGCGGCCGCCTCTGTCACGAGCCTGTATCAGAGATGAGTCGCGGCGGAGAAGCGAAAGCCCAGGTCAGAGGCGGTTGTTGGTGATCGCTTTGCTGTTCGCACAGGGGTGGCACAGCCTGAACCCAAGAAGCGCCCAAGCTGCGTTGATTCGATGCGCGCCACGAACTCCCTCATCTTTCTTGGAGTTGTTTCTCATGAAGCGTGCACGTCTCGTCCCCGCCGTCGCCCTGCTGGCGGCCGCACCCCTCTTCCTTGTGGCGTGCGGCTCCAGCGACTCGTCGTCGTCCACCTCGAACAACGGAAACTCCGGACAGCAGAGTTGCCAGGCCCCGTCGGGGGCTCCGTCAGGCGCTCCCTCGGGCGCCCCGTCCGGCGCACCCTCCGCGAACGGCCAGGCGCCGTCCGGTGCCCCGTCGGGCGCGCCCTCCGGCCAGCCGTCCGGCGCGCCGAGCGGCGCCCCCGGCGGTGGCGGCCAGGGCGGTGGCCCCGGCGGCGGTGGCGGCTGTGGCGGCCCGGGCGGCGGTGGCCAGCCGGGCCAGGGCGGCCAGGGCGGTCAGGCCCCGAGCGGGGCGCCGAGCCAGGAAGCCTCCGCGTCGGCGTCCAAGGACAGCTGACCTCGGGGTCCATACGCACAGCTGAGGGCGCGCCCGGTGAACGGGCGCGCCCTCAGCCGCATGCCGGAGGGCCTCAGCCGCATTTCGGAGGGCCTCAGCCGTAGCCGGAGGGTGGAGCTCAGTCCAGCCAGTGGCGGCAGCCGATGCTGATCAGGCGCATCCGGCGGCTCGCCAGCCGGGTCACCCGGGCCCGCTCCTCCTCGGGTTCGTCCAGGGCCTCCAGGAAGAGCGAGGCGGTCACCAGCATCTGGTCGACGTACAGGCCGGCGAGCATGAGCCGGTCGTCGTCGCTCCACCCCTCGCCCTCGGGCCGCCGGGCCAGCTCGCCCCGCACCTCCTCGGCGAACCTGGCCAGTTGCCCCTGGATGGCCTCCCGCACCGGCTGGACCCCGCCGTGCCGCTCCCGGGCGATGAAGCGGACGTGCGCCGGGTACGTGTCGACATGGCCGGCGATCAGCTCGACGGCGCGCTCTATGAGTTCGTCGCTGTCGCCGACCGCGGCCATCAGGTCGCCCAGCACCGGATGCAGACTCCCCAGGGCCTCCTCGACCAGCGCCACACCGAGGTCCGCGGTCGAGTGGAAGTGCCGGTAGAACGCGGTCGGGGCGACGCCCACGGCCCGGGTGACCTCGCGCAGGCCCAGGCTGCTCAGACTCTGGTTCTCCAGCAGGCCCAGCGCGGCGTCCAGGAGCGACTGCCGGGTCTTCTGCTTCTGGGCCTGCCGGATGCCGAGAGTGTGACTCATGCCATGCAGTTAACAACTGTTCTCTGTAATTGCAAAGCCGTGCGACGCGCTAGACTCGGGAGTCAGTGAACAACTGTAACCACAATCGTTCACCGAACTGTCACGAGAGATCGTCACGAGAGGCTGTCCCGCCATGCTGTTCCTCGTCGCCGCGCTCATGCTGCTGGGTGTCGTCATGGGCACCGTGGCCCATGTGCCCCTGTCCGTCTCCTGCGCCATCGCGGCCGCCATCGGCGTGTGGCTGGCGATCTTCGCCGCGCGCGAGCGCCACGCCCGTCGCCGCCGCGCCGCCAACTGACCGCGAACCGATCGCGAACCGACCCTGAACCGATCGCGAACCGACCCTGAACCGATCGCGAACCGACCGTGAGTCGATCGCCTAAAAGCACCTGTTGGGAGCAGACCGAACCATGCAACTCACCGCCGCACCGAACCGCCCCGCCCGCACCGGCACCCGCGACCGCGTGAAGGACGCCGACGGCATGGCCGTGGCCTCCTTCGTCCTGGGCCTCCTCGGCCTCCTGGTCCTCAACCTCTTCCTCGGGCCCATCGCCATCGCCCTTGCGGCCCTCTCCCTCAAGCGCGGCACGACACGCAGGGGCCGCGCCTTCCTGGGCCTGGGCCTGGGCGTCGCGGACCTGGCGGTCCTGCTCGCCCTGATGCAGATGAGCGAGACGGTGTCCTGGAGCCTGTGAGACGAGGGGTGACCGGCTGTCACTCGCTGTGGGTGATCGTCAGCCGTCGGCGCCGCTGTGTGCAGTCGTTCCGCAGGGCGGAACGGATGGGCACGGCCGACAGCGCCGGGCGCCTCGCACGAGAGTCCAAGTACGCCCCGGGCAAGGCGCAAAACGCACCCCGAGCGCCCTTCGGAGAGACCCCCACACCCGCCGGACCTCAGGCCAAGGAAAGTCGGCCCGTAAAATCGGGCTCACTATGGCTTACCTCGACCACGCGGCGACGACTCCCATGCTCCCCGAGGCGGCAGAGGCCCTGACCGCCCAGCTGAGCATCACCGGCAACGCCTCCGCGCTGCATGCCTCCGGCCGCCGCGCGCGGCGAACCGTCGAGGAGGCCCGCGAAACCCTCGCCGAAGCCCTCGCCGCCCGCCCCAGCGAGGTGGTCTTCACCTCTGGCGGCACCGAGGCCGACAACCTCGCCGTCAAGGGCCTCTACTGGTCCCGCCGCGACGCCGACCCGGTCCGCACCAGAGTCCTCGCCAGCCCCGTCGAACACCACGCGGTCCTGGACGCCGTCCACTGGCTCGGCGAGCACGAGGGCGCCACCGTCGAGTACCTCCCGGTCGACTCGTACGGCCGTGTCCACCCGGACGCCCTGCGCGAGGCAATCGCCCGCGACCCCGACGACGTGGCCCTCGCCACCGTCATGTGGGCCAACAACGAGATCGGCACGCTCATGCCGGTCCGCGAACTCGCCGACGTCACCGCCGAGTTCGGGATCCCGCTGCACGCCGACGCCGTCCAGGCCTTCGGCCAGGTCCCGGTCGACTTCGGCGCCTCCGGCCTCGCCGCGATGACGGTGTCCAGCCACAAGATCGGCGGCCCGTACGGCATCGGCGCGCTGCTCCTCGGCCGCGAGTACAGCCCCGTACCCGTACTGCACGGCGGCGGCCAGGAGCGCCACGTCCGCTCCGGCACCCTCGACGTCCCGGCCATCGCCTCCTTCGCGGTCGCGGGACGGCTCGCCGCCGAGCAGCAGGAGTGGTTCGCCCGGGAGATCGGCGCGCTCCGGGACAGCCTGGTCACCGCGATCCGTGCGGCCGTGCCGGACGCGATCCTCGGCGGCGACCCGGTGGACCGCCTCCCCGCCAACGCGCACTTCACCTTCCCCGGCTGCGAGGGCGACTCCCTGCTCCTCCTCCTCGACGCCCAGGGCATCGAGTGCTCCACGGGCTCCGCCTGCACCGCGGGCATCGCCCAGCCCAGCCACGTCCTCCTCGCCACCGGCACCCACCCGGACCTCGCCCGTGGCACCCTCCGCTTCTCCTTCGGCCACACCTCCACGGAGGCGGACGTCGAGGCCGTCGCCAAGGCCATCGCCCCGGTGGTGGAGCGCGCCCGCAGCGCAGGGCTGACCTAGCCCCAACAGGCAACGTTCGCCCCCGTCGCGACGCCCGGCACGCTCCCCCACTGCCTCAAGTGCGTGGGAGGTGCCCCCACTCACCGCACCGGACACAAGCCCAAGTACGTCCAGTACGAGGGCTTGCGCCCGGCACGCCGAGAGCACGCACCGGACGCCGCTCCTTGACGGGCAAACGTCGCCTGCCGCGGCACCAGGCAGGCGAGCGACACGCGGATTCAGCCCCAACCCCACTGTGAACAGGGGGAGTCAGGGCTTTCTCCTCAGTGATCTCACGGTCCGTCGCCAAGGCGCCCGGTGGGACGACCTGCGGTGCTGGTCGGCCCCCGCGACCGAAAACGCGGCGCGCGGCCCGGACTCTCGGCCACCGGACCTCCGACTGGCTGCCGTCGGCACTCGCACTGCCGACGGCAGCCTCCCGGGGAGGCGGGTCTGGGCTGGACCCCCGGACCGCTAGCTCTCCATGACCATGAGGCCGGCCATCATGCCCTCGTCCTCGTGCTGGAGGAGATGACAATGGAGCATGTACATGTAGGTGTCGTCGGCGAAGTCGGTGAACTCCATGGCGATCTTGATGGAACCGCCGCCGACGACCTCATAGGTGTCGAACCAGCCGAGATCGACCCCGGTCGGCTCCGTACCGTTGATCTCGATCAGCTGGAACGGCACGTCGTGCAGATGGAACGAGTGCTCCAGCATCGTGTTGTTGGTGATCGTCCAGATCTCCTTGGAGCCGAGGGTCGTCATGATCGTCGCCATGGAGTCCATGGTGGTGCCGACCGATCCGTTGATCGCCATCTCCAGGCCGTCCTGGTCGAGGGTGATCTCGCGCGCGGTGAAGCTCGACGTGTCGTAGCGCTCGATCGTGTTGAGCGAGGACGGCAGGTCGTCCGGGGTGTCCGAGGCGTCCGGGGTGACGGTCAGGAAGTCGTACGTACCGCTGCCGCCCCGCACCCAGCCGGTGGTGATGACGGCCTGGAGCGTGACCGCGTCGCTGAGGTCCATGACGAACTCGGCGCGTCCGCCCGCGACCAGTCTGATGGTCGCCACCTCGGCGGCCTCGGTGAGATAGCCCTGGTCGGTGGCGATCTGGGTGAGCGTGCCGCCGTCGCCGCGCTGGACGGTGATGATGTCGGACGGCGAGGCGTTGAGGACCCGGAACCGGGTGCGCGTCTTGGACGCGGTGAACGTCAGGGTGGTGTCGTCGACGTTCGTGCCGTTGCACAGCACCGGGAAGACGAGGTTGTTGCTCAGATAGCCGGTCAGGTTGTACTTGACGTCGCCGGAGGTGTCGGAGGCCAGGCACTGCAGGACGATCGGGATGTCGTCGACGCCGTACTCGCTCGGCAGCGCCGCCGACGCGTCCGAGTCGTCCTCGACGATGATCATGCCGGCCAGGCCCTGGACGACCTGCTCGGCCGTGGTGCCGAGCGCGTGCGGGTGGTACCAGAGGGTCTTGGCCTCGTCCTTCACCTCGAAGGTGGGGGACCAGGTCTTGCCGGACGCGAAGGCGTTCTGCGGGCCGCCGTCCATCTCGGCCGGGATGTGGGCGCCGTGGAAGTGGACGGTGGTGTCGGCGTCGAGGTTGTTGGTGATGTTCAACAGGACGGTGTCGCCGCTGGTCCACTTCATCGTGGGGCCGAGGTACGACTGGTTGTAGCCCGCGGTCGAACTGGTGACTCCGCTGACCACCTCGCTCGTGCCGGTCTGGGCGGCCAGGGTGAAGGTGGTCGTGCCGTCGGAGGTGGTGCCTTCGAGGAGGTCCGGGATGTTCAGGGTGGCGGTGTTGGTCGCGGCGCCCGCCTTGTTGCCCTTCGCGTCGGTCAGCAGTGAGAAGGCCGTACCGGCCGCCACGACCGCCCCCAGTCCGACCCCGGCCATCCCGCCGAGGAACTTCCGCCGGTGCAGTCCCTTGCCGCCCCGGCCCCTGCTCTCCTTGGTGTGCTCGCCCTTGCCGCCCCGACGGCTTTCCTTGGCGTGGGCACCCTTGCTCTGCCGGCTCGCACTCGCGGCGGGCTCTGTCGTGTCATCCATGGTCGGGGAGCCTCGGGCCAAAGATTATGGGAAGGCTGAGGCGAAGTTAGGAGCGAGCCGGGGAAGCTGTGCGACTGCCGTGTCTGTCAACGTCCCTGATACGTAACGAAGTTGGCGCCACCGCAGGTCGCGATCAAGGCGCGGGACACATCGGACGCGGGTGGCACCGGAAGCGCTCGATGGATCGCGATGCTGTGAGGTGCGTCACATTTCACGGAGTCTATGTCGACGCTGTACCGGCACCTTCGCGGTGCTGTGGCCCGGCTGTCGCGCTCTGGAGCGGACTCTCCGGACCTGGCAGCGGATCGACCAGGCGTGCAGGGGCTCCGCCAGTAGGTGACGAACTCCCCCCTCAGAACCAAGGGAGTCGGTGCCCCGTCGGCCAAACGTCAGGCGGCCGTCGACTCCTTGGCGGCGGCGCGCACCAGCTTCATGTACCGGTCCCAGTCCCAGCCCTCGCCGGGGTCCGTGTGGTCCGTCCCCGGCACTTCCACGTGGCCGATGATGTGCTTCCGGTCCACGGGGATGTCGTACCGCGCGCAGATCCGGGCCGTGAGCCCGGCCGACGCCTCGTACATCTCGTCCGTGAAGTCCTCGGGGCGCTCCACGAAGCCCTCGTGCTCGATGCCGACGCTCCGCTCGTTGTAGGCGCGGTTGCCCGCGTGGTACGCCACGTCCAGCTCGCGGATCATCTGCGTGACGCGCCCGTCCTTGCGGACGATGTAGTGCGCCGCCGCGCCGTGCTTCGGGTCCCGGAACACCTTCACCGCGCTGTCGTAGCCGCCCTGGGTGACGTGGATGACCACCATGTCTATGCCGTAGTCGTCCGGCCGGTCAGCCATCCGCCAGTTCGCGTCCGAGGCCGCCACCCACTTGGCGCTCGCGAAGTCGACCTCGCCCTCCTTGCGCGGCTTCCTGACGCCGGGCACGCGCCACCACACGCGCCCCAGCTCGTCCCGCGCCACCACGGCCGTGCCGACGGCGGCCAAGGCCGTACCGATGAGGAGGGCCCGCCGCCCGACGCGCCGGTCCCCGTCCTTGCCCCCGGAAGCGCTGCCCTTTGATGCCTTTCTGGTGCCCACGAGATCGTCAACGGATACGCGCGGGCTTCGGTTCCCCGCGCCCCGTACCCTGGAGGGGTTATGACTGAGACCTCGCAGCCCCGCCCCCTTCGCGTCCTCGCCGCCATGTCCGGCGGGGTCGACTCCGCCGTGGCCGCCGCCCGCGCCGCCGAAGCCGGGCACGACGTGACGGGCGTCCACCTCGCCCTCTCCGCGAACCCGCAGTCGTTCCGTACCGGCGCGCGTGGCTGTTGCACCATCGAGGACTCGCGCGACGCCCGCCGCGCCGCCGACGTCATCGGCATCCCCTTCTACGTGTGGGATCTCGCCGACCGCTTCCGCGAGGACGTGGTCGAGGACTTCATCGCCGAGTACGAGGCCGGGCGGACCCCGAACCCCTGCCTGCGCTGCAACGAGAAGATCAAGTTCGCGGCCCTGCTCGACAAGGCGCTCGCCCTCGGCTTCGACGCGGTCTGCACGGGCCACTACGCCAAGGTGATCGTCCGCGAGGACGGCACGCGCGAGCTGCACCGCGCCTCCGACATGGCCAAGGACCAGTCGTACGTCCTCGGCGTCCTCGACGACAAGCAGCTCGCCCACGCCCTGTTCCCCCTCGGCGACACGGTGACCACCAAGGACGAGATCCGCGCGGAGGCCGAGCGCAGGGGCCTCGCCGTCGCCAAGAAGCCCGACTCGCACGACATCTGCTTCATCGCCGACGGAGATACCCAGGGCTTCCTGGCCGGCCGCCTCGGCAAGGCGGAGGGCGACATCGTCGACGAGTCCGGCAATGTCCTCGGCACCCACGAGGGCGCGTACGGCTTCACCATCGGCCAGCGCAAGGGCCTGCGCATCGGCACCCCGGCCGCCGACGGCAAGCCGCGCTACGTCCTGGACATCTCCCCGGTGAACAACACGGTCACGGTCGGCCCGGTCGCCGCCCTCGACGTCAGCGCCCTCACCGCGATCAAGCCCCGCTGGTGCGGCGCCGCCCCCACCGGCCCCGGCACGTACACGGCCCAGCTGCGCGCCCACGGCGGCGAGACGGAGGTCACCGCGGAGCTGGTCGACGGCTCCCTGGAGGTCACCTTCACCGAGCCCGTCCGCGGCGTCGCCCCCGGCCAGGCGATCGTCCTGTACGACGACACGCGCGTGGTGGGCTCGGCGACGATCGCGGCTACGGTACGGGCGGCGACGGCGGCCGTCTGAGCGCCTCCACCGTCACGGCCGTCACCGCCTCCGCACGACCGCCGCACTTCTCTACTTCTCTCTGTCACGATCGTCCCCCTTCGGGTAGCCGTCCCGCCGGGCATGGCGCACGCTGCTGGTGAGTTCTCCCAGGAGTCGGAGGAGGTCCTTGTGGCAGCTGTGGATCGGGCCGGAAACCCGTCCAGGAAACCGTCCGGGAATCCGTCCAGGAACCGGCGAAGTCTCACCCACCGGGTCCGCTACGCCCTGAGCAACCCGAAACGGGTGCCCGCCCACGCTCGGCGAGCGGCGCGCGACGCCTGGCTGCGGTTGAAACACCGCGACCACATCGCGTACTACCGCGCCGTGATGGCCTCCGACACCGCCCGCAGCCCCGAGGCGGCCGTCGGACACAACCCGTCGGCCGCGAAGTGGGAGCGCGTCGGCCGGATGCAGTACGACTACCTCGTACGGCACGGGCTGCAGCCGGGGCACCGGATGCTGGAGATCGGCTGCGGGAACCTGCGCGCCGGGCGGCTGTTCATCGACCACCTGGACACCGGGAACTACTACGGGATCGACATCTCGCCGGACATCCTCCTGGAGGCCCAGCGCACCCTCGTACGAGAGGGTTTGCAATCCAAACTGCCTCATCTGACCGTCGCCGGAGACCTGACCTTCGCCTTTCTCCCCGACGCGCACTTCGACGTCGTCCACGCGCACAGCGTGTTCTCGCACTCCCCGGCGCACGTCATAGAGGAGTGCTTCGCCCACGTCGGCCGGATCCTCGCCCCCGGCGGCTTCTTCGACTTCACCTTCGGCCGCACCACCGGAACCGAACACCAGGTGCTGCACGAGGACTTCTACTACCGCACCGAGACCCTGGTCGAACTCGCCCGGAAACACGGCCTGTCGGCGCGCTTCATGGCCGACTGGGAGGACCTGCCGCACCGCCAGTCGAAGATCCGCCTGAGCGTGCCGGTGCCGGCCGACGCCCTGGACCAGGAGCCCGGTGATCAGGGGCCCGATGTCAGTGCCGCCCCGTAGCGTGGGGCCATGAACATCTGCGTCTTTCTCTCCGCCGCCGACCTCGACGACCGCTACACACGCCCCGCGCGGGAGTTCGCCGAGCTGATCGGCAAGGGCGGGCACACTCCCCCACTGCCTTGAAGGCGTGGGGGGACCCCCAGGTGGGGCGGTTCTGACGTCGGCCTGATGAAGGTGGTCGCCGACGGCGTCCAGGAGACGGGCGGCGGACTGCTGGGCGTCTCGGTCGAGTTCCTGGCCGCCAAGGCGCGGCCGGGCACCGACGAGATGGTGATCGCGCGGGACCTCGCCGTGGGGGTACCCCCACGCCCTTTAGGCAGTGGGGGAGCAAGCGGCTGCTTCTGGAGAAGGCCGACGCGGTCGTCATCATGGTCGGCGGCACGGGCACGCTCGACGAGCGGCGACCGAGATCCTGGAGCTGAAGAAGCACGGCCACACGGACAAGCCGGTGGTCCTGCTCAACACGGCGGGCTTCTACGACGGCCTGAAGGAGCAGTTCCGGCGCATGGACGACGAGGGTTTCCTGCCCCGCCCGCTCGCCGAGCTGGTGTTCTTCGCGGAGGAGCCGGTGGGGGCGCTGGCGTACCTGGAGGAGAGCCGGGGCGTGCAGTGACCGGTAAGGATCGGCGGGGGTGAGGGCGGGGTGCGGATGATGCGAGCATGACGGCATGGCTACTCATGTGATCACCGGGGCGGGCTCCGGTATCGGCGCCGCCGTGGCCCGCCGTCTCCACGCGCGCGGCGACGACCTCGTGCTGCACGCGCGTGACGCGGGCCGGGCGAAGGAGCTGGCGGCGGAGTTCCCCGGCGCCCGGACCCTGGTCGGAGACCTGGCGGACCCCGACAAGCTGTCCTGGGCCTTCTCCCACCAGACGCTCCCGGACCGCGTGGACTCGCTGCTGCACATCGCCGGGGTGGTCGACCTCGGCCCGGTCGGCGAGCTGACCCCCAAGACCTGGCGCCACCAGCTCAACGTCAACCTGATCGCCCCCGCCGAGCTGACCCGCCACTTCCTGCCCCAACTCCGCGCCACCCGGGGCCATGTGGTCTTCGTCAACTCGGGCGCCGGTCTGCACGCCCACGCCGACTGGTCGGCGTACGCCGCCTCCAAGCACGGCCTGAAGGCCCTCGCGGACTCCCTCCGCCACGAGGAGCACGCGGGCGGCGTCCGCGTCACCTCGGTCTACCCCGGCCGCACGGCCAGTCCCATGCAGGCGAAGGTCCACCAGCAGGAGGGCAAGGAGTACGACCCGACGAAGTGGATCGACGCCGAGTCGGTCGCGACGACGATCCTCATGACGCTGGACCTGCCGAGAGACGCGGAGATCAACGACGTGACGGTACGACCGGGCAGGTAGCAGCTGTTGGTCCCCGCCCCCCCCGTGAGGGCGCGGGGAACCGCGCGAGCGACCACGACGATCCCGCACACGCCGAACCAGTCGCACCTTCCGAGCTCTCATGCGCGGGCGCCCCCCCCCCGCAGACTTACGTAGGCTTCCCCAAGTGAACGCACACCCCACCTTCGGCCCCGCCACCGGCATCGGCTCCCTGCCCGGCGGTGACGCCCGCGAGGCCGCCAAGACCGCCACCGGCAGCTTCGAGGACTTCCCCTTCCTCCCCGAGCTCCCCGCCCGCGGCCCCGGCGCCGACATGATCGGCCGCACCGCCGGCATGCTCGTCGAGCTGTACGCGCGCGTGGAGCCCAGCGGCTGGCGGATCGGCGACCGACCGGGCCGGGACACCAAGCGGGCCTGGTCCTGGCTCGGCGAGGACCTCGACGCGCTGGAGGAGTTCACCCAGGGGTACGAGGGGCCGCTCAAAGTACAGGCCGTCGGCCCCTGGACCCTCGCCGCCGCACTGGAGCTGCGGAACGGCGAGTCCGCCCTCTCCGACCCCGGCGCCTGCCGCGACCTCACCGCCTCCCTCGCCGAGGGCCTGCGCCTCCACCTCGCCGAGCTACGGCGGCGCGTACCCGGCGCCCAACTCGTCCTCCAACTCGACGAACCCTCCCTCACCGCCGTACTGGGCGGCCAGGTGAGGACGGCCAGCGGCTACCGCACCCACCGCGCCCCCGACCGCCAACTCGTCGAGGCCACGCTGCGCGACGTCATCGGCGTGCACTCCCCGGAAGGCGCCGTCGTCGTGCACTCCTGCGCCCCCGACGTCCCCTTCGCGCTGCTGCGCCGCGCCGGCGCCGGCGCCATCTCCTTCGACTTCTCCCTGCTCACCGAGCGTGACGACGACCTGATCGGGGAAGCGGTGGAAGGGGGCACGAAGCTGTTCACCGGTGTCGTGCCGGGCACGGACGGCCCATTGTCAGACCCTGCCGGTAGCGTCATGGGTGTCAGGACGTTGTGGCGCAGGCTGGGGCTGCATCCGGGGCTTCTCGCGGACGCGGTCACGGTCACTCCGTCGTGCGGACTCGCGGGGGCTTCCCCCGCGTACGCCCGCACGGCACTCGCCCACTGCGCCCGGGCGGCGAGATCACTCGCGGACAACCCAGAGTAACGGGAGGACAACACGGTGGCCGGCGACAAGGACGCACAGACTGCCTCGAACGCATCATCCGTACCCGCCGAGGCACGGGAGAAGCACGCGCGGCTCGCGGAGCAGGTCGAGGAGCACCGCTTCCGGTACTACGTGAAGGACGCTCCCGTCGTCAGCGACGCGGAGTTCGACCAACTCCTGCGCTCCCTGGAGGCGCTGGAGGAGGAGCATTCCGAGCTGCGTACGCCCGACTCCCCGACCCAGAAGGTCGCGGGGGCGTACGAGACGGAGTTCACCTCCGTCCAGCACCGCGAGCGCATGCTCTCGCTCGACAACGCCTTCGACGACCTGGAGTTGGCGGCCTGGGCCGAGCGCGTGCACAAGGACGTCGGCGCCTCCGCGTACCACCTGCTGTGCGAGCTGAAGGTCGACGGCCTCGCCGTCAACCTCACCTACGAGCACGGCCGTCTCACGCGCGCGGCGACCCGCGGCGACGGCCGCACGGGCGAGGACATCACGCCGAACGTCCGCACGATCGCGGAGATCCCCGACCGCCTGAAGGGCGAGAGCGTCCCGGACGTCGTGGAGATCCGCGGCGAGGTCTACTTCCCGATGGAGGAGTTCGAGAAGCTCAACGCCCGCCTCGTCGAGGCCGGCGACAAGCCCTTCGCCAACCCGCGCAACGCGGCGGCCGGTTCGCTCCGCCAGAAGGACCCGCGCGTCACCGCCACCCGCCCGCTCCACATGGTGGTCCACGGCATCGGTGCCCTGGAGGGCTTCCAGGGCCTCACCCGCCTCTCCGAGGCCTACGACCTCCTCAAGACCTGGGGCCTGCCCACCGCCCGGCACAACAGAGTGGTCGACGACCTCGACGGCGTACGGGAGTTCATCGCGTACTACGGCGAGCACCGCCACTCGGTGGAGCACGAGATCGACGGCGCGGTGGTCAAGCTCGACGAGATCCCGCTCCAGGGCCGCCTCGGCTCCACCTCCCGCGCCCCGCGCTGGGCCATCGCGTACAAGTACGCGCCGGAGGAGGTCAACACCAAGCTCGTCAACATCCGCGTGGGCGTGGGCCGCACGGGCCGCGTCACGCCGTACGCGCAGGTCGAGCCGGTGACGGTCGCGGGCTCGGAGGTCGAGTTCGCGACCCTGCACAACCAGGACGTGGTCAAGGCCAAGGGCGTCCTCATCGGCGACACGGTGGTGCTGCGCAAGGCCGGCGACGTCATCCCCGAGATCCTCGGGCCCGTGGCCGACCTGCGGGACGGCAGCGAGCGCGAGTTCGTGATGCCGGCCGAGTGCCCCGAGTGCGGGACGGCGCTGAGGCCCATGAAGGAGGGCGACGTCGACCTGCGCTGCCCCAACTCCCAGAGCTGCCCGGCCCAGTTGCGCGAGCGGCTGTTCTACCTCGCCGGACGCAAGTGCCTGGACATCGAGAACTTCGGCTACGTCGCCGCCGCAGCGCTCACCAGGCCGCTGGAGCCGTCCGAGCCGCCGCTGATCGACGAGGGCGACCTCTTCGACCTCACCATCGAGCGACTGCTGCCCATCAAGGCGTACGTCCTCGACCAGGACAGCGGGCTGCCCAAGCGCGACCCGAAGACCGGCGAGGAGAAGATCGCCACGGTCTTCGCCAACCAGGAGGGCGCGCCGAAGAAGAACGCGGTCGCGATGCTGGAGAACATCCAGGCCGCCAAGGAGCGGCCGCTCGCCCGCATCCTGACGGGCCTGTCGATCCGGCATGTCGGACCGGTGGCGGCCGAGGCGCTGGCGCGCGAGTTCCGCTCCATCGACCGCATCGAGCAGGCCACCCAGGAGGAGCTGGCCACCACGGAGGGCGTCGGGCCGATCATCGCCGCCTCCCTCAAGGAGTGGTTCGCGGTGGACTGGCACAAGGAGATCCTCCGCAAGTGGAAGGCCGCCGGCGTCCGCATGGAGGACGAGCACATCGGCGAGGACGAGGGACCGAGGCCACTCGAAGGGCTCACCGTCGTCGTCACGGGCACGCTCGAACGCCATACGCGGGACGGGGCGAAGGAGGCACTGCAGAGCCGGGGCGCGAAGGTGACCGGTTCGGTTTCGAAGAAGACCTCATTCGTCGTAGTCGGCGAGAACCCGGGATCGAAGTTCGACAAGGCGATGCAGCTCAAGGTGCCCGTTCTGAACGAGGACGGCTTCGCCGTGCTGCTCGAACAGGGACCGGAAGCGGCCGCGGAAGTCGCGCTTCCGACCGAGGAGTAGGGGTTGAAGGCCACCCGTTCGGCGCATACCAGATGCATACGGGTGGCCGGTCGCATTCGGGCAACCGACGTCGACCGCTGCCCGTGGAAGCCTTCTGCGGCCTACTGTTGAGGTGTGCGCCTGCCGTGCCCAGACGCGTGGTGGGTTTTCAGACGAGGTGCCGTTGAAGGTTGTCGGGAGCAACGGGCCGCGTGGCGTGGGCACCGCCGGCTGTGAGAGGGACGGAATGGAACCGACCGAGAGCGCCGCCCCGGACTCACGGCTGCGTCCGCGCCGGGTGTCCGGGGCCTGGCGATGGGGGCGCTCGCTGTTCGCTGGGGGACGCCCGTTCGAGGGACACCGGGAACTCGCGGAGGGCTGGGCACAGGACCGCACGGCCGCGAGCACCCCCGGCACCGACGTACGGGGACCGGTACAGCTCACCGCCCGCACCGGAGCGGCCCCCGGTGTGCCCCGTCCCGTCACGGCCGGGCTCGGCGACGGGCGCGGTCACGCGCTGCCGGGCCACGACAGTGAACGGCACATGTCCTGGCCCGCGCTGCCCGCCCTGATCGTGGGCCTCGCGGGCGCGGTCCTCGGCGCCGGTTTCTACCGCGCCCTCCTCGGGCAGCAGGCCCTCTTCCCGTCCGGCACGGTCGGCTGGTCCCTCGCCCTGCTGAGCGGCATCATCGTCGGTCACCTCGTCGCCATGGGCCGCGCCCGCTGGTGGGGCGGCACGGGCTCCGGCGCCGCCCTCACCCTCGCCGTCCTGCTGCTCTACGGCTGGGTGCCCGCCGGCATGGTCAGCCTCACCGTCGTCGTCCTCGTGGGCATCGCCCGCCGGGGACGCTGGCGGCAGGGCGTGCTGCACGGCGCGGTCGACATCCTCGGCATCGGCGCCGGTGCGCTCGTGCTCGCCGTGTTCGGCCGGGTCCCGTCCGTGGAGAAGCCCTGGGACCCCGACAGCTGGAACTTCTACTCGGCACCCCAGGTCGCCCTGGTCGCCATCGCCTATCTCGCCGTCACCCGGGCCCTGCTGTGGTACCTGCACTCCGCGCGCGGCGGCGGACTGCCCACCGTCGCCCGTACGGCCCTGGCCAGGCAGGGTCTCGTCGCGGTCGCGCTGCTCGGCATCACTCCGCTCGTCTGCGTCGTGGCCGCCGCCCAGCCCCTGCTGCTGCCCCTGTTCGCCATCCCCCTCATCGCGCTCGACTCCACCCTGTGGATCGCCCGCGCCCGCGCCGAGGAACAACTGCGCGACCCGCTCACCGGGCTGCCGAACCGTCAGTGGCTGCTCGAACGGACCTGGACCGCGCTGGACGACGCCGAGCGCATCGGGGCACGATCCGCCCTGATGCTGATCGACCTCGACCGCTTCAGGTCGGTCAACGACACCCTCGGACACCTGGCCGGTGACCGGCTGCTGCTCCAGATAGCCGACCGGCTGCGGGTGGCGCTGCCGCGCGGAGCGGAGGCCGCACGGCTCGGCGGCGACGAGTTCGCCGTACTGCTGCCTGTCGCCGACTCCACGACCTCCGCGTCCCGCGTCGCCCGCAACCTCGTCGCCGCGCTCGGCTCACCGCTCGACCTCGACGGCCTCACCCTCGTCCTGGAGGCCAGCGCCGGGCTCGCCGTCTTCCCCGACCACGCGCTCGACGCGGAGGGGCTGCTGCGCCGGGCGGACGTGGCGATGTACCAGGCCAAGCGGGACCGTACGGGGGTGGAGGTGTACGAGTCCAAGCGGGACTCCAACACCCCGGACCGTCTCGGCCTGCTGGGCGACCTGCGGCGCGCGCTGGACGCGCACGAGGTGGATCTGCACTACCAGCCGAAGGTCCGCTTCGACGGACAGGTCGCCGGTCTGGAGGCGCTCGTGCGCTGGGTGCATCCCGAGCGGGGCAAAGTGCCGCCGGACGAGTTCATAGCGATCGCCGAGTCGTCCGGGCTGATGCCGCATCTGACGGAGTACGTGCTGGAGACGGCGCTGGGGCAGGTCGCGAAGTGGCGGGCGCAGGGGCTGCACGTACCGGTCGCGGTGAACGTGTCGCCCCGGGACGTCCACACGCCCGGTTTCGCGGGAGCGGTGGCCGCGCGGCTGGCGCGACACGGGGTGCCCGCGGGGGCTTTGCAACTGGAGATAACGGAGCATGTGCTGCTCGAAGATCCCCAGCGGGCCGCGGACACGCTGGCCGGGCTGACCGGTTACGGCGTGAAGATGTCGCTGGACGACTTCGGGACCGGGTACTCGTCGCTGGTGCATCTGCGGCGGCTGCCGGTGAGCGAGCTGAAGATCGACCGGTCGTTCGTGGCACGGCTGGCGGTGGACACGGAGGACGCGGAGATCGTGCGGTGCACGGTCGATCTCGCGCATTCGCTGGGGTTGCTGGTCGTCGCGGAGGGTGTGGAGGACGACGAGACGTGGGAGCGGTTGCGCGATCTCGGGTGTGACGCGGTGCAGGGGTGGCTGGTCGCCGCCGCGATGCCTCCTGAGGAGACCACGGCGTGGTTGCGGGCGCGGGGGTCCCGGGGGTGGCAGCGGCCGGCTGCGGCGTTGCCTGCGGCGACGGCGGACGAGTAGTTTTTCGCCCCCGCTGCGCCTGCGAGCTCGGGGTGTCCGCACGCGTCGGCGGGTGCGGGTTGTGTGTCGTTCGTCGGCCGCAGTCGCCCGACGAACCCCGCCCACCGGAGCTCTTAGGCACCCGTTCGTACGGCGGAGCCACTCGCTCCCCCTAGGATTGGGCCCAAACCACACACACTCACCCCAGAGGATCGCTGCATGCCTGGCATCACGCGCGAGGAGGTCGCCCACCTCGCCCGGCTGGCGCGTCTGGAGCTGAAGCCCGAAGAGCTCGACCACTTCGCAGGCCAGCTCGACGACATCATCGGCGCGGTCGCCCGCGTCAGCGAGGTCGCCGACCAAGACGTACCACCGACCTCGCACCCGCTCCCGCTGACGAACGTCATGCGCGCGGACGAGGTCCGACCCTCGCTCACCCCCGAGCAGGCGCTCTCCGGCGCCCCGGCCCAGGAGCAGCAGCGTTTCAAGGTGCCGCAGATCCTGGGGGAGGACTGATCACGTCATGACCGACAGCATCATCAAGCTCACCGCGGCCGAGACCGCCGCGAGGATCGCCTCCGGCGAGCTCACGGCCGTCCAGGTCACCGAGGCCCACCTGGCCCGGATCGAGGCGGTCGACGAGAAGGTCCACGCCTTCCTGCACGTCGACCGTGAAGGCGCCCTCGCCCAGGCCCGTGCCGTGGACGAGAAGCGGGAGCGGGGCGAGAAACTCGGCCCGCTCGCCGGTGTTCCGCTCGCGCTCAAGGACATCTTCACCACCGAGGGCATCCCGACGACCGTCGGGTCCAAGATCCTCGAAGGGTGGATCCCGCCCTACGACGCCACCCTCACCAAGCGGCTCAAGGCCGCCGACGTCGTCATTCTCGGCAAGACCAACATGGACGAGTTCGCCATGGGGTCCAGCACCGAGAACAGCGCGTACGGGCCGACCGGGAACCCGTGGGATCTCACCCGCATTCCCGGTGGCTCCGGTGGCGGTTCCTCCGCCGCGCTCGCCTCCTTCCAGGCGCCCCTCGCCATCGGCACCGACACCGGCGGCTCCATCCGCCAGCCGGCCGCCGTCACCGGCACGGTCGGTGTGAAGCCGACGTACGGGGCCGTCTCCCGGTACGGCATGGTCGCGTTCTCCTCCTCCCTCGACCAGGGCGGGCCCTGCGCCCGCACGGTCCTGGACGCGGCGCTGCTGCACGAGGTGATCGCCGGGCACGACCCGCTCGACTCCACCTCCATCGACGCCCCGGTCCCGCCGGTCGTCGAGGCCGCGCGCAACGGCAGTGTCGCCGGGATGCGTGTGGGCGTCGTCAAGCAGTTCCGCGGTGAGGGCTACCAGGCCGGTGTGCTCCAGCGGTTCGACGAGTCGGTCGCGCTGCTCAAGGAGCTGGGTGCCGAGATCGTCGAGCTGGACTGCCCGTCGTTCGACCTGGCGCTGGCCGCGTACTACCTGATCGCGCCGAGCGAGTGTTCGAGCAACCTGGCCCGCTTCGACGGACTGCGCTACGGCCTCCGTTCCGGCGACGACGGCACCCGTTCCGCCGAGGACGTCACCTCCCTCACCCGTGAGGCGGGCTTCGGCCCCGAGGTGAAGCGCCGCATCATGCTCGGCACGTACGCGCTCAGCTCCGGCTACTACGACGCGTACTACGGCTCCGCCCAGAAGGTCCGTACGCTCATCACGCGGGACTTCGAGAAGTCGTTCGAGAAGGTCGACGTCATCGTCTCGCCGACCACGCCCACCACCGCCTTCCCGATCGGCGAGCGCGCCGACGACCCGATGGCGATGTACCTGGCGGACCTCTGCACCATCCCGACCAACCTCGCGGGCAACGCCGCGATGTCCCTGCCCTGCGGCCTCGCGCCGGAGGACGGGCTGCCGGTCGGGCTGCAGATCATCGCCCCGGCACTGAAGGACGACCGTCTTTACAAGGTCGGCGCCGCCGTCGAGGCCGCCTTCGTGGAAAAGTGGGGGCACCCGCTCCTCGAGGAGGCTCCGTCGCTGTGACCAACGCACTGTCCAAGGCCAAGGACTTCCAGAAGTCCAAGTCCGGCACGTACGTGTCCATCGCCACCACCGCCTTCGGCGCGTGGGGCATCGCCAAGCGCATCAAGAAGGCCCGCGCCGAGCAGGACACGCTGCGCCTGATCGACGCGACGGTCGCCGCCGTCGGCATCGTCACCGGCCTCGCCATCCTGTACCGCGAACTGAAGCGGCTGGGCGACGACGACGTCCTGCTGGGCTGAGAGGGAAGTTTTCACCGTGACCACCACGACCGACCTGGTGTCGTACGAGGACGCGCTGGCGTCGTACGACCCCGTCATGGGCCTCGAGGTCCATGTCGAACTCGGCACCAAGACCAAGATGTTCTGCGGCTGTTCGACCGAGCTCGGTCAGGACGCCAACACGCAGACCTGCCCCACCTGCCTCGGCCTGCCCGGCTCGCTCCCGGTCGTCAACGCGACCGGCGTCGAGTCCGCGATCAAGATCGGTCTCGCGCTGAACTGCGAGATCGCCGAGTGGTGCCGCTTCGCCCGGAAGAACTACTTCTATCCGGACATGCCGAAGAACTTCCAGACCTCCCAGTACGACGAGCCGATCGCCTTCAACGGCTACCTCGACGTACAACTGGAGGACGGCGAGACCTTCCGCGTGGAGATCGAGCGCGCCCACATGGAGGAGGACACCGGCAAGTCCACCCACGTGGGCGGCGCGACCGGCCGTATCCACGGCGCCTCGCACTCGCTGCTCGACTACAACCGCGCGGGCATCCCGCTCATCGAGATCGTCACCAAGCCGATCGAGGGCGCGGGCGAGCGTGCTCCCGAGGTCGCCAAGGCGTACGTCCGTGAGCTGCGCGAGGTCATCAAGGCGCTCGGCGTCTCGGAAGCCCGTATGGAGATGGGCCAGATGCGCTGCGACGTGAACCTGTCGCTGCGCCCGCACGGCCGCGAGAAGTTCGGCACGCGCTCCGAGACGAAGAACGTGAACTCGCTGCGCAGCGTCGAGCGTGCCGCGCGCTTCGAGATCCAGCGGCACGCCGCCGTACTCGACAGCGGCGGGACGATCATCCAGGAGACCCGGCACTTCCACGAGGACACGGGGTCGACGACCTCGGGCCGCGTGAAGGAGGAGGCCGAGGACTACCGGTACTTCCCCGAGCCGGACCTCGTTCCGGTGGCCCCCTCGCGCGAGTGGGTCGAGGAGATCCGTGCCGGTCTGCCCGAGCTGCCGCTGGCCCGTCGTACGCGGCTGCTCGCCGAGTGGGGCATCGCCGCCACCGACATGCAGGCCATCCTCAACGCCGGTGCGCTGGACTTGATCGTCGCCACGATCGAGGCCGGGGCCGACGCGGCCGCCGCCCGCAAGTGGTGGATGGGCGAGCTGGCGCGCAGCGCCAACGAGTCCGCCAAGGCCCTGGAAGAGCTGGCCATCACGCCCGAGCAGGTCGCCCGGGTCACCCAGCTCGTGGCGTCCGGCGACCTGAACGACAAGCTGGCCCGCCAGGTCATCGAAGGCGTTCTCGCGGGCGAAGGCACCCCGGACGAGGTCGTCGACAAGCGCGGTCTGAAGGTCGTCTCCGACGAGGGCGCCCTGACCACGGCCGTCGAGGAGGCCATCGCCGGCAACCCGGGCATCGCGGACAAGATCCGCGGTGGCAAGGTCGCCGCGGCCGGCGCCCTGGTCGGCGCGGTCATGAAGGCCACGCGCGGCCAGGCGGACGCGGCCCGCGTCAAGGAGCTGATCCTGGAGAAGCTGGGCGTCAGCGAGGGCTGAACAACCAGGAGTCCCACTCCGTATGCCTGGGGGCGGCGCATCACCGCGATGTGCCGCCCTCAGGCGTGTGCGGGGCTGTGACGCGGGGCGACAGAGTCGCTGGGATTGTCCTGTGAGTTGACTCCCACTGATGTGAGGAGACCCTCAAAGGGTCCAAATGATCACTTCAGGGTGCAAGAGTTACCAGGCATTGCTCATGCGTTCTTTGCGTACTGTTCAGTTCCATCTGCGGCTGTACACGGTCAAAGATCAATAATCCACCCCCCAGGAGCGCGATCCGTGGCAGCCCTTGCGCGCTGGTGCGTCCGGCACCGACTCGTCGCCGTACTCGTGTGGCTTCTCGCCTTCGGCGGGACCGTCGCCGGCGCGGCGGTCGCGGGATCCGCGTACTCGAACGACTATGCGACCCCGGGTACGGAGTCCAGCCGCGCTGCCCAGCTCCTGAGTGAGGGCTTCCCCCACCTCGGCGGTGACAACGCCACCGTCGTCTGGCACACCGGCGACGGCTCCGTGAAGGCCGCCGCCGTCGAGCAGACGATGACCCGGACTCTCGACAAGATCGCCGACCTGCCGGGCGTGGCCTCCGTCACCGACCCGTACGACGGCGCCGGCGGCCGCCAGATCAGCGAGGACGGCCGTACGGCCTACGCGACCGTCACCTTCGACGACGCGGCCGAGGACGTCAGCAAGAGCGAGGCGCAGGCCGTCGTGAACGCCGCCGAGGGAGCCCGGAGCGACGGGCTGGAGGTCGAGCTGGGCGGCACCTCGATCGCGCTCACCGAGTCCTCCGGCGGGCATCTCGCCGAGATCGTCGGTGTGGTCGTCGCCGCCGTGGTCCTCTTCCTCGCCTTCGGCTCGCTCGCCGCCAGCATGCTGCCCATCGCCACCGCCCTGGTCAGCGTGGGCACCGCCTACGCGGGCATCACCCTGCTCGGGCACGCCATGACGGTGGCCGACTTCGCGCCCATGCTGGGCACCCTCATCGGGCTCGGCGTCGGCATCGACTACGCGCTCTTCATCGTCACCCGGCACCGGCGCGGACTGAAGCGCGGGCTGTCCGTCGAGGAGGCCGCGCGGAACGCCGTAGCGACCACCGGGCGGGCCGTCGTCTTCGCGGGTGCCACCGTGTGCATAGCGCTGCTGGGCATGCTGATCCTGCGGCTCGGCTTCCTCAACGGCGTCGCGATCGCCGCCTCGCTGACCGTGGTCCTCACCGTCGCCGCCTCCGTGACACTGCTGCCCGCGCTGTTGTCGTTCATCGGCACGCGCGCGCTGAGCCGCCGCGAGCGCCGCCGTCTCGCCGAGCACGGCCCCGAGCCCGAGGTCCCCACGGGCTTCGCCGCCCGCTGGTCCGCGTTCGTCGAACGGCACCCGAAGAAGCTCGGCGCGATCGCCCTCGTCATCATGACCCTGCTGGCCCTGCCCACGCTGGGGCTGCGCCTCGGCACCTCCGACCAGGGCAACGACCCCAAGACGTCCACCACCCGCCAGGCGTACGACCTTCTCGCCGACGGCTTCGGCCCCGGGGTGAACGGCCCGCTCACCCTCGTCACCGAGGTCGACGGCGCCGCCGACAAGCTCGCCCTCGACAACATCGACGCCACGCTCCGGGCCACCGAGGGCGTCTCGGCGGTCACCCCGGTGACGTTCAACAGCGCCGGCGACACCGCGTACCTCACCGTCGTACCGGACTCCTCCCCGCAGTCCGCCAGGACCAGCGACCTGGTCGAACGGCTGCGCGGCGAGGTGCTGCCGCGCGCCGAGACCGGCACCTCGCTCGATCTGCGCGTCGGCGGTGTGACCGCCGGTTACGACGACTTCGCGGACGTCATCGTCGGCAAGCTGCCGCTGTTCGTCGGCGTCGTCATCGGCCTCGGCTGTCTGCTGCTCCTGCTCGCCTTCCGCTCCATCGGCATCCCGCTCAAGGCCGCCGCGATGAACGTCGCCGCCGTCGCCGCCGCGTTCGGCGTGGTCGTCGCGATCTTCCAGTGGGGCTGGGGCAGCGAACTGCTCGGCCTCGGCCGGGCCGGACCGATCGAACCCTTCCTCCCCGTGATCATGGTCTCGGTTCTCTTCGGGCTCTCCATGGACTACCAGGTGTTCCTGGTCAGCCGGATGTACGAGGAGTGGCTGGAGACCGGCGACAACCGGCGCGCGGTCAGGGTCGGCCTCGCCGAGACCAGCCGCGTGATCAACTCCGCCGCGGTCATCATGATCTCCGTCTTCCTCGCCTTCGTGCTCAGCGGCGACCGCGTGATCGCCATGTTCGGCATCGCCCTCGCCGCCGCCGTCGCCCTCGACGCCTTCGTCCTCCGTACGCTCCTCGTCCCCGCCCTCATGCACATGCTCGGCGGCGCCAACTGGTGGCTGCCCCGCTGGCTCGACCGCCGGCTGCCCCGCATCAGCATCGAACCGCCCGAGTCCCGCGCCGCCCATGAGAGGCTCGCGGAGGTCGTCGACGTAGAGATCGACGACGTAGAGATCGATGACGCAGAGGTCTGCGACGTAGAGGTCGACGCGGACGACCTGGTCGTGGCGGAGAAGGAGCGGCAGCGGGATGTACGCGATATCCCTGGGTGACGGAGTCGAACTGCGGCAACTGGAGCCGTGGTGCGCCGAGGAGTTCCTCACGCACCTGCAGCGGGGCAGGGAGTTCATCAACCGGTTCGTCCCCTTCGGCGAGACGGCCACCGACGTGGACTCCGCGCGGGCGGTGCTCCAGCGGTACGCCGACATGCGGGCCGCCGACACCGGCTTCCTGCACGGCCTCTGGCTCGACGGAAAGCTCATGGGCGGCGTGCTCTTCCTCAACTTCGACGCCAAGAACGGCAACGCCGAGGTCGGCTGCTGGCTGGAACCCGCCGCCACCGGGCGGGGACTGATCACCCGCTCGATGCGGATCCTCATCGACTGGGCCGTTGACGTCCGCGGCATCCACCGCGTCGAGTGGATCGCCCCCTCGGGGAACACCCCGAGCCTGAACGTGGCCAGGCGGCTCGGGATGGCACGGGACGGGGTGCGGCGGGAGAGCTACACCCACCAAGGTGTCCGGCACGACTTGGAGATATGGTCCGTCCTCGCGCCGGAATGGCGTGAGGTACGCGCGCGTGCGGAACGATGACGTCCCGTTCGCGCGTTTCCCGTCACAGGGATCATTAAGAGACCTCTCAGACAACGTCCGTACGGTGCGAGGCATGGGAACCAAGACAGTTGACGAGACCGGGGCCGAGCCCGGTACCGAGGCGAAGAGCGACCAGAAGAACATGCACGTCACGAAGGAGGACACGGCCGCGGACGCGGTCGAGGCCACTGAGGCCGTCGAGTCCGTGGAGGAGGCCGCCGAGGACGAGCTGGACGACCTCGAACCGCTCCAGCCGGCCGCCGCCCGGAAGACGTCCCACGGCGTCGGCCAGGGCGCCGCGGGCATCGTGTCCGTCGCCCTCGGCATCGTCTCGCTGACCGGCAGCTGGGTCGGTACGGTGGCCTCCGCGCGCGAGGGGATCACCGGCGCGCTGGAGATGCAGGCCGCGCCCAAGGCGTCCGTCGCCACCCGTCTCCAGGCCCTCTACGGCGACTCCTGGCAGGCCACCGCGCTGTGGGGCGGCATCTTCGCCCTGGTCGCGCTGCTCGTCGGTGTCGGCGTGCTGGTCCGGCCCGCGTTCGGCGACCCCGACCAGGTGCAGGCGCCGTGGATCAAGTCGGTCGCCTGGGCCGGTGTCTCCGTCGGCTTCATCGGGCTGCTGCTGGCCGTCCTGAAGTACTCCGACGTCCTGCTGGGCCTGCCGAGCACCGGCTGACGTCCGCTCGCGCGGGCACGGCTTCTGAGGGGCCTTAGGTCCGTCGTAGGGATCCCTACGACGGACCTAAGGCCCCTCACCCGTTGAAGATGCGGAACTCTCCCGATGTGGCGGACCCCCCTCGAAGACGAAGGTTGAGGCATCGCGACAAGCGAGCCGAAACCGACTCTTCACCAGGGGTACGAGATGTTCGAGTACGAGCTTCACCAGATCCGTTCCGCCGAGCTGATCCGCGCGGCCGAACACCACCGCCAGGTCCGCGAGGCCCAGCGCGCCGCCGCCCACGACTCCGAGGAGAACGAAGCGGAAGGGCAGGTGGACAGCCACCGCCCACGCCGCTTCCGCTTCGCCCGCGCCGCGTGAGCGCGGGGGCGGCCGGTGGACGGCAGGGGGCGGGGGCCGGGGACCTGGGGGTGGTGATCGGGGGCCCGGGGGCACCGGTCGGGGGCCTGGGGGAGGCGGTCAGGGCCCCCGGGAGCCCGGTCGAGGACCTGCGGATATCGGTTGCCGGACCGTCCGGCCGGCGTGGGATGCTCGGCGCTGTGGAGACCAGGTCCGTCAGTCCCGTGTTCGTCGGCCGCACCGAGGAGCTGGGGGTGTTGCGCGAAGCGCTCGCCCGCGCCGCCGGCCGAGGCGGCGCCCCCGGCCTCGGGGGAGAGCCGCAGGCACTGCTGCTCGGCGGCGAGGCCGGCGTCGGAAAGACGCGCCTCGTCGAGGAGTTCGCCACGGCCGCCGTGCGCGAGGGCGCGGTCGTCGCCCTCGGCGGCTGCGTCGAGATCGGCGCCGACGGACTGCCGTTCGCCCCCTTCTCCACCGCGCTGCGCGCCCTGCACCGAGAGCTGCCGGCCGAACTGGCCGCCGCTGCCGCCGGACAGGAAGAGGAACTGGCCCGACTGCTCCCCGAGTTGGGCGAGACCCGGCACGCCCGCTACGACGAGGAGGGCACCGCGCGCCTCTTCGAACTCACCGCCCGCCTCCTGGAACGCCTCGCCGCCGACCGCACGATCGTTCTCGTCCTGGAGGATCTGCACTGGGCCGACGCCTCCACCCGCCACCTCCTCGCCTATCTGCTGCGCACCCTGCGCACCGGCCGCCTCGTCGTCCTCGCCAGCTACCGCTCCGACGACATCCACCGCCGCCACCCGCTGCGCCCCCTCCTCGCCGAACTCGACCGGCTCCGCTCCGTCCGCCGGATCGAACTGCGCCGCTTCAACCGCACCGAGGTCCGCCACCAACTCGCCGGCATCCTCGCCACCGAGCCCGAACCCGAACGGGTCGACGAGATCTTCGAACGCTCCGACGGCAACGCCTTCTTCGTCGAGGAGCTCGCCGTCGCCGCCCACGACGGCCGCGGCTGCGCCCTCACCGACTCCCTCCGCGACCTGCTTCTCGTCCGCGTCGAGAAGCTCCCCGAGGACGCCCAGCGCATCGCCCGGATCGTCGCCGAGGGCTGCTCCACCGTGGAGTACGCCCTGCTCGCGGCCGTCGCCGGGCTGCCCGAGGACGACCTCATCGAGGCCCTCAGAGCCGCCGTCGGCGCCAACATCCTCATCGCCGCACCCGGCGGCGACGGCTACCGCTTCCGCCACAGCCTGGTCCGCGAGGCCGTCAGCGACGACCTGCTGCCCGGCGAGCGCTCCCGGCTCAACCGCCGGTACGCCGAGGCCCTGGAGGCCGACCCGACACTCGTCCCCGCCGGCGCCCGCGCCACCCGCCTCGCCAGCTACTGGTACCACGCGCACGACGCGGCCAAGGCCCTGCCCGCCGTCCTCGACGCCTCCGCGGAGGCCCGTTCCCGACACGCCCACTCCGAGCAACTACGCCTCCTGGAACGGGCGATGGAGCTGTGGGAAGCCGCCCCCGAAGCCGTACGCGCCGCCCTGCGCCCCGTCGACCACACCGAGGTCTACCCTCCCTGCGGCTGCGACCCGGCCACCACACCCCTGCGCTACCTCGACCTCATGGCCGAGGCCGCCGTCGCCGGGCGCCTGTGCGGGGAGCGGGAGCGGGCCCTGAGGATCACCAAGCGGGCGCTGGACCTGCTCGCCGACGGCGACGATCCGCTGCGCGCCGCCTGGTTCTGGGTGCAGCGCTCGATGCTGACCGAGGGCCTCGCCCGCGGCGACGGCCGACAGCAACTCGCCACCGCCGAGGAGCTCGTCCGCGGCCTGCCCCCGTCGGAGGTGCACGCCGAGGTGCTGTCCAGGGTGGCCAACTGGTCCATGCTCCGTGCCCCCGGCCCCGACGCCTTCTCCGCCGCCCAGCGCGCCGTCGAGTACGCGCACATGGTCGGCGCCGAGGCCATCGAACTCAACGCCCGCCTCACCCTCGGCGGTCTGATGGTCGAAGCGGGCGACGTCGACGCGGGCGTCGCGGAGATGGAAGCCGTCCGCGTACGGGCGCTGGAGAGCGGCCCCGCCGTCGTCGTGGGCCGCAGCCATGTGAACCTGCCCTCCGGTCTGGAAGGCGTCGGCCGCTCCCGCGAAGCCGTCCGCGTCCTGCGGGAAGGGCTCGAAGTCACCCGCAGAATGGGCCTGTTGACCTCCGAGGCATGGGTCTGGGCCAACCTGTCCGAATCACTGCTCTCCCTGGGCCACTGGGAGGAGGCGACCGAGGCCGCCACGAAGGCCCGCGACACCGGCCCCGGCGCGAAGCCTCGCGGCATGAGCTGTGTGTGCTTCGCCGAGATCGCGCTCGCCCGCGGAGACCTGGCCGAGGCCGCCCGCAGCCTCCTGGCCGCCCGCGGTCACTACGGCACCCACGACCCCATGCCCCAGTACGACCTGCCGCTGTCCCGCATCATGATCGGCCTCGCCGCCGCCGAGGGCCGTCTCCTCGACGCCCGCGCCGAACTGGCCCGCGCCCTGGACGCCGGTTTCCCCCCGGGTACCCAGCGCTACGGCTGGCCCCTGCTGCTCACGGCCGCCACCGCCGAGGCCGACGCCCGGGCGCTGCCGGTCGCCGAACAGGACCGCGCCGAGGTCCTCGACCGCATCCGCACGACGGCCAAGCGCCTCACCACCGGGGCACCCGTCTGGCTCGCCCACGACCTCTGGGTGCGCGCCGAACTCCGACGCGCCGAGGGCGTGGCGGACCCGCACACCTGGTCCGACGTCGTCACCGCCGTCGAGCCCCTCGAACGACCGTACGACCTCGCCCGCGTTCGGCACCGGCTCGCCGAGGCGCTGCTGGCCGACGGCGCCGACGAGGATGCCCGGGCCCGCGCCACGGAGCTGCTCCGGCTGGCCGCCGCCGTGGCCGACCACCTCGGCGCCCGTCCGCTCGCCGACGCCGTCACCCTCCTCGCCCGCCGCGCCCGCCTCACCCTGAGCCGCACACCCGACCCCGCCCCCGCCGACCCGGTCACGGCCCTGGGCCTCACCGGCCGCGAACACGACGTCCTCCGCCTGGTCGCCGCCGGCCGCACCAACCGCCAGATAGCCGAGGAACTGTTCATCTCCCCGAAGACGGCCAGCGTCCACGTCTCGAACATCCTCGGCAAGCTCGGCGTCTCCGGGCGAGGGGAGGCGGCGGCGGTGGCGCATCGGGTGGGGTTGGTTCCCCAGGGGGCTGGGGAGCGACTGGCCGCGCGATGATGGAGGAGGAGAGGGGCAGCCATGTTCAACGCGTTCGAGGAACTGTTCGCGCCCGGCCGCAAGCACACCCGTGACGAGCAGAACCGTCTGGAACTGACCCGGGAGGACGTCGGGGACAACGACCCCGGACGCGGGCCCATAGACCTGGCGTCCGGGAAGGTCGTCGTAAGGCCACCCGATGCGGACGAGGCAGCCCAGGAGGACGTCGCCGAGGAGTGACGAACAGCCCTACGTCACCTTCAGCTCAAGAATCTTGTCGTCCCCCTTCTCGGGCGACCCCCGCCCGTCCGTCTCGCTCGTCACCAGCCACAGCTTGTCGCCGCCGGCGGAGACGACCGTGCGCAGGCGGCCGTACTCGCCCTCGAGGAAGGCCTGCGGGTCGGCCGAGGCCTTGGTGCCCTGCAGGGGGATGCGCCACAGACGCTTGCCCCTCAGGCCCGCCATCCAGACCGAGCCCTCCGCTATGGCGATCCCGCTGGGGGAGGCGTCCGCCACGGGCCACACCTCCACCGGGTCCACGAACCCGGACTTGTCGCCCTCGCCCTTGCCCTCGGCCTCCGGCCAGCCGTAGTTCCCACCCGGCTCGATCTGGTTCAGCTCGTCCCAGGTGTCCTGGCCGAACTCCGAGGCCCACAGACGCTGCTTGGCGTCCCAGGCGAGGCCCTGGACATTGCGGTGGCCGTACGAGTACACGAGGGAGTCGTCGAAGGGGTTGCCCGGGGCCGGCTGGCCGTCCGGGGTCATCCGGAGGATCTTGCCGCCCAGGGAGTCCTTGTCCTGGGCCAGCGGGCCCTCGTACCGCTCGCCGGTGCCCGCGTACAGCATCTGGTCGGGGCCGAAGGCGATACGGCCGCCGTTGTGGTTCGTGCCCTTGGGGATGCCGCGCAGGATCGTGTCCGGGGCGCCGAGCTGCTCGCCCTCCGGCTTCTCGGGGTCGTACAGCATCCGGACGATCCTGTTGTCCGACGCCGAGGTGAAGTACGCGTAGATCATGTGGTCGGAGGCGTACTCCGGGGAGACGGCGAGGCCCAGGAGGCCGCCCTCGCCCGCGGCGGCGACGCCGGGCACCTCGCCCAGCTCCGTCTTCTCGCCTGTCTCCTCGTCGACTCTGGTGATCGTGCCCTTGTCGCGGGAGGAGACCAGGAGGCCGCCCTCGGGGAGGGGGGCGAGGCCCCAGGGGGTGTCCAGGTCCTCGGCGACCGTGCGTACGACCTCGACCGAGCCCTTGGCGGGGGGTGTCTCCTCGGCTGCCGGGCTGGAGGAGGAGCCCTCCGGCTTCTTCGTACCGCTCGTACCGCTCGTACTGCTCGGGGTCGAGCTTCCGGGTGTGTCCGGCTGCTCCCCGTCATCGGTGGTGCAGCCGGCCGTCACCATAAGCACGGCCGCGGCCAAGACGGCCGTCACAGCTCGACGTTGCACGATCACGATCCCTTCGACGTGGCGCTTCTACTGTTCTTACACCGCCCGGGCCCCGCAGGTTCCCCCTCCGCCCCATCAACCCGACTTCAGGGGCGCGGGGAACTGCGCGAGCGACCACACGTCACCCGCCCTCGCCGAACCAACGGCCGGCGTGACAGACGACACGCCCTAGTCCCACGACCCCCGCGCCGCCGGCAGCCCACCCACCTCCGCCAGATCCTGAGGCGTCAGAGCCAGCCCAGCCGCACCCGCGTTCTCCGCCACCCACCGCTCATGCTTCGTACCCGGCACCGGTACCACCCGCGGCCCCTGAGCGAGCAGCCACGCCAGCGCCACCTGCCCCGGCGTCACCTCGCCCCCGTGGCGCCGCGCCACTCGCCGCAGACCGGCGACGATGGGCTGGTTGGCGGCCATCATCTCGGCGGTGAAGCGAGGGTGCCGGGCCCGCACGTCGTCCGGTTCGAAGCCCTCGCCCGGAGTGAGCGTGCCGGACAGGAAACCGTTGCCCAGCGGCATGGCGGCCAGAAGGCCCACCCCACGCGCCGCACACCACGGAAGCAGCGTCGCCAGCGCCTCACGGGACCAGACGGACAGCTCGGCCTGCACCGCGCTCACCGGGAAGACCTGCTGGACCCGCTGGAGTTGACGGATCGTGGCGTCGTACAGACCGGCACCGTCACGAGCGGCCGCACCGGTGCCGGCGCCCGTCCACGCTCCCATGCTCACGCCCGTGCCCATGCCCGAGACCACGCCACCCCGCGCCCCCGAACCCGCACCACCCACCCCGCTCCCCGGCCGCCGCGCCGCCCGCGCCCCCACCGCGCACAGCCCCAACGCCCTTACCTTCCCGGCCTGGACGAGTTCCGCCATCGCGCCCCACGTCTCCTCGACCGGGACTTCGGGGTCCTCGCGGTGGAGTTGGTAGAGGTCGATGACGTCGGTCTGGAGGCGGCGCAGAGAGGCGTCGCACGCCCTCTTCACATAGCCGGGGCGGCCGTTCGCCACGATGTGCTGTTCGCCCACCAGCAGGCCCACCTTCGTGGAGACGAAGGCCTCCGCGCGGCGCTCCTTGAGGACACGGCCCAGCAGGAGTTCGTTCGTGAACGGGCCGTACATGTCGGCCGTGTCGAGGAGCGTGCAGCCGAGGTCGAGCGCCCGGTGCACCGCCCGCAGCGACTCGTCGCCCCGCCGCCGCGACCCGGTGTACGCCCAGCTCATCGGCATGCATCCGAGTCCGACCGCCCCCACCTCGAGCGTCGCCGCGCCGATCGTCCTGCGCTCCACCTGGTCGTGACCCTCCCTCTCCTGGCCCTCCAACCTAACCTCTGCGGTCCCAGCCACCTGACATAGCCTCCGGAGCATGACTGCTGATGTGTGGCTTCCTATCCGGCCGGACGAGATCGACGGGCTCCCAGAGGGGCCCAATTACCGCTTCTGGGACGGTGAGCAGGAGTTTCCCGCCGATCCGGCCGAGTGCGCCTTCTATGTCGTGCCCTACATGAAGGCACCCTCCGTCTCCCAGCGGCCGCTGTCCGACATGGCCTCCGTCCAGGTCGTCCAGACGCTCTCCGCCGGTATCGACCACGTCGAGCCGGCGCTGCGCCTGCTGCGTCCGGGCGTACGGCTGTGCAACGCGCGCGGTGTGCACGAGGCGAGTACGGCCGAACTCACGCTCACGCTCATCCTGGCCTCGCTCCGGGGCGTCCCCGACTTCGTACGGGCGCAGGACAAGGGGGAGTGGCGGGGCGGGTTCCGGCCGGCGCTGGCCGACAAGTCCGTGCTGATCGTGGGGTACGGCTCCATCGGCGCCGCCATCGAGGACCGGCTCGTACCCTTTGAGGTGGCGCGGGTGGCGCGCGTCGCGCGCTCCGAGCGCACCACGGCGCGCGGCCCGGTGCACCCGCTCACCGACCTGCCCTCCCTGCTGCCGGAAGCGGACGTCGTGGTGCTCTCCACGCCCCTCACGGAGCAGACCAAGGGCCTGGTCGACGCCGATTTCCTGGCGCTGATGAAGGACGGCGCCCTGCTCGTGAACGTCGCCCGCGGAGGTGTCGTCGACACCAAGGCGCTCCTCACCGAGCTGGAGACGGGGCGCGTTCTGGCGGCGCTCGATGTGACCGATCCCGAGCCCTTGCCTCCGGGGCACCCCTTGTGGCAGGCGCCCGGCGTGCTCATCAGCCCCCACGTCGGCGGCCCCACCTCGGCCTTCCTGCCGCGCGCCAAAAGGCTGCTTGTGGACCAGTTGCACCGGTTCGTGAACCAAGAGCCTTTGCGGAACGTGGTCCTTACGACAGGCGCGACGGCAGGCGCGTAATCCACTTCGGGCACCCTCCGCATTCCTTCGAAAGCGGAACGTGCTCGCATTGCCGCAGGTGGTCACGGAGCGTAGAGAAGCCCTGTCCCTGTGTGACGAAACTGGTGTATCGTCCCGACAGGGGTTGCGCCGCGCACCTTTCGGCGCCGGGGACGGACTTGGGACTGTGAGGGGGGCGACGGGCGATGCACGGCCTATGGACGAACGATCCGACGCGGCGGAGCCGCCGACGGCGACCCTGGTGTACCGCGACGCGGAAACGCCAACAGGACGGTCACGGAAGCCTCGCAGGTCACGCAGGTAACGCAGGCCGTTCCGGTCCCGGCGGCCAGGGTGATCACGGCGGTCATGGCGGCCGTGGCGCTCACGGCAGTCACGATGGCCACAGTCATCCCGGTGGCCACGGCCGGCACCACCGCAGGCACAACAGCCGCAGAGAACACACGCATCCGACGCACCGGGACCGGCGGGACACGGCAGGGGCGCTCACCGAGGAGCTCCGGTGAGCCCCCGCCCGTCACCCGCCGCCACGCTCGACCCGACGCCCGGGGACGCCAAGCCGCTCCCCGGGCCGCCGCCGCCCGGCGGACTGCTCCTTGACCGCGACGGTGCGGGCCTCAGGGCCCAGCTCGTGCTCGCCCTGGTCTGCGCGGCCTACGCCGTCGGTGCCGCGCTCGGCTGGGGCGATGAGCAAGTCGCCCTCGTCATGGGCGACTTCGGGCTCGCCGCCGCGGCCGCGGCCGCCGCCGTCTCCTGCTTCCGCTACGCGCGCAGCCGCCAAAGCCGCTTTCGACCCGCCTGGCTGCTGTTCGCCCTCTCCTCCATGATGGCGGCGCTGGGCAACGGCGTATGGGGCTGGTACGAGGTCGTCCTCGACCGGCCCGTGCCCAGCCCGAGCTACGCCGACCTGTTCTTCCTCTGCTTCGCGCCACCCGCGATCGTCGGCCTGCTGGTGCTCGCCAAGCGGCCCGTCACCAAGGCGGGCTGGGTCTGCCTCATGCTGGACTCCTGGCTGATCGGCGGCTCCCTGGTCACCCTCTCCTGGAGCCTCGCGCTCGCCCAGGTCACCAAATTCGGCGGGTCGAACGTCGCGCACACCGCGCTCAACCTCGCCTACCCCCTGCTCGACATCGCCCTGGTCAGCATGGTGCTCGCACTGCACTTCCGCCGCACCTCGGTCCACCGCCCGGCGGTGAACACCGCGATCGGCGCGCTCGCGCTCACCGTGATGTGCGACGCCCTGTTCACCTCGCCCCTGCTGCACTACAGCTACCGCTCCGGCCAACTCCTCGACGCCGGCTGGTTCGCGGGCTCCCTGCTCCTCGCCTACGCCCCCTGGACCGGCCGACGGCACGGAGCCCGGTCCGAGGAGAGCGGTCACGCGCGCGTGGTGCACGAGCACATCCCCGGCCAGCGGCACGACGGACCGCAGGCAGGACACGTGCATGTGCTCCTCCAAGGAGGAGGTCACAGTCGGTATCCGGCCAACCGCCCGATCGCCGGCTCGCTGGCCGCCCTCACTCCCTACCTGGCCGCCGCCGTCTGCACCCTCGGCATCCTCTACAACGTCCTGAGCGGCCGCAGCGTCGACCGGGTGGTGCTGATCACCGCCTGCACGGTCGTGCTCGCCCTCGTGGTCCGCCAGGGCATCATGCTCCTCGACAACATCACCCTCACCCAGGAGCTGGCCCAGAAGGAGAACCACTTCCGCTCCCTGGTGCAGGGCTCCAGCGACGTCATCATGATCGCCGCACCCAACGGCATCCTCCGCTACGTCAGCCCGGCCGCCGCCGGCGTCTACGGCCGTCCGGCGGAGGACCTCGTCGGCAAGGAGCTGGCCTCGATCATCCACCCCGAGGACCTCGGCTGCGTCGTCCACGAGGTGCGCCGCTTCCTCGCCGCCAGCCCCGGCGAGGAGCCCACCACCCGGATCGAGTGCCGCTTCAAGTCCGGCGACGCCGGCTGGCTGAACGTGGAGTCCACGGTCAACAGGCACCACGGCGGCCTCATCTTCAACAGCCGGGACGTGACCGAGAGAGTGCGCCTGCAGGCCCAGCTCCAGCACAACGCCGAGCACGACCCGCTCACCGACCTGCCCAACCGCGCCCTGTTCACCAAACGGGTCCAGCAGGCCCTCTCCGGCCGCCGCAGCACCGACCGGGGCACGGCCGTCCTCTTCATCGACCTCGACGGATTCAAGGCGGTCAACGACACGATCGGGCACCAGGCCGGGGACGAGCTGCTCGTCCAGGCCGCCCGCAGGCTCCAGGACGCGGTCCGGTACGGCGACACGGCCTCCCGCCTCGGCGGCGACGAGTTCGCGGCCCTCATCGTCGGCGACGGCTCCCGCGACCGCGCCGCCCGCGAACGGAGCATCTTCGAGCTCGCCGACCGCCTCCGTATCACCCTCTCGCAGCCGTACGTCATCGACGGCAACGACGTCCGGGTGGCCGCCTCCATCGGTGTCTCCTTCGCCGAGCCGGGCCTCGGCGCGGGTGAACTGCTGCGCAACGCCGACCTCGCCATGTACCGCGCCAAGGCCTCAGGCAAGGGCCGCGTCGAGCTGTACAAGCCGCAGATGCAGCAGGACGTCGTACGCAAGGCCGAGCTGGCCACCCGGCTGCGGGCCGCGCTGCACGACGGCGAGTTCGTGCTGCTGCACCAGCCCGTGGTCGCCCTGGAGACCGGCCGGATCACCTCGGTCTCGACCCAGGCCCGCTGGCGCTCCTCCCAGGGCGTGCTGTTCACGCCCGCCGAGTTCCTGCGGGTCGCCGAGGACGGCGACAAGACCATGGAGCTGGGCCGCTGGGTGCTCGAACAGGCCATAGAGCAGGCTGCCGGGCGCGCCGCGAACGGCCTGAACGTACCGGTGGCCGTCCGGGTGAGCGCCCGCCAACTGCTGGACCGCTCGCTGCCCGGCTCCGTGGAGACGCTCCTGACCCGGCACGGACTCCCTTCCGGGTGCCTGGTGCTCGAACTGTCCGACATCGACACCGGCACGTCCCTGGACGAGCTGGAGCGCCGGCTGACGCATCTGCGCAGGCTCGGCGTGCAGATCGCCCTGGACGGCTTCGACAGCGGCCTCGTGGCCCTCACGGCGCTGCGGCGGCTTCCCGTCGACGTACTGAAGCTGGACCGGGGGCTCGTCGAGGGGATCGTGGAGTCCACGCCGCTGCACAAGATCACCAGCGGGCTGGTGCGCATCGCCACCGACCTGGGGGTGCGGACCGTGGCCGACGGGGTGGACCTGCCCGAGCAGGTCATCGCCCTGCGCGCGATGGGCTGCACCCACGGCCAGGGTGCCGCCTTCTCCGGAGCGCTGGACGAGTACCGCCTGCGCCGGGCCCTGTCCACGGGCCACTGTCCGGTGCCGCACGGACCGGCGGAACCCGCGTTCGCGGCCGAGGGCGCACGGAGGTCCGAAGGGCTGAGCAAGGTCGTGGCCTCGGCGCCGACCATGGCGCCCCGGAGGTGAACGGGCGATGAGAGGCGCGGGGGTGTACACAAGTGGTGTGCCCGCTGTCCACGGAGGCGGAAGTGCCCTTCGCTCACATAATGAGACTCCCGTCCCACCCGCTTGACACGTGGTGCGTGCCGGGGGGAGGGTCAGTTCCATGCGCACCCGAATTCTCGTACTTGGAAAGCGCGTCGGCTGAAGCTGGGACCCACTGGACGATGATCCGGAATCCCCAGCGACCGTACCCGGCGCGCTCCCCTCGCTTGCCTCATGGCAAGGAGGGGTTTTTTGTTGCACGGGTACCAGTCAGACGCTAGCCGCACACCGCACGAACCTCGCAAAACACCCTCAGCATCGAGAAGAGAATGCCGATGACCGAGCAGGCCACCGGGGCCCACCATCCGCAGCCGCGGCCCCGATCCGGAGGACAGTCCACCCCCGTCGAGCACGTCACGGGTGCGCAGTCCCTCATCCGCTCTCTCGAGGAGGTCGGGGCCGAGACAGTGTTCGGCATCCCCGGGGGCACCATCCTGCCGGCGTACGACCCCATGATGGACTCCAAGCGGGTGCGCCACGTGCTGGTCCGCCACGAGCAGGGCGCCGGCCACGCGGCCACCGGTTACGCGCAGGCCACCGGCAAGGTCGGGGTGTGCATGGCGACGTCCGGGCCGGGCGCCACCAACCTGGTCACCCCGATCGCGGACGCGCACATGGACTCCGTGCCGCTGGTCGCGATCACCGGGCAGGTCGTGTCCAAGGCGATCGGTACGGACGCCTTCCAGGAGGCGGACATCGTCGGCATCACCATGCCGATCACCAAGCACAGCTTCCTGGTCACCAAGGCCGAGGACATCCCCCGGGCGATCGCGCAGGCGTTCCACATCGCCTCCACCGGCCGCCCGGGGCCGGTCCTGGTCGACATCCCCAAGGACATCCTCCAGGCGCAGACCACCTTCACCTGGCCGCCGGCCATGGACCTGCCCGGCTACCGGCCCGTCACCAAGCCGCACGCCAAGCAGATCCGCGAGGCCGCGAAGCTGATCACCGCCGCCAAGCGGCCCGTCCTGTACGTCGGCGGCGGCGTCATCAAGGCCAGGGCCACCGCCGAGCTGAAGGTCCTCGCCGAACTCACCGGAGCGCCCGTCACCACCACCCTGATGGCGCTCGGCGCATTCCCCGACAGCCACCCGCTGCACGTGGGAATGCCGGGCATGCACGGTGCGGTCACCGCCGTCACCGCGCTGCAGAAGGCCGACCTGATCGTCGCCCTCGGAGCCCGCTTCGACGACCGCGTCACCGGCAAGCTCTCCAGCTTCGCCCCGCACGCCAAGATCGTCCACGCCGACATCGACCCGGCGGAGATCGGCAAGAACCGCGCCGCCGACGTCCCGATCGTCGGGGACGCCCGCGAGGTCATCGCCGACCTGGTCCAGGCCGTGCAGAAGGAGCACAGCGAGGGCCAGACCGGCGACTACACCGCCTGGTGGAAGGACCTCAACCGCTGGCGCGAGACCTACCCGCTGGGCTACGAGCAGCCCGACAACGGCTCGCTCTCCCCGCAGCAGGTCATCGAGCGCATCGGCCAACTCGCCCCCGAGGGCACGATCTTCGCCGCGGGCGTCGGCCAGCACCAGATGTGGGCCGCGCACTACATCCAGTACGAGAAGCCCGCGACCTGGCTGAACTCCGGCGGCGCCGGAACGATGGGGTACGCGGTCCCGGCCGCTATGGGAGCCAAGGCCGGCGCCCCGGACCGTACGGTCTGGGCGATCGACGGCGACGGCTGCTTCCAGATGACCAACCAGGAACTCACCACCTGCGCGCTCAACAACATCCCGATCAAGGTCGCCATCATCAACAACGGCGCCCTCGGGATGGTCCGCCAGTGGCAGACCCTGTTCTACAACCAGCGCTACTCCAACACCGTGCTGCACTCCGGGCCCGACGACGTCAACCCGGAGGCCAGGGGCACCCGCGTCCCCGACTTCGTCAAGCTGTCCGAGGCGATGGGCTGCTACGCCATCCGCTGCGAGTCCCCGGACGACCTCGACAAGGTCATCGAGGAGGCGAACTCGATCAACGACCGCCCCGTCGTGATCGACTTCATCGTCCACGAGGACGCCATGGTTTGGCCGATGGTCGCCGCCGGCACCTCCAACGACGAGATCATGGCCGCCCGGGACGTCCGCCCCGACTTCGGCGACAACGAAGACGACTGAGCGAGAGAGACCCCAGACACATGTCCAAGCACACCCTCTCCGTCCTCGTCGAGAACAAGCCCGGTGTCCTCGCCCGGATCACCGCCCTGTTCTCCCGGCGCGGCTTCAACATCGACTCGCTCGCCGTCGGTGTCACCGAGCACCCCGAGATCTCCCGCATCACCATCGTGGTGAACGTGATCGAGGAACTCCCGCTGGAGCAGGTGACGAAGCAGCTCAACAAGCTCGTCAACGTCCTGAAGATCGTCGAACTGGAGCCGGGCGGCGCCGTCCAGCGCGAACTCGTTCTGGTGAAGGTGCGCGCCGACAACGAGACGCGCTCCCAGATCGTCGAGATCGTCCAGCTGTTCCGCGCCAAGACCGTCGACGTCTCCCCGGAGGCCGTCACCATCGAGGCCACCGGCTCCAGCGACAAGCTGTCCGCCATGCTCAAGATGCTGGAGCCGTACGGCATCAAGGAGCTGGTCCAGTCCGGCACGATCGCGATCGGCCGCGGCGCCCGCTCGATCACGGACCGCTCGCTGCGCGCACTGGACCGCTCGGCGTAAGGGCACGTTCGGGCGGCCGGGGGAATCCGGCCGCCCGTATCCGCCCGTATGCCGAGACCCGGAAACTTCACGCCCCCCTGCCGTCATACGGTGGGACGCAACACCCTGCACACAAGGAGAGAACCCAAAGTGGCCGAGCTGTTCTACGACGCTGACGCCGACCTGTCCATCATCCAGGGCCGCAAGGTCGCGGTCATCGGCTACGGCAGCCAGGGCCACGCCCACGCGCTGTCGCTGCGCGACTCGGGTGTCGACGTCCGCGTCGGTCTGCACGAGGGCTCGAAGTCCAAGGCGAAGGCCGAGGAGCAGGGCCTGCGCGTGGTGACCCCGGCGGAGGCCGCCGCCGAGGCCGACGTCATCATGATCCTCGTCCCGGACCCGATCCAGGCCCAGGTCTACGAGGACCACATCAAGGACAACCTGAGCGACGGCGACGCGCTGTTCTTCGGCCACGGCCTGAACATCCGCTTCGGCTTCATCAAGCCCCCGGCCGGCGTCGACGTCTGCATGGTCGCCCCCAAGGGCCCGGGCCACCTGGTCCGCCGCCAGTACGAGGAGGGCCGCGGCGTTCCCTGCATCGCCGCCGTCGAGCAGGACGCCACGGGCAACGCCTTCGCGCTCGCCCTGTCGTACGCCAAGGGCATCGGCGGCACCCGTGCCGGCGTCATCAAGACGACCTTCACCGAGGAGACCGAGACCGACCTGTTCGGTGAGCAGGCCGTCCTCTGTGGTGGTACGGCCGCGCTGGTCAAGGCCGGTTTCGAGACGCTGACCGAGGCGGGCTACCAGCCGGAGATCGCGTACTTCGAGTGCCTGCACGAGCTGAAGCTGATCGTCGACCTCATGTACGAGGGCGGCCTGGAGAAGATGCGCTGGTCGATCTCCGAGACCGCCGAGTGGGGCGACTACGTCACCGGCCCCCGCATCATCACGGACGCCACCAAGGCCGAGATGAAGAAGGTCCTCGCCGAGATCCAGGACGGCACGTTCGCCCAGCAGTGGATGGACGAGTACCACGGCGGTCTGAAGAAGTACAACGAGTACAAGACCCAGGACTCGGAGCACCTGCTGGAGACCACCGGCAAGGAGCTGCGCAAGCTGATGTCGTGGGTCAACGACGACGAGGCGTGACCTCTTGAGGTCGGCCGTGGCGGGGTTCACCCGGTGCCACGGCCGGCCTTGTTTCACGTCCGGGTGATCCTTCCGCAGTGGCGTGAGGCGACGCCCCCGGCGCCACTACACTGCTGCACTACATACGCGTCAGGCCCACAGCGTCGTGCGTCTTCCACGCGGCCAAGCGACACCGGGGAATTCCGGGTGTCACTCCCCTCCACCGCCTGCGGCCGTCGGGACGGCCGTCCGCAGCATTGGACTTGTGAGGACTCACGTGAGCGCGAAACCAGTCGTACTGATCGCTGAAGAGCTGTCGCCCGCCACCGTCGACGCGCTGGGCCCGGACTTCGAGATCCGGAACGTCAACGGAGCGGACCGAGCCGAACTGCTCCCGGCGATCGCCGACGTCGACGCGATCCTGATCCGCTCGGCGACCAAGGTCGACGCCGAGGCGATCGCCGCCGCCAAGAAGCTGAAGGTCGTCGCGCGAGCCGGCGTCGGCCTGGACAACGTGGACGTCTCCGCCGCCACCAAGGCCGGCGTGATGGTCGTCAACGCCCCCACCTCGAACATCGTGACCGCCGCCGAGCTGGCCTGCGGCCTGCTGCTCGCCACCGCCCGCCACATCCCGCAGGCGAACACGGCGCTGAAGAACGGCGAGTGGAAGCGCAGCAAGTACACGGGCGTGGAGCTGGCCGAGAAGACCCTCGGTGTCGTCGGCCTCGGCCGCATCGGTGCCCTGGTGGCCCAGCGCATGTCCGCGTTCGGCATGAAGGTCGTCGCCTACGACCCCTACGTGCAGCCCGCCCGGGCCGCGCAGATGGGCGTCAAGGTCCTGTCGCTGGACGAGCTGCTCGAGGTCTCCGACTTCATCACCGTCCACCTGCCGAAGACCCCCGAGACGGTCGGCCTCATCGGCGACGAGGCGCTGCGCAAGGTCAAGCCGTCGGTGCGCATCGTCAACGCCGCGCGTGGCGGGATCGTCGACGAGGCCGCGCTGTACTCGGCGCTCAAGGAGGGACGCGTCGCGGGCGCGGGCCTGGACGTGTACGCCAAGGAGCCCTGCACCGACTCGCCGCTGTTCGAGCTGGACGAGGTCGTCTGCACCCCGCACCTCGGCGCCTCGACCGACGAGGCCCAGGAGAAGGCGGGCATCGCGGTGGCGCGGTCCGTGCGTCTCGCCCTCGCCGGTGAGCTGGTGCCGGACGCGGTGAACGTCCAGGGCGGTGTCATCGCCGAGGACGTCAAGCCGGGTCTGCCGCTCGCCGAGCACCTCGGCCGTATCTTCACCGCGCTGGCCGGTGAGGTCGCGGTCCGTCTCGACGTCGAGGTGTACGGCGAGATCACGCAGCACGATGTGAAGGTGCTGGAGCTGTCGGCGCTGAAGGGTGTCTTCGAGGACGTCGTCGACGAGACGGTGTCGTACGTGAACGCTCCGCTGTTCGCGCAGGAGCGGGGTGTGGAGGTGCGGCTGACGACCAGCTCGGAGTCGCCGGACCACCGCAATGTCGTCACCGTGCGAGGCACCCTCGGCAGTGGTGAGGAGGTGTCGGTGTCCGGCACGCTCGCCGGGCCGAAGCACCACCAGAAGATCGTGGCGGTCGGGGAGTACGACGTGGACCTGGCGCTTGCCGACCACATGGTCGTCTTCCGCTACGTGGACCGTCCCGGTGTCGTCGGCACGGTCGGGCGGATCTTCGGTGAGGCGGGGATCAACATCGCCGGTATGCAGGTCGCTCGGTCCGCCGCGGGTGGGGAGGCCCTTGCGGTGCTCACCGTGGATGACACGGTGCCGCAGCCGGTGCTGACGGAGGTCGCCGAGGAGATCGGCGCGACGTCCGCGCGTTCGGTGAACCTCGCCTGAGGTTGGTTTGTGTGTGTTGGCTGAGGCTCGGTCGCTTGGGCGGCCGGGCCTCAGTCGTTTGAAGCGGTGACCGGGCCTCAGTCGTTTAGAGCAACGGCCCGTGCGGGCCTGAAAGGACAGGGGCGCAGCCCCGTCTTTTCGCGGCCTTGTCCTCAAACGCCGGACGGGCTGGGGGCGGCAGCCGCAGGCCGGGGCCGGGCCGCCCGCAGTGCTCCCACCGCCAGTCCCGCTGCCCCCAGCAGCACTGCGGCCCCCGCGATCGCAGCGCCCTGCATTCCGGTCGTGAACGCCTCCCGGGCGGTCGCCGCGAGGGAAGTGCCCGCCGGGCCCGGCAGGTGTTCCGCCACCGCCAGCGCTCCGCCCAGGGTTTCGCGGGCCGGGGCGGGGGCCGAGGAGGGGATCTCGTGGTGGTAGATCGCGGTGCCGATGGAGCCGAGGAGGGCCATGCTCAGGGCGCCGCCGAACTCCTGGCCGGTTTCGAGGAGGGACGACGCCGTGCCGGCCTTCTCGACCGGCGCCGCGCCCAGCGCCAGGTCCGTCATCTGGGACATCACCGTCACGATCCCGGAGGCGAGCACCCCCGCCCCGGCCAGCACCAGCCACAGCGAGTCCGTACCGGCGGCGGCCAGCAGCCCGTAACCCCCGGCGGCGGTCACGAAGCCGCCGCAGACCACGTACGCCCGGTTCACCCCCCGCTGGACCAGCTGGGTCGTGACCGGCGCAGCGATCCCGATGAGCACCGACGGCAGCAGGGCCCACAGCGAGGCCTCCAGCGCGCTCTTGTCGAGGACCGACTGGATGTACTGCGTGGTGAAGAACGCCGAGCCCATCATTCCGAAGGCCGCGAGGAGGTTCAGTACGACCGCGGGCGTGAAGCCGTGGCTCCGGAACAGCGCGGGCGGGATGAGAGGTGAGGCCGTGGTGCGCTGGCGGTGGACGAAGAGGGCCGCGAACAGCAGACCCACCGTCACCGACACCACGTACCGCACGTGCCAGCCCTCCGACGGGATCTCCTTCAGGCCGTAGACGACCGGCAGCACGGCGGCCAGCGACAGCGGCACGCTCAGCAGGTCGAAGCGGCCCGCGGCCTCGCTCTTGGACTCGGGGAGCAGTACCGGGCCGAGAAGCAGAAGCAGGGCCATCGCGGGCAGGTTCACCAGGAAGACCGAGCCCCACCAGAAGAACTCGACGAGTACGCCGCTGAGCACCGAGCCGAGCGCGATGCCTCCCGTCATCACCCCGGACCAGATGCCGATCGCCTTCGCCCGCTGGCCCGGGTCGGTGAACATCGTGCGGACCAGCGCCATCGTCGACGGCATGAGTGTCGCGCCGCCGATGCCGAGCACCGCGCGCGCCGCGATGAGCATCTCGGCGCTGCTCGCGTACGCCGCCGCCAGTGAGGCCGCGCCGAAGGCCGCCGCGCCGAACATCAGCAGCCGGCGGCGGCCGATGCGGTCGCCGAGCGAGCCCATCGTCATCAGCAGTCCGGCCAGCACGAATGCGTAGATGTCGAAGATCCACAGCTGCTGGGTGCCGCTCGGCTCCAGATCAGCGCTGATCGCCGGGATCGCGAAGTAGAGGACGGAGACGTCCATCGAGACCAGCAGCAGCGGAAGCATCAGGACGGCCAGGGCGGTCCATTCATGGCGGCCGGCCCGTCGTCCGGCCGGGGGAACGTGCGTCGGGTTCGTCATGCCGAGGACTGTACGAGCGTCTTAAACGGCTGTCTAGTACGAGCGTATAAAACGATTGTCTGGGACGTCTGTATGGATCGGCGGTACGCTTGCCGCATGGGACATCGTGAGGATCTGCTGGAAGGCGCCAAGCGCTGCCTGCTGGCCAAGGGCTTCGCGCGCACGACGGCGCGTGACCTCGTCAAGGAGTCGGGGACGAACCTGGCGTCGATCGGCTACCACTACGGCTCGAAGGACGCGTTGCTGGCGGAGGCGTACCTGGCGCTGGTCGGTGACCTCTCGGACGCCTTCGACGGCGACGAAGGCGCCAGGAGCGATGCCGAGCCCGGCTCGGTCGAGCGCTTCCAGGAGGTGTGGGCGAACATCATCGACACGATGCGGGGGCCCGGCTCGATGTGGCACCTCAGTATCGAGATCGTGGCGATGGGCGACCAGTTGCCCGCGGTGCGCGATCACCTGGCGGCGCAGCAGCAGGACGCCGCGCGCGCCCTGGTCGCGCTGTTCGCCGGTATCAAGGAGGAGGACGTCCCGGACGAGACCCTGGACACCCTGGGCAAGTTCTATGTGACCCTGATGACGGGGCTCATCGCGCAGTGGAACTTCGACCCGGCGAACGCGCCCGAGGCGGACGAACTCGCCGCGGGGCTGCGTCAGGTGATCAAGGGAGCTACGCGCGCGTGACCTCGGTGACGCGCCCGTCCCGCATCTCGATCGCGCGGTCCGCGAAGTGGCGTACGACCGCGCGGTCGTGGCAGATGAACAGGTAGGCGAGGCCCAGCTCGTCCTGGAGGTCGGCGAGCAGGTTGAGGACACCGGCCCGGACGGACGGGTCGAGGGCCGACACCGGCTCGTCGAGGACGAGGAGCCGGGGCTCGGAGATCAACGCCCGCGCGATTCCGGCGCGTTGGCACTGACCGCCGGACAGCTCGTGCGGGAGGCGGTCGCCGTACGCCGGGTCGAGGCCGACCCGGTCGAGGAGTTCGGCGACCCGGGCGGGACCGGCCGTCGCGTCCCAGCGGCCCTGGACGCGCAGGGGTTCCGCCACCGCGTCACGGATGCGGTGGCGGGGGCTGAGCGAGCCGTACGGGTCCTGGAAGACCGGCTGCATACGGGGGCGGAGGGGGCGGAGTTCGCGCTCGGTCAGTGTCGTCAACTCCCGCCCCTCGAAGAGGACTTGGCCGCCCTCCGGGCGGCGCAGTTGCAGTACGGCGGCGACCGTGGAGGACTTGCCGCAGCCGGACGGCCCGTTCAGGGCGAGGGTCTCGCCCGCGTCCAGGGCGAAGGAGACGTGGTCGACGGCGGTGACCGGGCCGTAGCGGACGACGAGGTCGCGCACGTCGAGCAGGGCGTGGGGCCGGTTCATACGGGCTGCTCCAGGAACAACTCGGTCGCGGGATACGGCACTTCGTCCCAGCGATGGCAGGAGACCTCGTGGCCCTCGGCGGGCGCCCACGGTGTGGGTTCCGCGGCGTGGCAGCGGTCGTCCGCCAGCGGACAGCGGGGTGCGAAGGCGCAGCCGGGCGGCAGGGCGTCGGGGGTCGGCGGGGCGCCGGGGATGGACGGCAGCCGACGGGAGCCACCGGGCTCCTCGGGCGGCAGCGACGCCAGCAACCCCGCCGTGTACGGCGCCCGCGGCCGGCCCAGCACCGCCTCCGCCGGGCCCTGCTCGACCTGGCGTCCGGCGTACATGACCAGCACCCGGTCGGCGTGCTCCCGGACCACCCCGAGGTCGTGCGTGACCAGCACCAGCGCCGCCCCGACCGCCTCGCGCTGCTCGCCGAGCACCCGCAGCACCTGCTCCTGCAACTCGGCGTCCAGCGCGGTCGTCGGTTCGTCGGCGACGACCAGATCGGGTTCGTTGACCGTCGCCATGGCGATCACCGCCCGCTGCCGCATCCCCCCGGAGAACTCGTGCGGATACGCCCGCGCCTTCCGTACGGCGTCGGCGATGCCCACCCGGTCCAGCGCGGCGACCGCCCGGGCGCGGGCCTCCCGGCGCGAGACGCCCGTGACCGACCGTACGGCGGCGGCGAGCTGGTCGCCCACGCGGTGCACGGGGGAGAGTGCGGAGAGGGCGTCCTGCGGGACGAGCGAGACCCGGTGGCCGCGCAGGGCGGCCAGGGCCGGGCGGGCGGCGCCCACGAGTTCGGCGTACGACCCCGTCTCTTCCCGTAGCCGTACGCTCCCGTTCGGCGTCGCGCCCCGGGGCAGCATGCCCAGCAGCGCCCGGGCCGTCAGGGACTTGCCCGCGCCCGACTCGCCGACGAGGGCGAGCACCTCGCGCGGACGGACGTCGAAGGACAGCCCGCGTACGACCTCCACCGAGTCGAAGGCGACCCGCAGATCACGGACGGAGAGCAGGGCGTCGGACACGTCAGGCGCCAACAGAGGTCTCCTTCTTCGTCGTTGCCGCCGTCCGCACCCGCCGTCGGGCGCGTCCCGTACCTCCCGTACGCCCTTGCGCGTACGCCGCCCCCGACACGGCCAGCCCCGCAAGCAGGGCCAGGGCGACCGCCGGGGCAAGGGCCGCCCAGGGGGCCCGTTCCACGTACGCGCGGGACTCGTCCAGCAGCAACCCCCACTCGGGGGTGGGTGGTTGGGCGCCCAGGCCGAGGAAGCCCAGGGAGGCGAGGGCGAGGGCGATGCCGGGGAGGCGGAGGATCGCGTGGCGGGTGACCGGGGCGGCGACCGAGGGCAGGACGTGCCGGGTCAGGATCCATGACGGGCTGGCGCCGATGGCCCGTTGGGCGGTGAGGAAGGTGGAGGCGCGGACCTCCTGGACCAGGGCCGCCGCATGCGCGGCCAGCGGGGGCCAGGAGATCAGTGCCACGGCGAGGGCCGCGCCGCCCGTGCCCGGGCCCGCCGCCGCGGCGACCAGGATGCCGACGATCACCGGCGGCAGGGCGTTGGCGATGTCCGCCGCACCCGCGGCCACACCCGGCAGGAAGCCCAGCGCCAAGGAGACCAGCAGGCTCAGGGCGCAGACCGCCGCCGCCGTGCCCACGGTCGAGGCGGCGCCGTGGCCGAGGCGGGCCAGTACGTCCCGGCCCAGCCCGTCGGTGCCGAGCGGGTGTGCCCAGGACGGCGGCAGCAGCCGGGCGGTCGTGTCCACCGTGTACGGGTCACGCAGCAGGCCCCAGCCGATGGTGACCAGGAGGAGCACGGCGAGGGTCAGCGGTACCGCCGGGTGCGTGCGGACCGGGCGGGCCGCCGGGAGCGTCAGGCCGGCGTCACGCAGGGCCGGGCCGAGGAGCCGGCGCCGGGCGAGTGCGGACAGGGCGCCCGCGACCAGGCCCAGCGCGAGGAGGGCCAGCACCGAGCCCTGGAGGAGGGGGAGGTCCTGGGACTTGGCCGCGCCCAGTGCCGTACGGCCGATGCCGGGCACCGCGAACACCGTCTCCACGGCGACCGCACCGCCGGTCAGGCCCACGGCGGCCATGCCGAACTGCGGGACGAGGGGCGGCAGTACGCGGCGCAGGGCGGCCGCCGAGACCCGGGCCCGGCCCACCCCGGCACCGCGCCACAGCTCCACCCACCGCTCGTCCAGTACGGCGGGCAGCGCGTCCGCGACCAGGCGGCCGAGGAGACCGCCGGCCGGGACGCCGAGGGCGATCGCGGGCAGCACCATGTACGCGGGGCCCGCCCAGCCGGAGGTCGGCAGCAGGCCCAGCCACACCCCGCACACCAGCAATGCCAGTGTGGCCAGCAGGAACTCCGGTACGGCGGCCAGCATCGCGGCGAACGCGCCGGTCGAACCCCGGCCCCGTACGAGCACGGGCGCGACCAGGGCGCAGGCCAGCAGCACGGCGACGGCGAAGGCCGCGCCCATCAGGCCGAGGGAGACCTGGAGGCCCGAGACCACGGAGGGGAGCACGTCGGTGCCCGAGACCCAGGAGGTGCCGAGGTCGCCGCGCAGCAGACCCGAGGCCCAGTTCCCCAGCAGGGAGAGCGGACCGGAGTCCAGGCCGAGGTCCTCGCGGATCGCGGCCAGCGCCTCGGGTGTCGCCTCCTGCTCGGCGGACCGGGCGCGCAGCACGGTCAGCGCGGGGTCGCGGCCGGAGAGCCAGGGGAGGAGGCCCACGGCGGCGAGGACGGCGACGAGACAGACGAAGCGGGTCAGCCCGGCCGGGCTGACCGACTTCCTCGCTGCTGACCTCACTTGACGTAGGTGTCCGCAGTGACCAGCTCCCGCTCGCGCGGGTCGTGGGCCGCGTCCACGACGCCGGCCGCGTCGCCCTGGATCACGCGCTCGTGGAGCATCGGCACCGCCGCGTCGGTGGCGAGGACGGCGGCCTCGGCCTCGATGACCGCCTTGCGGCGGGCGTCACCGGCGGCCGCGTCGGAGGCCTTGTCCAGGGCCGCGTCGACGGTGTTGTCGGCGAGCTGGGAGATGTTGAAGGAGCCGTCGGAGGCGAAGTCGCTGTACAGGTACGCGGCCGGGTCGCCGGAGTCGAGGACGGTCGCCCGGGACAGGATGAACGCGTCGAACTCGCCCGCCAGCGCGTCGGACTCGATGTTGGCGTACTCGCGCACGTCGAGCTTCACCTTGAACCCGGCCTTCTGGAGCTGCTGCTGGAGCGTGGCGGCGACCTCGGGCAGCTCGGCGCGGTCCGTGAACGTACCGATGGTGACGGTCTTGCCGGAGGGCTTGCCCGCCTTGGTGTGCTTCACAGGAGAGCGCAGCTCGGCGGCCCAGGGGAGGGCGGGGCCCAGCAGCCCCTGCGCCACATCGGCGCGCCCCTCGTAGACGCCCTTGACGATCGACTTCGCGTCGACGGCCTCGCGGGCGGCGGCGCGCTGCGAGGCGTCCTTGAAGACGCCCTTCTCGGTGTTCAGGTAGAGGGTGTTGGTGCGCGGCATCGGGACCTCGGTGATCAGGTCCTGGTCGAGCACGGCGGCCTGAGACACGGGGACCGCCTCGACGATGTCGGCCTCGCCGCTGCGCAGGGAGGCCGCGCGGGCGGTGCCGTCCGGCACGAACCGCACATCGATGCCGGGGGCCTTGGCCCTGCCGCCCCAGTAGTCGTCGTACCGGTCGAGGGAGGCGGAGGAGGTGCCGTCTACCTTGGTCAGCTCGAACGGGCCGGTGCCCGCGCCGACCGGGTTCACCGTCTTCCCCTGGTACGCCTTCGCCGCCAGGATCGACAGCTGCGGCGAGCTGAGGCGCTGCGGGACCAGCGGGTCCTCGGCGGCGGTGGTGACGGTGACGGTGTTGCCGTCGGCCTTCGCGGAGAGGTCGACGCCGTCGAGGATGCGGGGCTTGGGGGAGGCGCCGGCGGCCTCGGTGAGGGAGTTGACGACGGCCTCGCCGGTGAGCTTCGTACCGTCGTGGAAGGTGACGCCGTCCCGGATCGTGAACGTCCAGCTCTTCCCGGACCGCTCCCACTCGGTGGCGAGGGCGGGCCGCGCGTCGCCCTCGGCGTTCAGCTTCACCAGGGTCTCGGCGGTCGACCAGCGGGAGAGCTTGAACGCGTCGTCGGAGAGCGGCGACAGCCCCGAGCGCGGCGGCTGCATCATCGCGAGGCGTATGCGCTTGCCGTCGGCGCCCGCCCCGTCGGCGTCATCGGATCCCGTCGCCGAGAAACAGCCCGTGAGCAGGGCGGAGGCCGCGGTGACCGCGGTCAGGGAGACAAGACGGGCGGGGACGCGCACGGGACACTCCGGGTAAAGGCGTGGTCAAAGGTTGAACGTGCACCGACCGTAGCATGATGACAATCATTTTCAGAAGCAGCGTTTTTCGCCACTTGCCGGTGGGGCGCCGGCCGGAGGTTGGGCAGAGTGCGAGGACGAGGTGGCCTGTCACCAGATGTGTCCACCCCAGTACATTCCGTATTGGCACTGCTTCGTCGCGGAGGAAACATGGACATCGAAGCCGCTCTCGGCTCCCTTCCCCACGCTCCCGGAACGGGGCGGCCGGTCCCCGAGGTCGAGCCCGGGCTCGTCGAGCGGTGGCGCGCGCAGGGAGGCGAACTGGTCGAACTGCTGTCCCAGGTGCGCGAGCGATGCGGCGGCGTCGCCGCGTTCCGACTGGGGCCCGCCCCCACCGTTCTCGTCACCGACCCACAGGCGGTCCAGCACGTCCTCGCCCGGCACCCGGAGCGGTACGTCAAGCGCTCCCACCGCGCCCGCCTGCTGATCGGCGACGGCGTCATGGCCGCCACCGGTGAGGCGTGGAAGCGGCAACGCCGGGTTCTGCAGGCCCAGTTCACCGGCACCGGGATGCGCCGCTACGAGCAGCGGATCACGGCGGCCGCCCGGACCACCGCCGGGCGCTGGGACGACTGCGCCCGCACCGGGCGGACTCTCGACGTCGGACAGGAGATGCGCCGCTTCGCCCTGGACGCCATCTGGCGCGCGCTCACCGGCCACCCCCTCGACGACGCAACCGAGCGCGAACTGGCCGCCATGGAAGCCGTGGGGGCCGCCATTCCGACCCTGCCCGCCGACGCCGACAAGGCCCGCGACGCCGTCGCCGACGACCTCGCCCGGATCGACGCGGTCGCCCGGCACGCCATCGAGGCCGCCCGCGGCGCGACGGCCGGCCCCGACGGCCCGGGCCTGCTGCACGTCCTGATCGACGCAGCCGACGAACACCCCGAGTACACCGACCAGTTGATCCGCGACGAACTCGTCACCCTGCTCGCCGCCGGGCACGAGACCACCGCCACCACCCTGACCTGGCTCCATCTGCTCCTCGACCGGCACCCCGCCGCCCGCGAACAGGCGCTCGCCGCAGGCGGCGAAGGCTCGCCCGAGCGCCGCCAGGCCATCCAGGCCCTGGTCCACGAGACGCTCCGCCTCTACCCGTCCGCCTGGATCCTGCCCCGGCACGCCGCCGAGGACGACACCCTCGCCGGGTACACCGTCGAGGCGGGCACCGACCTCCTGGTCAGCCCGTACCTCACGCACCGCGACCCCGAACTGTTCCCGGATCCAGAGCGCTTCGACCCCCGGCGCTTCACCACCCCGAACGGCCGACCCGCCCAGCCGGGCGCCTACTACCCCTTCGGCATCGGCCCCCGTGCCTGCGTCGGCCTGCAGTTCGCGCTCCGCGAGTCGACCATCCTGCTCGAACACCTGCTGCCGGCCCACGTCCCGGTCTTCTCCGCCACCCCCACGAAGGCGGTGTGGGGCATCACCGTCCGCCCCGACGGTCCGACCGCCGCGACCCTGGCACCGTCGCTCGCCTGAAGCGCGGTCTCAGAGCCGCGCCCCCTTCAACACCATGTGGAGCAGCAGGCGGTCCTCGCCGTCGTCCAGGTCCAGTCCCGTGAGCTGTTCGACACGGGAGAGGCGGTAGTAGAGGGTCTGCCGGTGGATGCCCAACGCGGCCGCCGTACGCCCCGCCTGGCCCGCGCAGTCCAGGAACACCTCGGCCGTGCGGGCGAGTTCGCGGTGAGCCGGAGTCGACAGGGCCCGTACGGCGGGGTCCTGGCCGGTCTCGGGCGGCAGAGAGGTCAGCAGGCGGTACGGGCCGATGGAACGCCACTCGGCGACCGGGCCGAAGCGCGGCTCCGCCAGCGCGGCACGCGCCGCCGCCGAGGCCTCGTGCCACGCCGTACCCAGCTCGGCGAGCCCGGCGCGGCCGCCCGCGACCCCTGCCGCCGCGTCCGCGCCCGCCCGCTCCAGCAGCCGTGCCGCCGCCGTGAGCGCCGGAGCCGGTACGTCCGCCGAGCGCAGCCGCACCAGCAGCGCGAGACCGTGTCCCGCGGCACCCCACGGGACCGTGCACAGCGCGGTCGCGCCCGGCACCGTACGGACGGAAGGGGCGTCGTCCGGGTCGGCGGACGGCCAGGGGGCCACGCACACCATCGTGTGCACGCCGTCCCCGCGCGGGCCGAGCGCCGTGCGCAGCTCCGCCACCGCCATGTCCCGCTGCCAGCCGCGCTCGGCGGCCAGCACCGCCCGCAGCTCCCGGGTGAGGTCGGCCCCGTGCAGGGCCTCGTCCGCGAGCAGGGCGCCGATCCTCCCGGCCACCTCCATCGCGGCCCCCAGCTGGGCGTCCGAGGGGCCGGGATCGTCGTCGAGCAGCCAGACATAACCGAGGACGACCCCGCGATGCCGTACGGGGAGGCAGACACGGCCCCGGTACACCCCCGCCTCCGGGGTCGGCGGGATACGGACCGGGCCGGTCGCCCGGGTGATGCCGAACCCCTCGAACCACTCCCGCACCGCCGCCGTCGAGCGGCGCGTGAGGATCGAGCGGGCCCGCACAGGGTCCAGCGCCGACGCGTCCAGCTCGCCCTCGCTGTCGTACGCGCCGAAGGCGATCAGCTCGAAATCCCGGTTCTCCAGGGTCGCCGGGGCGCCGAGCAGCTCCGAGATCTCGTCGACCAGTTCCTGGTAATCACCTTTGTAATCGGCGGTCATCCGGGCATTCTCCCTCATTCCCGCAAGCCCTTCATACATCTGTCTGAGATCTGCGGCACGAATGCGTGACAGCTGTCGATGGCCGACGATCGGAGGGATCCTTAGGTTTCGCGGTGGTCCTGTCTGCTGGTTTGTGGAGGTGCCCCGTGCTGGGTCCCGTGATTCTCGCCGCGTCGCGCAGCGACCGGATGCGACGTCTGGTCTCGGGGGCGCCGGTGACCAAGCAGGTCGTCGACCGCTTCATCCCCGGTGAGACCGTCGACCAGATCGTGCCGGTCGTCCAGGACCTCACCGCCAAGGGCCTGGAGCTGACGATGGACGTCGTCGGCGAGGACATCACCCGCCCCGAGCAGGCCGCCGCCGCCCGTGACGCCTATCTGGAGCTGATCGACCGGCTGAAGGACCTGGAGCTGGGCGAGCGCGCAGAGATGTCCGTCAAGCTGTCGCTGTTCGGCCAGGCGCTGGACGGCGGCCACGACCTGGCCCTCGCCAACATCCGGCCGGTCGTGGAGGCCGCCGCCGCCATCGGCACCACGGTCACCCTCGACGCGGAGGACCACACCACCCTCGACTCGATGTTCGCCATCCACGAGGAACTGCGCCGCGACTTCCCGGAGACCGGCTGCGTCATCCAGTCCTACCTCTTCCGCACCGAGGCCGACGCCCGCCGCCTCGCCGCGAACGGCAGCCGCGTACGGCTGGTGAAGGGCGCGTACAAGGAGCCGGCGTCCGTCGCCTACCAGCACAAGTCCCAGATCGACAGGGCGTATGTGCGGATCCTGCGGATCCTCATGGCGGGGGAGGGGTACCCGATGGTCGGCTCCCACGACCCCCGGCTCATCTCCATCGCCCAGGAACTGGCCCGCCGGGCCGGCCGCAAGCCCGACGAGTACGAGTTCCAGATGCTCTACGGCATCAGAAGCGACGAACATCTGCGCCTCGCCGCCGAAGGCCACCGGATGCGCGTCTACACCGCGTTCGGCACGGACTGGTACGGCTACTTCATGCGGAGGCTGGCGGAGAAGCCGGCGAACCTGCGCTTCTTCGTCCGCAGCATGATCACCAAGGGCTGACCCACACCGCTCACTAAGGAGTTACGGACACCATGGACGCTGTGACCCAGGTCCCCACCCCCGTCAACGAGCCGGTGCACGGCTACGCCCCCGGCTCGCCCGAACGGGCGCGGCTGGAGACCAAGCTCAAGGAGCTGGCCGACAACCCGGTCGACCTGCCGATGACCATCGGCGGCGAGAAGCGGATGGGCGGCGGCGACGCGTTCGACGTGGTCCAGCCGCACAACCACCAGGCCGTGCTCGGCACCTACCGCAACGCCACCCGGCAGGACGCCCAGGACGCGATCGACGCGGCCCTCGCCGCCGCGCCCGCCTGGCGCGCGATGTCCTTCGACGACCGTGCCGCGATCATCCTGCGCGCCGCCGAACTGCTCGCCGGCCCCTGGCGCGAGACCCTGGCCGCCTCCACCATGCTCGGCCAGTCGAAGACCGCTCAGCAGGCCGAGATCGACTGTCCCTGCGAGCTGGTCGACTTCTGGCGCTTCAACGTCAAGTACGCCCGTGACCTGCTCGCCGAGCAGCCCCCGGCCAACTCCCCGGGCGTCTGGAACCGCCTCGACCACCGCCCGCTGGAGGGCTTCGTCTACGCGATCACGCCCTTCAACTTCAGCGCGATCGCAGGCAACCTGCCCACCGCCCCCGCGCTCATGGGCAACGTCGTCGTGTGGAAGCCGTCCCCGACGCAGACCCACGCCGCCGTGCTGCTGATGCGGTTGCTGGAGGAGGCGGGCCTGCCGAAGGGCGTCATCAACCTCGTCACCGGCGACGGCCTCGAGGTCTCCGAGGTGGCCCTCGAACACCGTGACCTGGCCGGCATCCACTTCACCGGCTCGACCAGGACCTTCCAGTACCTGTGGAAGACGGTCGGCGCCAACATCGAGAAGTACCGCTCGTACCCCCGGCTGGTCGGCGAGACCGGCGGCAAGGACTTCGTCGTCGCCCACCCGAGCGCCGACCGCGCGGTCCTCAAGACGGCCCTGACCCGGGGCGCCTTCGAGTACCAGGGCCAGAAGTGCAGTGCGACCTCCCGCGCCTACATCCCCGCCTCCCTCTGGAACGACGGCTTCCGTGAGGAGTTCGCGGCCGAGGTCGACGGCATCACCATGGGCGACGTCACCGACCTCTCCCACTTCATCGGCGCCGTGATCGACGAGCGCGCCTTCGCCAAGAACAAGGCCGCCATCGACCGCGCCAAGTCCGACCCGGCCTGCACGATCGTCGCGGGCGGCACGTACGACGACTCGGTCGGCTGGTTCGTCCGCCCGACCGTGGTCGAGTGCTCCGACCCCGAGAACGAGGTCTTCACCACCGAGTACTTCGGCCCGTTCCTCGCCGTGCACGTCTACGAGGACGACCGGTACGAGGAGATGCTGACCCAGATGGAGTCGGTGTCCGCCTACGCCCTGACGGGTTCCGTGATCTCGGGCGACCGCGCGGCTGCGGCGTACACGATGGACAAGCTCCGCTACGCGGCCGGCAACTTCTACGTCAACGACAAGTCCACCGGCGCCGTCGTCGGCCAGCAGCCCTTCGGCGGCGGCCGCGCCTCCGGCACCAACGACAAGGCGGGCGCCCCCCAGAACCTCCTTCGCTGGACACTCACCCGCGCCATCAAGGAGACCCTGGTCCCGCCGACGGACTACACGTACCCGCACATGGGCTGACCCGTCACCGGGGCACACTGCCCCCATGACGCGGACGGAGAACGAGACCCCGACCGTGGTGGCCGACGACGGCGTACGTCTGTGGGCCGCGCGGTCGGGCAGCGGCGAACCCCTGGTGCTGTGCCACGGCGGGCCCGGACTGTGGGACTACTTCGAGGACGTGGCCGGGTTGCTGGACGACCTGGCCACAGTGGTCCGCTGGGACCAGCGCGGGTGCGGGCGTTCGGAGGGGTCCGCCGGACCGTGGACGAGCGACCGGTCCGTCGCCGATCTCGACGCCGTACGACGGCACTTCGGGCTGGACCGGATGCACCTGCTCGGCCACTCCTGGGGCGCGCACCTCGCGCTGGACTACGCGCTCGCGCACCCGGAGCGGGTGAGCGGGCTGGTGTACGTGGCCGGTACCGGCATCGGGCCCGACTCCGGCTGGCGCGACGCCTTCGAGGACAACCTCCTCGCCCGGCTCGGTGAGCATCCCGAACGGCTCGCCCGCTGGCGGGAGTTGGCGGACCGGTCCGTGCGCTCGGCGGCGGAGGAGCGGGAGTGGTCGGTGCTCCAGTGGTCGGCCGAGTTCGAGGACCGCGAACGGGCACCGGAGCACGCCGGACGGATGGCCGACCCCTGGTTCGGGATCAACCACGAGTGCCACCGGGGCCTCGACGGCGAACGCGGGCGCGACTGCGGCACACCCGAGCTCTACGCCGCCTGCCAGGACCTGGACGTGCCCGTGCTGATCGTCGACGGCGCCCACGACATCAGGCCCCGTTCCGCCGTGGACTCCCTGGAGCGGGCCCTGCCGCGCGTGCGCCGGGTGGTGCTGCCGGACGCGGGGCACATGGTGTGGACCGACGACCCGAGGGGCTTCGGGGAGGCGGTGGCGGCGGCGCTGCGGTGAGCTACCCGGCCATCTCCGTCCGCTCCCACCACTCGTACACGGGAAGCCGGCCCTCCGGAGTGTCCGAGTGGCGGGAGGTCGCCCTGAAGTGCTCGTAGCCGTTGCGCAGCTCGATCTTCAGATCAGCTCCGGCTGTCGTGATCGGGACGATCCGGTCGGGCAGATCACTCGGGCCGCCTTCGAGGAGGGCCTTGTTCGCGTCGCTCATGACCTCACCGTTCCCGCTGTCGGCTCCCGAGGTCGCCTGCTGCGCGGAGGATCAGTCGTGTGGACGATCAGCGCAGGTCAGAGCCGTGTGACCCAATCCACCGTCTCAGATAGTAGGAAGTCCGAGTAATTGTGGAGACAGATGCGCGGTCCTCGCTTAGCTTTGTAGGAGCCGAACGTCTCGCTCGATCAAGCGAATGGCGGTCGTGAGCCGGAGCCCGAGGCAGGCAACCCCTGCGGCCCCGCTCCCCGCCCCTTCCGGCGTCTCGTAACCCGCCCTTTTTCCGCACTCCCGGATTTCTCGAAGGAGTCGATCCCCCATGGCCGAGACGACCGTCCGCCGCCGCGTCCGTCACGTTTCCCGGACGAGCGAGTCAGACCGCAAGAACGCCGCCGCCGCGCTCCAGCGCGCCCTGGACCGCAGGGACAACGGCGGATCCACGGGCCACACAGGCCACTGAGCCCGCCGTACCACCACCACTTGCCGGGAGCCGCACCCGCCGGGGTGCGGTGCGGCCGTGAGCCTCACGCGCCGCGCCGCACCTCGAAGTGGTCGATGCGCTTGCCGTTCTGGTTCAGCGCCGAGACCTTCAGGGACGGGCGCGTGCCGCTCTCCGCCTCCACCGAGAGCAGGGAGAAGCCCCGGTAGCGCACCCGCGACCACTCCACGGTCTCCGCCTTCGACCTCCGTGACTTCGTCCACGCGAAGGTGTCCACCGCGTCGTGCCGCGTGACATGCCCCTCGTAGCTCTCCTTCACGCCCTGCGGGAAGCCGTACAGGTCCCGGCCGCCGCCGCCCGCCGTGACGTACACGATCCCGTCCCGCGTCGGGTCGGTCGACGCGCCGATCGGCACCGCCCTGCCCACCCCGCCCTTCCTGATGGCGTCGGTGCGCTCGTAGACGTGGTTGTGGCCGTTGATCACCAGGTCCACCTCGTGCTTCGCGAACAGCGGCAGCCACTGGGCGCGGACACCGCCGTCGGAGGCGTGCGAGGAGGTCGAGTAGGCGCAGTGGTGGAAGAAGACCACGACGAAGTCGACCGTCTTCGACGCCCTCAGCTCACCCAGCTTCCTGTCCAGCCACTTCGTCTGCCGTCCGTCCGTGTAGCCGAGGTTGGCGGGGATCTCGTACGACACGTCGTTCGCGTCCAGCGCCACGAAGCCCACGTTGCCGTACGTGAACGCGTACACCCCCGGCGCCGAGCGCGGGTCGAAGCCGCTGTCCGGCAGGGACCAGCGGGCGAGCTGGCCGCCGTAGCCGTCCGGTGAGTACCAGGCCTCCATGTCGTGGTTGCCGGTCGTCACCATCCAGGGCACGGACCTGGCCACCACCTCGTTCTGCTTGAGGAACAGATCCCAGAAACCGGGGTCGTAGCCGTCCGACTTCAGGCCCTTGCCGTTGCCGTCCGCGTAGCAGATGTCGCCCGCGTGGAGATGGAAGGCGGGCTCCTGGCGGAGGATCACATGGTCGTTCGCGGCGGCGGCCTTGCCGACACCCTGGTCGCCGAACGCGGTGAACACGAACCTCTCGGGCGCGGCCGGTGCCGTCCGGAAGGAGCCGATGGTCGAGCGGTGACCCGGGGAGGTGGGGTCGAAGCCCTCGTGGCCGACGCCGTAGTAATACGTCGTGCCGGGGCGCAGACCGTCCAGGGCCGCGTGCACGTAGTACTGCTCCAGTTCGAGCCGCACGCCCTCGACGCCCGGCGTGTGCAGATCGCGGACCTCCGCCGCGATCCTCAGGCTCAGCTCCTCGGGCTTGAGCCCCACCCGTACGTACGGCTTCCGCACCGCGGCCGGCACCTGCCAGGAGACCCGCATCTGCCGCTTGGGGTCCGCGCCGAACGCGAGGTGGCGGCCGAAGGGGGCGGCGGCCGAGCCGGGCACCTTGGAGGTCGCGGGCGACGGCGCCGAGGTCGTCGAGCGGGGCGAGCCCGACGAACCGGAGCCGCCGCAGCCGGTCAGCAGCCCGGTCGCCGCGAACGAGCCCGCCGTCACCAGCGTGCGGCGTCGCGTCAGCTTCGTACGCAGGTACTCGTGCTGCTCGGCCATGCTCATCCGGCGCGCGAGCTGCGGCGGGATGCCGAAGTCGGGAAGGTCCATGACGAAGAACTTCCCAGCGAATCCCAACACCCGCCAAACGTACGGGTGAACGGGCGGCGACGTGTCGGCGCTGTCGCGGCGTCCCGACGACGAGGAGTCACCCGCCCGGGCGTCCGTATCGCGGACAAGGCATGTCATCCCATGGGACAAGGAGTACGGTGCCGAACATGTCTCGCAGCCTCAATCTCGCAGTGATCCCCGGTGACGGCATCGGTCAGGAAGTCGTGGCCCAGGGTCTCAAGGTCCTCTCCGCCGTCCTTCCGCAGGATGTGAAGCTGGAGACCAAGGAGTACGACTTCGGCGCCAAGCGCTACCACGCCACCGGTGAGACCCTCACCGACGCGGACGCCGAGGCCCTCAAGCAGCACGACGCGATCCTGCTCGGCGCGATCGGCGACCCGTCCGTCCCGTCCGGCGTCCTGGAGCGCGGCTTCCTGCTGAAGCTCCGCTTCCTCTTCGACCACCACGTCAACCTGCGTCCGTCGAAGCTGCTCCCGGGTGTCGCCACCCCGCTGGCCGGCGAGCCGCAGATCGACTTCGTCGTGGTCCGTGAGGGCACCGAGGGCCCGTACACCGGCAACGGCGGCACGATCCGCAAGGGCACCCCGCAGGAGGTCGCCACCGAGGTCTCCGTGAACACGGCCTTCGGTGTCGAGCGCGTGGTCCGCGACGCCTTCGCCCGCGCCCAGGCCCGCCCCCGCAAGAAGCTCGCGCTGATCCACAAGAACAACGTGCTGACCTTCGCGGGTCACCTGTGGACCAACATCTTCAACAAGGTGGCCGAGGAGTTCCCCGAGGTCACCACCGAGTACATGCACGTGGACGCGGCGACCATCTACCTGGTCACGCAGCCCGAGCGCTTCGACGTGATCGTCACCGACAACCTCTTCGGCGACATCATCACCGACCTCGCCGCGGCCGTCTCCGGCGGCATCGGCGTCGCCGCCTCCGGCAACATCAACCCGAGCGGCGAGTTCCCGTCCATGTTCGAGCCCGTCCACGGCTCGGCCCCGGACATCGCCGGCCAGGGCAAGGCCGACCCCTCCGCCACGGTCCTGTCCGTCGCGCTGCTCCTGCGCCACCTCGGCTACGAGGCCGAGGCCGCCCGCATCGAGGAGGCCGTCTCCGCCGACCTCGCCGAGCGCGTGGGCAAGCCCGCTCGCTCGACCGAGGAGATCGGCGACGCCCTCGTCGTACGAGTAGCCGGCTGACCTGCCGCGCCACTCGAAATCTTTCGAAGCCGTCGGGTCCTCCTGGTACCCGGCGGCTTCCGCATGTCCCCGCCGGGTGCCACCATCATCCACTGGGCCGCACATCACACCGCTTTCGTCCACGGTCATCCCTGTTTCGTCCACGCCCCCGGCCGGGCGATAATCGAACGAGATGCCGCGGAATGAGGGAATGCTCGGACGTCCTAACACTGGCGACCGGCAGTACGGATGTGAGCGCGGCCCGTCACACACAAACCGGTGAAGGACAACCACTCATGACGACGCCCACGATCGAGCTCAAGCCCTCCTCCAGCCCGCTCTCCGACTCCGAGCGCGAGGCGATCCTGGCCAACCCCGGCTTCGGCCGCCACTTCACCGACCACATGGTCGTCATCAAGTGGACCGAGGGCCGCGGCTGGCACGACGGCCAGCTCGTTCCGTACGCGCCGATCTCCCTCGACCCGGCGACGATGGTCCTGCACTACGCCCAGGAGATCTTCGAGGGCCTCAAGGCCTACCGGCAGCCCGACGGATCCGTCGCCATCTTCCGCCCGGAGAAGAACGCCAGGCGCTTCCAGTCCTCCGCCCACCGGCTGGGCATGCCGGAGCTGCCGGTCGAGACGTTCATCGAGGCGTGCGACGCGCTGGTGGCGCAGGACAGGGCCTGGGTCCCGGCGCACGGTGGCGAGGAGTCCCTCTATCTGCGCCCGTTCATGATCGCGACCGAGGTCGGCCTGGGCGTGAAGCCCGCCAACGAGTACCTCTTCCTGGTCATCGCCTCCCCGGCCGGCGCCTACTTCCCCGGCGGCGTGAAGCCCGTCTCCATCTGGCTCTCCGAGGACCGTGTCCGCGCCGTCCCCGGCGGCATGGGCGACGCCAAGACGGGCGGCAACTACGCCGCGTCCCTCCTCGCCCAGGCGGAGGCCGCCGCCAAGGGCTGCGACCAGGTCTGCTACCTCGACGCGGTCGAGCACAAGTGGATCGAGGAACTCGGCGGCATGAACCTGTACTTCGTGTACGGCGACAGGATCGTCACCCCCTCGCTGACGGGCTCCATCCTGGAGGGCGTCACCCGCGACTCGCTCCTCACCGTCGCCCGCGACCTCGGCTACACCTCCGAGGAGGGCCGCGTCTCCATCGACCAGTGGCAGACCGACGCCGAGAACGGCACCCTCACCGAGGTCTTCGCCTGCGGCACGGCGGCCGTGATCACCCCGGTCGGCACGGTCAAGCGCGCGAACGCCGAGTGGCAGCAGGCGGGCGGCGAGCCCGGCGAGGTCACGCTGAAGCTCCGCCAGGCGCTGCTCGACATCCAGCGCGGCACGGCCGAGGACAAGCACGGCTGGATGCACAAGCTGGGCTAGGCACCACCTCTCCTTCGGGGCCGCCATGGACACCGCGTCCGTGGCGGCCCTTTTGGGTGTCCGCGTCATCAGTGGGGGCCGCCGGAGCGCGTACTCCCACGGCGTCGCGGACGTGTTCGTACGCCACTTTCGGTGATCCGGTGGTCACTGTGCTGTTCGTATCCTGAGACGGACGGTGAGCACGGGGCCGGTCTGTGCCAGACTGCCCCCGTGCTCTCGTTCGCCACGATTATTGGCAGCAGGCGCGCCGGTCCGCAGTGACCGCCACGTACGACCAGGTACGGGCGGACACCGTCGTTCTCGACCCGCGCGCAGACCTCTCGCACCCGCGAGGGGTTTTTCGCTTTTCTGGCCCACCTTCAGCCGGGAGCGCAGCGCGAGGGATCATTGGAGGACGGTGGAGCCGGTCATTCCGGTACGACCGAGATCCAACACAGGAGCCTTGAGACCATGACGGAAACCAGCGAGCTCGACGACTCGTTCCACGTCTTCGACACCACCCTGCGCGACGGTGCCCAGCGCGAGGGCATCAACCTCACGGTCGCGGACAAGCTGGCCATCGCACGGCACCTGGACGACTTCGGCGTCGGCTTCATCGAGGGCGGCTGGCCCGGCGCGAACCCGAGGGACACGGAGTTCTTCGCCCGGGCGCAGAAGGAGATCGACTTCAGGCACGCCCAGCTGGTCGCCTTCGGCGCGACCCGCCGCGCGGGCGCCAAGGCCAGCGAGGACCCGCAGGTCAAGGCGTTGCTCGACTCCGGCGCCCCCGTCATCACCCTCGTCGCCAAGTCGCACGACCGGCATGTGGAGTTGGCGCTGCGCACGACGCTCGACGAGAACCTGGAGATGGTCCGCGACACCGTCTCCCACCTTCGTGAGCAGGGCCGCCGGGTCTTCGTCGACTGCGAGCACTTCTTCGACGGCTACCGCGCCAACCCCGAGTACGCCAAGTCCGTCGTACGGGCCGCCGCCGAGGCCGGCGCCGACGTCGTGATCCTCTGCGACACCAACGGCGGCATGCTGCCGGCGCAGGTCCAGGCGGTCGTGTCGACGGTTCTCGCCGACACCGGTGCCCGCCTCGGCATCCACGCCCAGGACGACACGGGCTGCGCGGTCGCCAACACCCTGGCCGCCGTCGACGCGGGCGCGACCCACGTCCAGTGCACGGCCAACGGCTACGGCGAGCGCGTCGGCAACTCCAACCTCTTCCCGGTCGTCGCCGCCCTGGAGCTGAAGTACGGCAAGAAGGTCCTCCCCGAGGGCAAGCTGCGCGAGATGACCCGTATCTCCCACGCGATCGCCGAGGTCGTGAACCTCACCCCGTCCACGCACCAGCCGTACGTCGGTGTCTCCGCCTTCGCCCACAAGGCCGGCCTGCACGCCTCCGCGATCAAGGTCGACCCGGATCTGTACCAGCACATCGACCCCGAGCTGGTCGGCAACACCATGCGGATGCTGGTCTCCGACATGGCGGGCCGCGCCTCCATCGAGCTCAAGGGCAAGGAGCTGGGCGTCGACCTCGGCGGCGACCGGGAGCTGGTCGGCCGGGTCGTCGAGCGGGTCAAGGAGCGCGAGCTCAAGGGCTACACGTACGAGGCGGCGGACGCGTCCTTCGAGCTCCTGCTCCGCGGGGAGGTCGCCGGCAAGCCCCTCACCTACTTCCGCACCGAGTCCTGGCGGGCCATCGTCGAGGACCGCCCCGACGGCAGCCACGCCAACGAGGCCACGGTCAAGCTGTGGGCGAAGAGCGAGCGCATCGTCGCCACGGCGGAGGGCAACGGCCCGGTCAACGCGCTCGACCGAGCCCTCCGCGTCGCCCTGGAGAAGCTCTACCCCCAGCTCGCCAAGCTGGAGCTCGTCGACTACAAGGTCCGCATCCTGGAGGGCAAGCACGGCACGAACTCCACGACGCGGGTCCTCATCTCCACGACGGACGGCACGGGCGAGTGGTCCACGGTGGGCGTGGCCGACAACGTGATCGCCGCGTCCTGGCAGGCACTGGAGGACGCGTACGCGTACGGGCTGCTGCGGGCCGGGGTGGAACCGGCGGAGTAGCGCTTTCGCCTCCTGCGGGTGCGAGTACATCGTGGTTGCTCGCGCGGTTCCCCGCGCCCCTCAAGGGGCGCGGGGAACCGCGCGACAAGCCCCACCGGCTCGCAGACGACGAACCGGCCCGGGGGTCCGGGGGCGCAGCCCCAGGGATGGGGGCGGGTAGGGGCGGCGGGGGCGAAACGCTGGTCGGCACCCCCGTCAGCAGGAGTCCTCCGCCAGCTCCTCGAACTCCTCGGGGCTCATGGCCCGACCGTCCGCCCAGACCTGCCCGTGCTCCAGCCCGGCGACGTCCTCCGCGGTGAAGGTGACGACGCCGTTGTAGGAGTCAGTGGTGACGTAACGCCAGAAGACCAGCTGATACGTGTGGTCCGGCAACAGCCGCCGCTCACCCCGGTACCGGACCCGCCCCGCGTCCGGCGGCGAGAAGAGCGGAATCTCCGCGTCCCCCGACCGCTCGCCCTTAACCTTCCACCCCTGGGTGACGTCCCCCTCCTCGTCCGAGCCCGCCCAGCCCTCCAGCTGCGGCCCCTCGTAGTCGCCGTCACCGCACGGCCGGATCAACGCCCGGGGCACCCCGTCGGCATCCACCGTCACGGCCGCCAACGGCAGATCGACCGCGCTGCAGCCGCTCAGCATCACCGACCCGGCCGCCACCCCCACCACGGTGACCATCCTCCGCCACATGGCGTCCCCTCCGTCCCCCGGTCGCGCTACGTGACCAGCACGCCTCCCGAACGGTTGTACAGGGCTCTCGACGCCTCCCCAAGCCGACAGTTGACTCCCATCGAGTCACAAAGGGGAAACAGGAGTTCGGCGCGGCGACTGGCCCTGGAATCTCAGTGGAGGGACACCCGATGCGGTCCTCACCGGAAAGCCCCACGCGTTCCTCGCGATCCCCCCGCCCCGCCGGCCCACGCGCCGGCGGCCGAAGAACGTCGCTCCTCGTCTCGGCCGTCCTGCTGACCGGCCTGCTCCCCCTGCCGTTCGCCGCGCCGGCGACGGCCGCCCGGCCCGCGACCGTGACCACGGACGCCACCCTGTACCCCGTGACCGAGGGCGACACGGCCCGGATCCGCGTCACCGTCACCGGCGAGGTCACGCAGCCGGTCACCGTCGCCCACGAGACGGCCACCGACGCCGACCACACCGCCACGACCGGCACGCTCACCTTCCCGCCGGGCACCCCGTCCGGCACCACGCGCACCATCGCCGTACGCGCCCTCCCCGACGCGAAGCCGGAAACGGCCGAGACGATCCCCGTCGGACTGACGGTCACCGGCGCCACACCCCCCGCCGAAACCCCGACGGTCGTCATCGCAGCCCACGGCCTGCCCTACCTCGACCCCGGGCTGCCGGTGCGAAGGCGCGTCGCCGACCTCCTCTCCCGGATGACCCTGGAGGAGAAGGCCGGCCAGATGACCCAGGCCGAACGCGGTGCCCTCGCGACCCCCGCCGACATCACGGCGTACGGCCTCGGATCGCTCCTCTCCGGCGGCGGTTCCACCCCCACGCCGAACACCCCCGAGGGCTGGGCACGGATGATCGACGGCTTCCAACTCCGGGCGATGTCCACCCGGTTGCAGATCCCGCTGATCTACGCGGTGGACGCGGTCCACGGTCACAACAACCTGACCGGCGCCACGATCACCCCGCACAACATCGGCCTGGGCGCCGCCCGGGATCCACAACTCGCTCATGACATGGGGGCGTTGACGGCGGCCGAGACCCGCGCCACCGGCGTCCCCTGGGACTTCGCCCCCTGCCTGTGCGTGACCCGCGACGACCGCTGGGGCCGGGCGTACGAGTCGTTCGGCGAGGACCCGGCGCTGGTGAAGTCCATGGAGACGATCGTCCAGGGCCTCCAGGGCGCCCGCGACGGCCGGGACCTGGACAGGAACGACAAGGTCCTCGCCACCGCCAAGCACTTCGTCGGCGACGGCGGCACCGCGTACGGCTCGTCCACGACCGGGACATACGCGATCGACCAGGGCATCACGAAGGTCACCCGGCAGGAGCTGGAGGCGGTGCATCTCGCGCCGTACCAGGAGGCCGTGGACCGGGGCGTCGGCTCGGTCATGCCGTCGTACTCGTCCCTCGACATCCTCGGCGACGGCAGGGGTGCCGTGCGGATGCACGCCCGCGCCGACCTGATCAACGGCGTCCTCAAGGACCGCATGGGCTTCGACGGCTTCGTCGTCAGCGACTGGCAGGCCATCGACCAGATCCCCGGCGACCACGCGAGCGACGTCCGCACCTCCGTCGGCGCGGGCCTCGACATGATCATGGTCCCGTACGCGTACGGCGACTTCCACCGGACCCTCGTCGCCGAGGTGAGGGCGGGCCGGATCAGCGAGCGGCGCGTGGACGACGCCGTCACCCGCATCCTCACCCAGAAGTTCCGCCTGGGCCTCTTCGAGAAGCCGTACGCCGACACCGGCGGCATCGCGGACATCGGCTCGCCCGCACACCGGGCGGCGGCCCGCGAGGCGGTGGCGAAGTCCCAGGTCCTGCTGAAGAACGCGGGCGGGCTGCTGCCCCTGAGGAAGTCCCAGAAGGTGTACGTGGCCGGCTCCGACGCCGACGACCTCGGCAACCAGAGCGGCGGCTGGACGATCACCTGGCAGGGCTCGTCCGGTGCGATCACCGAGGGTACGACCGTCCTGGAGGGCCTGCGCGAGACGGGCGCCGAGATCACCCACTCCGCCGCCGCCTCCGCCCCGACCGCCGGGCACGACGTGGGCGTGGTCGTCGTCGGCGAGACCCCGTACGCCGAGGGCTTCGGCGATGTCGGCAACGGCCACGACCTGGAGCTGAGCGCCGCCGACAAGGCAGCCGTGGACCGGGTGTGCGGCGCCATGAAGTGCGCGGTGCTGATCGTCTCCGGCCGCCCGCAGCTGATCGGCGACCGGCTGGCCGACATCGACGCGCTGGTCGCCTCCTGGCTGCCCGGCACGGAGGGCGACGGCGTCGCGGACGTGCTCTACGGCAGGCGCCCCTTCACCGGCCGACTGCCCGTCACCTGGCCGAAGTCGGAGGCCCAGCTGCCGATCAACGTCGGCGACACGGCGTACGACCCGCAGTTCCCCTACGGCTGGGGTCTGACGACGAAGGCTTCGACGGGGGAGCACGCCGATGCGACGCACGGTGCCGCACACGCCCTGGTGACCGAGGCGCGGCTGCGTGTGCAGGAGAAGGTGGGGCAGGACGTCCGTATGACGGAGGCGGTCGCCAAACCCTTCGCGGCGGCCGAGCACCTGCTGCTCACCGGCCGCTACGCGCAGGCGCTGGCCAAGCTGGGGGAGGCGTACCGGGCGGCGTGACGGCCGTATGCCAGTCCTTGGGTGAACGGATCATCCGTTTTTACGACGATCGAGGTAGCTTCGAAGGTATGAAGGGCGTACCGGTCCGACGTCTGACCCGCTTCCTGATCGCACCGTTCGCCGTCGCCGCGCTGGCGACGCTGTCGGTCGGCGCGCCCGCCGCGCCCGCCGCGCCCGCGGCCACCGATCTCTCCGTGGTGGCCGAGTCCCTGCGCGAGAGCCCTGTCTACGTCGACCCGGCGGCCTCGGCCCAACTGTCCGCCTCGGACGCCGAGGCCCTGGCCGACAAGATCGAGGACGCGGACAAGCCGATCTTCGTGGCGGTCCTGCCGGGCGACACCCCGACGAAGAACCTCTTCGCCGACCTCCGCACCGACACCGGAGTGACAGGCGTGTACGCCATCCGCCTGGGCGAACGCTTCGACGCGAAGGCCGACAGAGCGGTCCTGAGTCAACAGACGGTGCAGAACCTGGTCACGGCGGCGCGGGGCGCGGGCGACGCCAAGGCCCAGCTCAACGACTTCGTGGACGACGCCCTGCGCAGCGGCGTGGGCGGCTCGGCCCCCTCCACCTGGAGCGCCGGCGGCGACGACGAGGGCGTGAACACGGGCGCGCTGGTGGCGGCGGGCACCGTCCTGGCGGCGGGCGGTGTGGGCGCGTACGCGCTGGTCCGCCGCAACCGCCGCAAGAAGGAAGCGGAGCGACGCGCGGCCCTGGCGAAGCTCCAGGTAGTGGTCGACGAGGACATCACGGCCTTCGGCGAGGAACTGGACCGCCTGGACTTCCACCCCGCCGAGGCGGGCGCGGACGACGCGATGCGCGCCGACTACGAGCGCGCCCTGGACGCGTACGACCAGGCCAAGTCCCTGATGGCGGCGGCCACGCGCCCCGAGGAGGTACGCGGGGTCACCCAGTCCCTGGAGGACGGCCGCTACTCCCTCGCCCTGCTGGCCGCACGAAGGGAGGGTCGCCCGCTGCCGGACCGCCGGGCCCCCTGCTTCTTCGACCCGCGCCACGGCCCGTCGGCGGCGGACGTGCTGTGGACCCCGCCGCTCGGCGGCGCCGAACGCGAGGTCCCGGTCTGCGCGGCGGACCAGGCCCGTCTGGCGGACGGCCGGGACCCGATGGCCCGCGAGGTGGAGACGGCGTCGGGCCGCCGCCCCTACTGGGAGGCGGGCCCGGCATACGGCCCCTGGGCGGGCGGCTACTTCGGCGGTGGCATCCTCCCCGGCCTCCTCGTCGGCACGATGCTCGGCAGCATGATGGCCACCCCGTCGTACGCGGCGGTCTACGGCTCGGGCTACGGCGACTTCGGCCAGGCCGCCGGCTACGAGGGCGGCGACGTCTCGGGCGCGGACTTCAACACCGACGACTTCGGCGGCGGCTTCGGGGGCGGGGACTTCGGAGGCGGCGGCGACTTCGGCGGGGGCGGGGACTTCGGCGGAGGGTTCTGAAGCGGACAAGGCCACGGGCCCGGCGCGACGCGGCACCGGACCCGTGAACCTCGTATCCCTACTCGTGCTCGTGCTCGTCCTCGAACTGCGTGAGGTCAGAGCGTGGCCGCGGCCGAGGCGATGGCCGAGGCGAAGGTGGAGACCTCGGTGTAGACACCGGGGGCGTTGGGCTGGGCGCAGCCGTCGCCCCAGCTGACTATGCCGACCTGGATGAAGGCGCCGGCGTTGTCCTTGCGGAACATCGGGCCACCGGAGTCGCCCTGGCAGGTGTCGACGCCGCCCGCGGCGTAACCGGCGCAGATCTCCTCGCCCGCGACGAGACCGCTGTAGAGGCCGCCGTAGGCCTTGCAGGTGGCGTCGTTGATGTACGGCACCGTGGCCTTGAGCATGTAGCGCTGCTGGGCACCGCCCTCGCGGGCCGCGCCCCAGCCGGCGACGGTGAAGTCACCGGTGTTGTACTGCGTGGTCGTGGCGATCTTCAGCGTGGGCAGGTTGATCGGCTGGGCGAGCTTGATGAGCGCCCAGTCCTTGCCGGTGCCGTTGTAGCCGGGGGCCTGGAGGACCCGGGTGGACCGGACCTGGACGCGGCCGGAGGTGGACTGGAGGTCCACGACACCGGCGGTGGCCGTGATGCTGGTGTTGGCGCCCGAGCCGTTCACACAGTGCGCGGCGGTGAGCACGATCTGCTGTGTGTAGAGCGCGCCGCCACAGCCCATGGAGAGCCGGACCATGAACGGGAACTCGCCCTGCGCGGCCCGCGTACCGCCGACGACGGGCGCCGGGGCGGCCGTCGCGGTCGAGAGGGGCTGCAGGCTGGCGATCGCGAGGCCGGCGGCACCGACCACCGCGAATCTCTTGAGTGCCGTGAGGAGCTTCTTCAACGTGAGGCCTTCCGTGGGGGGTTGGCTGTGAAAATGACGCGCACATGCCAAGCAAGCAACAAAAAGAGCGCTCTTGTTGCCATGAACGGGTCAATTTCTGTTGCTGGATTATGTGAACCGTGTGAGTGGTGAGACAAGGGGCGTGATTCGGCCACACGCTCTAGGCCAACGGCGACGACCAGGGCATCGGTCGGTGAACCCGCGCATACCGCTCACCGGCGGCATGCCACCACCCGGGCGGTGAGGCCGAGCCGCCGACGGAGGCCGCCTGATCGGGATGGAGTCCGAGCCGCCAGAGGGCCTCGGCACGCACCCGGACGGTCACCCACGCCCGCCACCGCCCGTCGGCGGGGTCAGGGGCGCACATTCTGTCCCAGGTGAACTCGTCACCCCCGAACGGCATCCAGTCGATGCCGCGTTCCCGCAGTCAGGCGTGGAGCGCGGCGGCGGGGTGCGCGGCGGCGGGGTGCGGGCGGCCGTGATCGATCTCGTACGAGGCGACGACGACCCAATCGCCGTGCTGCGAGGCGTCGTTCGACGGTGTGCTCACGTTGACGCTCCAGGTGGTGGCGGGGACGGGACACGACCCTACCCGGCGACACGCCGCGACTCCCCGTGCCCTCCCGGTGACGCGGATCGTTACCCCTCCATGCGCATTACCGACCTTCAGCGTTGTGGGATCCGCCCCGGCCGCCTGGTGGAATGGACGTTGAGTCCGACGACCGTCGAAGCGGCGGTCGCACTGCCGGAGGACTCCCGTCCACCCGCGTACGCACAGGAGTCGCACGTCCGCACCTCCCGCACGGTCCGTGCGGACGGCCTGTTCGTACCCACCTGGATCGGCACGGCGTTCGACATCCCCGGCAAGGTCGATCTCGACGTCCTCCAGGACGCGTTGAGGACCTGGACCCTGCGGCACGAGACGCTGCGCAGCGGCTTCCGCTGGGTCGACGACGAGATGCGGCGCTTCACCCTGCACGCGGCCGACGTCGGACTGCGCCGCGAGGACATCGGCGACTTCCCCGACGCGGCGAAGCTGACACAGCACCTGCAGGACCGCTTCGACATCGCGGCGGACGCCCTCTCCTGGCCGAACTTCATCTACAGCGCGGTCGTGCGGGACGACAGCACGAGCGTCTACCTGGCGTTCGACCACACCAACGTCGACGCGTACTCGATCCACCGCATCACCGCCGAGATCCACGACCTCTACACGGCGGGCGCCGAGGGCCGCGCGGCGGACGTCCCACCGGTCGCGAGCTACGTCGACTTCTGCGCGATCGAGCGGGCGAACGCCGACGAGATCGACGAGACGCACCCGACCGTGGCCCGCTGGCGCCGGTTCATCGCCCGATGCGACGGCAGGCTCCCGAACTTCCCCGTCGACCTCGGCCTGACCCCCGACGGACCGCTCCCCACGCAGAGCCTCATGGAGGAGATGCTGGTCGACACGGCGGACGCCGCCGCCTTCGAGGCGTACTGCCGCCCGTACGGCGGCACCCTGACCGGCGTCCTCGCGGCCACCGCCCTCATCGTGCGCGAGCTCGGGGGACAGCAGGTCTACCGCACGGTGGTCCCGTTCCACACCAGGGTGAAGTCCCGCTGGTCGGACTCGATGGGCTGGTACGTGGGCGGCGCCCCCATCGAGATCCCCGTGGCCGACGCCCCGGACTTCGACAGCGCGCTACGGCTGGTCCGCGCCGAACTCCGCGAGAACCGCCCGCTCTCCCGGACGCCCATCATGCGCGTCCTGCGCCTCCTGGGCGCCGAGTTCCGCCCCACGTCCCCCGACCTCTTCTCCATCGTCTCCTTCGTCGACAGCCGCGCCACGCCGGGCGCTCACCGCTGGCAGCGACTGAACGCCCACGGCCTCATGCGGGTCTCCTACGGCGACCAGGTGTGCGTCTGGACCACCAGACTCCCCGAGGGCCTCCACTTCGCGGCCCGCCACCCGGACACCGACGCGGCGTACAAGAACATGCGGTTGTACGCCGAGCGGCTGCGGGACCTCATCGGGTCGGTGGCACGCGTCGAGCGGGCCGCGGGCGGCGCGAACACCGTCCCCGCCCCACGCGCGGAAGACAACTCCCGTCCGCGGAGCCCGCTCCGCTAGGCCCTGTCGACAAAAACCACTTTCACCCGCCTCCGATGCGTCCGCACACTGACCCGGTGATCGATATCACCACCGCACTCGTACGCACCCTGATCGCGGACCAGTTCCCGCAGTGGAGCGACCTCCCGGTCAGCCCCGTCGACCGTCAGGGGTGGGACAACCGCACCTTCAGACTCGGCGACCGCCTCACCGTGCGGCTGCCCAGCGCGGAGGGGTACGTGGCCGCCGTCGCCAAGGAGGACCGGTGTCTGCCTGTGCTGGCCGAGCATCTGTCGTTGCCCGTGCCGGGCCCGGTGGCCGTCGGGCGTCCGGCGGCCGGGTATCCGTTTCCGTGGGCGGTGCGCAGATGGCTCCCGGGGGCCACGGTCGAGGCGTCGCCGGACCTCGACCGGGTTCGGCTCACGCGCGATCTCGGCGCCTTTCTGCGGGAGTTGCGCGCAGCCCCCGCGCAGCACGGCCCGGCGGCCGGCCGGCACTCCTACTTCCGCGGGTGCCATCCCAGCGCCTACGGCGACCAGGTCGAGCAGGCCCTCCAGCGGCTCGGAGACGTCGTCGACGTCGCCGCCTGCCAGGCCGTCTGGGCGGAGGCACTGACTTCCGTCTGGGCGTCGGCGCCCACCTGGTTCCACGGGGACGTCGCCGTGGGGAATCTCCTCGTCGACGACGGAGCCCTCTCCGCCGTCATCGACTTCGGTACGTCCGGTGTCGGCGACCCCGCCTGCGACCTGGTCATCGCCTGGAACTACTTCACGGGGGAGGAGCGGCAGCTCTTCCGGGAGTCCGTCGGGCTGGACGACGACGCATGGCGGCGGGCGCGCGGCTGGGCCCTGTGGAAGGCGTTGATCTGTGTGGCCGACTCCGCCGGGTCAGATCCCGACGGTGCGCAGGCACGGGTGCTGGCCGAGGTGCTGGACGACCCGGTCGTCGTATAGGACGGCACCTGGCCTAATCGCTGCCTACCGTGGGGCTCATGGCCACCTCCGACGCCTCTGCCATCTCCGACGCCTTCGTCGCGGAAGCCCTCGCTTTCGAAGACCCCGACCGGCTCGACGCCTGGCTGACCGCGCATCCCGCCCCGCAGCCCGGCCTCTGGGTCAGGATCGCCAAGAAGGGGACCGGCGTCCGTTCCGTCAGCGCGCGTGACGTCAACGACCTCGCCCTCTGCCACGGCTGGATCACCGGGCAGCGGCGGAAGCTCGACGAGACGTACTTCCTGCAGCGGATCACCCCGCGCCGACCGGGGAGTGACTGGTCGATGGTGAATGTGCGAAGGGTGGGGGAGCTGACCGCCGCCGGGCGGATGCGGCCCGGCGGTGTCGCCGAGGTCGCGGCGGCCGAGGCCGACGGGCGATGGGCCACCGCGTACGAGTCGCAGAAGCTCGCCGGGGTTCCTGAGGACCTGGCGGCGGCCCTGGAACAGAACCCCGGCGCCGGACAGGCCTTCCGGCGGCTGGGGAAGACCGACCGGTACCTCGTCGTCCTGGGGCTGCTGAAGGCCCGCACACCGCGGACGCGGGCCGCCCGGCTCCGGGCGGCCGTGGCCGAGCTGGCGTCCGGGCCGCGGGAGAACCGGTCACTCGGGTCGACTGACTGATCACCCCGTGGGCCGGGGGCGTCGAAGGGTGCGCCAACGGGCGCACAACCCCCGCCCGCCGAGGACACCGGCCGCTCAGCCCGCGTTCCGGATCGCCGAGATGTCGAAGTTCAGCTTGATCTTGTCCGAGACCAGCACGCCACCCGTCTCCAGCGCCGCGTTCCACGTCAGGCCCCACTCCGAGCGCAGGATCTCCGCCTTGCCCTCGAAGCCGACGCGCTCGTTGCCGAACGGGTCCTTGGCCGTGCCGTTGAACTCCAGGTCGATGACGAGCGGCCTGGTCGTGCCGAGGATGGAGAGGTCGCCGGTGATGCGGTAGTCGTCGCCGCCGAGGGCCTCCGCCTTGGTCGAGCGGAACGTCATCGTCGGGAACTCCTCGGTCCGGAAGAAGTCCGCGCTCTTCAGGTGCCCGTCACGGTCGGCGTTGCCGGTGTCGATGCTGTCCATCGTGACGTCGATCGAGGCGGTGGACCGGGACGGGTCGGAGCCGTCCAGGTGCAGGCTGCCGGAGAAGTCGAGGAAGCCGCCCTTGACGTTGGTGACCATGGCGTGGCGGGCGACGAAGCCGATCGTCGTGTGGGACGGGTCGATCGTGTAGTCGCCGGTGAGCGCGGCCAGCTCGGGGTTCACCGCGTCCAGGGGCGCGACAGCGGTCTCGGAGATCGTGTTGCTGCGGCCGAAGATGCCCATGACGTGCTCCTTGAGTGAGGTCGTTCAATGTTCAACGAACTGAACACGGCCCACCGTAGACCTATTCCGTTCAAGTTTCAACCTTGTCGCCCTGGTGATCGTTCCGTCACGCATCGTTGATCTCTCCCCGGGTGGGTGATACACGGCATGGGCATGACCCCCACGCGCCGTACCGTCCTGCTCCTCACCGCGGCCCTGGCGGCCACCGCCCCCAAGGCGTACGCCGCTGCCGCCCCCGACGACGAGTACGACACCCTCCGCCGCCGCTGGCTGACCCTCGGGCTCGGGGACGGCTACGACCCCGCCGCCGAGCCCTACGCCTCCCGCCTGCGCGAGACCGGCGACCTCGCCCGCGGCTTCCGCGCGGCCATGGCACCCGCCCCGGCCTCCCTCTGGCCGGACCGCCCCTTCGACCCGCCCTCCGGCATCACCCGGAGCTACAGCCGTCTGTGGACCATGACCCAGGCGTACGTCCAGCAGGGCACCGGCTCGACCGGCGACCCCGCCCTCCTCGCGGACGTCCTGCGCGGCCTCGACCACCTCTCCGCGACCGTCTACCACCCCGCCACCACCCGCTACGGCAACTGGTGGGAGTGGCAGATCGGCAGCCCCCGCCTGCTGACGGACATCGCCGCCGCCCTGTACGACCACCTGACGGACACACGCATCACGGACGCCTGCGCGGCGATCGACCACTTCGTCCCCGACTCCCTGCTCCGCGAGCACACCGGCACCTCCACCGGCGCCAACCGCGTCGACCTCTGCCGCTCCGTCGCCCTGCGCGGCATCCTCGGCCGCACCCCCGAGAAGCTCGCCCTCGCCCGGGACGCCCTCTCACCCGTCTTCCCGTACGTCACCGCGGGGGACGGGCTGTACGCCGACGGCTCGTTCGTGCAGCACACCTGGGTCGCGTACTCGGGGACGTACGGTCAGGTCCTCCTCGACGGGCTGGGGCGGCTCTTCGCTCTGCTCGCCGGCTCCACCTGGGACGTGACCGACCCGGACAAGCAGATCGTCCTCGACAGCGTCGAACGCGCGTACGCGCCCCTCATCCATGACGGGCTCGTCATGGACGGCGTCAACGGGCGCGCCATCAGCCGGGGGCACCTCAAGAGCGATGACCGGCACGTCCTGCGCGGCGACCACTTCCACGGGCAGGGGATCATCGCCGCGATCGCGCTGCTCGCCCTCGGCGCCACCGCGGCCGAGCGTGAGCGGTGGCACGGGCGGATCAAGGGGTGGATCGAGCGGGACACGGTGACGCCGATCCTCACGGCCGCACAGTTCGGGGTCGCCGACCTGGCCCGGCTGCACGCCGTCGCGGGTTCCCCGGTGGCCGCCACGCCCGACCCCGTCGGCCACCATCTCTTCGCCGCCATGGACCGGGCCGTCCACCGCCGCCCGGGCTTCGCCGTGCACATCGCCATGGCCTCCGACCGCATCGCCCACTACGAGTGCGGCAACGGCGAGAACCCGCGCGGCTGGCACACCGGCGCCGGAATGACCCTGTGGTGGGCCGAGGGCCTCGGCGACCAGTACACCAACTGGTACTGGCCGACCGTCGACTGGTACCGCCTGCCCGGCACCACCGTCTCCACCCGGCGGCTCCCGGACCGGGCGGGCGGCGAGTGGGGCGAACCGAAGCCCGCCGTGCGGTGGGTCGGCGGGGCGACCGACGGCGAGTACGCGGCGATCGGGCAGCACCTCAAGGGGCTCGGCTCCAGCCTGGCGGCCCGCAAGTCGTGGCTCTGCCTCGCGGACACGGTCGTCTGCCTGGGGGCCGGCATCACCTGCACGGACGGGGTGCCCGTCGAGACGATCGTCGACAACCGCAACCTGGGGGAGAGCGGCGAGCCCCGGCTGCTGCGCGGCCCGCGCTGGGCCCACCTGGAAGGCCACGGCGGCTGGGTCGTCCTCGACGGCGGCGCCCTCCACACCCTCCGCGAGGCCCGCACCGGAGCCTGGTCCGACATCAACACCACCAGTACGAGTGAACGCCGCACCCGGCACTGGCAGACCCTCTGGCTGGACCACGGCACCGACCCCACCGACGCCCGTTACGCCTATCTGGTGATGCCCGGCGCCTCCTCTCGCGCGGTCGGCGCCCGCGCGGCCGACCGGCGCTGGTTGTCGATCCTCGCCAACGACAGCGCCCGGCAGGCGGTCCACGTCCCCTCCCTCGGCCTGACCGCGGCCAACTTCTGGCAGGCCGGTACGGTGGGCCCGCTGACCGCCTCGGCCGGGGCGAGCGTGCTGCTCCGCCGCCGGGGCCGTACCGCTACGCTCTGCGTGAGCGAGCCGCCGCGCTCGGGCGAGGCCGTCGAGATCTGCTGGAATCATCCGGTCGGAGCAGTGCTCCGGGCCGATGAACCGGTCGAGGTGCTGGAGGCGACAGCCCGTCGGCTGCGGCTCCGGATCACTCCCGGCACGGCCTGCGCCACGTACACATGTGATGTGACTCTCAGCGGCCGGATTGTGTGACCCCTACAAGACGGGTACCCCCTGAGCAGTCGGTTCGCCTGCATGCCGGGACGGTTCTGTTCAGGGGTACCAGGAAAACGCGCCGGAGACTGTACGGAGTCGACGGGCCGCTTTTATCGCTCGGCTTCGTAAGGTCACTACATGACCGTTTTGGATGAGGCGCCGGGTGAGCCGACGGATGCGCGCGGGCGAGTGGCCGAACTGCACGAGATCCGTGCCCAGGCGATCGCCGGCCCCAGCGAGAAGGCGACCGAGGCGCAGCACGCCAAGGGCAAGCTGACTTCCCGGGAGCGCATCGATCTGCTGCTGGACCCGGGCTCCTTCCAGGAGGTCGAGCAGCTGCGTCGGCACCGCGCCAGCGGCTTCGGCCTGGAGGCCAAGAAGCCGTACACCGACGGTGTCGTCACCGGCTGGGGCACGGTGGAGGGCCGCACGGTCTTCGTCTACGCCCATGACTTCCGCATCTTCGGCGGCGCCCTCGGCGAGGCCCACGCCACGAAGATCCACAAGATCATGGACATGGCCATCGCGGCCGGTGCCCCGCTCGTGTCCCTCAACGACGGCGCGGGAGCCCGTATCCAGGAGGGCGTCTCCGCCCTCGCCGGCTACGGCGGCATCTTCCAGCGCAACACCAGGGCGTCCGGTGTCATCCCGCAGATCAGCGTGATGCTCGGCCCCTGCGCGGGCGGCGCGGCCTACAGCCCCGCCCTCACCGACTTCGTCTTCATGGTCCGCGAGACCTCGCAGATGTTCATCACCGGCCCGGACGTCGTCAAGGCGGTCACCGGCGAGGAGATCACCCAGAACGGCCTGGGCGGCGCGGACGTCCACGCGGAGACCTCGGGCGTCTGCCACTTCGCGTACGACGACGAGGAGACGTGCATCGCCGAGGTGCGCTACCTCCTGTCGATGCTCCCGCAGAACAACCGCGAGAACCCGCCGCGCGCGGAGTCCACGGACGCCGCCGACCGCCGCTCGGACGTCCTGCTCGACCTCGTCCCGGCCGACGGCAACCGGCCGTACGACATGGCCAAGGTCATCGAGGAGCTCGTCGACGACGGCGACTACCTGGAGGTCCACGAGCGCTGGGCCCGCAACATCATCTGTGCCCTGGCCCGCCTCGACGGCCAGGTGGTCGGCATCGTCGCCAACCAGCCGCAGACGCTGGCGGGCGTCCTCGACATCGAGGCGTCGGAGAAAGCCGCACGCTTCGTCCAGATGTGCGACGCCTTCAACATCCCGATCGTCACTCTTCTGGACGTACCCGGCTTCCTCCCTGGTGTAGACCAGGAGCATGGTGGGATCATCCGCCACGGCGCGAAGCTGCTGTACGCCTACTGCAACGCGACCGTGCCCCGGATCTCGCTGATCCTGCGCAAGGCGTATGGAGGCGCCTACATCGTCATGGACAGCCAGTCCATCGGCGCCGACCTGACCTATGCCTGGCCGACCAACGAGATCGCCGTGATGGGCGCCGAGGGTGCCGCCAACGTCATCTTCCGGCGGCAGATCGCCGACGCCGAGGACCCCGAGGCGATGCGGGTCCGGATGGTGAAGGAGTACAAGGCCGAGCTGATGCACCCGTACTACGCGGCCGAGCGCGGCCTCGTGGACGACGTCATCGACCCGGCCGAGACCCGCGAGATCCTCATCCGCTCGCTGGCCATGCTCCACACCAAGCACGCGGACCTGCCGTCCCGCAAGCACGGCAACCCGCCGCAGTAACCCGCCGGTTCCTTCGCGGTACCCCTGCGGAAACTTCTCTCACGGAGACTGACATCCATGAACCTGCCTGACATTCGCGTCGAGAAGGGCCACGCCGAGCCGGAAGAAGTGGCCGCGATCACCGCTCTGCTGCTCGCCCGCGCGGCAGCCCAGCCCGCCGAGGCCCCGGCCCACCGAGGCCGCGCCCGCGCCGGCTGGCGCCGCCTGGAGCGCGAGCCGGGTTTCCGGGCGCCGCACAGCTGGCGCTGAGCCTTGTCCTGAAAGGGCCCCCTCCGGATGGAGGGGGCCCTTTCGTTGTGTGTCGGCTGCCAGCCCCCACCGACCTGCAGCCGACGGACCGACCCATCAAAAGGGGCCCCTCCACAAGGGAAGGGCCCCTTTTGATGCTGAGCGGTGCCGCAGGCGCCTACCGGAGGCGAGCCATCAGCGCATGCTCGACCAGAGTGATAAGCGCACTCTTCGCGTCCGCCCGGTGCCGCGCGTCCGTCGTGATGATCGGCGTGTCGGGACCGATCTGCAGCGCCTCCCGGACCTCGTCCGGGTTGTACGGCTGCTGGCCGTCGAAGCCGTTCAGGGCGATCACGAACGGCAGGCCGCTGTTCTCGAAGTAGTCGACGGCCGGGAAGCAGTCGGCGAGCCTGCGGGTGTCCACGAGGACGATGGCGCCGATGGCGCCGCGCACCAGGTCGTCCCACATGAACCAGAAGCGGTCCTGCCCGGGGGTGCCGAACAGGTACAGGATCAGGTCCTGGTCCAGGGTGATACGGCCGAAGTCCATGGCGACCGTCGTGGTCGTCTTGTCTCCGGTGTGGGTGAGGTCGTCGATGCCCGCGGAAGCGGACGTCATCACGGCCTCGGTACGCAGCGGGTTGATCTCCGAGACGGCCCCGACGAACGTGGTCTTGCCCACGCCGAAGCCACCCGCCACCACGATCTTCGCTGAGGTGGTGGAGCGGGAAGGACCGCCGCTAGAGCTTGCGAAGTCCACTGAGCACCCTTTCGAGCAGTGTCACGTCTGGCTGGCCGCCGGCGCTCTCGTCGCCGCCGGGCTGATGGATGGCGACCAGGCCCGCCTCCGCCAAGTCGGCGACGAGGATCCTGGCCACGCCGAGAGGGATCGTCAGGAGAGCCGAGATCTCGGCCACCGACTTGATCTCCCGGCAGAGGTTGCAGATCCGCTGATGCTCGGGCAACTGGCCCTGCATCTGGTGCGGCTGCGCGGTGGTGTGCACCAGCGCCTCGATGGCGAGCTGGTAACGCGGCCTGGTGCGGCCGCCCGTCATGGCGTACGGGCGCACCAGGGGGTTGTGCGACGCCCCGACGGGCGACGGCTCAGGGGTGCGGCGCTGCGGCTGCACGGGCTGGATACGTGGCATCGACGGCTGGTCGTACGGCGAAGGGCCGGGGCCCTGCGGTGCGTACGGCTGCTGACGGCTCGGCGCGGAGGGGAAGTTGTACCGGTTCTGGTCACCCTGGCCCGGCCCCTGGCCAGGGTACGACCAGTTGCCCGACGATGAACCGCCTGGGGGTGTTGCCACGTTCTCTCCTCCTCCGACTGTGCTGGCATCCATGGCTCATTGGAAGCCGCGTCCCGAAACCTTACGGCCCCGGGACGCCAATACGCACCGTCTGACTGTTAGTTGAGCAGGCTGCCCTGGAGCTCCGCACGCAGATCGGGCGTCAGGACCGAGCCGGCGCGGTCCACCAGAAGTGCCATCTCGTACCCAATGAGGCCGATGTCCGCCTCCGGGTGTGCGAGAACGGCGAGCGAGGAACCGTCGGAAACGGACATGATGAAGAGGAATCCCCGCTCCATCTCCACAACCGTCTGATTGACGCTGCCACCCTCGAAAATGCGGGAGGCACCCGCGGTCAGAGAGGTAAGACCCGACGCCACGGCCGCCAGCTGGTCGGCACGGTCGCGCGGGAACCCTTCGGACATCGCCAGAAGGAGTCCGTCGGCGGAGACCACCACCGTGTGCGACACCCCGGGGGTGTTGTCCACGAAATTGGTGATCAACCAGTTCAGGTTCTGTGCCGCCTGGCTCATCGGGCTCACACTAACGCTCCTGGTTGTAGGTGCTGTCAGGACCGAAGCCCTGGCCGTTCGTTTCACTGCTTGCGCTGCGTCCCCGCTGGACACCCCGGCGCAGGTTGCTCAGCCTGCCCCGGACGTCCTCGGGAGCGCGGGAGATCTGTGGACCTCCCTGCGGGGTCGTCTTCGCGGCACCCTCGACCAGGTTGGCCTTGGGTACCCGCCGCGGCAGACCGGAAGAGGTGACCCCGCCCGCCTTCGGCTTCTTCAGCTGGGAGGCCTGCTGCCAGCGCTCGTCGTTGGCGGAGCGCCAGTCGCCGTTCGGTCCCCCGGCCGTCGTCGGCTGGTCCTGGGCCACATCCTGCCGTCCGTTCACGGCGCCCGCGCTCGTGCCGCCCGCGCTCGCGGTGGAGCCGCGGCGGGGCAGGCCGGCGTCGGTCAGCGCGTGGCCGGCGGAGGGGGTGGAACCCGGACGGTCGAAGCCTACGCGGTCCGGCTCCGTCACGTCAGCGGCCTGCGTGGATTCCGGTTCCGGAGCGTACTCGGAGCCGTAGGGGCTCTGGTAGTCCTGCTGCTGCGGCCAGTCGTCCTGATAGGACGGCTCTTCGAAGCCCGAGTAGGTCTCCGGAGCGCCGACGGCTCCCGTCTCCTGGACGGGCTCCGCATACGAGGGCTCAGGGTAACCGCCGGTAGCACCGAAAAGGTCGTTCCCGGCCGGCAGACCGCCGTTGCCGTTCGGCAGGCTGCCGTTCGACGCGAAGTACGGCTCGTCGTACGACGGCTGCTGCGGCTCCTCGTACCCCGTCTGCTGGTCGAACGAGCGCTGCGGGTCGACGTACCCCGTCGCGCCGTTGTCGTAGGACGGCTCGGGTGCCTGGAAGTCGTCGCCGTAGCGCGGGGCCTCGCCGCCGGGCTGCTGCGGGATCTGGCCGTGCGTCTGGGCCTCCAGGGCCGCCCGGCGCTCCTCGCGGATCAGGGAGCGGCCGACGGGGTCCAGCTCGCGGATGTCGTCCGGGACCTCGTAACGACTGTCGTCGAAGCCGAGCTCGGCGGCCGTGCGCATCGGGGGCACGGCGGCCTGCTGGAAGCCGTGCTGCTCCGGGATGATCTGCGAGACCGTGAACTGGTCGGCCTGCGGCTGGTGCTGCTCGCCACCGCCACCGTGGGTGATGACGTCGGGGAGCATGACCAGCGAGGTCGTACCGGCCTGCTCGCCCGAGGGGCGCAGCTGGACACGGATGCCGTGCCGGTCGGACAGCCGGCCGACCACGAACAGACCCATGCGCTGGGAGATCGCGGCGTCCACGGTCGGCGGGTTGGCCAGCTTGTGGTTGATGTCCGCGAAGTCCTCGGCGGTGAGGCCGATGCCCTTGTCGTGGATCTCGATCATCACGCGGCCGTCGGGGAGACGGGTCGCGGTGACGCGGACCTTGGTCTGCGGGGAGGAGAACGTGGTGGCGTTCTCCAGGAGCTCGGCGAGCAGGTGCACGAGGTCGGTCACGGCACGGCCGTGGATCTCGGCCTCCGGAACGCCGGAGAGCTCGATGCGCTCGTACTGCTCCACCTCGGAGGAGGCGGCGCGCAGCACGTCGATCAGCGGGACCGGCTGGTCCCAGCGGCGGCCGGGCTCCTCGCCGGCGAGGACCAGGAGGTTCTCGCCGTTGCGGCGCATACGGGTCGCCAGGTGGTCCAGCTTGAAGAGGTTCTCCAGCTGGTCCGGGTCGGCCTCGTTGTTCTCCAGGTCGGTGATCAGGGTCAGCTGGCCCTCGATCAGGGACTGGTTGCGGCGCGAGAGGTTGGTGAAGATCGCGTTGATGTTGCCACGGAGGAGGGCCTGCTCGGCGGCGAGCCGGACGGCCTCGCGGTGGACCTGGTCGAAGGCGCGGGCGACCTCGCCGATCTCGTCCGTGGTGTTGATCGGAATCGGGGCGACCCGGGTGTCGACGCGGCCGGGGTCGGTGCGCGAGAGCTGGTCGACCAGCATCGGCAGGCGCTGCTCGGCGATGCCGAAGGCGGCGTTGCGCAGCTGGCGCATCGAGCGGCTCATCTGACGGGCCATGATCCCGGCGATGATGAACGCCGCGAGCAGGGCGACCACGACGATCGCGCCGTTGATGTAGGCGTCGCGCTGGGCGTCGGAGGCGATCGTGCCGGCCTCGTCCACCGCGCGGTTGATCAGCTCGGTCTCGACCTCGCTGTAGCCCTCGAACTTCAGGGTGGAGGCCGCCATCCAGGTCGACGGGGTGATGCCCTTCGCCGCGAGCTCATCGGGCGTCTGGCCCTTGCCGATCTCCTGGATCATCGCCAGCATCGAGTCCGGCGGCGCGACGAAGTTCTTGCCCTGGGCCTTGGCGGCCGTGGCCGCGGCCTCGACCTGCTTCTTGCCCTCGGCGGTCTTCTCGGCCATGACCGACTGCAGCCGGGTGGCGTCCGCCTCGGTGCCACCGGAGACGTACTCCTGCACGGCGACGTTCTCGAGGTACGCGTACGAGGTGAAGGCGGTGACCTGCTGGCGGTAGGTCGTGGCGTTCTCGCTGGGCCTGACCAGCAGGTGCATGCCGATCGCGCGCTGCAGCGACGCGGCGCCCTTGGCCAGTGCGAGCGCGTAGACCGTACGGCCGTACGCGGTGACGTTGCCCGTACCGAGGCCGAGCTCGTTGGAGAACTCCATCAAGTAGTGCTCGATGGTGACGTAGCCCTCTTCGGTCTGCGTCGGGTCGGCCGCCCGGGTGAAGGCGGCCTGGCGTATGTCCTCGAGCTTGGGCTCGGCCTTCGTCACCAGGTCCAGACGGCGCTCCAGGCCCTGCCCGGAGGGCATGCCCACGACCGCCGCGTGGAAGGCGTCCTGCTTCTCGTCGGTGACGGCACGGGCCTTCTGGACGACATCGCTGTCCCGGTTGCCCTTCAGCAGGGGCTCGGCCGAGACGTCACGCTCGTTGAGCAGCGCCTCGGCGTAATCGCCTGCGGCGGCCACGATCTTCGCGACCTTCTCGGCGTCGCGTGCTTCCTGCCAGGTGTCGATCGAGCCCTTCACCTGGAAGCCGCCCATGACGAGGCCGACCAGCACGGGTATGAGGAGAATCGCGTTCAGGCGGGTGGGTACACGCCAGTTGCGAGGGGAGAGACGACTACCGCTGGAAGCGGGTGCGGCCGTCGGCTCCGGTCCGGTCACTTGTGCGGGTGCCGCTCCGCGCGGCGGCGGGGTGAAGTTGCCCCGCGCCGACGGCTCGGGACCTTTCTTGCTTCGCCTCACTCGACCAACAACCTCTCGGCGCCGGCACCTACGTCGTGCCGCGGGTGACTCCACGCCCTAGTACGTCTTTGACTAATGGGCAGTTCAGGCATTCCAGCACGTCGGGTTGCGCAGTTCCAAACACTGGGAGGCAACGATTCCGCGTGATGTAAGTCCCAGATAAAACGGTCAAAAAGAGCGAGCCCCGGCAAAAAGCGGGGCTTTTGTGAACGCAGCGACATCGGGCGACCGCGAGGCGTGGCCGTACCACCCTATTTCTCTGTCGAAACGTTATGAACACCTGCGCCGACCGTGTCAAAGGACACAGCCGGCGTTGGTGTATCTACGACAACTTGCGTATTCAACTGTGGACTTGGGTCCTGAATGTACGCCCTGGTGGCTACGTCCCCTAACGCAGGCGGGCCATCAGAGCGTGCTCGACGAGCGTGATCAGGGCCGATTTGGCGTCCGCGCGGTGGCGGGCGTCCGTCGTGATGATCGGCGCGTCCGGCCCGATCTGCAAGGCCTCGCGTACTTCCTCGGGCGAGTACGGCTGATGCCCGTCGAAGCCGTTGAGCGCGATGACGAAGGGGAGCCCGCTGTTCTCGAAATAGTCGACCGCGGGAAAACAGTCGGCGAGCCGACGCGTGTCCACCAGCACGACGGCACCGATGGCGCCGCGCACCAGGTCGTCCCACATGAACCAGAAACGGTCCTGCCCGGGGGTGCCGAACAGGTACAGGATCAGGTCCTGGTCCAGGGTGATACGGCCGAAGTCCATGGCGACCGTCGTGGTCGTCTTGTCCCCGGTGTGCGTCAGGTCGTCGATGCCCGCCGAGGCGGAGGTCATCACGGCCTCGGTGCGCAGCGGGTTGATCTCCGAGACGGCCCCGACGAACGTGGTCTTGCCCACGCCGAAGCCACCCGCCACCACGATCTTGGCCGAGGTGGTGGCCCGCCCCGGTTCAGAGCTTGCGAAGTCCACTGAGCACCCTTTCCAGCAGAGTCACGTCCGGAGCGCCACCGGCGTTCTCGTCGCCACCGGGCTGGTGGATCGCGACGAGTCCGGCCTCGGCGAGGTCCGCGACAAGGATCCGAGCCACGCCGAGCGGCATGGACAGCAGGGCCGACACCTCGGCCACCGACTTGACCTCGCGGCACAGATGGCAGATCCGCTGGTGCTCGGGAAGCAGCCCCATCAGGTGGGCGGGGTCTGCCGTCGTGCTGATCAGTGCCTCTAGCGCGAGCTGATAGCGCGGCCGCGTCCGGCCGCCGGTCATCGCGTAGGGCCGAACCAGCGGCTGGTCGCCCTCGTCTCCGTACGGCTCTGCGTACGGATCGTGAGGGGCGGTGGGCGGGGTCATGGATCCTCCGGGCGGGACAGCAAGTCGGTCAGTCGTGCCGTCTGACGGGGGCCGGTGGGGGGACTGTGGCGGCCGGACGGTGATTTGGTGAGTTCTGTGGATCCGCAGGCGTCAGTGGAGCAGACTGCCTTGGAGTTCGGCGCGCAGGTCGGGCGTGAGCACTGCTCCCGCACGGTCGACCAGCAGGGCCATCTCGTAACCGACGAGGCCGATATCGCACTCGGGGTGGGCCAGTACGGCCAGGGACGAGCCGTCCGAGACCGACATCAGGAAGAGGAAGCCGCGCTCCATCTCGACCACCGTCTGAGCCACATCGCCACCCTCGAAGATCCGGGACGCCCCGGCCGTGAGTGACGTGAGCCCGGAGGCGACGGCGGCGAGCTGGTCGGCACGGTCGCGCGGGAACCCTTCCGACATCGCCAGAAGGAGACCGTCGGCGGACACGACGACGGTGTGGGACACCCCTGGGGTGTTGTCCACGAAGTTGGTGATCAACCAGTTGAGGTTCTGTGCCGCTTGGCTCATCTGGCTCAACTAACGCTCCTGCTGGTGAGTGGGGCTCGGGAAGCTGCCGGTCTGACCGGTACCGGGACCAGTCCCGGCCTGACGGCCCTGTGCGATGCCCCGACGGAGATTGGTCAGCCGGCCGCGTACGTCATCGGGCGCACGCGAGATCTGCGGACCGGTTTGGTGCTGTTGCTGCTGAGCCGTGCCCGGTACGAGATTCGCACGCGGGACCCGACGCGGCAGGCCGGAGGTGGTGACGCCGCCCGCCGAGGGCTGACGGGCGCGTTCGGCCTGGCGGACCAGGTCGTCATTGGGGGTGCTCCGCCAGTTGGCGGCGGGAGCGGCGGCGGGCGCCACGGGGGCGGCGGGCCGCTGGGGGACCGGCGGGGCACGATCGGGCAGCGGCGGCTGCGGCGCACTGCCGTTGCCGTTCGCGTGGCCGCCCGCGCCGTTGCCGTCCTGGGGACCGCCGTGGAACCAGTTGGTCTCCAGCGTGTCGTACAGCGGCGTACGGCCGTCGCCCGGACCCGACGCCGGCGGCAGGGCCTCCGGCTGCTGCGGAGCCATGGGGCGCTGCGGCGGCACCGGCGGACGCTGCGGCGCCTGCGGACGGGAGGAACCGAAGCTCTCGCCGTTCACCTGCGGACGCTCGAACTGCCCGGTGTCCTGCGGGTTCTGGCCCGGCACACCGAACTGGCCGGTGGCCTGGCCGTTCTGCCGGCCCGGGATCGGGAACTGCCCCGTGCTCTCCGGGCCGCCCGGCCGACCGGGGACCGGGAACTGCCCCGTGCCCTCCGGACCGCTCTGCCGACCCGGGATCGGGAACTGCCCGGTGTCCTGCGGGTTCTGCCGCGCGGGCGGGTTGAACCGGGCGCCGTCCTGGCCGCCTGCCTGCCCGTTCGGCCGGCCCGGGGCCGCGAACTGGCCCGTGCCGGAACCGTCGAAGCTCGGAGCCGACGGGAACTGCCCGGTGGACGACGGGTCCTGCCCGGCGCCGCGGGGCGGACCCGCGGGCGCGGCCGGACCTGAGGTGCCGAAGACATCGGAGCGGACGTACGACCCGTTGCCGTTCTGCGGCGCACCCGCGCCGGGGCGCTGGGCGTCGAAGTCGGAACGCGGGAAGTCCGAGGCCGGGGCCTGGCTCGGGTCGACGCGCGGCATGGGCGCGGTGACGTCCGGCTGCTCGTCGTGGCCGCGCGGGGCGTCCAGCGAGGCACGCGGCACCGGCGGCAGCGCGTTCTCGTCGCTCCAGCTCGGCGTGCGCTGCGGGGCGTTGCCACCGGGCAGCTCGGCCCGCGCGCCACCGCGCCCGGGCAGCTGCGGCCGGCGCCTGCCGGAACGTTCCTTGCCCTGCTTGGGCGGTACGGCACCCGGGCCGCCCGACGGCGCGCCGCCGACGTCACCGAGGTTGCCGCCCGGCGGGCGCAGACCCGAGCCGCCGCCGGCGAAGCCGCCCTGACGGCCGGAGTCGTCGAAGTTCTCGCCCGTACCCGGGCCGGGGGGCCGCTGGCCCTGCTGTCCGCCGGGGTTCTGACCGCCGCCGTAGGCGTTGCCGCCACCGAAGGCGTCGGGGCCGCCGAACAGGTTGGCGCCGGTACCGGCGGGAGCCGGACGGCCGCCCTGCGGAGGCGGACCGCCCTGCGGGCCACGGGGACCACCGGGGTTGCCCGGACCGCTGGGGTTGCCGGGCAGCGCGGCCCGCGGACCCTGGCCGGCGCCGACCTGCCCGCGCTGGGGAGCGCCGCCGAGCAGACCCGCGGGGGCGGGACCGCCGCCGAGCGGGGGACCCGACTGACCGCCGGTCTGGCGACGCGCGGCGGCGACACCGGCCGCGGCCTGCGCGGCGGCCGGACCACCGGTGGAGGGGGCACCCTGGCCGGGCTTGCCCGGGGTCGGCTTCTTGTTGCCCTGCGCCACGTCGACGGGGAGCATGACCAGCGCGGTCGTGCCACCCGAGTCGGACGGACGCAGCTGGATACGGATGCCGTGACGCTGCGACAGCCGACCGACCACGAACAGACCCATGCGGCGGGAGACCGAGACGTCCACGGTGGGCGGCGAGGCGAGCCGCTCGTTGATCGCGGCGAGGTCCTCGGGGGAGAGGCCGATACCGGTGTCGTGGATCTCGATCAGCACCCGGCCGTCGGGCAGCGCGTGACCGGTGACCTTGACCTTGGTCTGCGGCGAGGAGAACGAGGTGGCGTTCTCCAGCAGCTCGGCGAGCAGGTGCACGAGGTCGTTGACGACCCGGCCGGCCACTTCGGTGGTCGGCACGGAGGCCAGCTCGATGCGCTCGTACTGCTCCACCTCGGAGGCGGCGGCGCGGAGCACGTCGACCAGCGGGACCGGACGGGTCCAGCGGCGGCCGGGCTCTTCACCTGCGAGAACGAGGAGGTTCTCACCGTTACGGCGCATACGGGTGGCGAGGTGGTCGAGCTTGAACAGCGACGACAGCTGGTCGGGGTCGGCCTCGCGGGACTCCAGCTCGGAGATCAGCGACAGCTGGCGTTGGATGAGACCCTGCGAGCGGCGCGAGAGGTTGGTGAACATCGCGTTGACGTTGCCCCGCAGCAGGGCCTGCTCGGCGGCGAGGCGGACCGCCTCGCGGTGCACGTCGTCGAAGGCCGCGGCCACCTGGCCGATCTCGTCCCGGGAGTGCACACCGACCGACTCGACGGAGGTGTCGACGTCCTGGGGGTCCGACTCCGACAGCTGCTTGACCAGCTCGGGCAGCCGGTCCTGGGCGACCTTGGTCGCGGTGTCCTGAAGGCGCCGCAGCGAGCGGATCATCGACCGGGCCACGACGAAGGCGCCGACGAGGGAGACACCGAGGACGAGGAGGATCAGCGCACCGGAGATGATCGCTTCCTGCTCGGCATCGCTGCGCAGCGATCGAGCGGTCTGCTCCATCTCCTCCAGCAGCGAGCCCTCGATCTTCTTCATCTGCTCCATCTTGGACGTGGAGTCGTCCAGCCAGTCCTTGTACGACCGATCGTCCTGCGAGCGCAGGCCGTTGGGGCTCTTGAGCACTCGGTTCGCGTACAGGTCGGCGGCCTCGATGGTGGGGCTCGCGTCGTCGATGGGCTTGGTGACCACGGCGGCGCCATCGCCGTAGATCTTGCCGAACGTGGTGCGGTCGGACTCCTCGTTGTCCAGCGCGGAGCTGCCGTACAGCCGGTCGTTCTCCGAGAGGGAACCGGCCTTGTTCTTGGTCTCCGGCAGGGCCGCCGCGATGATCGCGCGCTGCACGGAGGCGTACTCCTTGGCGGAGGAGAAGGCCGCCAGCGAACGGGTCTTGCTGATCATCTCCGGGTTGCTGGTGGCCTCGGCCATGTCCGTGGAGAGATCGAGCAGCTGCTGGATGAGGCGGTGGTACGCCTCGACGGTCTGCGTGGAGTTCTTGGGGTCCTCGTAGGCGCTCTTGCGGATGCCGTTGAGCTTCATCAGCTCCTGCGTCACGCGGACGAGGCTGTCGCGGACGCCGGGCAGCCGACCCGCGGCACTCGCGTCGTCGATTTCCTGGGTGGCCTCGGAGAACTGCTTCTTCTCCGTGTCCGTCTTCTCGCGCTGGCCCGTGACCGTGTAGTCCTCGGCGTCCCGGTTGTGCGCGAGCGGACCGGCGGACAGGTCGCGCTCCTGCTGGAGCGCGGTGGCGAGCTCGGTCGCCTGCTTGGTCATGTCCGTCAGCAGGCGCATGTTGTCGAGCTGCTGGATGTCGTCCACGTTGTCGCTGATGCGCAGCGCGCCGAGCGAGGTGGCGGCGACCACGGGCAGCGCGAGCAGCGAGACCAGACGGGTCGAGATGCGCCAGTTGCGCAGGGCTATTCGGGTGCCGGGGCCGCTGGGCCCGGCCTTCGCCTTCCCGGACTGCGGGGGAGGACCGGCCGCGCCGGGGCGCCCGGAGCGCTCACCGCCGTCGCCGAGCTCCGGCTGGCCCGGGTTCTGGGCGTGCTGGGGGGAGGAACCGTTACCGGCTCCGCTTTGTGGCTCCGGCTCCGCCGAAGCGCTGCCATCCCTCTTGAAACGTCCCTGCACTAGCGTCGCAACCTCTGGACCAGGCGCCCCTCCGCGTGAACGGACGGGACGGTGTCGGCGTCTTCGGGGGCGCCCTGAATACGTCCCCACTTGAGTGGTGGTCGGTGAGTGACCGGCGCTGACTCCCCCTCCACCGCCGCCCGGCGCTGCTGTGCGCCCCTGCGCGCCGGCACGATTCCGGCGGCGGTCCGTGGAATTCCAGCACAGTGCCGGATCTGCAACAAGGCCAATGGGTAACGGTCTGTTTACCGTGACGCCGAGTGAGGGCCGGAATACGAGGTGTGGAAGGCATTCTTCCGCAAAACGGGCGCAAAGTCGCCAATTTCTGGCGCGAAGAAGGTGTCCTAGTCGCCATGATCAGGAGCGGAATGAGCGCTTCAGTGGCTGAATGTCCGGTATGCCGGGCTGGGCTGAGGGTCCGAATTGCCCGTTATGCCAGTAAGTGAGTGAGCAAACTCACACAGCGATCATGCCTTCTTCGCGCCTCGGCCCGGGAATCGGATGTTTAGCCTGACGCTTTACAGGGATGGCGAATCCGACAACCCGCGCCAGTGGGGCAGCCGCTTGAGGCCTGCCCGGGGCGCCCTCACCCGCGAGGTCGACGACAACAGTGAAGACGACGACGATGTTCCGCCCGATAGCCAACCCGCGGCGCACGACGCTGGCCCACCTCAGCGACGCCGAGGACCTGCGCACGCCGGAGCTGGAGCACTCGGTCGACCTCCCCTCCCAGACCGCCAACCCCCGTCGGACCGTCCTGATGACGGTCCCGGTCCAGGCCGGCGAGTAGTCACAGCACCCCCCAATACGCGCCAGAATCGCCGACTGCTCAAGGCGGTTTCCGCGAGTTCCTGTGGAGATACGGGAAAGAAGGGCGCCCGGCACCGCCGAGGCGCCCTTCGCCACGTCATGGCCGGGGCACGAGCGGCATCCGGCGAGCCGCACCCGGGTCGATGCGCGAGGCGCGCCCCCCTCCCCGCGCTAGCCTGGAGCGTCAGACTCCAGCCAGCCCGGTCACTCACTCATTTCACTCAGTTAAGGGGCGCAAGGATCCCGTGCGCATCGCCAGGTTCTCCATCGACGGGAACGTAGCCTTCGGCGCGGTCGAGGGCGACAAGCCGGACGAGCTCGTCCTCGACATCATCAAGGGCATCCCGTTCACGGACTTCGAGCTCTCCGGCACGAAGGTCCCGCTCAGCAAGGTCAGGCTGCTGCCGCCGGTGCTCCCCAACAAGGTCGTGGCCTTCGGCCGCAACTACGCCGAGCACGCGCGGGAGCTGGGCAACGAGGTCCCCGACAGCCCCTTCGCCTTCTTCAAGCCCGCCACGTCGGTGATCGGCCCCGGTGACGAGATCCAGTACCCGACCTTCTCGCAGGAGCTGCACCACGAGGCCGAGCTGGCCGTGGTCATCGGCCGGATGTGCCGCGAGGTCCCGCGTGAACGCGTCAAGGACGTGATCTTCGGCTACACCTGCGCCAACGACGTCACCGCGCGGGACGTCCAGAAGCGCGAGAAGCAGTGGGCCCGCGCCAAGGGCTTCGACACGTCCTGCCCGCTGGGCCCCTGGGTGGAGACGGAACTCGACCCCTCGGACCTCACCATCCAGCTCACGGTCAACGGCGGGCAGCGCCAGCTCGGCCGGACGAGCGAGATGATCCACTCCATCGAGGACCTGATCGTCAACATCACCGAGGCCATGACGCTGCTCCCCGGCGACGTGATCCTCACGGGCACCCCGGCAGGGGTCGGCCCCCTGGCTGTCGGCGACGAGGTCGCCGTCACCATCGAAGGCATCGGCACTCTCAACAACAAGGTTGTCAAGCGTGGCTAGCGCACCCGGCTCCCCCGTACGCGTCCGTTTCTGTCCGTCCCCGACCGGCAACCCCCATGTGGGCCTGGTCCGCACGGCACTGTTCAACTGGGCGTACGCCCGCCACACCGGCGGCACCTTCGTCTTCCGCATCGAGGACACCGACGCGGCCCGCGACTCCGAGGAGTCCTACGAGCAGCTCCTGGACTCCCTGCGCTGGCTCGGCTTCACCTGGGACGAGGGCCCCGAGATCGGCGGCCCGCACGCGCCGTACCGCCAGTCGCAGCGGATGGACACGTACAAGGAGATCGCCCGGAAGCTCCTGGACGCCGGCCACGCGTACCACTGCTACTGCTCGACGGAGGAGCTGGACACCCGCCGCGACGCCGCCCGCGCCGCCGGCCGGCCCTCCGGCTACGACGGCCACTGCCGCGACCTGACCGCCGAGCAGAAGGCCGCGTACGAGGCCGAGGGCCGCACGCCCATCGTCCGCTTCCGGATGCCCGACGAGACGATCACCTTCACGGACCTGGTCCGCGGCGAGCTGACCTTCACCCCGGAGAACGTCCCGGACTACGGCATCGTCCGCGCCAACGGCGCCCCGCTGTACACACTCGTCAACCCCGTCGACGACGCCCTGATGGAGATCACCCACGTCCTGCGCGGCGAGGACCTGCTCTCCTCCACCCCGCGCCAGATCGCCCTGTACAAGGCGCTGACCGAGCTGGGCGTCGCCAAGCAGACCCCCCAGTTCGGCCACCTGCCGTACGTCATGGGCGAGGGCAACAAGAAGCTCTCGAAGCGCGACCCCGAGTCGTCCCTCAACCTCTACCGCGAGCGCGGCTTCCTCCCGGAGGGCCTGCTCAACTACCTCTCCCTCCTCGGCTGGTCGCTCTCGGCGGACCAGGACATCTTCACGATCGAGGAGATGGTCGCCGCCTTCGACGTCGCCGACGTGAACCCCAACCCGGCCCGCTTCGACCTGAAGAAGGCCGAGGCGATCAACGCCGACCACATCCGTCTGCTGGATGTGAAGGAGTTCACCGAGCGCTGCGCCCCGTGGCTGAAGGCCCCCTTCGCCCCTTGGGCGCCGGAGGACTTCGACCAGGCGAAGTGGGAGGCCATCGCCCCGCACGCGCAGACCCGCCTCAAGGTCCTCTCCGAGATCACGGAGAACGTCGACTTCCTGTTCCTGCCGGAGCCGGCGGAGGACGAGGCGAGCTGGACGAAGGCCATGAAGGAGGGCTCCGACGCGCTCCTGCGCACGGCGAAGGAGAAGCTGGAGTCCGCCGACTGGACCTCCGCCGAGTCCCTGAAGGAGGCCGTCCTGGCCGCCGGCGAGGCCCACGGACTCAAGCTCGGCAAGGCCCAGGCCCCCGTACGCGTCGCCGTCACCGGCCGTACGGTCGGCCTGCCCCTCTTCGAGTCCCTGGAGATCCTGGGCAAGGAGAAGACGCTGGCGAGGATCGACGCGGCCCTGGCCAAGCTGGCCGCGTAAGGCCCGTACGTGAGGGGCGGCACCCGATGGTCCGGGTGCCGCCCCTTCGCCATCCTCCGGACAGGACGGCCTGCCTCGGGCTACCGTCGGATCATGGACATCAAGGCCGTGCTCTGGGACGTCGACGACACTCTTTTCGACTACACCGCGGCCGACCGGACCGGAATGCGTGATCATCTCGCCGCCGAGGGCCTGCTGCTCGGACACGGGTCCGTCGAGGAGGCCCTCTCGCGCTGGCGCGAACTCACGAGCCTGCACTGGCGGCGGTACGCGGCGGGCGAGGGCGACTGGGAGTCCACACGCCGCGACCGGGTTCGGGACTTCCACGGGCGGCCCCTGAGCGACGCGGAGGCCGACGCCTGGTTCCAGCGCTACGTCGCCCACTACGAACGGGCCTGGGCGCTCTTCCCCGACGTCCTGCCCGTCCTGGACGTGCTCGCCGCCACCCACCGGCACGCGGTGCTGTCCAACTCCAGCCTCCCCGTCCAGGAACGCAAGCTGCGCACCCTCGGCGTGTGGGACCGCTTCGAGACGGTGCTGTGCGCCGAGCAACTGGGCGTCCACAAGCCGGCCGCCGAGGCCTTCCACGCGGCCTGCGAGGCCCTCGCCCTGCCTCCGCACGAGGTCGCGTACGTGGGCGACCACCCGGAGATCGACGGGCGTGGGGCCGCGGACGCCGGTCTGCTGTCGGTCTGGATCGACCGCGACGGCCTGCACGCGACGGTCGAGCCGCCCGTCGGTCCGCACCGGATCGCGACCCTCGCCGAACTCCCCGCGATCCTCGGCTCGGATACCCGTTTTGGAGCGCCGTCCACCTTCGGGTAATGTTCTTTCTGCGCCGCCGGGGAGCGGGCCGAAAGGCCGGAACCGACGGAGCAAACTAGAACAAGATCCCCTCAAGGGCTTGCGTTCCAGTGGCCTATGGTGTAATTGGCAGCACGACTGATTCTGGTTCAGTTAGTCTTGGTTCGAGTCCAGGTAGGCCAGCTCGCAGAGCTCATCTGCAAAGCCCCCGTTGTGTAGCGGCCTAGCACGCTGCCCTCTCAAGGCAGTAGCGCCGGTTCGAATCCGGTCGGGGGTACAGATCCTTCCCGCGAAGACAGTTCGGGTCGCACCCGCTGACCTCGATGCAGGATCGCTAGGGCCCCCGTTGTGTAGCGGCCTAGCACGCCGCCCTCTCAAGGCGGTAGCGCCGGTTCGAATCCGGTCGGGGGTACTGACTGGTCTAAACCACATTGGTCTATGGTGTAATTGGCAGCACGACTGATTCTGGTTCAGTTAGTCTTGGTTCGAGTCCAGGTAGACCAGCTCGGAACTGCGGAAACGCAGTTTCACGCCCCCGTTGTGTAGCGGCCTAGCACGCCGCCCTCTCAAGGCGGTAGCGCCGGTTCGAATCCGGTCGGGGGTACGTGACGAAGAAGGCCCTCCACTTCGGTGGAGGGCCTTCTTCGTGCTCCCGGCCCACTCGAAGCCGTACCCCCGCGCCGACCCGGTGTATCAACTCGGCGTACGAAGCCATGAGTTCGGCGTCACAGGTGAAGTCGAGTCCGCCGTCGTCCCGTTGATCCGGCGGCCGGCGCCAACAGCCCTTCGCGCAGGCAGTACTTGATCGTTGCCGTGGGCACCCCGCCGCGCTCGCTCGGCTCCGCCGGCCGCGTCTCTTGCGTCTTTTACTGGGTAGTGCCACTCTCCAATAGTTGTCTTCGATAGCGCCGCTCGCCAACAAGGGGGAGTCATGTTCGGGAAGCCGGTCAACGCTGGTCGCACCACTGCGGCCGCCGAAGGTGATGTGGTGGTCCTGCTCATCGGCATGCGCATCAACCACTTCTGGGCCGTGCACCACTGGGGGCCGGTCATCGCGGCGATGCCGCGGATGATGCGGGAGCTGCGCAAGGACCGGAGCCGGGGGCTGCTGAACGCCGTGCTGCTCACGGCCTCGCCGCGGACGTACTACCTGGTCCAGTACTGGGAGTCCAAGGAGAAGCTGTACGAGTACGCGCACGCGCCCGACGCGTTCCACCGGGTGGCGTGGGCGGCGCTCAACCGCAAGGAGCGGAAGGGGAAGACCCGGCAGCATGTGGGGCTCTGGCATGAGACGTACGTGGTGCCAGAGGGGTCGTACGAGTCGATCTACGCCGATATGCCCGCGTTCGGCCTCGCGGCGGCTACCGGGGTGCTGCCGATCGAGGGGCGGGGGCGTACCGCGAAGGAGCGGTTCGCTCACCGGGGGTGAGCGCCCAGGCGTCGTGGCGGGGAGTTGGGTGGGGCGGCGCGGGTTGGCTGTGGTTGCTCGCGCCCACGAGGCGGAGCCGCATATCGAGACAGCCCAGCGCCCCTTCAGGGTGTGAAGAAAGGCCTGCCGCGGCGTTGAGGCAGGCCTTGTTCGTGGTCGGACGGGGCTTTGACGGGTCAGCCTGTGCGGCGGAGGGCCTCCGACAGGCGGGCTGCGGCGTCGATGACCGCCTGGGCGTGCATACGGCCGGGGTGGCGGGTCAGGCGCTCGATGGGGCCCGACACCGAGACCGCCGCCACCACGCGGTTGGACGGGCCGCGTACGGGGGCGGAGACCGAGGCGACGCCCGGCTCGCGCTCGCCGATCGACTGGGCCCAGCCCCGGCGGCGTACGCCCGAGAGCGCGGTCGCTGTGAAGCGGGCGCCCTGGAGGCCGCGGTGCAGGCGCTCCGGCTCCTCCCAGGCCATCAGGATCTGGGCCGACGAACCGGCCTTCATCGTGAGCGTGGAGCCGACCGGGACCGTGTCCCGGAGTCCGGACAGACGCTCGGCCGCGGCGACGCAGATGCGCATGTCGCCCTGGCGGCGATAGAGCTGAGCGCTCTCGCCCGTGATGTCGCGGAGGTGCGTGAGCACCGGGCCGGCGGTGGCGAGGAGGCGGTCCTCGCCGGCGGCCGCGGCCAGCTCGGCCAGCCGGGGGCCGAGAATGAATCGGCCCTGCATGTCGCGCGCCACCATCCGGTGGTGTTCCAATGCCACGGCCAGGCGGTGGGCCGTGGGTCGTGCGAGTCCGGTGGCCCCGACCAGACCCGCGAGGGTGGCCGGACCGGACTCCAGAGCGCTCAGGACCAGGGCCGCCTTGTCCAGAACGCCGACGCCGCTACTGTTGTCCATGCAACGATACTCGCGTCTCACTCTGTGAAACGCAAGTTCAATTTCGCGTGGACCTTGCCACTCTGGAAGCAGAACGACAGCGGCTCGCGGACCAACGAGCCCGGCGGCCGGCGCGCGATACGAGGGGTACGGGCGCTCGCCACCTCCGATATCTCTAGTTGGGCCGGTGCTCGGACAAGCCGGCCGGAGGGAAAGCGATGGGTAGGACACTCGCGGAGAAGGTCTGGGACGACCACGTCGTCCGGCGCGCCGAGGGCGAGCCCGACCTCCTCTTCATCGATCTGCACCTGCTGCACGAGGTGACCAGCCCCCAGGCCTTCGACGGCCTCCGCAAGAGCGGGCGGAAGGTTCGCCGGCTCGACCTGACCATCGCGACCGAGGACCACAACACCCCCACCCTCGACATCGACAAGCCCATCGCGGACCCGGTCTCCCGTGTTCAGCTGGAGACACTGCGCGCGAACGCCGCCGAGTTCGGTGTGCGTCTGCATCCGCTGGGCGACGTCGAGCAGGGTGTCGTGCACGTCGTCGGCCCGCAGTTGGGTCTGACCCAGCCCGGCATGACGGTCGTCTGCGGTGACTCCCACACCTCCACGCACGGAGCCTTCGGCGGTCTGGCGTTCGGCATCGGCACCTCCCAGGTGGAGCATGTGCTGGCCACGCAGACCCTGCCGCTGGTCCGCCCCAAGACCATGGCGATCACGGTCGAGGGCGAGTTGCCCGAGGGCGTCACGGCCAAGGACCTGATCCTGGCGATCATCGCCAAGATCGGTACGGGCGGCGGCCAGGGCTATGTCCTGGAGTACCGCGGCTCCGCCATCGAGAAGCTCTCGATGGAGGCCCGGATGACCATCTGCAACATGTCGATCGAGGCCGGCGCCCGCGCGGGCATGATCGCCCCCGACGAGACGACCTTCGAGTACCTCAAGGGCCGTCCGCACGCCCCCGAGGGCGAGGACTGGGACGCGGCCGTCGCGTACTGGAAGACGCTGAAGACCGACGAGGACGCCGAGTTCGACGCCGAGGTGATCATCGACGGTGCCGCTCTGTCGCCGTTCGTCACCTGGGGCACCAACCCCGGTCAGGGCGCGCCGCTTTCGGCGTCGGTCCCCGACCCGGCTTCGTACGAGGACGCTTCGGAGCGCCTCGCCGCCGAAAAGGCCCTGGAGTACATGGGGTTGGAGGCCGGCCAGCCGCTGAAGTCCATCAACGTGGACACCGTCTTCGTAGGTTCGTGCACCAACGGCCGCATCGAGGACCTGCGCGCCGCCGCCGAGCTGATCAAGGGCCGCAAAGTCGCCGACGGCGTACGGATGCTGGTCGTCCCCGGCTCCGCGCGGGTCGGTCTGCAGGCCGTCTCCGAGGGCCTGGACGTCGTCTTCAAGGAGGCCGGCGCCGAGTGGCGGCACGCGGGCTGCTCGATGTGTCTGGGCATGAACCCGGACCAGCTGGCCCCGGGTGAGCGTTCCGCGTCCACCTCCAACCGCAACTTCGAGGGCCGGCAGGGCAAGGGCGGTCGTACGCACCTGGTCTCGCCGCAGGTCGCCGCCGCGACCGCCGTGCTGGGCCACCTGGCCTCGCCCGCCGACCTGTCCGACGCCCCTGTGTCCGCTGGAGTCTGAGAGTCATGGAAGCATTCACCACGCACACCGGCCGGGCCGTTCCGCTGCGCCGCGGCAACGTCGACACCGACCAGATCATCCCCGCCCACTGGCTCAAGAAGGTGACCAGGGACGGCTTCGAGGACGGGCTGTTCGAGGCCTGGCGCAAGGACGAGACCTTCGTCCTCAACCTGCCCGAGCGCAAGGGCGCCACTGTCCTGGTCGCCGGCCCCGACTTCGGCACCGGCTCCTCCCGTGAGCACGCCGTGTGGGCGCTGCAGAACTACGGCTTCAAGGCGGTCATCTCCTCCCGCTTCGCCGACATCTTCCGCGGTAACTCGCTCAAGAACGGCCTGCTCACGGTCGTGCTGGAGCAGCAGATCGTGGACGCGCTGTGGGAGCTCACCGAGAAGGACCCCGAGGCCGAGGTGACGGTCGACCTCGAGGCCCGCGAGGTGCGTGCCGAGGGCATCACCGCCTCCTTCGAGCTGGACGAGAACTCCCGCTGGCGGTTGCTGAACGGGCTGGACGACATCTCCATCACGCTCCAGAACGAGGCCGACATCTCCGCGTACGAGGCCAAGCGGCCCTCGTACAAGCCGCGGACGCTGAAGGTCTGAATCCGCCGTCGCGCGGGTCCGCCCCAGGACCCGGCAGCGGTTGATTCCAGCCACCGCGACACCCCTCTGTACCCCCAATCGTGCACGGTTGGGGGTACAGCCATGTGTGGGGTCGGACACCTTCGAAGTCGCGTGCAGAAAGGTTTCAACTCCCCTAGTTACAAAGGCGATTGCCTGGGTACGCGCACCATGGTGCCGACCTGGGGCGGGGTGCCCGACTGGCCCCCGGGAGGCCGCAGTTGCCCCCTGCGCAGGCGACAACTCGCCCCAGATGGCACAATCTGTGCATGGAACACGACGGCCAACTCGAGCTCTATGCGGCGGTCGCGGGCCAACTCAAGGAAGCGCACGCAAGAGTGCGCGCACTGCAAGTCCCGGAGGGCGTACGCATGGCGCTGACCCGGAAGCTGCTGGTCATTACGGCCGTGGCCAAGCACGATCTCGCCGACGCGGCAAGGCGTCTGGAGAGCTTCACGACGGACCTCGACGAGGGACGAATCCCCGCAGAGGAACGCTGAAGGAACTCCGAGACCGCCGAGTTCGTTGCGGCACAAGGGTGATAAGCCCGTTTCGTGTTTGATTTGCGGTATATATCTGCCTAACGTGCGAAAAAGCTTGAACACTTTCGTTCTGGCGAGGTCTCCGAAGGGGAAGACGTGAACAAGGCGCAGCTCGTAGAAGCGATTGCGGACAAGGTCGGTGGGCGTCAGCAGGCCGCCGACGCTGTCGACGCCGTTCTGGACGCCATCGTCCGCGCGGTCGTCGCCGGAGACCGGGTGTCGGTCACGGGGTTCGGTTCGTTCGAGAAGGTCGACCGTCCGGCCCGCTACGCCCGCAACCCGCAGACGGGTGAGCGGGTTCGGGTCAAGAAGACCTCCGTGCCGCGTTTCCGCGCGGGCCAGGGCTTCAAGGACCTGGTGAGCGGCTCGAAGAAGCTTCCGCGTGGTGGCGAGGTCTCGGTCAAGAAGGCGCCCAAGGGCAGCCTGACCGGCGGTGCCTCGGCCACGGTCAAGAAGGCCGCCGCGAAGAAGACCACGGCGAAGAAGGCGACCACCGCCCGCAAGGCGGCGCCGGCCAAGAGGACTACGGCCGCGGCGAAGAAGACGACCGCGACCGCGAAGAAGACCACGGCGAAGAAGGCGACGAGCAAGACCGCCGCCGCGAAGAAGACCACGGCCGCGGCCGCGAAGAAGACGGCCACGGCGAAGAAGGCGACCGCGACGAGCGCGCCGGCCAAGAAGGCCACGGCGAAGAAGGCGCCGGCCAAGAAGTCGACTGCTCGCAAGACCACCGCGAAGAAGTCTGCCGCCCGCTAGTCGGTGGGGCGTATCGGGTACTCACGCGTCGGGCCGGGCTCCTGTTCTGGAGCCCGGCCCGCGGCGTTCTTGAGCGCCTGATCGCCTTTGCCTCGGAGGACTGGCCGTGTGCGACTGCGGGTGCTTCGTGGCTGGTCGCGCAGTTCCCCGCGCCCCTGAAGGGGTGCGTCAGAGCGTCTGCAGGGTGATCAAGGTGATTCGGAGGGCTTCGCCCTCACCCTCCGTCTCGATGCGGACCCGCTGGCCCGGGCGCAGCAGGCGCAGGCCGCCCGCGTCGAAGGCCGGGGTGTCGAAGGGGACCGGGGTGCCGTCGTCCAGGAGTACCTGGCCGGAGCGGGTCTCGGGGTCGTACGTGTACGCGGTCGCCTGCATGGGCGCAGCCTACTGGCCCGGGGTCAGCAGGCGCGCGGCCGCGGCGGCCGTACGAGGGCCGACGCCCAGGGCCAGGGCCGCCCGCAGATCGTCGCCGGTGTCCACGTCCTGGCGTACGGAGTCCACCTTGTCCGGGGTCAGTTCCGTCGCGCCCGAGCGGCGGTGGCGCAGCCGGGAGTCGGGGCCGAAGGCGGGGCGCAGGGCCCGGCCGGGGGCCGCGGTGAGAAGTGTGGTGCCGATTTCGGCGGCGTCCGGAAGGAATGCGCGAGGGAATTCGGCGGCGGCGTCCAGGACGCGGGCCAATTCCTCGGGGCGCAATGCCGGCAGATCGGCGTTCAGGGCCGCCATGGGGCTTTGCGGGTGCGCGGCGCGAACGAGCGCCGCCCCGTGCCGCAGGGCCGCGTTCAGGCCGTCCGCGGGGTCGGCCTGCGGGTCGTCCGGGGCGATCCGGGCGCCCAGCGCCGCCAGCTCGCGCCCGGCCAGCGGGTCGTCCGTGACGACGACCACACCGCGGACCGCCCCGCAGGCCAGCGCCGCCGCCACGGTGTCCTGCGCGAACGCGAGGGCAAGCCCCGGGCGCACCCCGTCGCCGACGGTGTCCGCGAGCCTGCTCTTGGCCCGCGCCAAAGGCTTCAGGGGTACGACCAGGGTCCACTGCACAGGCGTTCCGTTTCTCTCTCGTCGCGGTCATTGTCACCTGGCCGCAATGGCGACGCGCAGACCGGGGCGTACGGTGTTCTCGACAGACAGACGGCCCGGGGCGACACTTGTGCGGCTCCCCGGCGAGCAGCCCCTTGGTTCCTGGAGGAAGGTGTCCGCGTGCCCCGCCGCAGAATCGGCTTCTGGTACCGCTTCGCAGCGGTGATCGCCAAACCGCCGCTGGTGGTTCTGATCAACCGGGACTGGCACGGAATGGAGAACATTCCGGCCGACGGCGGATTTATCACCGTGGTGAACCATAATTCGCACGTTGATCCCTTCGCCTACGCGCACTTTCAGTACAACACCGGCCGCGTTCCGCGATTCCTCGCGAAGAGCGGTCTTTTCAAGAAGGGATTCATCGGCGCCTTCATGCGAGGCACCGGGCAAATCCCCGTCTACCGCGAGACCACGGACGCGCTGAGCGCCTTCCGGGCCGCCATCGAGGCCGTGGAGCGCGGCGAGTGCGTGGCGTTCTACCCCGAGGGCACGATCACCCGGGATCCCGACCAGTGGCCGATGACCGGCAAGACCGGCGCCGCGCGCGTGGCCCTGCAGACCAAGTGCCCGGTGATCCCGGTCGCGCAGTGGGGCGCCAACGAACTGCTGCCGCCGTACGCCAAGAAACTCAACGTCCTGCCGCGCAAGACCTCGCGTGTCCTCGCGGGCCCGCCCGTGGACCTCTCGCGCTTCTACGACGAGGAGATGACCCCGGAGCTTCTGAAGGAGGCGACCGAGGTCCTCATGGCCGCCATCACCCTCCAGCTGGAGGAGATCCGCGGCGAGAAGGCGCCCGAGACGCCGTACGACCCCAAGCGGGAGCGCATCGAGCAGCGGCGCCGGACCTCCGCGGCGGTCGAGCACCGGCGGCCCGAGCAGCACAATGGAGCCCTGCGGGAACAAGAACGTCAGGAAGAGGGGCAGGGCAAGTGAGCAAGCCGGTCAAGGCGGCCGTCTTCGGCACCGGTTCATGGGGCACGGCCTTCGGCATGGTGCTCGCCGACGCGGGGTGTGATGTCGTGCTGTGGGGGCGGCGTCCGGAGCTCGCGGACGCGGTCAACTCCACCCGGACCAACCCGGACTACCTGCCGGGTGTGGAACTCCCGGAGAACCTGCGGGCCACCTCGGACCCCGCCGAGGCGGCTGCCGGGGCCGACTTCACGGTTCTTGCCGTCCCGTCCCAGACCCTGCGCGCCAACCTCGCCGAATGGGTGCCCCTGCTGGCGCCCGACACCGTCCTCGTCTCGCTCATGAAAGGCGTCGAACTCGGTTCCGCCATGCGGATGAGCGAGGTCGTCGAGGACGTCGCGAAGGTCGGCCAGGACCGTATCGCCGTGGTCACCGGGCCCAACCTGGCGCGCGAGATCGCCTCCCGGATGCCGGCCGCGTCCGTGGTCGCGTGTACCGACGAGGCGGTCGCCCAGCGGCTCCAGGCCGCCTGCCACACGCCGTACTTCCGGCCGTACACGAACACCGACGTGGTCGGCTGCGAGCTGGGCGGCGCGGTGAAGAACGTCATCGGTCTCGCCGTCGGCATCGCGGACGGCATGGGTCTCGGGGACAACGCCAAGGGGTCGCTCATCACCCGCGGTCTCGCCGAGACGACCCGGCTGGGCCTGGCGATGGGCGCCGACCCGCTCACCTTCTCCGGACTCGCGGGCCTCGGCGACCTGGTGGCGACCTGCTCCTCGCCGCTCTCCCGGAACCACACCTTCGGCACCAACCTCGGCAGGGGCATGACCCTGCAGGAGACCATCGCGGTCACCAAGCAGACCGCCGAGGGTGTCAAGTCCTGTGAATCCGTACTGGACTTGGCCCGTCGGCACGGCGTCGACATGCCCATCACCGAGACGGTCGTCGGTATCGTCCACGAGGGCAAGCCGACCGTCGTCGCTCTCAAGGAGCTGATGTCGCGCAGTGCCAAGCCTGAGCGACGTTGAGCGAAAGCGACCGTATGGGCGCTGACTGGCGCACTACCAACGGGTACTCTCAACGCGATATGAGCAGCGAGAACCTCCCCCAGAGCCCTGAGCAGCCGTCCCGCAAGCCGCGCGTGGCCGTCGTCTTCGGCGGCCGCAGCTCGGAACACGGGATCTCCGTGGTCACGGCCGGCGCCGTACTGCGCGCCATCGACCGGACGAAGTACGACGTCCTGCCGATCGGCATCACGCGCGACGGCCGTTGGGCGCTCACCGCCGACGAACCGGAACGCATGGCGATCACCGAGCGCCGTACGCCCGAGGTCGAGGAACTCGCCGAGTCGCGGGAGGGCGGCGTCGTCCTCCCGGTCGACCCCGCCAACCGCGAAGTCGTCTACAGCGAGCCCGGTTCGGTACCCAAGGCGCTCGGCGAGGTCGACGTCGTCTTCCCCGTCCTGCACGGCCCGTACGGCGAGGACGGCACCCTCCAGGGCATGCTGGAGCTCTCCGGCGTCCCCTACGTGGGCTCCGGCGTACTCGCCTCGGCCGTCGGCCAGGACAAGGAGTACATGAAGCGGGTGTTCACCTCCTTCGGGCTCAAGGTCGGCCCGTATGCGGTGATCCGGCCGCGCGAGTGGCAGCTGGACGAGTCGGCCGCCCGCAAGAAGATCATCGACTTCGCCGGTGAGCACGGCTGGCCGCTGTTCGTGAAGCCCGCGCGCGCGGGGTCGTCGATCGGCATCACCAAGGTCGAGGACCTCACCGACCTCGACGAGGCGATCGCCGAGGCCCAGCGGCACGACCCGAAGATCCTCGTCGAGGCGGCGCTGCGCGGCCGCGAGATCGAGTGCGGCGTCCTGGAGTTCGAGGACGGCCCGCGCGCGTCCGTCCCCGCCGAGATCCCGCCGCCGAGCGCTCACGCGTACTACGACTTCGAGGCCAAGTACATCGACTCGACGCCGGGGATCGTGCCCGCGCCGCTGACGCCGGAGGAGACCGCTGAGGTCCAGCGGCTCGCGGTGGACGCGTTCGAGGCGGCGTCGTGCGAGGGGCTGGTGCGGGCGGACTTCTTCCTCACGGAGGGGGGCGACTTCGTCATCAACGAGATCAACACGATGCCGGGGTTCACGCCGATCTCGATGTACCCGGCGATGTGGAAGGCGAGCGGGATCGAGTACGCCGAGTTGGTGGACCTCTTGGTGCAGGCCGCTCTGCGGCGTTCGACGGGGCTGCGGTAGGCCGTTGGCCGGCTGCGGGTCCGTCGTGGTCGCTCGCGCCCACGCGGCGGAGCCGCACGATGCCACAGCCCCGCGCCCCTCAAGGGGCGCGCCTCAGCTCGCCACGCCCTCAGGGATCGCCTTCTTGATCGCCGGCGTGAGAGCGACGAGCACCGGCGATGTGTCCTCGCCCGCCCGCTCCTTCGAAACCGTCACCTCCACGTACGCCGAGCGATTCGCGGTGGTGAAGCGGTAGGAGCCGTCCTCCCGCTTCTCCATCAGCCAGTCGATGCCGTCCACCGTGCCGGCCACCGCGTCCGGATCGCGCCCGACCGGCACATCAGGGTCGATCATCTTGGGCGGCTGGGGCACCCCGCAGCGCAGTATGATCGCCGGGTCGCCCCAGCCTGCCGTCAGCGCGGAGGCCGGCTCAGGGTCCCGGCGGCTCTGACCGTCCACCTTGCGCGGCAGCGCCTCGTCCAGGTTCCGGCACAGCTTCGTGACCTCCGCGTCCGGGCTGGGAACCGCCGCCGAACCACCGTCGTCTGCTGAGGAGCAGCCCGCGGAGGCGATCAACAGTACGAGGGCGGGCAGACCGAGAAGCCGGTGACGCGAGAAGTTCACCGGCCAAGGGTAGACGGGGGCTACAGGTGCACGACCGGGCAGGTCAGAGTTCGGGTGATCCCTTCCACTTGCTGGACCTTCGCGACCACCATGCGACCGAGCTCGTCGACGGTGTCGGCCTGCGCGCGCACGATGACGTCGTACGGACCTGTCACGTCCTCTGCCTGGAGGACCCCAGGGATCTTGCTGATCTGCTCGGCGACGGTCGACGCCTTGCCGACCTCCGTCTGGATCAGGATGTACGCCTGTACCACGGAACCTCCAGGGCGGCCACGAGGATCATGTGGGGAAAAGGAACGCCACGGTATCGCGTCGTCACGCGCCACGGGGAGACCCGCGGGGGCCGAGCCGCCGACACCGGGGTGCGCGGACGACGGAAGTTGACGGTCGACTCGACCGTACCGAGCACGAGGACGCCTCGCGACCGGGCGCGGGCGACACTGGAAGCGGCACAAGAAGGGGCGATACGACGATGAAGGGCACCGTGGGAGAGCTGGGGGAGTTCGGGCTCATCAGGGAGCTCACCTCCCGGCTCACCACCACCCCGGCGGTCCGGATCGGCCCCGGCGACGACGCGGCCGTGGTGGCCGCCCCGGACCGCAGGGTCGTGGCGAGCACCGACCTGCTCCTGGAGGGGCGGCACTTCCGCCGCGACTGGTCCACGGCGTACGACGTCGGGCGCAAGGCGGCGGCGCAGAACCTCGCCGACATCGCCGCCATGGGTGCCGTACCGACCGCGCTGCTCCTCGGCCTGGTCGCCCCCGCCGAACTCCCGGTGACGTGGGCCACCGAGCTGATGGACGGCCTGCGCGACGAGTGCCAGGTCGCGGGCGCGGCCGTGGTGGGCGGCGACGTCGTACGCGGCGACACGATCATGATCTCGATCACCGCGCTCGGTGATCTGCGCAACCACGAGCCCGTGACCAGGGGCGGAGCCCAGCCCGGCGACGTCGTGGCCGTCACCGGCTGGCTCGGCTGGTCCGCCGCCGGGCACGCGGTGCTCTCCCGGGGCTTCCGCTCGCCGCGCGCCTTCGTGGAGGCCCACCGGCGCCCCGAGCCGCCGTACCACGCGGGTCCGGCCGCCGCCGAGCTGGGCGCGACCGCGATGTGCGACGTGAGTGACGGGCTGATCGCGGATCTGGGGCACATCGCGGAGGCGAGCAAGTGCCGGATCGACATCCGCTCGGGCGCGATCGACGTCCCGTCCCAGATGTACGACATCGGGCAGGCCGTCGGGGTCGACCCCATCCAGTGGGTGCTCACCGGCGGCGAGGACCACGCGATCGTGGCGACGTTCCCGCCGGATGTGAAGCTGCCCGCCAGGTGGAAGGTGATCGGCGAGGTCCTGAACCCGTCGGCGCTGCCCCAGGTGACCGTGGACGGGGCGCCCTGGACCAGCAAGGGCGGCTGGGACCACTTCGGGGACATCGAGTCATGAGCCCGGCGCCACCGAGAGTGCTCACCGTGGCCGGCTCCGACTCCGGCGGTGGCGCGGGCATCCAGGCCGATGTGAAGACGATGCTCGCGCTCGGCGTGCACGGCATGAGCGTGATCACGGCGGTCACCGCGCAGAACTCCCTCGGGGTGCAGGGCGCTTGGGAGCTGCCCGTGGAGGCCGTACGGGCCCAGTACCGCAGTGTCGTCGACGACATCGGCGTCCAGGCGGTCAAGACCGGCATGCTGGCCTCGGCCGAACTGGTCGAGGCGGTCGCCGCATTGCTCGACGGCACGGACGCGCCGGTCGTCGTCGACCCGGTCGGCGTCTCCAAGCACGGCGACCCGCTGCTCGCCGCGTCCGCCCTGGACTCCGTACGCGCGAAGCTGCTGCCGGTCGCGACCGTCGCGACCCCGAACCTCGACGAGGTGGCCCAACTCACGGGCGTACGGGTCGAGAACGAGTCGGGGATGCGCGAGGCCGCCCGGGCCGTGCTGGCGTACGGCCCCCGGTGGGCGCTGATCAAGGGCGGGCATCTGTCCGGTGACGCCGTGGACCTGCTGACCGACGGCTCCGAGGAGCACTGGCTGCGGGCGCCCAGGTACGACAACCGGCACACGCACGGCACGGGCTGCACCCTCGCCTCCGCGATCGCCTCACGGCTGGCGCACGGCGACTGCGTGCCGGAGGCCGTGACGGCGGCCAAGGAGTACGTCACCGGGGCGATAGCGGCCGGGTTCGCGCTCGGTGGGGGGATCGGGCCGGTGGATCACGGGTGGCGGTTCCGGTAGCACGTGGGTACGGCAAAAAGCCGGCCCACCTGTCGGTGGACCGGCTCTGTGCAGCGAACCAGCAGTGGCCGCGCGCTAGCTGAGCGTCAGCGCGAGACCTTGCCGGCCTTGATGCACGAGGTGCAAGCGTTCACGCGCTTCGGCGTCCCGCCGACCACGGTACGGACGCGCTGGATGTTCGGGTTCCAGCGGCGGGACGTACGGCGGTGCGAGTGCGAGATGTTGTTGCCGAAGCCCGGCCCCTTGCCGCAGACGTCGCAGTTGGCAGCCACGGGTCACTCCAAAGACTTCAGATGCACTTACGGTTGATCCCGGCATGCCGGGATCAGGATCTGAGATCTGAGTGGCGCTGCCGGGGGGAAGGCCCGAACCTGAATCATCGATTCGGATCGGGCAACCGGAGCAGCATACAACGACTGCGTCCGTGGAACGAAACTACCATGGCTGGTCCGGGTGCTGCTCCCGGCCCTCTTACCGGCGGTCACCACCCCGGGTCTACGCTGCGTGCGGCGTTCCACGTACGACACGGTCACACGCACAGCAGCTCAGGGAGGCGCAGGTGCCGCAGGTGCCGCAGACATTCTTCGATGCTCTCGCGGTGCGCACCTGGTGCGGCCTCGCGCTGGCGGCGCTGGGGCGCGCGCGTGAGGAGATCGACGCGATCAACGTGTATCCGGTGGCCGACGGGGACACCGGCACGAACCTGTATCTGACGGTGGAGTCGGCGGCGGCGGCCGTCGAGGCGGTGTTCGCGGGGCACGAGACCGGGGCCGACCTGGGTACGCCCACACTCGGCGAGGCCGCGCGGGCCATGGCACACGGGGCGCTGATAGGCGCCCGGGGGAACTCGGGGACGATCCTCGCGCAGCTGTTGCGGGGCATGGCCCAGGTGCTGGCCGACGACCATGCCGCAGCCCACACCGACGGCCCGGGCCTGTGCCTGGCCCTGCGCCGGGCGGCCGACTCGGCCCGCGACGCCGTCGCGCACCCGGTGGAGGGCACGGTCCTCACGGTCGCCTCGGCGGCGGCCGACGCCGCCGACGCGGCCGAGGGCGACTGCGGGACGATCGCCCGGGCCGCCTACGAGGGCGCCCGTGCGGCGCTCGCGGAGACCCCCGGGCAACTCGTCGCCCTGGCACGCGCGGGCGTCGTGGACGCGGGCGGCCGGGGGCTGGTGGCGGTGCTGGCGGCGCTGGTGGAGACGTTCACCGGGGAGGCGCCCCGGGGGCTGACGGCGAGCGAGACTCAGGTGCACGCGCGCGTGGCCGCCGCAGCAGGTGCGGAGGTGGGCGAGGAGAGCTCCGCCGGGGCCTGTGCGGCCGGTGGGCCCGCCTTCGAGGTGATCTACCTCCTGGAGGCCGACGACACGGCCGTGGCCCGGCTGCGGACCCGGCTCGACTCCCTCGGCGACTCGCTCGTCGTGGTCGGCGGCGACGGGCTCTGGAACGTCCATGTGCACGTCGACGACGCCGGGGCCGCCGTGGAGGCCGGGGTCGAGGCCGGACGGCCGTACCGGATCCGGATCACGCACTTCGGGGCCGAGGACGCGCACATGGCCGGTGGCGCCGGGCGTCCGCCGCGTGAGCGGGTGCAGCGCGCGGTGGTGGCGGTCGTGCCGGGGGAGGGCCTGGCCGGGCTGTACACCGAGGCCGGCGCGACGACAGTCCTGGCGCGTCCCGGGGAGCCGCCCGCCAGCGGGGAGCTGGTCGATGCCGTACGGCGGGCCCACGCGCGCGAGGTGGTGCTGCTGCCGAACGACGCGGACCTGCGCCACACGGCGGCGGCCGCGGCCGAGCAGGCGCGGACGGAGGGGGTGCGGGTGGCGTTGATCCCGACGCGCTCGGCGGTCCAGGGGATCGCCGCGCTCGCCGTCCACGAACCGGACCGCCGCTTCGACGAGGACGTCGTCTCCATGACCTCGGCGGCCGGCGCCACCCGCTACGCCGAGGTCGTCATCGCCGAGCGCCAGTCCTGGACCATGGCGGGCATCTGCCAGGCCGGAGACGTCCTCGGCCTCATCGACGGCGATGTCGCGGTCATCGGCTCCGATGTGACGGCGGCGGCCGAGACGGTCGTCGACCGGATGCTGTCCGCGGGCGGTGAGATGGTCACGCTGGTCCTGGGGGACGAGGCGCCGGCCGGTGTCGCGGACCACCTGGAGGCACGGGTACGGGAGTCCTACCTGGCGGTGGACACGGTGGTGTACCGGGGCGGGCGGCAGGGGGCGTTGCTGCTGATCGGGGTGGAGTAGGGACGCCCTTGAGGGGTGCGGGGATCTGCGCGACAACCCCCCGGGCCAGAGCCGACGACCGGCCGGGGGTCTGGGGACGCAGCCCCCAGGGCGGACGGGTAGGGGCGGCGGGGGCGGAGAGAAACTCAAACGCCCCAGCCCCTTCACTCCACCGCCCCCACCACCTCCCGCATCCTCTCCGCCTCGGCCCGCCGCGCCGTCGCCACCTCGTCGTCCCGGTCGCCGTACGCGGCCAACACCCCCAGCGCCCGCCCCGACGCCTCCTCAGGACGCCGTAGATCGGCCTCCAGCCACCCGGCGGCAAGCTCCGCCGCCGTACGCTCGTCGAGCGCATCGACCCCCAGCGAGCCGTACACCGCGACCGCCCGCTCCACGAGCGCCAGCGCCTCCTCGAACACCGGCCGGAACGCGGCGAGTTCCGCTTCCTCGGCGACGGACCGGGCGAGAAGATCCCCGAACTGCCGGTACGTCTCGCCGAGCTCGGCGGCGATCCGCCGCCGGTTGTCCTCACCCGTCACGTCCGACAGCGCCGCCTCACAGCCCAGCACCGCGTCGCCCATCAACTCCCGCGCCGAGGACAGCCCTTCGCCGCCCTCCCCGCGCGCCGCGTACCACGCCCGCGCCCGCAACGCCCGCACGTACCCGTGGACATTGCCGAGCGCGCCCCACAGCTCGGCCGCGCGCTCGTACGCCCGGTCGGCGTCGGCGGGCAGCCCCGCGCGGGCGAGGGCCTCGGCGGCGAGATGCGCGAGCATGGCGTGGTCGCGCTGCTCGGGCCAGTGCCGGGCGATCTCGGCGGCCTTCAGCCACCGCTCGGCCGCCTCCCGGTGCTCGCCCAGCTCGGTGTGGCAGTCGCCGAGCCACCACTGGGTCTGCGCGATCGCCCCCTCGCCGTGCGTCTCGGCGGTGAGATCCGGCAGCGCCGACTCCAGGACCTCCGCCGCCTCCGCCCACCGCCCCAGCCGCAGCAGGAACCCGCCGAGCTGATGCCGGGCCCAGGCGCCCAGCGTCGGCCCCTCGCCCGCCCCGTCGGCCCAGTGCGCCGCCTCCAGGGCGTGCTCGGCGGCCGGCTCGAACCGCTCGGTGGCGCCGAGGATCTCGGCCAGCTGGACGTGCAGCTGGGCGTGGCCCAGCGGCTCCAGGTCCGCCCCGCCGTGCTCCAGCGCGGCGAGCGCCGCCCGCTCGGCGGTCTCCAGGTCCCCGAGCTGCTGCGCCGCCCCGGCGAGCCGAGCCTCGTACTGCACCGCGAACCACGGCAGCCCGGCCGCCACATACCGCTCCGCGGCCTCGGCGAAGAGCGCCATGGCGGTCTGCGCGTCCCCCGCGTGCGCGGCCAGCTCCCCGAGCATCGCCCGCGCCTCCGCCGCCCGCGAGGCCAGCCGCACGTCCTCGGCGCGGTGCGGCTCGGCGAACTCCGCCAGCTCGCGCACGGCGGCCTCGGCGGCGGCCACGGCGCCCGCGTCCTCCTCCGTCTCGTGCATCCGCTGCATCAGGATCCGGGCCCGGCCCACCAGGACGGACGCTGTCTGCCGCACTCCCGTCCCGCCGTCCGCGAAGAGCGCCAGGATCTTGTCGTACGGCTCCGAGACGAGGGCCAGGGCCTCTTCCGTGTGGCCCGTCAGGGCGTGGACGTTCGCGTTGCGCGCGCGTGCCGCCAGGGCCTCGCCCGGGTCGCCCGCCTGCTCATACAGCTCGGCGGCGCGGTCGAACAGGGCGCGGCCCTCGGGGCCGAGACCGATCGCCTCGTGGTCGACGATCTCCGCGCGGTCCCGGACGTCCAGCTCGGCGCCCTCGGCCTCGGCGGCCCGTGACACGGCGGCCCACGCCCCCACGGAGTCGGGGTGGAGGGACGCGGAGAGCCGTCGCGCCTCGGCGAGGAGGCTCGCCAGGTCCTCCCGTGCCGCCGCCACCCGCTCCACCACGGCGGGCGGCCTCGGCGCCGGCGCCGCCCGCTTCGCGCGCACCCCCAGCGGCAGCCGGTCCAGCAGTGGGGCCTGGTCCATCCGCTCACGCGCGCGCGTGCTGACGTACGACGTGCCGTTGCGGGCGTCGAACAGCGCGGCCAGGGAAAGCGCCTCCTCGCGCGCGTGGGAGGCCAGTTCGCGCGCCGTCCACGTACGACCCGCCGGACCCGGGACGGTCTGATCGCCGAAGCCTCGGTCGGCCAGGCGGTCCATGAGGAGGGCCACCACGGTCAGGAAGTCCAGCTTGCTGCGCGGATCCCCGGAGTCCGTGAAGTACGCAGGACGCTCGGCCAGCAGTTCGAGACCACGCGCCTCGTTACCGGTCAGGGCACAGAACTCGACGTGGTCCGCGTACGCGTCCCGCATGCTCTCCATGGCCCTCACGAGCCGGAAACCGCGCAGATGGTGGGCGCGCGCCTCGTCCGGGCGGCCCAGGCGCAGCAGCGGCACCAGGGAGGACGCCAGGACGGTGTGCGGCTCGTGGGCGCAGGCGTACTCGCCGTCCAGGACCGGCGCCCACAGCTCCAGCGCCTCCGGGTCCGCGCCGAGCCGTGACTGCCACCAGCCCTGGCTGTGCAGCTCGCACGCGTGGCAGTCGGCCATGGTGTCCCGATCGGCGGCCAGCCAGGCCGCGTAGGCCCGCTCGGCCCGCGCCAGGTCCCCGATGTGCGCGGCCACACTGAACTCGGCGCTGCGCACGGCCCGTTCGGTGTGTCCGGCGAGCCGGTAGCGGTGCTCCATCTCGCCGAGCCACTTCTCGATGGAGGCGAGCGGCACATGCGGCTGGTTGAGCATGCCTGCCGACATCCACTTGAAGACCCAGTGCAGGGAGTGGATCTCGTACTCGTCGAAGTCCTCCGGACGCTCGTCCCACATGCGCAGCAGGCGCGCGAAGGGGACGAACATCTTGTCCTTCTCGGAGCTGTAGTTGTAGACCTTCAGCTGGTGTCCGAGCGCCTCGATCACGGCGAGCGGGATGTTCAGCTTCTCGGCCTCGGCGAGCAGCTGCTCCGCGCGCGCGTTGCGCGCGGGGCCCTCCGGCTGCTCGTAGTTCTCGGCCAGGGCATGGCGGAGCCCGTCGAAGTCGGTGATGTCGTTGATTCCGCTCATCGGCGGCCGCCCTCCCCGGACTCGGTGTGCGTGGCCCACTCCAGCAGACCGAGGAACGCGCGGTTCAGCAGCGCGGAGTCCGCGGGCCTCAGCGGGCGCTGCGCCATCAGCAGGGCCTGCCCGTACAGGGACTCGGTGGCGGTGCCGATCAGCTCCGGATCGCCCAGGGAACCGATCCGCCGGATCAACGGGTTGAGGTGGTTGAGCACCAGCCGCGCGCGCGGGGCGCTGCCCCGGAGCGAGCCCAGGATGCCCGCCCACAGGTCGTCGGCCCGCTCCTCGGCCTCCGCGCGGGCCTGCTCGTGGCGCGAGGACCGGTCGTCCAGGTGCAGCGCCGGCACCGAGACCGGATGGAAGGCCCGGAGCACGACATCGCACCCCAGGGAGTCCAGCTTGGCCCGCGCGGCCGACAGGAAGCCCGCCAGCGCCAGCTCCTCGTCCGGGTCGAGCGTGTCCAGGTGCGCGGTCACCGTGTCTGCGTCCAGCTCGGCGACCGCCGTACCCGGCCGCACCGACGGCAGCGCCTCGACCAGCTCGCTGTCGTACGTGTAGCCGCCGTTGACGACGCCGATGCCCTGCGCCGAGGCGATCGGCGCGACCTGGCGGTACTCCTCCACCGTGCGCGTGAAGTGCACCACCGGGTGCCGCTGCGCGAACTCCTCCAGGGACAGCCGCCCGTCGGTCGTCTCGAAGGGCAGCCACGGCAGCATCGTGCGCAGCATCTCCTTGTCGTGCCGCGCCAGGGACTTCACACCCAGGTGGTGCACCGACAGGAAGGCCGCCAGCCGCTCGGGATCACCGGCGGCGAGCCCGGTCAGCCAGGAGCGGATGCGTTCCCCCAGGGCCTCCCGTACGGCCGCCAGGGTCTCGTCCTCGTACAGCGACTCGCGCGACGCCGTGGGCCGCAGACTGTCCGTGTCCAGGACACAGCGCACGAAGAACGCCCAGTCCGGCAGCAGCTGTTCGGCCCGCTCGGTGAGCAGCATGCCCTTGAGATGCACCCGGTGACTCGCCCGCTGGGCGGGGCTCACGGCCGACGGCAGCACGTACGCCACGCCCCGGACCCCGGCGAGCGGCACGTTCAGCTCGATCGCGTCCAGCGGGGTGAACCCGAACAGCTCGTGGCAGTGCCGCGCGAGGGCCACCCTCCGGGTGGCGGGGGAGGGGTGGGCACGGTCCCAGGGCGCCGGCAGATCCGTGACCGCCTCGTCGCCCACCCGGACGTCGTACGGCAGCAGCGAACCGAAGTCCCGGGCCAGCGTCAGCACGCGCGCGTGGGAGAGCCATTCGGCGGCGCCGGGCCGCGCCACCAGGTGCACGGTCGTGCCCGGCTCGGGGCGCGCCTCGTCGGGCAGCGTGCGCACGGTGTACGACCCGTCGTCGGTCGCCGTCCACTCCACGGGCGGCGCGCCCGGCGTACGGGCGCTGCGGCTGACCACCCGGATCCGCTCGGCGACCACGAAACAGGCCAGCAACCCGATGCCGAACTGCCCCAGGAAGTCCGAACGGGCCTCCTGGAGCCCCTCGGCCCGCTTGGAACTGCGGCCGATCGTGGCCAACAGGTCGTGCACGTCGGACTCGGTGAGCCCGACCCCGGAGTCCTCCACCCGCAGGGCACCGCCCTCTGCGAACAGACGTACGCGGGCGGGCGCGTCGGGCTGCTCGGCGCGGCGCGCGGTGATCGCGTCCACGGCGTTCTGCAGCAGCTCGCGCAGATAGACCTTCGGACTGGAATAGAGGTGGTGCGAGAGCAGATCCACCAGGCCACGCAGATCGACCTGGAACGTATGGGGTGACTGTGGTGATTGTGGTGACCGAGGTGCCTGGGACGACTGTGAGGTCATTGAGTCCATCGTCGCAGCGCCGGGGCGGGGGTCTGAAGGCGACGGCGCGGGGTCGGGCGGTCCCGCGAGACGGTGACCGCGGACGGGAGGCGTGAGTGCGCCATCCTAGGCGCGAACGACCCACCTGACCAGCGGATTTCAAGGACGTATACGGCATTGTCGGTGACGTGCGACGCCATTGTCAGTGCGGTGGTGTGCAATGGATCTCGTGTACGCGCTCGAAGAACCGCTCAAGAACGCGCTCGGCTCCGCCACCGCGAAGGTGATGGCCGAGCACCTCGGCCTGCACACCGTCGGCGATCTGCTCCACCACTATCCGCGCAGATACGAGGAGCGCGGCCAGCTCACCCACCTCGCCGACCTCCCGATGGACGAGCACGTCACGGTGGTCGCCCAGGTCGCCGACGCCCGCCTGCACACCTTCGCCTCCGCCAAGGCCCCCCGGGGCAAGGGCCAGCGACTCGAAGTCACGATCACCGACGGCAGCGGCCGCCTCCAGCTCGTCTTCTTCGGCAACGGCGTGCACAAGCCCCACAAGGAGCTCCTCCCCGGCACCCGCGCCCTCTTCGCCGGCAAGGTCTCCGTCTTCAACCGCCGCCTCCAGCTCGCCCACCCGGCCTACGAGCTCCTGCGCGGCGACGATGTCTCGGAGACGGTCGACACCTGGGCCGGCGCCCTCATCCCGCTCTACCCGGCCACGGCCAAGCTGGAGTCCTGGAAGATCGCCAAGGCGGTCCAGACGGTCCTGCCGAGCGCCCAGGAGGCCATGGACCCGCTGCCGCCCTCCCTCCGGGACGGCCGAGGCCTGGTCCCCCTCCCCGAAGCCCTCCTGAAGATCCACCGCCCCCACACGAAGGCCGACATCGAGGGCGCCCGCAGCCGCCTCAAGTGGGACGAGGCCTTCGTCCTCCAGGTCGCCCTGGCCCGCCGCCGCCACGCCGACGCCCAACTCCCCGCCGTGGCCCGCAGACCCACCCCCGACGGCCTCCTCACCACCTTCGACGCCCGCCTCCCCTTCACCCTCACCGAGGGCCAACTGAAGGTTTCCAAGGAGATCTTCGACGACCTGGCGACGGAGCATCCGATGCACCGGCTGCTCCAGGGAGAGGTCGGCAGCGGAAAGACGCTGGTGGCCCTCCGCGCCATGCTCGCCGTGGTCGACGCGGGCGGACAGGCCGCCATGCTGGCGCCCACCGAAGTGCTCGCGCAGCAGCATCACCGGTCGGTCACCGAGATGATGGGTGAGTTGGCGGAGGGCGGCATGCTGGGCGGGGCCGAGACCGCCACCAAGGTCGTGCTGCTCACCGGATCCATGGGCACGGCCGCCCGCCGCCAGGCCCTGCTCGACCTGGTCACCGGTGAGGCCGGGATCGTGATCGGCACACACGCGCTGATCGAGGACAAGGTGCAGTTCCACGACCTGGGTCTGGTCGTGGTGGACGAGCAGCACCGCTTCGGCGTCGAGCAGCGCGACGCCCTGCGCGGCAAGGGCAAGCAGCCGCCCCACCTCCTCGTCATGACGGCCACCCCCATCCCGCGCACGGTCGCCATGACGGTCTTCGGCGATCTGGAGACCTCGGTCCTCGACCAGCTTCCGGCCGGCCGCTCACCGATCGCGAGCCATGTCGTCCCGGCCGCCGACAAGCCCCACTTCCTGGCCCGCGCCTGGGAGCGGGTGCGGGAGGAGGTCGGCAACGGCCACCAGGCGTACGTCGTCTGCCCCCGCATCGGCGACGAGGACGACGACCCGAAGAAGTCCGGCAAGAAGAAGTCCCCCGAGGACGAGGCCGAGAAGCGCCCGCCGCTCGCCGTGCTCGACGTGGCCGACCAACTGGCCAAGGGCCCCCTCCAGGGGCTCAAGGTCGAGGTCCTGCACGGCCGCATGCACCCCGACGACAAGGACGCGGTCATGCGCCGCTTCGCCGCCGGCGAGACGCATGTCCTGGTCGCCACGACGGTCATCGAGGTCGGCGTGAACGTCCCGAACGCCACGGCCATGGTGATCATGGACGCCGACCGCTTCGGCGTCTCCCAGCTGCACCAGCTGCGCGGCCGCGTCGGCCGTGGCTCGGCCGCCGGACTCTGCCTCCTCGTCACCGAGATGCCCGAGGCGAGCGCGGCCCGCCAGCGCCTGAACTCCGTCGCCTCCACCCTCGACGGCTTCGAACTCTCCCGCATCGACCTCGAACAACGCCGCGAGGGCGACGTCCTCGGCCAGGCCCAGTCCGGCGCGCGCACCAGCCTGCGGATGCTGGCGGTCATCGAGGACGAGGAGATCATCGCCGAGGCGAGAGAGGAAGCGGCGGCCGTGGTGGCGGCCGACCCGGAGCTGGAGCACCTCCCCGGCCTACGCACGGCCCTGGACGCCTTGCTGGACGAGGAGAGGGAGCAGTACTTGGACAAGGGGTAAGAGAGCAGCCGCCGTTTTGAGGGGCGCGGGGCTGTGTCGATATGAGGTTCCGCCCCGTGGGCGCGACCGACCACCACGGACCCGCAGCCGCCCATGGCGATCAAGAGGCACCCCATCAGGCGCCCCTCTCCGACGACAGGCGCACCCCCCACCCGACGCCTGCCAAACTGGACCCCATATCCGCCCCCTCCCACAAGGACCCCAGATGACCCGCGTGATCGCCGGCGCAGCCGGCGGACGCCGCCTCGCCGTCCCGCCGGGGACCGGCACCCGCCCCACCTCCGACCGCGCACGCGAGGGCCTCTTCTCCACCTGGCAGGCCCTCCTCGGCGGCCCCCTGGACGGCGAGCGCGTCCTCGACCTGTACGCGGGCTCCGGCGCGGTCGGCCTGGAGGCCCTCTCCCGCGGCGCCGGGCACGCCCTCCTCGTCGAGGCGGACGCCCGCGCGGCCCGCGTCGTCCGGGAGAACGTGAAGAATCTCGGCCTCCCCGGCGCCGAGGTGAGGGCGGGCAAAGCGGAACAGATCATCCGCACACCGGCGTCGGCCGAGCCGTACGACCTCGTCTTCCTGGACCCGCCGTACGCCGTCTCGGACGACGATCTTCGGGAGATCCTGCTCACACTCCGTGCGGAGGGCTGGCTCGCCGGGGAAGCCCTCGTCACCGTGGAGCGCAGCACCAGAGGCGGAGAATTCCGGTGGCCCACCGGTTTCGAGGCGATCAGGGCCCGTCGCTACGGCGAGGGAACGTTTTGGTACGGTCGCGCCGCCTCTACGTGCGAAGACGCACGATGACCGGACCGGAGAGCGAGGGATTCCAAGTGCGCCGCGCCGTCTGTCCCGGGTCATTCGACCCGATCACCAACGGACACCTCGACATCATTGGCCGAGCCTCCAAGCTGTACGACGAGGTCTACGTCGCGGTGATGATCAACAAGTCCAAGAAGGGCCTGTTCGAGGTGGACGAGCGGATCGAGCTGATCCGCCAGGTAACCGCCGAGTACGAGAACGTACGGGTCGAGGCCTTCCACGGCCTGCTCGTCGACTTCTGCAAGCAGCGCGACATCCCCGCCATCGTCAAGGGCCTGCGCGCGGTCAGCGACTTCGACTACGAGCTGCAGATGGCCCAGATGAACATCGGCCTGTCGGGCATCGAGACGCTCTTCGTGCCGACCAACCCCACCTACAGCTTCCTGTCCTCCTCGCTGGTCAAGGAGGTCGCGACCTGGGGCGGCGACGTCTCCCACCTGGTGCCGTCGCTGGTCCTCGAAGCCCTGAACGAGCGCCTCGCAAGAGACTGAGTCCCTGCCCCGGGCAACGGCGCGCTCACCCCGATCTGACAATTCGCCACCGGGTGTCCGGCGGTCGTCGGCTGGCCGTACAGTCGGTGCGACCGTCTCCAACACAGCTGTAGAGAGTGGCGAGCACACGGTGGACGTCCAGAAGAAGCTCGACGAGATCGTCTCGGTGGTCTCCGGCGCCCGGGGCATGCCCATGTCGGCCTCCTGCGTGGTCAACCGCGCCGAACTGCTCGCCATGCTGGAGGAGGTGCGCGCGGCGCTGCCCGACTCCCTCGCCCAGGCGCAGGAGCTGATCGGCGACCGCGAGCACATGGTCGAGCGGGCCCGTCTGGAGGCCGAGCGGATCATCGAGAACGCGCACGCAGAGCGCGGCTCCCTGATCTCCGACACCGAGGTCGCCCGCCGCTCCCAGAACGAGGCCGACCGCATTCTCACCGAGGCCCGCCAGGAGGCCGAGGAGGTCCGCGCCGAGGCCGACGACTACGTCGACTCCAAGCTCGCCAACTTCGAGGTCGTCCTCACCAAGACCCTCGGCTCGGTCGGCCGCGGTCGCGAGAAGCTCCTCGGCACCGGCCCCGGCCTCGACGAGCAGGGCTACGAGGACGAGGACGCCCCCGAGCGCAGCCACGACCCCGAGACCCTGCGCCGCGACGCCGACACCTATGTGGACGCCAAGCTCGGCGCCTTCGAGGCGGTCCTCGCCAAGACCCTGGAGGCCGTCGGCCGGGGCCGCCAGAAGCTCCACGGCCGCATCGCCACCGACGACCTCGGCGCCCTCGCCCTGCACGACGACGGCACCTCCCCGCAGCCCACCAGCGACGCCGACTACCTCGCCGACCTCGCGGCCCTCACGGAGACCCCCGCCGCCCCGGTCCAGCAGTCGTACGGGCAGGACGCGTACCAGGCGACGGCGTACCAGCAGCAGGACCAGTACGGCTACCAGCAGCAGTACGCCCAGCCCCAGCAGGCGGCCGACCCCTACGGGTACCAGCAGGCCGACCCGTACGCGGCGGGCTACCCGCAGCAGCCGTCGTACGACCCGAACCAGGGCCACCAGGAGCAGCAGGGGCACCAGGGGCATCACGGGTACGCGCAGGCCGAGGACAACGCCCTCGACGAGACCAGTCTCTTCGACACGACCATGATCACCGCGGAGCAGCTGCGCCGCTACGAACAGGGTCGCTGACAGCGGATTGGGCCGAGAGCGGAAGGTCCAGTATCCTGGCTCTTCGGTCGCGCGTGCGTTCATGCTGTCCTGCGTTCACGCGGTATGCGGAAGATGCCCGCGATCGAGCGCTGCCCGGAACACCGGGGGGCAGTGCCCTCCCTCCAGCAGTGAAGACCGAAAGCAGAAATGGCTTTGAACGCCCGCCTCGACCACCGCAACCCTCTCGTGTTCGACACGCACGAGCTGGGCCGGCGGCCCGGCGCGCTGCAGCGCCTGACGCGTACGGTCGACACTCCGGGGGACTTCGGTGTCCAGGGAGTCATCGGAGTGCCGGAAGGCGCCCCGCTGGATCTCGAACTCCGTCTGGAGTCGGTCATGGAAGGTGTGCTCGTCACAGGCACCGCCCGTGCACGGGCCGCAGGGGAGTGCGTAAGGTGTCTGGAGCCGCTGGAGCTGCCGCTCGAAGCGGACTTCCAGGAGATGTTCTCGTACCCTGACGCCGACGACCGGGGCCGCGTGAAGGCGGAGCCGGCCGACGACGCCGAGGAAGACGAGGACAGGCTCTTCATCGAGGACGGCCTGTTCGACCTCGAACCCGTGCTGCGTGATGCGGTGGTGCTCGCACTGCCGATGCAGCCGGTGTGCCAGGAAGACTGCCCCGGCCTGTGCTCCGAGTGCGGAGCGCGGCTCGCGGACGACCCGGCCCACCACCACGACGCCGTCGACATCCGTTGGGCGGCACTGCAGGGACTCGCCGGTTCACTCGAAGATGGCGAGAAGGACGAGATGAGTGGCGAAGCGCCTCGATCGGCGCCCGCCAACGAGAAGCAGGAGAAGTAGCCGTGGCTGTTCCGAAGCGGAAGATGTCGCGCAGCAACACGCGCCACCGCCGGTCGCAGTGGAAGGCTGCGGTCCCCACCCTGGTTGCGTGCGAGCGCTGCCACGAGCCCAAGCTGCAGCACATCGCGTGCCCGTCGTGCGGCACCTACAACAAGCGCCAGGTCCTCGAGGTCTGAGCGGGCTGGTGAGAGGCACCATGTCTGACGCCAAGAAGAACGCTCTCCGTGCAAACGGAGGTAACCCGTCGGCGGACAGCACGGCCTCGTCCCACACGCTTCTGGAAGGGCGGCTCGGGTACAAGCTCGAGTCCGCCCTTCTGGTGCGCGCGCTGACCCACCGTTCGTACGCGTACGAGAACGGCGGCCTGCCCACCAACGAGCGCCTGGAGTTCCTCGGGGACTCCGTCCTCGGCCTCGTGGTCACGGACACGCTGTACAACACCCACCCCGACCTGCCCGAAGGCCAGCTGGCCAAGTTGCGGGCCGCGGTGGTCAACTCGCGTGCGCTGGCGGAGGTGGGCCGTGGGCTCGACCTCGGCTCCTTCATCCGGCTCGGCCGCGGTGAAGAGGGCACGGGCGGCCGGGACAAGGCGTCCATCCTCGCCGACACCCTCGAAGCGGTGATCGGCGCCGTCTATCTCGACCAGGGCCTCGACGCCGCGTCCGAACTGGTACACCGCCTGTTCGACCCGCTGATCGAGAAGTCCTCGAACCTCGGTGCCGGCCTGGACTGGAAGACCAGCCTCCAGGAGCTCACCGCGACCGAAGGGCTCGGCGTCCCCGAGTACCTGGTCACGGAGACCGGCCCGGACCACGAGAAGACCTTCACCGCTGCCGCCCGCGTCGGAGGCGTCTCGTACGGCACCGGCACCGGCCGCAGCAAGAAGGAAGCGGAGCAGCAGGCGGCCGAGTCCGCCTGGCGTGCGATCCGCTCCGCGGCGGACGAGCGCGCGAAGCAGGAAGCCGCGACGGCCGCCGAGGCCGAGGCCCCCGACACCTCGTCGGACACGGCCCCGGCCTGACCCTCCGCACATGCCGTGAAACCCCTGTCGGACTCCCGTCCGGTGGGGGTTTCGGTATGCGGAGGTCAGGCCACGGCCGAGCGGCCCCGGCGCCGGAAGGGGAACAGGGTGGCGGAGCCGGACCGAATCTCAGGACCGTTCGCGAGCGCGGAGCCACGTCGGAGCACGGCCCCGGCCGACGACGGCACGGTGACGAACCGCCTGACGGGAACCGTCATCGGCGGTCACAGCCTGCAGATCGGCAAGGTCGTCGGCGATGTCCTGGTGGTGACGCCGTCCGGCGCGGTGCCCCGGGCGAGCCGCGGGCCGGAGCCGATCCGGGTGCGGGACGCCGATCCGTTCCGGCTCGGAGTGCACCGGCCCATCCGGCTCACCGGCCCGGCCACACCGCCCCTGCCCGGCTATGTACCGCGTGACCTGGACGTTCCCGGACACGGCGGACTGCGCGAGCTGATCGGGCGGGCAGCCGACCGCAGCGGGTTCGTCCTGCTGGTCGGCGGCTCCTCCGTGGGCAAGACGCGCTCGCTGTACGAGGCGGTCCTGGACCGAGTGCCCGACTGGCCGCTGCTGCACCCGGCCGACGCGGAACAGGTCGAACGGCTCCTCGAACTCCCGCCCGGGCCGCTGGTGCTCTGGCTGGACGAACTCCAGAACCATCTGGCCGGCGAGCACGGCCTCACCGCGGCCACCCTGCGCGCCCTGATGGCACCGCCCCGCCAGGTCCTGGTCGTGGCGACGCTCTGGCCGGGCTACTACGACGCGTACACGGCACCGCACACCTCACCCAAGGAAGACGACCGCTACCGCACCGAGCGGGACCTGCTCAAGCTGGCCGAGGTCGTCCATGTGCCGACGGGCCTCACGGCCGCCGAGCGGGAGCGGGCCCGGCAGATCGCGGTCACGGACGAGCGGCTCCGCACGGCCCTCGCGTCGACGGACTTCGGCCTGACCCAGGTCATCGCGGGCGCCCCGCAGCTGGTCCACCGCTGGGAGAGCGCCGACCCCTGTGCGCGAGCGGTACTGGCCGCGGCCGCGGATCTGACCGTCCTCGGTGCGCGGTCCGCGCTCCCCGAGGCCCTGCTGCGGTCGGCGGTCCCGGGCTACTGCACACCCGCCGAACGCGCCGCGGCGCCCGCCGACTGGTTCGAACAGGCCCTGGCGTACGTCACGCGGGAACTCCTCGGTGCCACGGCACCCCTGCGCCCCGCGAGTGACGGCCAGGAGATGGGCCGCCCGGACGGCTACCGCATGGCGGACTACCTCGTACAGCACATCGGCCGCGAGCGGCGGGCCACGCCCCCGCCGCAGTCCTTCTGGGACGCGTGCGCGGAGCACCTGCGCGACCCGGCGGACGCCCGTCGGCTCGGCACCTCCGCGGTCGCCCGGCAGCGCTTCGCCGTGGCCGTACCGCTGCTGCGCAGGGCCGTGGAGGCGGGCTCGGCGTCCGCGACACAGGAGCTGGGCACCCTCTTCCGGACGATGGGCGACCAGCTGGGCGCCGAGGAGATGGCGCACCTGTTGTCCACCTCCGAGCACCCCGACGCCCCGCTGTACCGGACCGTCCTCGCGGGCTGGGACTTCGAGGAGATCCTCGACCTGGCCGAGGCCGGAAACGAGTACGCCGTCAGCCATCTCATCGAGTACGGCGATCCACAACTGGCGATCTCCCTGCTGATCGAGGAGATCGAGCCCGGCGACCTCTGGTCCTATAAGCGGCTCGCCGAGCTCTTCCACGACGAGGGCGATGACGAACGGGCCATCCCCATCCTGGAGATGCTCGTGGAGAAGGAGTACGACGACGCGATCTCCTTCCTGGCCGAACTCCTCCAGCGGAGCGGGCGGCTGGACCGGCTGTGGGAGCTGACCGACGAGGGGTACTTCGCGGCGGCGTACTTCCTGGCCGACGCACTCCACGAGAAGGGGCGGACCGACGAGGCGCTGGACGTCCTCGAAGAGTTCGCCGGCGAGGGATACCGGGACATCGACTCCCTGCTGGCCCGGCTCCTCGTGGAGCGGGGCGACTTCGACGCCTTGCTCGAACGCGCCGAGGACGGTGACGTGGACGCGGCCGTCGAAGCCGCCGAGTGGCTCCGGTCGCGCGGCGAAGCCGACCGGGCGGTGGCCCTGTTGACGCCCCTGGCCGACGCCGGTGAGGTCTACGCGGCCTCCTCGCTCGCCGGGCTGCTGCGCCGGACCACGGACGAGGCCCGGCTGCGGGCACGGGCCTCGGCCGGAGACGAATGGGCGGCCCGCGAACTCGTCCGACTCCTCCTCGCCCGGGGCGAGTTCGACGAGGCGATACGCCACGGCACGGACAGCCGGACCCACTCGGACATCGTCGACGCCCTCGTGGCGCACGGCGACGTGGACGGGGCCGTGCGGTTCCTCATGGAGAGGTCCGACGGCGACTCGCGCCTGCGTGATCTGCTCAGGGAACACGGCCGCGTCGACGACTTGCGCATCCTGATCGACCGAGGCGACCGTTTCGCTGCCGACGCCCTCGCCGACGTCCTGGCAGCCCAGGGCAAGGAGGCCGAGGCCCGCTCCCTGCGCACCCGCGGCCTCACCTCCGACGGCCACCTCACCGACACCCCCTGACCACCCGGTACGCTGCCGACGTCACCCGCCCAGCCGCTTCCCGGAGGACCCCGTGCCCGAACTTCCCGAGGTCGAGGTCGTACGACGTGGCCTTGAGCGCTGGGTGGCGCACCGGACCGTCGCCGACGTCGAGGTGCTGCACCCGCGCGCGATCCGGCGGCATCTCGCCGGCCCCGACGACTTCGCGCACCGGCTCAAGGGGCACCGGATCGGGGAGCCGAGCCGGCGCGGGAAGTACCTGTGGCTGCCCGTGGAGGACACCGGCATCGCGGTCCTCGCCCACCTCGGCATGAGCGGCCAGCTGCTGGTCCAGCCGCAGGACGCGGCCGACGAGAAGCACCTGCGGATCCGCGTACGGTTCGCCGACGACCTCGGCACCGAACTGCGGTTCGTGGACCAACGCACCTTCGGCGGGCTCTCGTTGCACGACACCACCCCCGACGGACTGCCCGACGTCATCGCGCACATCGCCCGTGACCCCCTCGACCCGCTCTTCGACGACGAGGCCTTCCACCAGGCGCTGCGCCGGAAGCGCACGACCATCAAACGGGCCCTGCTCGACCAGTCGTTGATCAGCGGTGTCGGCAACATCTACGCCGACGAGGCGCTCTGGCGCTCACGCGTCCACTACGAACGCCCCACCGCCGGGTTCACCCGCCCGCGCACGGCCGAACTCCTGGGCCATGTACGAGACGTCATGAACGCCGCCCTCGCCGTGGGCGGCACGAGCTTCGACAGTCTCTACGTCAACGTCAACGGCGAATCGGGGTACTTCGACCGGTCGCTCGACGCGTACGGACGGGAGGGGCTGCCCTGCCGGCGCTGTGCCACGCCGATGCGGCGGCGGCCCTGGATGAACCGGTCCAGCTACTACTGCCCGAAGTGTCAGCGGGCGCCGCGGGCCTCGTCGTAACGCTCGCGGGCCTGGAGCACGTCCTCCATGCGGTCCTCCACGCACGCGATGAGGGATCGCAGACGCTCGGAGACCTCGCGGCCGAGCGGGGTGAGCGTGTACTCGACACGCGGCGGGTTGGTGGGCTGGGCCTCGCGGTGCACCAGGCCGTCGCGCTCCAGGGCGTGCAGGGTCTGGGAGAGCATCTTCTCGCTGACGCCGTCGACGCGGCGGCGCAGTTCGTTGAAGCGGAGCGTGCCCTGGTGGAGTGCGCCCATCGTGAGCACGCCCCAGCGGCCCGTGACGTGCTCCAGGGTGCCCCGCGAGGGACAGTTCCTGGCGAACACGTCGAAGGACAGGTCCTCGAATCTCTGCACGGCTTCCGCGTCCGCGGAGGCCTGCGCGGGCGTCACGGCGGTCTGCGCGGCTGAATCCATACCTCGAGCATACTTCGGCACAGCGCTAACCAGAAGGGTGCACTAACTTCTGGTTAGCGACTGAGGGGCTTCCCGTCGGCTCAGTAGCCGAAGTCCTGCGTCCACCAAGGCCCGCCGTCGGCCATGTACACACCTACGCCGAGGGTCTTGAAGTCGCAGTTCAGGATGTTCGCCTTGTGGCCGGGGCTGTTCATCCAGGCTTCCATGACCGCCTCGGCGGTGGCCTGGCCCCGGGCTATGTTCTCGCCGCCGAGACCGGTGATCCCGAGCGTGGCCGCGCGGTCCCACGGGTCGTCGCCGTCGGGGTCGGTGTGGTCGAAGAAACCGCGGGTGGCCATGTCCTTGCTGAACGTCTCCGCCAGCTTCGCCAGCGAGCTGTTCGCCGCGACCGGGCTGCAGCCGGCCTTGGCCCGCTCCTCGTTGACCAGCTTCAGGACCTGGGCCTCGGCCGCCGTCTCCGCGGAGACCTCGATCGGGGCGACGGTCTCCTTCTCCTTGGTGGGCTTGGCGGAGGGCTTCTTGCCGTTGTTCTGCTTCGAGCCCGAGTTGCCCTTCTTCTCCTTCTCGGGCTTCTTCGACGGCTCGGCAGATTCGGACGGGCCGGTCGACGGCGAGGCCTCGCGCTCGGCGTCCCGGCTCGTGGACTCGTCCTCGCGCTCCTGCGCGGCGCCGTCCGTACCGCCCTGCTGGGTGGCCGCGCCCGTCGGGGAACCGGCCGGCACCACGGTGTCGGAACTGTTGCCCCCGCTGACCGTGTACTTGTCGCCGCCCGGCAGCACTCCGGTGGCCACCGCGGCCGTACCGATGGCGACGGCGGCGGACACGCCGAGCAGGCCGGTCTTGACGGGCGTCACGGCCTTCTTCTTGCGGCGGCGCGAGCGCCCTCCGCGTGCGGCCTGGGCATCGGCTTCCAGGACTGCGGCGAACCCGTACAGGTTCTCGGGGCCGTAGTCCTCCGGGGCGATGCTGTTCGTGACCCCGGCGGCGCGGCCACTGGCGGCGCGGCCGGCGGCGTGGCGTCGGTGGCGTCCCATTTCCTGGCCTTCCTCGTCCCTAGCGGTGGTCCCGCTGTCAACGTTGTGATCAACGTCTTCACGAATCTCACACTAAGGAGTGAGTTTCATATGAGATTCATTGGGTGGGGACGGTACAGCATGGCGGGTGGGGAGGGTGAGCCCCAGGAGACATTGGCCCGTTAGCGTGCAGCCATGAGTGACGACGTACGGCTGGTCGCGTGGGTGCGCGGACAGGTGCAAGGTGTGGGTTTCCGCTGGTTCACCAGGGCCAGGGCGCTGGAGATCGGCGAGCTGAGTGGCTTTGCTCTCAATTTGGCCGACGGACGGGTTCAGGTGGTCGCGGAGGGCCCGCGAGGCGCGTGCGAGGGCCTGCTGGAGTGGCTCCAGAGTGACGACACGCCCGGGCGCGTGGACGGTGTCACCGAGATCTGGGACACACCGCGCGGGGGTTATGAGGGGTTCGCCATCCGCTGACCCGGTTCTGCGGATCGGGGCGGAGAGAGCGGAGGGTCACGCCACTGGCATATGCCGGAAGCATGCACAAAGTGGAAACGTGCTGGTGGTTGCCAAGACGGGCTTGTCGTGGCAGGCTCCGCGACAAGGATGATCCCCTCACCCCGAGGGCCCCGCAGCAGTCGTAGCGCCGCCCTTGTGAGGGCTTGGCCGTGCCGGGACGCCACCAATACGGGGCGTGATCGTGTTGACCGTCAAACTTTTTGGTGAGACGCTGAAAGCCCCGCGCACCTTAGCTGTTTGGCATGGTTGAACGGCAGCGGAAACTCAACAGTGCCAAGCATCGCGGGTGCGATTCCCTCACGACCCACACCGCTTCGGTCGGTCACTCAGTGTGGAGGACCATCCATCATGGCAAAGGCGCTTCTCGGTTACGTCGGCGGCTCCGACCCGCGACTTCTCGCCGAGATGCGACGGCTCCAGCAGCGCGTCCAGGACCTGGAATCCGAGCTCGGACGAATCCAGGCGGAGAACGACGCGCTGACGGCTGCCGCTTCTCACGACTCGCTCATGGAGCTCGACGCACGCCAGGCGGAGCCTGCGCTCACCTGATCACTGCATCGCAGCAATCGCACCACGACAGCAGTGGTTGGGCTGCTCGTATCAACCGCTAAGTTGTCAGATCTGCAAGGGGCGCCTTCTGGGCGTCCCTTTTTCTTTCCCCCGCGATGTCCCCGTCGTCCCCGGCCCCCGCCGTCCCCCTGTCGGCTTCGAGTCCTCGGCCCCGTGGCCCGGTACGCCCTCACTCTCTTTAACGTCTGATGTGCCCTGCACGTTCATGGGTGAAACCGCGGGAAACCGTGCGTTCATGGAGTGAGATGGACGCGGGAGGTAGAGTCCGGCGGCGTGCACCTCAAGGCCCTGACCCTCCGCGGGTTCAAATCGTTCGCCTCGGCGACCACACTGCGGTTCGAGCCGGGCATCACCTGTGTCGTGGGTCCCAACGGCTCGGGCAAATCCAATGTCGTGGACGCGCTCAGCTGGGTCATGGGCGAGCAGGGCGCCAAGTCACTGCGCGGCGGCAAGATGGAGGACGTCATCTTCGCCGGCACCACCGGCCGCCCGCCGCTCGGCCGCGCCGAGGTGTCCCTGACCATCGACAACTCCGACGGCGCCCTGCCGATCGAGTACGCCGAGGTCACGATCACCCGGATCATGTTCCGCAACGGCGGCAGCGAGTACCAGATCAACGGCGACACCTGCCGTCTGCTCGACATCCAGGAACTGCTGTCCGACTCCGGCATCGGCCGCGAGATGCACGTCATCGTCGGCCAGGGCCAGCTCGACTCCGTTCTGCACGCCGACCCCATGGGCCGCCGCGCCTTCATCGAGGAGGCCGCCGGCGTCCTCAAGCACCGCAAGCGCAAGGAGAAGGCGCTCAGAAAACTCGACGCGATGCAGGCCAACCTCGCCCGCGTCCAGGACCTCACGGACGAGCTGCGCCGCCAGCTCAAACCCCTGGGCCGCCAGGCCGCGGTCGCGAGAAGGGCCGCCGTCATCCAGGCGGACCTGCGGGACGCCCGCCTCAGACTGCTGGCCGACGATCTCGTACGACTCCGCCAGGCGCTCCAGAACGAGGTCGCCGACGAGGCCGCGCTGAAGGAGCGCAAGGAGGCCGCCGAGGCCGAGCTGCGCAAGGCGCTCCAGCGGGAGGCACTCCTGGAGGACGAGGTACGCCGCCTCACCCCACGCCTCCAGCGCGCCCAGCAGACCTGGTACGAGCTGTCGCAGCTCGCCGAGCGCGTACGCGGCACGATCTCCCTGGCCGAGGCCCGCGTGAAGAGCGCCACCTCCACGCCCCCCGAGGAGCGGCGCGGCCGCGACCCCGAGGACATGGAGCGCGAGGCCGCTCGCATCCGCGAACAGGAGGCCGAGCTGGAGGCGGCTCTGGAGGCGGCCGAGCGGGCCCTGGAGGACACGGTCGCGCACCGGGCCGACCTGGAGCGCGAGCTGGCGGTCGAGGAGCGCCGGCTCAAGGACGTCGCCCGCTCCATCGCCGACCGCCGCGAGAGCCTCGCCCGCCTGGGCGGCCAGGTCAACGCCGCCCGCTCCCGCGCGGCCTCCGCCAGAGCCGAGATCGACCGCCTCGCCGCCGCCCGCGACGAGGCGCAGGAACGTGCCGTCACGGCTCAGGAGGAGTACGAGGCGCTGAAGGCCGAGGTCGACGGCCTCGACGCGGGCGACGCCGACCTGGCCGAGCAGCACGAGGCGGCCAAGCGGGCCCTCGCCGAGGCCGAGGCCGCCCTCACCGCCGCCCGCGAGGCCACCACCACCGCCGAACGCCGGCGCGCCGCGACCCAGGCCCGCCACGAGGCGCTGTCGCTCGGCCTGCGCCGCAAGGACGGCACTGGGGCGCTGCTGAGCGCGAAGGACCGGCTGGGCGGATTGCTGGGCCCGGCCGCGGAACTGCTGACCGTGACCCCGGGCCACGAGGTCGCCCTGGCCGCAGCCTTCGGTGCCGCGGCGGACGCCATCGCGGTCACGACCCCGGCCTCGGCGGCGGAAGCGATCCGCCTGCTGCGCAAACAGGACGCCGGACGGGCCGCCCTGCTGCTGGCGGGGGCGCCGGAGGGGCCGGCCGGTGAGCGCCTGGGGGTCGTGGGCTCGGGCCGGGGAGACGCCTCGGACGCCGCCGGTGCCGAGGCCGCCCGAGCGGAGCGAGGCGCCGAGGACGCCGAAGGCGGGAGCAGGATACGAGGCATCGGCGGGTGGGGCGAGGCGGCCGACGAGAGCGGCCGTATCGCCGGGGCGAACCCGGCCGGCATGATCCGCGGTGGTGAGCCGGGCGCCGCATTCGGCGGCGCACAGGACGCTTCCGGCAGCGCGGGGCCGGATGACGCGGGCGCCCCGGCGCGCGACGGGAACGGCGTCGGTGCCCCTGGCATCGCGAGACCGGCAGACCCGGGCGCCCTCGCGCACGAGGCGGGTGATCCCGGCGCCCCGGACGGATCGCGAGCCACTGCCACCGCAGTGCAGGCCGGCTCGCACGGAGACGGGCCCGCCCACCAGAACGCTCACCGCGACGAGCGGCTCCCCATCTCGGCGGACCCCGCGGCCGTACGCGCCGCCGGCCCTCCCTTCGCCGCCGACCTCGTGCGAGGTCCCGCCGAACTCATGCCCGCCGTACGGCGGTTGCTGCGCGGCATCGTGGTCGTGGGCACCCTCGAAGACGCCGAGGATCTTGTCCACGCGCGCCCCGACCTCACCGCGGTGACCGCCGAAGGAGATCTGCTCGGGGCGCACTTCGCGCACGGCGGGTCGGCCGGGGCGCCGAGCCTGCTGGAGGTGCAGGCCTCCGTCGACGAGGCGGCGGCCGAGCTGGCGGAACTCGCCGTGCGGTGCGAGGCGTTGGCCGAGGCCCAGCAGGCGGCGGTCGAGGTGCGCCGCGGCCGGGCCGGACTCGTCGAGGAGCTGGGCGAGCGGCGCCGGGCGGCCGAGCGGGAGAAGTCGGCGGTCGCCCAGCAACTCGGGCGGCTGGCCGGGCAGGCGAGGGGCGCCGCGGGAGAGGCCGAGCGGTCCACCGCGGCGGCCGCACGGGCCCAGGAGGCGCTCGACAGGGCCGTGGAAGAAGCCGAGGAGCTGGCCGAACGGCTCGCCGTGGCCGAGGAGATGCCCGTCGAGGAGGAGCCCGACACCTCCGTACGGGATCGGCTGGCCGCCGACGGGGCCAACGCTCGGCAGACCGAGATGGAGGCCCGGCTCCAGGCGCGTACGCACGAGGAGCGGGTCAAGGGACTTGCGGGGCGCGCCGATTCGCTCGACCGGGCCGCACGCGCCGAGCGCGAGGCGCGGGCGCGGGCCGAGCAGCGCCGGGCCCGGCTGCGGCACGAGGCCGCCGTCGCGGAGGCCGTCGCGTCCGGCGCCCGGCAGCTCCTCACGCACGTCGACGTCTCCCTCGTACGCGCCGACGAGGAGCGCACCGCCGCAGAGACCGCCAAGGCGCGCCGGGAGCAGGAACTCACCCAGGCGCGGAGCGCGGGGCGTGACCTCAAGGCCGAGCTGGACAAGCTGACCGACTCCGTGCACCGGGGCGAGGTGCTCGGCGCCGAGAAGCGGATGCGGATCGAGCAGCTGGAGGCGAAGGCGCTGGAGGAGCTGGGCGTCGAACCGGCCGGGCTGGTGGCCGAGTACGGGCCCGACCAGCTCGTGCCGCCGTCGCCCCCGGCAGAGGGGGAGGAGCTGCCCGAGGACCCGGAACATCCCCGGAACCAGCCGAAGCAGTTCCACCGGGCCGAGCAGGAACGGCGGCTCAAGGCGGCCGAGCGGGCGTACCAGCAGCTCGGCAAGGTCAACCCGCTGGCGCTGGAGGAGTTCGCCGCGCTGGAGGAACGCCACAAGTTCCTCAGCGAGCAGCTGGAGGACCTGAAGAAGACCCGTGCCGATCTGCTTCAGGTGGTGAAGGAGGTCGACGAGCGCGTCGAGCAGGTCTTCACCGAGGCGTACCGGGACACGGCCCGGGAGTTCGAGGGTGTCTTCAGCCGGCTCTTCCCGGGCGGCGAGGGGCGGCTGCTCCTGACCGATCCCGACAACATGCTCACCACGGGTGTGGACGTCGAGGCGCGGCCACCCGGCAAGAAGGTCAAGCGGCTCTCGCTGCTCTCCGGTGGCGAGCGGTCGCTGACCGCCGTCGCGATGCTGGTGTCGATCTTCAAGGCGCGGCCCAGCCCCTTCTACGTCATGGACGAGGTCGAGGCCGCGCTCGACGACACCAACCTTCAGCGACTGATCCGGATCATGCAGGAGCTGCAGGAGGCCTCGCAGCTGATCGTGATCACCCACCAGAAGCGGACCATGGAGGTCGCCGACGCGCTGTACGGCGTATCCATGCAGGGTGACGGCGTGTCGAAGGTGATCAGCCAGCGGCTCCGCTGACGTGACCCGTTTCCATTCCTTCAAATCTTGAACACAGGATGCTTGCCGCCTTGCCTTTGTTGGCTCATATCCGCCTGTTGACTTCGAAAACTGAAGGCATAGTCTCGGGAACGTTGCTTTTACCTTCAGGTGGTGGTCGGCATGAGCCGTGTGCCACTGGGAAGGGTTCCCCCCACACCGGCGGCGTTGCCGGTGGCACGAGGAGTACACGTGACCAGAACAGCGCGGGCATCCGGCTCAGAAGTGCGGGAAGCTCATCCCGAGCATCTCTCCCATGTGATCTTCATCGCGGCGGCGGCCGCGATGGGCGGGTTCCTCTTCGGCTACGACAGTGCCGTCATCAACGGCGCCGTCGAAGCCATCAGACACCGCTACGACATCGGATCGGCGGCCCTGGCCCAGGTCATCGCCATCGCGCTGATCGGCTGTGCCATCGGCGCCGCCACCGCCGGCCGTATGGCCGACCGGATCGGCCGTATCCGCTGTATGCAGATCTCCGCCGTGCTGTTCACCATCAGCGCCCTCGGCTCCGCGCTCCCCTTCTCCCTGTACGACCTCGCCTTCTGGCGCATCGTCGGCGGCTTCGCCATCGGCATGGCCTCCGTGATCGGCCCCGCCTACATCGCCGAGGTCGCCCCCGCCGCGTACCGCGGACGACTCGGCTCCTTCCAGCAGGCCGCGATCGTCGTCGGCATCGCCATCTCCCAGCTCGTCAACTGGGGCATCCTGAACGCCGCCGACGGCGACCAGCGCGGTGAGCTGCTCGGGCTCGAGGCCTGGCAGGTCATGCTCGGCGTGATGGTGATCCCGGCCGTCCTCTACGGTCTGCTCTCCCTCGCGATCCCCGAGTCCCCGCGCTTTCTGATCTCCGTCGGCAGGGACGAGCGCGCCCGCGAGGTGCTCGCCGAGGTCGAGGGCGGGGACGTCGACCTGGACGCCCGGGTCGCCGAGATCGAACAGGCCATGAAGAGCGAGCACAAGTCGACGTTCAAGGATCTGCTCGGCGGTACCTGGTTCTTCAAGCCGATCGTCTGGATCGGTATCGGCCTGTCGGTCTTCCAGCAGTTCGTCGGCATCAACGTGGCGTTCTACTACTCCTCCACGCTGTGGCAGTCCGTCGGCGTCGACCCGGCGGGGTCGTTCTTCTACTCCTTCACGACCTCGATCATCAACATCGTCGGCACGGTGATCGCGATGATCTTCGTGGACCGCATCGGCCGCAGACCCCTCGCCCTCATCGGTTCCGTGGGCATGGCCCTCGGCCTGGCCCTGGAGGCCTGGGCCTTCTCCTTCGACCTCGTCGACGGCAAACTGCCGGCCACGCAGGGCTGGGTCGCCCTGGTCGCCGCCCATGTCTTCGTCCTCTTCTTCGCCCTCTCCTGGGGTGTCGTCGTCTGGGTCTTCCTCGGCGAGATGTTCCCGAACAGGATCCGCGCCGCCGCCCTGGGCGTGGCCGCCTCCGCACAGTGGATCGCCAACTGGGCCATCACCGCGAGCTTCCCGTCCCTGGCCGACTGGAACCTCTCGCTGACGTACGTGATCTACACCGTCTTCGCCGCGCTCTCCATCCCGTTCGTCCTCAGGTATGTGAAGGAGACGAAGGGCAAGACGCTGGAGGAGATGGGCTGATCGACGGATCGCGCCCCACCCCGGCTCGGCCTCAGCCGTCGAGCCGGGGCAGCACGCGCTCGCAGAACAGCCGCAGCCCCCGCCACCCCTCCTCCACCGGCATCCCGCCCACCAGCGGATGCAGTACGTAGTTGTCGAGCCCCAGCGCCACACACTGGTCCGGCGTGAGGATCCGGTACACCCCCTCGGCCCGCAGCTCCTCCACGGTCGCGGCCCCCGACCGCACGGCCGACCGCACACCGACGGACTGCCAGGAGGCGTACGTCCGCGCCTCGTGCAGGAAATGCCCGCCGTACGCGGCCCACGCCCGGTCCGGGTCCTCGGCGATGTGCAGCAGCGGGGTCTCGGCGGCGGGCATCATCGTCCAGCCCGCGGTGCCGTACTCGACGAGCCGCTCCTTGTAGTACGACTCCAGCTCGGGCAGATGCGCACTGGGGAAGAAGGGGAGCCCGAGGCGCGCCGCCCGCCGTGCCGCGGCCTTCGACGAACCGCCGACCAGCAGCAGCGGATGCGGCTCGGTGCCCGGGCGCGGGGTGACCCGGACGGTACGGCCCCGGTAGGCGAAAGGCTCACCGGTCCACGCCTTCAGCAGGGTCTCCAGCAGCTCGTCCTGCAGCCGCCCCCGGCCCTTCCAGTCGACGCCGGCCCGCTCGTACTCCGCCGGCCGGTATCCGATCCCGGCCACCGTCACCAGTCGGCCGCCGCTCAGCAGATCCAGCACGGCGATGTCCTCCGCCAGCCGCAGCGGGTCGTGCAGCGGGCCGATCACCGCCGACACCGTGACCGCGATACGCCGGGTGGCCCCGAACACCGCCCCCGCGAAGACGAACGGCGACGGCAGCCAGTTGTTCTCGACCCCGTGGTGCTCCTCCGTCTGCACCGTGCCGAGGCCCTGCTCATCGGCGTACGCGGCCATCTCGACGGCGGCCCGGTAGCGGGCCCGGAGAGAGGAGGGAGTGGCGTCGGGCTCGACCAGGTTGAAACGGACGACCGTGACGGGCATGGGGACCCCCTTCGGGCGGCTGTGGAGGGGGACGGTAGCTGACGGTTCGTCAAGTAACCAGAGTATTGAAGGGCAGCGTGCCCCCGTACGGCGATCGGACGCGACGCGGGGCGGTCCCGCATACTGGCCTTGTTATGGAACTCATCCTTGCTGTAGTCATCGCCGTGGTCGTGCTCGGCGTGCTGGGCGGGCTCGTCGTAGGCAGCCGCAGGAAGAAGCCGCTGCCCCCGGCGCCCCCCACGACACCCGACATCACCGCCCCTCCGGCCGAGCCGCACGTCGGCGACGAGGCCGAGACGCCGCGCGACGAACCGCGCAGAACGATCGAGGAGGTGGACCTCCCGGACGGCTCGGCGTCGGCACCCGTCGCCGAGGCGGAGCCCCTGGCCCCCGAGGCCCCCGCGATCGAGATCCCGGAGCCCACCGCCGGCCGGCTCGTACGGCTGCGCGCCCGGCTCTCCCGCTCGCAGAACGCGCTCGGCAAGGGGCTGCTCACGCTCCTCTCGCGCGAGCACCTCGACGAGGACACCTGGGAGGAGATCGAGGACACCCTCCTCACCGCCGACGTCGGCGTACAGCCCACCCAGGAACTGGTCGAGCGGCTGCGCGAACGCGTGAGGGTGCTCGGCACGCGGACCCCGGCCGAGCTGCGCGCCCTGCTGCGCGAGGAGCTGCTCACGATCCTCGTCCCCGAGTTCGACCGCACGGTCAACACCGACTCGCCGCTCGACACCCCGGGCATCGTCATGGTCGTCGGCGTCAACGGCACCGGCAAGACCACCACCACCGGCAAGCTCGCCCGCGTCCTCGTCGCCGACGGCAAGAACGTCGTCCTCGGCGCCGCCGACACCTTCCGCGCCGCCGCCGCCGACCAGCTGCACACCTGGGGCGAGCGCGTCGGCGCCCGTACCGTGCGCGGCCCCGAGGGCGGCGACCCGGCCTCCGTCGCCTTCGACGCCGTCAAGGAGGGCATCGAGGAGGGCGCCGACGTCGTCCTCATCGACACCGCGGGCCGGCTGCACACCAAGACCGGTCTCATGGACGAGCTCGGCAAGGTCAAGCGCGTCGTGGAGAAGCACGCGCCGCTGGACGAGATCCTGCTGGTCCTCGACGCCACCACCGGTCAGAACGGCCTGGTCCAGGCGCGCGTCTTCGCCGAGGTCGTCGACATCACCGGCATCGTGCTCACCAAGCTGGACGGCACCGCCAAGGGCGGCATCGTCATCGCCGTACAGCGTGAGCTGGGCGTACCGGTCAAGCTCATCGGCCTGGGAGAGGGCGCGGACGACCTCGCGCCGTTCGAGCCGGAGGCGTTCGTTGACGCCCTTATCGGAGACTGACCCCCTCCTGCGGAAAATCGTAGGTGCCCCTGCGAAGGAAGCGCCCGCCCCCACGGTGCAGTCGGGGACGGGCGCTTCGCTGTATACGCGGCGGAGGTCGGAGAGCCGAGGCCTACGTCCGTGACCGGTGTGCCACGTACGCCAGCGTGCCGAGGAGCAGGCGCGCCTGCGGAGGTTTGGTCGCCGAGTCCAGCGCGGGGGAGCGGAGCCAGCGGACCGGGCCGAGGCCGCCGCGGTCGGAGGGCGGGGCGGTGACGTACGAGCCGGGGCCCAGGCCGCGCAGGTCCAGGGCGGACGGGTCGTCCCAGCCCATGCGGTAGAGCAGCCCGGGCAGCTCGGCAGCGGCGCCGGGGGCGACGAGGAAGTGGGCGCGGCCCTCGGGGGTGGCGATGACCGGGCCGAGGGGGAGGCCCATGCGCTCCAGCCTTACGAGTGCGTGGCGGCCGGCCGACTCGGCGACCTCGATCACGTCGAAGGAACGGCCCACCGGCAGCATGATCGAGGCACCGGGGAACTCGGCCCACGCCCCGGCCACCTCGTCGAGCGTCGCCCCGGCGCGTACCGGGGGAGCGAAGTCCAGTGGATGTGCGCCGGGCGCTTCGCAGGTCGTTCTGCCGCACGAGCACGCGCCCGAAGCCGCCCGCGCGCCGGGGACGACGTCCCACCCCCAGAGGCCGGTGAACTCGGCCACGGCCGTGCACTCGGAGGAGCGGCCGCGCCTGCGTGTGCCGGAACGAATCTCCCGAATGCCGCCGATCGTGAAGCCCATGCCCCCTCCAACGGGTCCAGCGCGCCGGTGGTTACGAGGCGGAGACGGATCGTGACCCTGTGTCGCCGTTCCCGTCCGAGTCCCCACTCGTGTCCCTACTCCCGATCCCTTGCCGCGTGCCGTTCCTGCGGTCGGCTTCCGTCGGCGCTCTGGGGTGCCCCGGGTGGTGTGTCCGGAGACACGCGCCCTCGAATGCATCGCTCCGCCTGCTTCAGCTCCGCATGTGTCAAGTGAATCGCGTGCGAGCGACCGTGAGTTCATTCGAAGGGGTGGCGAATGGTGGCGTTTCTGGAATCGCCGTGGCCGGACGCGTGATCGTAGGATTACTTTGAGTGCACGGTCCTGGGGGCATACGCGCTTGTGGGTATGCCGGAGGCAAGTCGCCTTTCCGTTCGATGGGTGACAACGGTCGGACGTACGGCGCGGTAACCGGCATTCTGTTAGGGCTTGGCGCATACAGCGCACAAGTGGTTTGAGGGATGGGGGCGTTCCAGTGGGCGGCAACGGCGGAAGCGGTACGAACGCTGACAAGCGCCCGAACGAACTGCTGGGCTCGTGGTTCGTCCGCAGCGGCTGGTCCAAGGGCGAGCTCGCCCGCCAGGTGAACCGCAGGGCCCGTCAGCTCGGGGCCAGTCACATCTCCACGGACACCTCCCGTGTGCGCCGCTGGCTCGACGGGGAGAACCCGCGCGAGCCGATCCCGCGGATCCTGTCCGAGCTGTTCTCCGAGCGGTTCGGCTGTGTGGTGGCCGTGGAGGACCTGGGGCTGCGGGCCGCCCACCAGTCACCGTCCGTGTCCGGTATCGACCTGCCCTGGACGGGTCCGCAGACCGTGGCGCTGATCAGCGAGTTCTCGCGCAGCGACCTGATGCTGGCGCGGCGCGGCTTCCTCGGGACCTCGCTGGCCCTCTCCGCGGGCCCGTCCCTCATCGAGCCGATGCAGCGCTGGCTCGTCCCCACGGTTCCAGCCCCGCGTTCCGAGCCCGAGTCGCCCGCCGCCGCGCGGCGCCCGGGCCGACTGTCCAAACCCGAGCTGGAACTCCTCGAATCCACCACAGAGATGTTCCGCCAGTGGGACGCCCAGTGCGGCGGTGGCCTGCGCCGCAAGGCGGTCGTCGGCCAGCTGCACGAGGTGACCGACCTCCTCCAGGAGCCCCAGCCCGAGGCCACCACCCGCACGCTGTTCAAGGTCGCCGCCGAACTGGCCGAGCTGGCCGGCTGGATGAGCTACGACATCGGCCTCCAGCCCACCGCCCAGAAGTACTTCGTCCTCGCCCTGCACGCGGCGAAGGAGGCGGGCGACAAGCCCCTCGGTTCGTACATCCTCTCCAGCATGAGCCGCCAGATGATCCACCTCGGCCGGCCCGACGACGCGCTCGAACTGATCCACCTCGCCCAGTACGGCAGCCGTGACTGCGCGAGCCCGCGCACCCAGTCCATGCTGTATGCGATGGAGGCCCGCGCCTACGCCAACATGGGCCAGCCCGGCAAGTGCAAACGGGCCGTCCGGATGGCCGAGGACACCTTCTCCGACGCCGAGGAATGGGACGACCCGGACCCCGACTGGATCCGTTTCTTCAACGAGGCCGAGCTGCACGGCGAGAACAGCCACTCCTACCGCGACCTCGCCTATGTGGCCGGCCGCAGCCCCACCTACGCCTCCATGGCCGAGCCCGTGATGCAGCGCGCCGTCGACCTCTTCGCCACGGACACGGAGCACCAGCGGTCGTACGCACTGAACCTGATCGGCATGGCCACCGTGCATCTGCTGCGGAGCGAGCCCGAGCAGGGTGCGGCCCTGGCCAAGCAGGCCATGGACATCGCGAGGAAGGTCCGCTCCGAGCGCGTCAACACTCGTATCCGAAAAACGGTCGACACGGCCGTCCGTGATTTCGGCGATCTGGCCGCGGTCGTCGACCTCACCGACCAGCTCGCCGTCCTTCTCCCCGAAACCGCCGAAGCGGTCTGACCCCGCCCGGGCCCGCCACACCGCCCCAAGGGCCCCTTGACTCCGGCCGCGGCCGGCCGTCCCGACTGCCCGACTCGGCTCCCCCATGCCTGGTCATCGGACGGCTTGCCGCGGCCGGTTCCCGTCCTTCTGCCGAAGGTTGCGTCACGATAACGATCGGCGTGACCGGAATCCGGCAGTTCATCGACGTGTAACACGACACGCGCCTTCGTCACGGCTGCGAAACATCGAGGGGCTTCCAACGAAACCGCGCTGCGCCAATCTCTTGGCGCATAACCGGCCCACCCCTCAATCCGCTCAGGCTTCCAGGCTTCGCCCGCACGGGGCCGTACCAATGACGAGGAGACGCCGATGGCTCCAGCCATCATGATGGCGGCAGACAAAGTAGAGCTGTCGCCCGCCAACACAGGTTTCATGCTCATCTGCTCCGCCCTGGTGATGCTCATGACGCCGGGACTGGCCTTCTTCTACGGAGGCATGGTCCGCGTCAAGAGCACCCTGAACATGCTGATGATGAGCTTCATCAGCCTGGGGATCGTCACCATCCTGTGGACGCTGTTCGGCTTCTCGCTCGCCTTCGGCAAGGACACCGGCAGCCTCATCGGATGGAACTCCGACTGGATCGGCCTCAGCGGCGTCGACAAGGGCGAGCTGTGGACCTCGGCCGGGACGACGTACAACATCCCGCTGCTGGTCTTCTTCGTCTTCCAGCTGATGTTCGCGATCATCACGCCCGCCCTGATCAGCGGTGCGCTCGCGGACCGTGTGAAGTTCACCGCGTGGGCGCTGTTCATCACGCTGTGGGCCGTCGTCGTCTACTTCCCCGTCGCCCACTGGGTCTGGGGTGCGGGTGGCTGGGCCTTCGACCTCGGTGTGATCGACTTCGCCGGTGGTACGGCGGTCCACATCAACGCGGGTGCCGCGGCGCTCGGCGTGATCCTGGTCATCGGCAAGCGCGTCGGCTTCAAGAAGGACCCGATGCGCCCGCACAGCCTCCCGCTGGTCATGCTCGGCGCGGGCCTGCTGTGGTTCGGCTGGTTCGGCTTCAACGCCGGTTCGTGGCTCGGCAACGACGACGGCGTCGGCTCCCTGATGTTCGTCAACACGCAGGTCGCCACCGCCGCCGCCATGCTCGCCTGGCTCATCTACGAGAAGATCCGCCACGGCGCGTTCACCACCCTCGGTGCCGCCTCCGGCGCGGTCGCCGGTCTGGTCGCCATCACCCCGTCGGGTGGCGCTGTCACCCCGGTCGGCGCGATCGCCGTCGGCGCGATCGCCGGTCTGCTCTGTGCCATGGCCGTCGGTCTGAAGTACAAGCTCGGCTATGACGACTCGCTGGACGTCGTCGGTGTCCACCTCGTCGGTGGTGTCGTCGGCTCCCTGCTCATCGGCTTCTTCGCCAGCGGCAAGGGCCAGTCCGATGTCGAGGGCCTCTTCTACGGCGGCGGTCTGACGCAGTTCTGGAAGCAGTGCGCCGGTGTCTTCGCGGTCCTCGCCTACTCCCTGATCGTCTCCGCGATCCTCGCCTTCATCCTCGACAAGACCATCGGAATGCGGGTCTCCGAGGACGACGAGGTCGCCGGTATCGACCAGGCCGAGCACGCCGAGACCGCATACGACTTCAGCGGAGCGGGTGGCGGCGCCGCCCGGACCGCCGTCTCCAGCCCGGTCGGCGCCGCGAGCAAGAAGGTGGACGCATGAAGCTCATCACCGCCGTCGTGAAGCCGCACCGGCTCGACGAGATCAAGGAGGCCCTGCAGGCCTTCGGGGTGCACGGTCTTACGGTCACCGAGGCCAGTGGGTACGGTCGGCAGCGGGGACACACCGAGGTGTACCGCGGCGCCGAGTACACGGTCGACCTGGTTCCCAAGATCCGGATCGAGGTACTGGCCGAGGACGACGACGCCGAACAGCTGATCGACGTCATCGTCAAGGCCGCCCGCACCGGCAAGATCGGTGACGGCAAGGTCTGGTCCCTCCCGGTCGAGACGGCCGTACGGGTCCGGACCGGCGAGCGCGGCCCGGACGCGCTCTGACCGAACAGAAGAACAGGAGTCGCTGGGTGACGAGTACGGACGTACGTACGGATGCAGAGGACTCGGGACCCAGCGGCTACGCGGCGGCCCGGCTGCGCCTCCTCCAGGAGGAGGCGCGGTCCGGGCCGCCGCGCCGTGCCGCCCTCGCCGAGCTGACCGACGACTGGCTCACCGGCCTGTTCGACGCCGGAGCCGGTGGGCTGCGCGGGGTCTCGCTGATCGCCGTGGGCGGGTACGGGCGCGGGGAGCTGTCTCCGCGCAGCGACCTCGATCTGCTCCTCCTCCACGACGGCGCCGACGCGGACGCCGTCGCCGCCCTCGCCGACCGGCTCTGGTACCCCGTGTGGGACCTCGGCCTCGCGCTCGACCACTCCGTGCGCACTCCCGCCGAGGCCCGCAAGACAGCCGGTGAGGACCTCAAGGTGCAGTTGGGCCTGCTGGACGCCCGGCACATCGCAGGCGACCTCGGGCTCACCGCCGGGCTGCGCACCGCCGTCCTCGCCGACTGGCGCAACCAGGCGCCCAAACGCCTCCCCGAGCTCCAGGAGCTGTGCGCCGAGCGGGCCGAGCGGCAGGGGGAGCTGCAGTATCTGCTGGAGCCTGACCTCAAGGAGGCGCGCGGCGGACTGCGGGACGCCACCGCCCTGCGGGCAGTCGCCGCCTCCTGGCTCGCCGACGCCCCGCGCGAAGGGCTCGCCGACGCACGACGCCGGCTGCTCGACGTACGGGACGCGCTGCACCTCACCACCGGGCGCGCGACCGACCGGCTCGCGCTCCAGGAGCAGGACCAGGTCGCCGCCGAGCTGGGGCTGCTGGACGCGGACACCCTGCTGCGCCAGGTGTACGAAGCAGCGCGGGTCATCTCGTACGCCAGTGATGTGACCTGGCGTGAAGTGGGGCGTGTGCTGCGGTCGCGCGCCGTGCGGCCCCGGCTGCGCGCCATGCTGGGGGGCGGCAAGCCCGTCGCCGAGCGGTCGCCGCTGGCCGAGGGCGTGGTCGAGCAGGACGGGGAGGTCGTGCTCGCGCGCGCCGCCAAGCCCGACCGGGACCCCGTACTGCCGCTGCGCGCCGCCGCCGCTGCCGCGCAGGCCGGGCTGCCGCTGTCCCTGCATGCCGTACGCCGGATGGCGGCCGCCGCGAAGCCGCTGCCGACGCCGTGGCCCGCCGAGGCGCGCGAGCAGCTCGTCACCCTGCTGGGCTCCGGCCCGCCGACCATCGAGGTCTGGGAGGCGCTGGAGGCCGAGGGGCTCATCACCCGGCTGCTCCCCGACTGGGAGCGGGTCCGCTGTCGGCCGCAGCGCAACGCCGTGCACATCTGGACCGTCGACCGGCACCTCATCGAGACCGCCGTCCGCGCCTCCGAGCTGACCCGCCGCGTCCACCGCCCCGACCTGCTGCTCGTCGCCGCGCTGCTGCACGACATCGGCAAGGGCTGGCCCGGCGACCACTCCGTCGCCGGCGAGATCATCGCCAAGGACGTGGCCGCGCGCATCGGCTTCGACCGCGAGGACGTGGCGGTGCTCTCCACCCTCGTACGCCACCATCTGCTGCTCGTCGACACGGCGACCCGGCGTGATCTGGAGGATCCGGCGACCGTCCGGTCGGTGGCGGAGGCCGTCGGCTCGCAGGGCACGCTGGAACTGCTGCACGCGCTCACGGAGTCGGACGCGCTGGCCACCGGGCCCGCCGCCTGGTCGTCCTGGCGTGCCTCCCTCGTCTCCGACCTGGTCAAACGGGTCTCGGCGGTGTTCGCCGGGGATCTGCCCGAGGAGCCGGAGCCCGACGCGCCCACCGCCGAGGAGGAGCGGCTCTCCATCGAGGCGTTCCGCACGGGCGGGCCGGTGCTGTCGCTGCGGGCCCAGACCGAGGCGCACACCGAGGAGAAGGACGCCAAGGCCGACCCCGAGCCCCTCGGCGTGGAGCTCCTCATCGCCGTACCCGACCAGAAGGGCGTCCTGCCCGCGGTCGCCGGTGTCCTCGCCATGCACCGCCTCACCGTGCGCACCGCCGAACTGCGGGCGCACGACCTGCCGGACGGTGTCGAGGGCTCCGTACTGCTGCTGAACTGGCGTGTCGCCGCCGAGTACGGCTCCCTGCCCCAGGCGGCCCGCCTCCGCGCCGACCTCGTCCGCGCGCTCGACGGCTCGCTGGACATCGCCGGACGGCTCGCCGAGCGGGACGCGGCCTACCCCCGGCGTCGGGGCGTGGTCGCGCCCCCGCCGCGCGTCACCGTGGCCGGGGCTGCATCCCGGCACGCCACGGTCATCGAGGTCCGGGCCCAGGACGCGCCCGGCCTGCTGCACCGCATCGGGCGGGCGCTGGAGGACGCGGGCGTACGTGTGCGCAGCGCACACGTCAGCACTCTCGGCGCCAACGCCGTGGACGCCTTCTATGTGACGAGCGGCGACGGTGTGCCGCTCGCGAGCGGGGAGGCGGCGAGCGTGGCGCGGAAACTGGAGGAGATGCTGCGCGGCTGACCGCAAGGCATTTCCCCCGTCCCCGTCCGCCGCCTCCGGCGGGCGGGGACGATTCTCTTGCGGGGCCCGATACCCTGGAAGACACTCACACTGCCCCCGACTCCGAGGACCGACACCGCCGTGTTCGATACGCTCTCCGATCGCCTCTCAGCGACTTTCAAGAACCTGCGGGGCAAGGGACGCCTTTCCGAGGCGGACATCGACGCCACGGCACGCGAGATCCGCATCGCGCTCCTCGAGGCGGACGTGGCGCTGCCGGTCGTCCGGGGCTTCATCAAGAACGTCAAGGAGCGCGCGCTCGGCGCCGAGGTCTCCAAGGCGCTCAACCCCGCCCAGCAGGTCCTCAAGATCGTCAACGAGGAGCTCGTCTCCATCCTCGGTGGCGAGACCCGCCGCCTGCGCTTCGCCAAGACCGCGCCGACCGTGATCATGCTGGCAGGTCTCCAGGGTGCCGGTAAGACGACCCTCGCGGGCAAGCTCGGCCGGTGGCTGAAGGAGCAGGGCCACTCGCCGCTGCTGGTCGCCTGTGACCTCCAGCGTCCGAACGCCGTGAACCAGCTGAGCGTCGTCGCCGAGCGCGCCGGCGTGGCCGTCTACGCCCCCGAGCCGGGCAACGGCGTCGGTGACCCGGTCAAGGTCGCCAAGGACTCCATCGAGTTCGCCAAGTCGAAGGTCCACGACATCGTGGTCGTCGACACGGCCGGTCGCCTGGGTATCGACCGCGAGATGATGCAGCAGGCCGCCGACATCCGGGACGCGGTCCGCCCCGACGAGATCCTCTTCGTCGTCGACGCGATGATCGGCCAGGACGCCGTCAACACGGCGGAGGCCTTCCGGGACGGCGTCGGCTTCGACGGCGTGGTCCTCTCCAAGCTCGACGGTGACGCCCGCGGTGGTGCCGCCCTGTCGATCGCGTCGGTCACCGGCAAGCCGATCATGTTCGCGTCGAACGGCGAGAAGCTCGACGACTTCGACGCGTTCCACCCCGACCGGATGGCCTCCCGCATCCTCGACATGGGTGACCTGCTCACCCTGATCGAGCAGGCGGAGAAGACCTTCAGCCAGGAAGAGGCCCAGAAAATGGCCTCCAAGCTGGCGTCCAAGAAGGGCCAGGACTTCACCCTCGACGACTTCCTGTCCCAGATGGAGCAGGTCAGGAAGATGGGCAGCATCAGCAAGCTGCTCGGGATGCTGCCGGGCATGGGGCAGATCAAGGACCAGATCAACAACCTGGACGAGCGGGACGTCGACCGTACGGCCGCGATCATCAAGTCGATGACCCCGGCCGAGCGCCAAGAGCCGACGATCATCAACGGCTCTCGTCGGGCCCGTATCGCCAAGGGTTCCGGCGTCGAGGTCAGCGCCGTGAAGAACCTGGTCGAGCGGTTCTTCGAGGCCCGCAAGATGATGTCCCGCATGGCCCAGGGCGGCGGGATGCCCGGGATGCCAGGTATGCCCGGCATGGGTGGCGGCCCCGGCCGGACCAAGAAGCAGCCGAAGCAGGCCAAGGGCAAGCAGCGCTCGGGCAACCCGATGAAGCGCAAGCAGCAGGAGCAGGAGGAGGCCGCGCGCCGGGCCGCCGCGGCCCAGGGCGGTGCCGCTCCGGGCGGCGCGTTCGGCCTGCCGGGCCAGCAGGGCGGCCAGGACCTCGAACTGCCGGACGAGTTCAAGAAGTTCCTGGGCTGACCAGCGCCTGTACGTACATGGCCGAGGGCACCCTTCCGCACGGGAGGGTGCCCTCGGCGCGTCACCGACGTCGCGCGCCATCACGAGCGCGGCGCCGGGCGGACCGGAGGCATGCGGACCGGAGACATAAGGGGGCGCCGTGCGTCCGGCCGGGGGGTTTGGCCGGTCGCACGGCGCCCGCGTGATGCGTGGACCGTGGTTGTGCCCGTTACTCGTGGTCGAACTTCCAGCTGTACGGCTCGCCGTCGTCCGCCGACCGGTGGACCCCGGCGCTCTGGGGCAACTCCCTTACACAGCTGTGTAGTTCCCCCTGGCGATGCAGCTGGCTAGGGGGATGATGTGGCACGGGGCGAAGCGAGAGGTGCACAGGCCCGCTTTCCTCACACCATTCACACATGCGTCGGAAGAAGTGCTCAAGGAATCCCCGGGAGGCCCTCAGGAGGTGCTGGAGAGGCCCTCGCGCGGACTGTTCTCAGGGCGTCCGCGCGACCAGATAGCGGAACACGTTCGGCATCCACACCGTGCCGTCGCCGCGCCGGTACGGGTGCAGGGCCTCGGTCAGCTCCTTGTCCACCTGGTCCTGGTCGGTGGCCGCGATCGCCGCGTCGAACAGCCCGGTCGACAGGAGCCCGCGTACCGCGTTGTCCATGTTGGCGTACCCGAAGGGGCAGGCCACGCGTCCGGAGCCGTCGGGGTTGAGGCCCGCCCGCTGGGCGACCTCCTCCAGGTCGTCCCGGAGCGCCGGGCGCCAACTGCCCGCACCGCGCAGCGGATCGGCGAGCTTGGCGGCGACCCGGAGCACGGTGGAGGTGGCGCAGCGCTCCGGTGGACCCCAGCCGGCCAGGACCACCGTGGAGCCGTGTTCGGCCAGCGGGACCGCGGCGGCCAGCAGCTCACCGAGGCCCTCGGAGTCCCCGGCCAGACAGCCGACGGGTTCGAAGGCGGTCACCAGGTTGTACTTGGGGGCGTCGGGCGCGCAGGCCGCGTCCTCGGGGGCGCCCTCGACGATCCGGGCGCCGGCACGCGCGCGCGTGCCCCACGCCTGAGGCAGCAGACGTTCCCGTGCGAGCGCCGTCCTGCTCGGGGACGAGGCGTCGAAGCCGGTGACCGTGGCGCCCCGCGACGCCGCCATCAGCAGTGCGAGCCCCGATCCGCAGCCGAGGCCCAGCAGCCGGGTGCCGGTGCCCACGTCGAGCCGCTGGTGGACGGCCTCGTAGAGCGGTACCAGCATCCGTTCCTGGATCTCGGCCCAGTCACGCGCGCGTGCACACCGGTCCGCGCGAGGTGCGGTCCCCGCGCGAGGCAGTTGCTGCCGCACGAGCGTAGGTGTCATATGAAAGCGCCCCAATCCGCCGAGAGTTCCGCTGTACCCGTTTTCCTTGGCCCCCGTGCCAGTGCGCCCGCGCTCCCCCGTATGTCCCCCGTATGCCAGGTAACTGCGCAGTCGACCCGTCGTCCAGAGGTCTCGGACACCGGCTTGCCATGTGTCTGTGCGGGGGCAAAAGAATTCACATGCCCGCAACGCGGCTGTACGCCGCCGCACCACGGCGAAGGCGCCCGTTCGCACGGGCGGTGGTTCCGGCCGAGGCCCACCGCGATGCCGACCGCCCGGACGGGGCAGTGCCCGGAACCGACGGCGCACCCGGTAACGTCGCTGTCATAGGGCGCTGTCAGAGCGAACCCTTCCGCCAGGAGAGCGTCCGAAACGCCCCTTGCGCATCGGACGACCGAAGGTGCCCCTGAGCGCGGACCCCGGCTACGTGCCGGGACGTACGTGTTACTACGTACCGCCTTGTGATGAGCTGTGAGGCTTCTCCGCAGATCAGCGCACCCGCCCTCGTCAGGACGAACTATCGGCAACTGACGGGTACGTGCAAATTATTTGGGATGCCCCGGAATCGGAACACAGCGGCACTCCGGCTCGTTGTCCTTACGTGAGCACGACACAGACACCACCTGTTCTCGCCGCAGAGCTGGCACAGGCGTGGGCCGACATTCAACGGCACCACCCCGAGTTGCCGGATCTTGCCGCTCCCGAGTCCCTGATCGGGGAGTCGTCGTCCGCCTGCGGGCACGAACTCTCCTTCGAGCGACTGCTCCATGAGGCAGTCCACGGCATCGCCGCCGCCCGAGGTGTCCGCGACACCTCCCGCGCCGGCCGCTACCACAACCGCAGATTCCTCGCGATCGCCGAGGAGCTGGGCCTCGACCACCCCGACGAACCGCACCCGAGCAGCGGTTTCTCGCTGGTCACGCTCAACCCCGAGGCGAAGCGGCGCTACCGCCCGACGATTGATCGACTGCAGCGCGCGCTCAAGGCCCACACGGCCGCGACGTCCGCGGACACGGCCCGCAGCTTCCGGGGCCCGGCCGCCCGCCACGGCTCCTCCGGCGGCGGCGTCCGCGTCAAGGCCGTGTGCGACTGCGGTCGCAACGTCCGGGTCGTCCCGTCCGTCCTCGCCCAGGCGCCGATCGTCTGCGGCGGCTGCGGAAAGCCGTTCCGGATTCCGGAGGTCGTGGGCGCGGCCTGATGGACGACGAGCTGAGAGACGACTGCTCGTGGCAGCCGTACGTCAGCGAGTCGTACGTGTACGCAGTGCGGGGTGGGCGCAGCGGCACCCGGCGCCGGGCCTGACCGAGCCGGGTCCGACCGAGCCGGGTCTCACTCGCGGGCGCTCGCGGGGTGCCGCCGCGCCCACCCTCCCCCACTCTCGGCTTCGCTCGAGGGGGGGACCCCCCGTCGCCCCAGCGGCACGACCACCCGCAGCTGTGGGGTGCGTCAGCCATGCCCGCGCACAGCCCTGACGGCAAGGGTGACCCGCGGCATGTGGCACAATGGCTAGCTGTACTCGACAGTCGCACAGGACCCCTCTCTCCTCCGGCTGACGCGTCCATCGGGCACTCGGGTACCGCAACCCCACGCGGCTTTTCCGCCGTGCCCAACACGTCAATTCCAGGAGAACCCACTCCAGTGGCAGTCAAGATCAAGCTGAAGCGTCTGGGCAAGATCCGTTCGCCTCACTACCGCATCGTCATCGCCGACTCCCGCACCCGTCGTGACGGCCGTGCGATCGAGGAGATCGGCAAGTACCACCCGACGTACAACCCCTCGGTCATCGAGGTCGACGCGGACCGTGTCGCGTACTGGCTGGGTGTCGGCGCGCAGCCGACCGAGCCCGTGCTCGCCATCCTGAAGAAGACCGGCGACTGGCAGAAGTTCAAGGGCGAGCCCGCCCCGGCTCCGCTGCTCGTCGCGCAGCCGAAGTCCGCGCGTCCGCTGTTCGAGTCTCTCGGCGGCGACGACGAGGGCAAGGGTGAGGCGATCACCCAGAAGAAGAAGACCGAGAAGAAGGACGAGGCTGCGGCTGAGTCCGAGTCGACCGAGGCCTGAGCATGCTCGAGGAGGCTCTCGAGCACCTCGTGAAGGGCATCGTCGACAACCCCGATGATGTGCAGGTCGCCTCGCGCAACCTGCGTCGCGGGCGCGTGCTGGAGGTCCGGGTCCACCCCGACGACCTCGGCAAGGTGATCGGCCGCAACGGCCGTACCGCCCGCGCCCTGCGCACCGTCGTGGGCGCCATCGGCGGCCGCGGTGTCCGTGTCGACCTCGTCGACGTGGATCACGTCCGCTGACGCCAAACGCAGCACCGGCTCGGGCCGGGGAGGGCCACTGGGCCGTCCCCGGCCCGCAGTCGTATGACAGGAGACAAAGCACAGTGCAGCTCGTAGTCGCACGGATCGGCCGCGCCCACGGCATCAAGGGCGAGGTCACCGTCGAGGTCCGCACCGACGAGCCGGAACTCCGGCTCGCCCCCGGCGCCGTCCTGTTCACGGACCCCGCCTCGACGGGCCCGCTCACCATCGAGACCGGCCGGGTCCACAGCGGCCGCCTCCTCCTGCGCTTCGAGGGCGTGAAGGACCGCACCGCCGCCGAGGCCCTCCGCAACACCCTCCTGATCGCCGAGGTCGACCCGGAGGAACTGCCGGAGGAGGAGGACGAGTACTACGACCACCAGCTCATCGACCTCGACGTCGTGACCGCGGACGGCGTGGAGGTGGGCCGGATCACCGAGATCTCGCATCTGCCCTCCCAGGACCTCTTCATCGTCGAGCGGCCCGACGGGAGCGAGGTGATGATCCCGTTCGTCGAGGAGATCGTCACCGAGATCGACCTGGAGGAGCAGCGTGCGGTCATCACCCCGCCGCCGGGGCTGATCGACGACAATGCCGAGATCGCCTCCTCGCGAGAAGAGGCGTGATGCGGCTCGACGTCGTCACGATCTTCCCCGAGTACCTCGAACCCCTGAACGTCTCCCTCGTCGGCAAGGCACGCGCGCGTGGCCGGATCGACGTCCATGTGCACGACCTGCGGGAATGGACGTACGACCGGCACAACACGGTCGACGACACCCCGTACGGCGGCGGCCCGGGCATGGTCATGAAGACCGACCCCTGGGGCGACGCGCTGGACTCCGTGCTGGCCGACGGCTACGAGACGGGTTCCCGGGCGCCCGCGCTGATCGTCCCCACCCCCAGCGGGCGCCCCTTCACCCAGGAACTCGCCGTCGAACTCTCCGAGCGCCCCTGGCTGGTCTTCGCCCCGGCGCGCTACGAGGGCATCGACCGCCGTGTCATCGACGAGTACGCCACCCGGATGCCCGTCCATGAGGTGTCCATCGGCGACTACGTCCTCGCCGGCGGCGAGGCAGCCGTCCTCGTCGTCACCGAGGCCGTGGCCCGGCTGCTGCCGGGCGTCCTCGGCAACGCCGAGTCTCACCGGGACGACTCCTTCGCGCCCGGAGCCATGGCCAACCTCCTGGAGGGGCCGGTGTACACCAAGCCGCCCCAGTGGCGTGGCCGTGAGATCCCGGACGTGTTGCTCAGCGGCCACCACGGCAGGATCGCCCGCTGGCGCCGCGACGAGGCCCTTCGGCGTACGACCGCCAACCGGCCCGATCTCATCGAGCGCTGCGACCCCAAGGCCTTCGACAAGAAGGACCGCGAGATGCTCTCCATCCTGGGCTGGGCACCGGACCCGGCCGGGGAGCCGTACGGCCGATTTTGGCGTCGGCTGGAGGGCGTGGAAGAATAGCTCGCTGTTGTGCGTCGTCCGGCGCGCGCCCCTGCCACAGGGGGACACGACGCCCGCCCCGACCCGGACAGCATCCTTCCGAACCACCTAGCTTCCGCCGATGACCTGTGGCATGGGCGAAGAAAGCAGACGAAATGTCTCACCTGCTCGACTCCGTCGACTCCGCGTCGCTGCGTAGCGACATCCCGGCCTTCCGCCCGGGTGACACCGTCAACGTCCACGTCCGCGTCATCGAGGGCAACCGCTCCCGTGTGCAGCAGTTCAAGGGCGTAGTCATCCGTCGCCAGGGCGCCGGTGTCCGCGAGACCTTCACGGTCCGCAAGGTCTCGTTCTCCGTCGGCGTCGAGCGCACCTTCCCGGTGCACACCCCGATCGTCGAGAAGATCGAGCTCGTCACCCGTGGTGACGTCCGTCGCGCCAAGCTGTACTACCTGCGCGAGCTGCGCGGCAAGGCGGCGAAGATCAAGGAGAAGCGCGACAACTGAGCGCGCGCTCAGGTGTCTCAAAGCGGGGCCGGATAGCATCTGGCCCCGATGGACACCGAAGCACAGCAGTACATGGAGCGCGACCGTTCCTCCCGCCCTTCCGCCGAGCTCTCCCAGGAGACCTCGGACACAGGAGAGTCGGAGGGGCGGTCGCGTTTCGTGTGGGCGGGTCAGGTCGCCGACCTCGTCCCCGGCGGCCGTATCACCCTGACCGTGCTGATCTGCCTGCTTTTTCTGGCGCTCTTCAGCAACTTCGTGATCCAGCCGTTCCAGATTCCCAGCAGCTCGATGCAGCTCACATTGAGGATCGGGGACCGCGTTCTCGTAAATAAGTTGGCGTACCGTTTCGGTGCTCAGCCGCAGCGCGGTGACATCGTCGTGTTCGACGGCACCGGCTACTTCGGGAACGCCGACTACATCAAGCGCGTTGTCGGCGTGGGGGGAGACCGAGTGGTCTGTTGCGACCAGGAGGGGAGGCTTGAGGTGAACGGCCGGTCGGTCGACGAGTCGTCGTTTCTGTACCCGGGGGACAGCCCGTCGAGCGTCACTTTCGACGTGGTCGTCCCCGAGGGGCGCCTGTTCGTCCTCGGCGACCACCGCAGCGACTCCAGCGACTCCCGCGACCATCTGGGCTCGCCGGGCGGCGGCATGATCCCCGTCGGCGAGGTGATCGGCAGGGCTGAGTGGATCGCCTGGCCGGCGGACCATTGGACGAGACTCAGCCGCCCCGACGCCTATACGCGTGTGCCCGCCGTCGGCGGTGCCCATGGGTAACCGTGGCAAGCCGCGCGGAGCCGCCCCCACCACCGCCGCGGACAACCTGCTGCCCACCGGCACCCGGCGCTCCGGCGGAGCCGCCCGGCCGAGCCGGGTCGAGCGGCGCAAGCTCGCCCGCAAGATCAAGCGGCGCAGGCAGCGCTCGGCGGTCAAGGAGATCCCGCTCCTGGTCGGTGTCGCCGTCCTCATAGCCCTGGTCCTGAAGACCTTCCTCGTCCAGGCGTTCGTGATCCCGTCGGGCTCCATGGAGCAGACGATCCAGATCGGCGACCGGGTCCTGGTCGACAAGCTCACCCCGTGGTTCGGCTCCGAGCCGACCCGTGGTGACGTCGTCGTCTTCAGGGACCCCGGCGGCTGGCTGGAGGACGAGCAGACGACGCCCACGGCGGAGGACCCCATCGTCGTCAAGCAGGTCAAGGAAGGCCTGCAGTTCATCGGCCTGCTCCCGTCGGACGACGAGCAGGACCTGATCAAGCGGGTCGTCGCGGTCGGCGGCGACACCGTCAAGTGCTGCGACGCCCAGGGCCGCGTCATGGTCAACGGCATGCCGCTGGACGAGACCGCCTACATCCATCCCGGCAACAGCCCCTCCGACCAGGAGTTCGAGGTGACCGTGCCGCAGGGCCGCCTCTGGGTCATGGGCGACCACCGGGCGAACTCCGCCGACTCACGCTTCCACCAGACCGACAAGTCCAAGACGGCCAAGTTCGGCGGCACGGTCCCCGGGGACGCCGTCGTCGGCCGGGCCGTGGTCATCGCCTGGCCCGTGGGCCACTGGGGGCAATTGGAAGAGCCGGACACGTTCTCGGCCGTGCCGGGCGCGTCGACCACCGCCCTCGGCGCTTCGCATAGGGTGGCCTCCGCGGATCGAAACGGTTTGATCCCTCTCCCGACCCCTGCGGAACTCCCGCTCGTTATGGGAGTGGTGGGCCTGCACCGGATGTGGCGTGGGCGGCGGTACGGAGTGAGGAGTGGATGTGGGGGATTTGGCGGTCGGCGCACGGTCCGGACACGGTGGTTCCGAAGATCGGCCGGAGCGGTCCGACGAGGCGGCTTCCCCGGCCGCGGAGGACACGGTGAGCCCCGAAGGTTCCGTGGACCCCGGGAGTGACTCCCCGGACGGGGCGGACAAGGCACAGACCTCGGCGGACGACGGCGACCAGAACCAGCGGCCCAAGAAGAAGCAGCGTTCCTTCTGGAAGGAACTGCCGATCCTCATCGGAATCGCGCTGGTCCTCGCGCTGCTGATCAAGACCTTCCTGGTGCAGGCGTTCTCGATCCCGTCGGAATCGATGCAGAACACCCTGCAGAAGGGCGACCGGGTCCTGGTCGACAAGCTCACCCCGTGGTTCGGCTCCGAGCCCGAGCGCGGCGAGGTCGTCGTCTTCCACGACCCCGCCAAGTGGCTGGAGGGTGAGCCCGTCATCGAGCCCAACGCTCTGCAGCGCGTTCTCGGCTGGATCGGCCTGATGCCCTCCGCCGAGGAGAAGGACCTCATCAAGCGCGTCGTGGGCGTCGCCGGCGACACGGTCGAGTGCGACGGCACGGGCCCGTTGAAGGTCAACGGCAAGGCGCTCGAAGAGGAGTCGTACGTCTACGCGGGCAACACTCCTTGCACGGTCGACGACGGCGGTCAGTTCAAGGTGAAGGTGCCCAAGGGCAAAATCTGGGTCATGGGCGACCACCGGCAGAACTCGCTGGACTCCCGCTACCACCAGAACGACAAGAACAAGGGCATGGTCCCCGTGAGCCAGGTCGTGGGCCGCGCCATCGTGGTCGCCTGGCCGCCCACCCACTGGTCCACGCTGCCGGTTCCCGACACCTTCGACCAGAACCTGACCGCCGCCGCCCCCGGCGCGCTCGGTCTCGCGGGCGCGGTGCCGCTGGTGCTGTGGCGTCGGCGCCGTCTGATCACCGCCGACACCACGAGGGTTTCTGGCACGGGTACCGCCGGGTAGGGTGCCGTCCCAGATCGCCGATCTCCGTTTTCCCGTACGAACTCCGTGCGGGCCGCGGAAGATCGATTCTCCGAGTTGGGGAGCACTGGGATGAGCGGGACGACAGGTCGTACGGACGAGGGCCACGGACGGCTCGGCAGCACGCTGTCGGGGCTGGCCGTGGCCCTCGGCTGTGTGCTCTTCCTCGGCGGCTTCGGCTGGGGCGCGGTCGCCTACCAGCCCTACACCGTGCCGACCAACTCCATGTCGCCCACCATCACCGGCGGCGACCGTGTGCTGGCCGAGCGGATCGACGGCGACGAGATCGAGCGCGGGGACGTCGTGGTCTTCCGGCAGGAGAGCTGGGGCAACACCCCCATGGTCAAGCGGGTCGTGGCGGTCGGCGGCGACACGGTCGCCTGCTGTACCGAGGGCAAGCTGACCGTCAACGGCAAGAAGATCGACGAGCCGTATCTGCCCGCGGACCAGGTGGTCGCCGAGATGACGGGCATCCCGGAGATCACGGTCCCCAAGGGCCGGCTCTTCCTTCTCGGCGATGAGCGCAGTGGGTCCCTGGACTCCACGGCCCACCTCACGGAGGCCGGCAACGGCACGGTGCCGCGCACGTCCGTGGACGCCCGCGTGGACGCCGTCGTCTGGCCCATGGAGGGCATGCTCGCCCGCCCCACCGGCTTCGAGAAGCTCGGCTCGCTCTCCTCGCCCGGCCCGCTGCGGCTGATCACCGTCGCGCTGGTCGCCGGCATGGCGCTCGTCCTCGGCGGCGGAGCCTACGGCCCCATCGCCAAGCGGATGGGTGGACGCGGCCGCACGCGCACGGAGCCCGTCGGTGCCCGCTGAGACGTCGTACGGCGACGGACCGGCGGGCGGGGCCGCAGACATGTACGAGGGCGGTCTGCGCAAGGTGGCCCGGGTCGTGCTGCTGGATCCGCAGGAGCGCATCCTGCTGCTGCACGGGCACGAGCCGGACGATCCGGCGGACGACTGGTGGTTCACACCGGGCGGCGGTGTGGAGGGCGACGAGACCCGCGAACAGGCCGCCCTGCGGGAACTCGCGGAGGAGACCGGCATCACGGACGTGGAGCTGGGCCCGGTCCTGTGGCGGCGGAGGTGCTCCTTCCCGTTCGCCGGGCGCCGCTGGGACCAGGACGAGTGGTATTACCTGGCCCGTACGGCCGCTACGCACGCGCCGGTGCCCTCCGGGATGGCCCTGACGGAGCTGGAACGGCGCAGCGTCGCCGGAGCGCGATGGTGGACGTGCCAGGAACTCGCCCGGGCGCATGAGACGGTGTATCCGACCAGACTCGCCGAACTGCTCCGCACGCTGCTCGACGAGGGTCCGTCGGCCAGGCCGGTTGTCCTGGACGCGGAAATCGTCTAGAGGCGCGCGGGACTGGCGCACAATGGTGGGATCGCACGGCTGAAGGGGAACATGCCATGAGCGCCGAGGACCTCGAGAAGTACGAGACCGAGATGGAGCTGAAGCTCTACCGGGAGTACCGCGATGTCGTCGGTCTGTTCAAATACGTGATCGAGACCGAGCGGCGCTTCTACCTGACCAACGACTACGAGATGCAGGTGCACTCGGTCCAGGGTGAGGTGTTCTTTGAGGTGTCCATGGCGGACGCCTGGGTGTGGGACATGTACCGGCCGGCTCGTTTTGTGAAGCAGGTGCGTGTCCTCACGTTCAAGGACGTGAACATCGAGGAGCTGAACAAGAGCGATCTGGAGCTGCCGGGCAGCTGAGTCCGGCGGTGGAGGTGGCCCGGGTGGTGGGCTTTCACTCGTGTGAGTGAGTGAGTTATCCACAATCGTCCACTTGTCCACCAAGATCCAATAGCGGGCTGAGCCGCCCTCAGTGTTGGCGCCGGAGGTGGTGCCGACATGAGCAACGCACGAGGTGCGCTCGGCAGGTACGGCGAGGAGCTGGCCGCGCGGCGGCTGGCCGAGGCCGGGATGACGGTCCTGGAGCGCAACTGGCGCTCCGGCAGGACCGGCGAGATCGACATCGTGGCCCGCGACGGGGACGCGCTGGTCGTCTGCGAGGTCAAGACCCGAAGGGCCGGCGCGGCGGGTGTGTTCGAGCACCCGATGGCCGCGGTGACGCCCACGAAGGCCGAGCGGCTGCGCGGCCTCGCGGAGCGCTGGGTGCAGGAACACGGGGGAGCCCCGCCGGGCGGAGTCCGTATCGACGTCGTGGGCGTCGTCCTGCCCGAGCGCGGCGCGCCCGTCGTGGAGCACGTACGGGGGGTGGCGTAATGGGATTCGCCCGTACGTGCTCGGTGGCGCTCGTGGGCGTCGAGGGCGTGGTCGTCGAGGTCCAGGCCGACCTGGAGCCGGGAGTCGCGGCGTTCACGCTGGTGGGGCTGCCGGACAAGAGCCTGACGGAGAGCAGGGACCGGGTCAGGGCGGCGGTGGTCAACTCGGGCGCCGAGTGGCCGCAGAAGAAGCTGACCGTGGGGCTCAGTCCCGCGTCGGTGCCGAAGGCCGGCAGTGGTTTCGATCTCGCGGTCGCCTGCGCGATCCTGGGAGCCGCCGAGCGGCTCGACCCACGCGTGCTCTCCGACATCGTGATGATCGGCGAGCTGGGCCTCGACGGGCGAGTGCGGCCGGTGCGGGGCATCCTGCCCGCCGTGCTGGCCGCCGCCGAGGCCGGATACGAGCAGGTGGTGGTGCCGGAGTGCGCGGCCGCTGAGGCCTCGCTCGTGCCCGGGGTGTCCGTGCTGGGAGTGCGTACGCTGCGGCAGCTGATCGCCGTCCTGGCGGACGAGCCCGTGCCGGACGAGGAGCCCGACGAGGGCCGCCCGGATCCGCTGATGGCGGGACTGCGGCTGCCGGGCACGGGAGCGGCCACCGGCATGCACACGGCCGGAGCCGGGCAGCACGACCTGGGGCACGATCTCGCCGATGTGGTCGGACAGTTCTCGGCTCGGACGGCGGTGGAGGTCGCCGCGGCCGGGGGGCACCACCTCTTCCTGGAGGGACCGCCGGGCGCGGGCAAGACGATGCTCGCGGAGCGGCTGCCGGCGATCCTGCCCACGCTCTGCCGACAGGAGTCCCTGGAGGTCACGGCCGTCCACTCGGTCGCGGGGCTGCTGCCCGTGGGGAAGCCACTGGTCGACGTCCCGCCGTACTGCGCCCCGCACCACTCGGCCACGATGCAGTCCCTGGTCGGAGGCGGGCAGGGCGTCGCCAGGCCGGGCGCGGTGTCGCTCGCCCATCGCGGGGTGCTCTTCCTGGACGAGACCCCCGAGTTCGGCAGCCAGGCCCTGGAGGCGCTGCGGCAGCCGCTGGAGGCCGGGCACGTCGTGATCGCGCGCAGCGCGGGAGTGGTGCGGTTCCCGGCGAAGTTCCTGATGGTCCTGGCGGCGAACCCGTGCCCGTGCGGCCGTTTCTCGCGGACGGACGAGCTGTGCGAGTGCCCGCCCGCCGCCGTCCGCCGCTACCAGGCCCGGCTCTCCGGGCCGCTGCTGGACCGGGTCGACCTCCGGGTCGAGGTGGACCGTGTCACCCGCTCGGAGCTCACCCGGCGTGGGTCGCGGGGTGAGTCCACGGCGACCGTCGCCGACCGGGTGCGCTCGGCCAGGGAGCGGGCGGGCGTACGTCTGGCCGGCACGCCCTGGCGCACGAACAGCGAGGTGCCGGGGCGTGAGCTGCGCAGCCGGTGGCACCCGGCGCCCGGTGCGATGGACGAGGCCGAGCGGAGCCTGGAGCGGGGCGTGCTGACCGCGCGCGGCCTGGACCGGGTACTCAGGGTCGCCTGGACCGTCGCGGATCTGCTGGGCCATGACCGCCCCGACGCGACGGACGTCAACCTGGCGCTGCAACTGCGCACCGGTGTCCCTCGCGGGGTGCCGATGGCGATCGGGGCGCTGACATGAGGCCCGCGTCCGGGTGTGCGTCGGTGGGGGAGCCATGAGCGGTTGCGACGCGTCCGACGCCGAGCGGCTCGACCGGGTCTTCCTCAGCCGCGTCCTGGAGCCCGGTGACGAGCTGGGCGGGCGCTGGCTGAGGGAACTCGGCGCCCGGGAGGTGGTGCGGCGGCTCTCCGGGAGCGGAAGGCGGCTGCCGGAAGCCTCGGACAAGCGGTGGGCGGGGCTGCGGGCCCGTGCCCAGTGCGTCGAGCCGGAGCGGGACCTGGCCCGGGCGCGGGACGCCGGGGCACGGTTCCTCGTTCCCGGTGACACCGAGTGGCCCGGTCAGCTCGACGACCTCGGGGACGGGCGGCCCCTCGGGCTCTGGGTCCGCGGAAAGGCCAACGTACGGATGTGGGCCCTGCGGTCCGTGGCTGTCGTGGGGGCGCGGGCCTGCACGGAGTACGGGGCGCACATGGCGGGCGCGCTGGGGTCCGGACTCGCCGAGCGGGGGTGGGTGGTGGTCTCCGGCGGTGCGTACGGGGTCGACGGGGCCGCTCATCGAGGGGTGCTCGGGGTCGGTGGGGCGACCGTCGCCGTGCTGGCCTGCGGGGTCGACCGGCCCTATCCACGAGGGCATGTCCAGCTGATCAGCAGGATCGCCGAACAGGGGCTCGTGGTGGGGGAGTTACCACCCGGTGATCACCCGACGCCCAGCCGGTTCATTCTGCGGAACCGGGTCATCGCCGCGCTGACCAGGGGGACCGTCGTGGTCGAGGCGGCCCACCGCAGCGGCGCGCTCGTCACGGCACGGGCCGCACAGCGGTTGGGGCGGTTCACGATGGGGGTGCCCGGGCCCGCGACCTCGGCCCTGTCGGCCGGGGTGCACGAACTGCTGCGCGGGGAATCCGTGCTCGTCTCCGACGCCGCGGAAGTCGTCGAGCTGGTGGGTGACATGGGCGAGCTGGCGCCCGACCGACGAGGCCCTGTGCTCCCCCGTGACCTGCTCGAACCCGATGCCCGGCGGGTGCTCGACGCGCTGCCCGGGCGGCGGAGCGCGGCGGCCGACGAGATCGCCCGGGGCGCGGGGACGGCCCTGGACGACGCCGTCGGGAGACTGTACGAGCTCCGATCACTTGGTTACGTCGAACGACACGGCGACGGCTGGAAGTTGACACGCCAGGCGATGATCTCGGTCTCGCCGGATCGGAGGCGAAGTTGACCGAGCGTGTTCGGCCGTCCGGGGGAACGCCGACAGCCTTGCGGTTTCCCGCAGTTGGCACCCCCGGACGGTCACACAGTGCGACAGTCGTGACACGGCCGGGCGCCCAGCGGAACGTATCTGCGCACGGGCGATCCCTCGGCCTTCGCGTACTGCGACACCACAGTCACGCTACGCTCACGAGGATTCCGACTCAGGACAGGCAACTCGACATCAGACCGACAGCTCACCCAGGCACCCCCAGTTCACAGCAGAACGGCACAAGGCGACGAATGCCCCAGCACACCTCCGGGTCTGACCGGGCGGCGGCTCCCCCCGCCGCCCGCGGCACCGTCCGCCCGCCCGCCCCCTCGACACTCGACGAGCTGTGGCGGACGTACAAGACGACGGGCGACGAACGGTTGCGCGAGCAGCTGATCCTGCACTACTCACCGCTGGTGAAGTACGTCGCGGGCCGGGTGAGTGTCGGCCTGCCGGCCAATGTCGAGCAGGCCGACTTCGTCTCCTCCGGGGTTTTCGGGCTCATCGACGCGATCGAGAAGTTCGACATCGACCGGGAGATCAAGTTCGAGACGTACGCGATCACGCGGATCCGTGGCGCGATGATCGACGAGCTGCGGGCGCTGGACTGGATCCCCCGGTCGGTGCGGCAGAAGGCGCGCAATGTGGAGCGGGCCTACGCCACGCTGGAGTCGCGGCTCAGACGCACCCCCAGCGAGGGCGAGGTCGCCGCCGAGATGGGTATCCCGGTCGACGAACTCCACTCGGTCTTCAGCCAGTTGTCGCTGGCCAACGTCGTGGCGCTGGAAGAGCTGCTGCACGTCGGGGGCGAGGGCGGCGACCGGCTGAGCCTGATGGACACGCTGGAGGACACCGCCGCGGACAATCCGGTGGAGGTGGCCGAGGACCGGGAGCTGCGGCGGTTCCTGGCGCGGGCCATCAACACGCTGCCCGAGCGGGAGAAGACCGTCGTCACGCTCTACTACTACGAGGGGCTCACGCTCGCGGAGATCGGGAACGTGCTGGGGGTGACCGAGAGCCGGGTCAGCCAGATCCACACGAAGTCCGTGTTGCAGTTGCGGGCGAAGCTGGCGAGTTTTGGTCGTTGAGGTGGGTTGGCCCGGCCGGATGGTCGGCGTTCGGTCGTGGTTCGGTCGGGGGCCGGCCTGGGTTCGGTCGGGGAAGCCACTCCCGTGTGTGGCGGTCCGTCCGTAAAGTGGTTGACGTGCCAAGGATTCGAGCGGCCTCCGTGGCCGAGCACCGGTCGATGCAGCGAGCCGCCTTGCTGGACGCGGCGCGGTCCCTGTTGTCCGAGAGCGGGACGGAGGCGTTGACGTTCCCGGCGCTCGCCGAGCGCACGGGGCTGGCGCGGTCGTCCGTGTACGAGTACTTCCGGTCGCGGGCAGCCGTGGTCGAGGAGCTGTGCGAGGTCGACTTTCCCGTCTGGGCGGCGGAGGTCGAGGCGGCGATGGCCGCGGTCGGCTCGGCCGAGGGGAAGGTCGAGGCGTACGTGCGCAAGCAACTGGAACTGGTCGGGGACCGGCGGCACCGGGCCGTGGTCGCGATCTCGGCGAGTGAGCTGGACGCGGGGGCGCGGGAGAAGATCCGGGCCGCGCACGGTGGGCTGATCGCGATGATCGTGGAGGCGCTCGGGGGGTTGGGGCACGCGGAGCCTCGGTTGGCCGCGATGTTGTTGCAGGGGGTCGTGGACGCGGCGGCGCGCCGCATCGAGCTGGGGGCGGCCGAGGATCCCTCCGCGATCACCGAGGCGGCGGTGGCCATGGCACTGCGGGGCGTGCGGGGCTGAGCCTTTCCGGCCTGGGCACCCGGTGGCCGTCGCTGGGTGGGGCTGGGTCGCGCGGCTCGGCGAGTCACAGGGTGCCGCTCTCTTCGGGACGGATGCCGCCCCAGAGGCACGACTGCCGGCCGCTACGACAGGTGGATGGGCTGCCAGTGCCGCTGCTGGGTGAGCAGCCGTCCCGGCGCGCTGCCACCTGGGCGGTCGCCGCGGCCGAGGGGTGCCCCCGCCCCCTCCCGGGCCCCGGCCGGGCAGCCGCCCTGGCTCCCTCCCTCCCTCGCAGTCAAGGCGACAGCGGGAGCAAGCGGGACGGCCCTCCGCGCAGGAGCCATGGTGGTAGTAGCGACAGGGGGTTCAGGTACGTCCCCGCTCTGCGAAGGCCCCAGTGCAGGCATGTTGTCGGGCAGTGGGAGGGGGACGCCTCCAAGGTTCCCAGTACTTCGCCCGCCGTCACCTCGTCGCCCTTCTTCGCGGATGCCCGTACCGGCTCGTAGGTCGTGCGCAGGGGCGGGGCACCCGTGCCCGACAGCTCGACGGAGATGACTCCGCGGCCTGCGACCCGGCCCGCGAAGGACACCCTGCCCGACGCGACCGCTCGTACCGGGGAGCCCGGAGGGGCCGACAGGTCGACGCCCCGGTGGCCCCGGGCGTAGGGGGTCGGTGGGGGATCCCAGGTGCGGAGCACCGAGGGGCGCAGGCCCACGGGCCAGGCGCGGCCCACGGCGGGCACGGGGTCCTCGGGCGCTGGTGGCACGGGTGGCAGCGGTGGCGCGGGTGCCGTCGGCGCCGACGACGGCGCCGCTCGTGGTGGGGTCGTCCAGGCCGAGGTCAGGAAGGTCATGGCCAGGCAGAGGAGCAGCGCCGGCCACCTGCGGGCGCGTCCATTCGGTCGGTTGTCAGTCGTGCGAGCCATGGGAGAACCGTGCCGCGAACAGGGCGATCATGGCCGGGATCTGTGGAGTACCCGCCGGTTGTGGATATCGGCGTCACCCGGGGCCTCCTGGGTCCCGTACACTTCTGGTGGCGATCCGGGTCACCGGGTCGACTTCGCACGCCCCGGTACGAGGCCCGTCTGTGGTCCGTATCAGCGCCCCTCGGTCCTTCGTGGCAACGGCGCAAACGCGGGCGTCAGGCGCGGGAGCCGTCCGGTTCTCGCGGCACAACCGAGAAATTCAAGGAGAACGGCCATGGCCGTCGTCACGATGCGGGAGCTGCTGGAGAGCGGCGTCCACTTCGGTCACCAGACCCGTCGCTGGAACCCGAAGATGAAGCGCTTCATCTTCACGGAGCGCAACGGCATCTACATCATCGACCTGCTCCAGTCGCTGTCGTACATCGACCGCGCCTACGAGTTCGTCAAGGAGACCGTCGCCCACGGCGGCACGGTCATGTTCGTCGGCACGAAGAAGCAGGCGCAGGAGGCCATCGCCGAGCAGGCCACCCGCGTCGGCATGCCCTACGTCAACCAGCGCTGGCTGGGCGGCATGCTCACCAACTTCTCGACCGTCTACAAGCGTCTGCAGCGCCTCAAGGAGCTCGAGCAGATCGACTTCGAGGACGTCGCCGCGTCCGGTCTGACCAAGAAGGAGCTTCTCGTGCTCTCGCGCGAGAAGGCCAAGCTGGAGAAGACCCTCGGTGGTATCCGCGAGATGCAGAAGGTGCCCAGCGCCGTCTGGATCGTGGACACCAAGAAGGAGCACATCGCGGTCGGTGAGGCCCGGAAGCTCAACATCCCGGTCGTCGCCATCCTCGACACCAACTGCGACCCCGACGAGGTCGACTACAAGATCCCCGGCAACGACGACGCGATCCGCTCCGTCACGCTGCTCACCCGTGTGATCGCGGACGCGGTCGCCGAGGGCCTCATCTCCCGCTCCCGTGTCGCCACCGAGGGCAAGGGTGACAAGGCCGCGGGCGAGCCGCTGGCCGCGTGGGAGCGCGACCTGCTCGAGGGCGACAAGAAGGCCGACGAGGCGCCGGCCGCCGAGGCTCCGGCTGCCGCCGAGGCTCCCGCTGAGGCCGCTGCCGAGGCTCCGGCCGAAGAGGCCCCCGCTGCTGAGGCCCCCGCCGCCGAGGCGCCGGCCGCGGACGCCGAGCAGGCCTGACCTTCACGGTCGCCCGGCCTTCACGGTCGTAAGGCTGAGATGACGGCGGGTGGCACCGAGCACGCCACCCGCCGTTCATCCACAGCCACCAGATCTTCGTGGCCGTAGATCTCCGTAGCCCGTAGATCTTCGGTGGACGCCCGCCCCCACGAGCGGCGGCGGACGCCGACTTCGAGACTTCGAACTCCGAGAAGAGATTCACAGATCATGGCGAACTACACCGCCGCTGACGTCAAGAAGCTCCGTGAGCTCACCGGCGCCGGCATGATGGACTGCAAGAAGGCGCTGGACGAGGCCGAGGGCAACGTCGACAAGGCCGTCGAGGCCCTGCGCATCAAGGGCCAGAAGGGCGTCGCCAAGCGCGAGGGCCGCTCCGCCGAGAACGGCGCCGTGGTCTCCCTCATCGCCGACGACAACACCTCCGGTGTCCTGGTCGAGCTGAAGTGCGAGACGGACTTCGTCGCCAAGGGCGAGAAGTTCCAGGCCGCCGCCGCCGCGATCGCCGAGCACGTCGCCGCGACCTCCCCGGCCGACATCGAGGCCCTGCTCGCCTCCGAGATCGAGGCCGGCAAGACCGTCCAGGCGTACGTCGACGAGGCCAACGCCAACCTCGGTGAGAAGATCGTCCTCGACCGCTTCGCGCAGTACGCCGACGGTTTCGTGTTCTCCTACATGCACCGCACCATGCCCGACCTGCCCCCGCAGATCGGTGTCCTGGTCGAGCTGGACAAGGCCGACGCCGACGTGGCCAAGGGCATCGCCCAGCACATCGCCGCCTTCGCGCCGAAGTACCTCGCCAAGGAGGACGTGCCGGCCGAGGTCGTCGAGTCCGAGCGCCGCGTCGCCGAGGAGACCACCCGCGCCGAGGGCAAGCCCGAGGCCGCCCTGCCGAAGATCGTCGAGGGTCGCCTCAACGGCTTCTTCAAGGACGCCACGCTGCTCGGCCAGCCGTACGCGCTGGACAACAAGAAGTCCGTCCAGAAGGTCCTGGACGAGGCCGGTGTCACCCTGAAGCGCTTCACGCGCATCAAGGTCGGCATCTGAGTCCGTTACGCGACGGACGCCCGGCCCCGATAGGGTCGAGCGCAGTCGTTCGCGTACGCCGCCACGTGCGTGCGTGACGCGCGACGGGCGACAGCAGATCTGACGAGGAGGCCATTGCCGCGCACGGGTTGCGAACACCACCCCACGGCAATGGCCTTCTTGGTATGTGCGACACGTAAAGAGGCGAGATCTCCATGACCACCAAGCCCCAGAAGAGCGACGACGGCAAAGTAGGCGGCCGGTTTCTGCTGAAGCTGTCCGGAGAGGCGTTCTCCGGGGGCGGTGGCCTCGGCGTCGACCCGGACGTGGTGCACGCCATCGCCCGGGAGATCGCGGCCGTCGTCCGTGACGGCGCGGAGATCGCGGTCGTCATCGGCGGCGGCAACTTCTTCCGCGGTGCCGAACTCCAGCAGCGCGGCATGGACCGGGCCCGCTCCGACTACATGGGCATGCTCGGCACGGTCATGAACTGCCTCGCCCTCCAGGACTTCCTGGAGAAGGAAGGCATCGACAGCCGCGTCCAGACCGCCATCACCATGGGCCAGGTCGCCGAGCCGTACATCCCGCTGCGCGCCGTGCGCCACCTGGAGAAGGGCCGTGTGGTCATCTTCGGCGCCGGTATGGGCATGCCCTACTTCTCCACCGACACCACCGCCGCCCAGCGCGCCCTGGAGATCGACGCCGAGGCCCTGCTGATGGGCAAGAACGGTGTGGACGGGGTCTACGACTCCGACCCGAAGACCAACCCGGACGCGGTCAGGTTCGACGCCCTCGGCTACGGCGAGGTCATCACCCGCGAACTGAAGGTCGCCGACGCCACCGCGATCACGCTCTGCCGTGACAACAAGCTTCCGATCCTCGTGTTCGAGCTTCTCAAGGAGGGCAATATCGCGCGGGCCGTCAAGGGTGAGAAGATCGGCACTCTCGTGGGTGATCAGGGAAGCCGGGCCTGACCGGCACCTTCCCCTGCCCGGGGGACGGAGCCTGACCGGGGGATGGACAATGTCCTGCCGGTCGGGAACCGTGCAGGAAGAAGACGCGACGCAGCCGGCCGCCGACCGAAACTCAAGAACAGCAGCCGGGCCTACTCAAGACACGCAGGAGCAAGTGGTGATCGAAGAGACCCTCCTCGAGGCCGAGGAGAAGATGGAGAAGGCCGTCGTGGTCGCCAAGGACGACTTCGCCGCGATCCGCACCGGTCGTGCGCACCCGGCGATGTTCAACAAGATCGTGGCCGACTACTACGGCGCGCTGACGCCGATCAACCAGCTGGCCTCGTTCTCGGTGCCGGAGCCGCGCATGGCCGTGGTGACCCCGTTCGACAAGACCGCGCTGCGCAACATCGAGCAGGCGATCCGCGACTCCGACCTGGGCGTCAACCCGAGCAACGACGGCAACATCATCCGAGTGGTGTTCCCCGAGCTGACCGAGGAGCGCCGCCGCGACTACATCAAGGTCGCCAAGACCAAGGCCGAGGACGCCAAGGTCTCCATCCGGTCCGTCCGCCGCAAGGCCAAGGACGGCATCGACAAGCTCGTCAAGGACGGCGAGGTCGGTGAGGACGAGGGCCGCCGTGCGGAGAAGGAGCTCGACGACACCACCGCGAAGTACGTCGCCCAGGTGGACGAGCTGCTCAAGCACAAGGAAGCGGAGCTCCTCGAGGTCTGATGAACGACTCTTCCTGGGGAGCGCCGCCACAAGCCGGGTACTGGGCGCCGACCGACCGGGGACCTGTCCAGGGGGCCACCCCGTCGGGTCCCGCGTACGATGCGCCTGAGGCCCCGCACTACATGCAGACTCAGCCCATGCCCATCGTGCCCGACGTACCCGCGCATGGCGGGAACCAGGATGACGACCGGGGGGCCGCCCGGATGGGTGGCCCCCTGTTCCGCGACGAGACCCAGTCGGCGCAGTCCTCCGTGGCCGCGTCGCAGAAGCCGGAGCCCATGCCCGACGCCCCTCAGCCCGCCCCGCAGAAGAAGAGCGCGGGCCGTGACCTGGGCGCCGCCATAGGGGTCGGCGTCGGGCTCGGCGCGGTCATCGTCGCCTCGCTGTTCATCGTCAAGGCAGTTTTCGTCGGTGTGATAGCGGTCGCCGTCGTCGTCGGCCTGTGGGAGCTCACCTCCCGGCTGCAGGAGCGCAAGGGCATCAAGGCGCCCCTCGTACCCCTCGCGGTCGGCGGGGCCGCCATGGTCGTCGCCGGGTATGTACGGGGCCCGGAGGGCGCCTGGGTGGCCATGGCGCTCACCGCGCTCGCCGTCCTGGTCTGGCGGATGACCGAACCGCCGGAGAACTACCTCAAGGACGTCACGGCAGGGGTCTTCGCGGCCTTCTACGTGCCGTTCCTGGCCACGTTCGTCGCGCTCATGCTCACCGCCGACGACGGGCCGCAGCGGGTTCTCGTGTTCCTGCTGCTGACCGTCGTCAGCGACACGGGCGCGTACGCCGTCGGCTGGCGCTTCGGCACGCACAAGCTCGCCCCGCGCATCAGCCCCGGCAAGACCCGCGAGGGCCTGCTCGGGGCTGTCGCCTTCGCCATGGTCGCGGGCGCGCTGCTCATGCAGTTCGTCATCGCCGACGGCGCCTGGTGGCAGGGCCTGCTCCTCGGCCTCGCCGTCGCCGCCAGCGCCACACTGGGCGACCTCGGCGAGTCGATGATCAAGCGGGACCTCGGCATCAAGGACATGGGCACCCTGCTGCCGGGCCATGGAGGGATCATGGACCGGCTGGACTCGCTGCTGCCCACGGCTCCGGTGGTGTGGCTGCTGCTGGTGCTGTTCGTGGGTTCCGGCTGATCGAAGCGCGTACATGAGGTGTGTGAGCCCCCGTCCTGTCCTGGGCGGGGGCTCACTGCCGTGGTCCCCCGCGCGGTCAAGTGGGACGATGCTCGTAGAGCCACTCCCAGGGGGGATCGCTCTTGGAAGGGGGCGGACCTCATGTCCGACTTCCGTGAATCGATCGACATCGACCGCCGCCCGGAGGACGTCTGGGCGTACATCAGCGACTTCGCCCACCTGCCCGAGTGGCAGGAGAGCGCGGTCTCGACGGAGCAGCTCGACGCCGGGCCCGTCGGCGTCGGCTCCCGGGTGCGGATCACCCGGCACTTCGGCCGCCGGGACATGCCGATGACCATGCAGCTCACCGAGTACGAGCCCCCGCGGGTCTGGGGCATGCAGGGCGTCGACGGACCCGTTCGCGGGCATGTGCACGGCGAGATCACCCCGCTCGACGACGGCCGCCGCTCCCGCGTGACCATAGAAGTCGACTTCGAGGGCAAGGGCATCGGCAAGGTCCTCGTACCCCTCGTCGTCCGCCCCCAGATCCGCAAGGAACTCCCGCGCAACGAGCAACACCTCAAGGACCAGCTGGAGCACACCGCCGCGTAGCGCTCACAGCGGTGCACGCCCGTGGCCGCAGATCACCCCGAACGATCTGCGACACTTGAGAAACCATGCCCAAGCCCGGAGAACTCACTTTCGTCGCCCCCCGCGGAGCCAAGAAGCCGCCGCGGCACCTTGCCGATCTCACGCCTGCCGAGCGCAAGGAAGCCGTGGCGGAGATCGGCGAGAAGCCGTTTCGCGCCAAGCAGCTCTCGCAGCACTACTTCGCGCGGTACGCGCACGCCCCGGAGCAGTGGACCGACATCCCCGCCGGTGCGCGCACCAAGCTCCAGGAGGCGCTGCTTCCCGAGCTGATGACGGTCGTACGGCATCTGTCGACCGACCAGGAGACCACCCGCAAGACGCTGTGGCGGCTGTTCGACGGCACGCTCGTGGAGTCGGTGCTGATGCGGTACCCGGACCGGGTCACCATGTGCATCAGCTCCCAGGCCGGGTGCGGTATGAACTGCCCGTTCTGTGCGACCGGGCAGGCCGGGCTGGACCGGAATCTGTCCACCGCCGAGATCGTCCACCAGATCGTGGACGGCATGCGGGCGCTCAGGGACGGCGAGATCCCGGGTGGTCCGGCGCGGCTCTCCAACATCGTCTTCATGGGGATGGGTGAGCCGCTCGCCAACTACAACCGGGTCGTGGGTGCCATCCGTCGGCTCACCGACGCGGAGCCGGACGGGCTGGGGCTTTCGCAGCGCGGGATCACCGTGTCGACCGTCGGGCTGGTGCCGGCCATCCATCGGTTCGCCGACGAGGGCTTCAAGTGCCGGCTCGCCATCTCGCTGCACGCGCCGGACGACGAGCTGCGCGACACGCTCGTGCCCGTCAACACGCGGTGGCAGGTGCGGGAGGTGCTGGACGCCGGCTGGGAGTACGTCGCCAGGTCCGGGCGGCGGCTGTCCATCGAGTACGCGCTGATCCGGGACATCAACGACCAGGCGTGGCGCGGCGACCGGCTCGGCCGGCTGCTCAAGGGCAAGCCCGTGCACGTCAACCTCATCCCGCTGAACCCGACGCCGGGGTCCAAGTGGACCGCTTCCCGGCCCGAGGACGAGAAGGCGTTCGTCGAGGCCATCGCCGCCCATGGAGTGCCGGTGACCGTTCGGGACACCCGGGGGCAGGAGATCGACGGGGCCTGTGGCCAGCTGGCGGCCACCGAGAGGTAGTACGGATTCGGCCACGGGGTACGCTGACCTCCGTACGCATATCTTCATATTCCGACAGGGGAGCGCCACAGCGCTGAGAGTGCGGCATCGGCCGCAGACCCTCCGAACCTGGCCCAGGTCATTCTGGGTAGGGAGATCGGTCACCACTCGAGCTGTTGCGCCCTGCCCGGGGAGCCCGTCATGGGAGTCCCGGGCAGGGCCGCGTCTCTTCCTGGTCACTCCAGGAGGAATTCAGTGAGCATCACCAACAGACGGTTCGCGGCCGTGGTCGTGGGCCTGGGACTCGTCACCCTGTCCGCCTGCGGGTCGTCCGACTCCGACGGGAGCAGCGGCAGCGGCGGTGGTTCAAAGACCGTCACGCTCGTCAGCCATGACTCCTTCGCCTACTCCAAGGACGTGCTGAAGGCGTTCGAGAAGGAGTCCGGCTACAAGGTCAAGGTCCTCAAGAGCGGTGACGCCGGGCAGGCCGTCAACCAGGCGATCCTCACCAAGGACAACCCGCAGGGCGATGTCTTCTTCGGCGTCGACAACACCCTGCTCTCCCGCGCCCTCGACAACGGCCTCTTCCAGTCGTACGAGGCGAAGGGGCTCGACAAGGTCGGCGCCGCCTACCAACTCGACAAGGACAAGCACCGGGTCACGCCCATCGACACCGGTGACATCTGCGTCAACTACGACAAGGCGTACTTCGCCGAGCACAAGATCGACCCGCCGGCGTCGTTCGACGACCTCGTCAAGCCCGCGTACAAGGATCTGCTCGTCACCGAGAACGCCTCCACGTCATCTCCCGGGCTCGGCTTCCTGCTCGGTACCGCCGCCAGGTACGGCGACGGGGGCTGGGAGGGCTACTGGAAGAAGCTCCAGGCCAACGGTGTGAAGGTCGTCGACGGCTGGGAGCAGGCGTACTACGAGGAGTTCTCCGGGTCCGCCGACGGGAAGAAGGCCGGAGGTGACCGGCCGCTCGTCGTGTCGTACGCCTCCTCGCCGCCCGCCGAGGTCGTCTACGGCGACCCGCGGCCGAAGACCGCGCCGACCGGTGTCGCCACCGGCACCTGCTTCCGGCAGATCGAGTTCGCGGGGCTGCTGAGCAACGCCAAGAACGCCGAGGGCGGCAAGGCGCTCATCGACTTCCTGATCTCGAAGCGGTTCCAGGAGGACATGCCGCTCAACATGTTCGTGTACCCGGTGGTCGAGGGCGCCTCGGTGCCCGCCGAGTTCACCGAGTACGGGCCGGCGGCGAAGGATCCCGAGACGATGGCACCGGCGAAGATCGCCGAGAACCGTGACCAGTGGGTCAAGTCGTGGACCTCGCTCGTACTGAAGTAGGGGCCAAGGGCTCGCCGCGGCGGGCCCGTACGGGGAGCGCGGCGCGGCTCGGGCTCATGGCCCTGCCCGTCGCGTTCTTCGGCGTGTTCTTCGCCTATCCGGTGGCGGCGATCGTGACGCGCGGGCTGCGCGTCGACGGGGACTGGCAGTTCGGGCGGATCGCCGATGTCCTCGGGGACTCCGGGATCCGGCACGTGCTGTGGTTCACCACCTGGCAGGCGCTCGTCTCCACCGCGCTCACCCTGCTGATCGCGCTCCCCGGCGCGTATGTCTTCGCGCGCTTCGATTTCAGGGGCAAGCAGCTGCTGCGGGCGGTCGTCACCGTGCCGTTCGTCCTGCCGACGGTCGTGGTCGGTACGGCCTTCCTGGCGCTCGTCGGGCGCGGCGGACTGCTCGACGAGCTGTGGGGCGTACGGCTGGACACGACCGTGTGGGCGATCCTGCTCGCGCATGTGTTCTTCAACTACGCGGTCGTCGTACGGACGGTGGGCGGGCTGTGGGCGCAGCTCGATCCCCGGCAGGAAGAGGCCGCGCGGATGCTCGGGGCGTCGCCGATGACCGCCTGGCGGAAGGTGACGCTGCCCGCGCTCGGGCCCGCCGTCGGTGCCGCCGCGCTCATGGTCTTCCTCTTCACCTTCACCTCCTTCGGCGTGGTGCAGATCCTCGGCGGGCCGACCTTCTCCACGCTCGAGGTGGAGATCTACCGGCAGACCTCGGCGATCTTCGACCTCGCGACCGCCGCCGTGCTGACGCTCGTCCAGTTCGTCGCCGTCGGCCTGATCCTCGCCGTGCACGCCGTGACCGTACGGCGGCGGGAGACCGCGCTGCGGCTGGTGGACGCGTCCATGACGGCGCGGCGGCCGCGTGGGGCGGGGCAGTGGGCGCTGCTCGCCCTCGTGCTCGGCACCGTCGTCCTGCTGATCCTGCTGCCGCTCGGGGTGCTGGTGGAGCGGTCGCTGGACGCGCCGGGGTTCGGTTACTACAGGGCTCTGACCAGCGCCGACAGCGGGATCTTCCTGGTCGCGCCGATCGAGGCCGTCGGGAACTCGCTGAAGTACGCGCTCGCCGCCACCGCCATCGCCGTGCTGATCGGCGGGCTCGCCGCGGCCGCTCTCACCCGGCGGGCCGGCCGGCTCGTCCGCGGCTTCGACGCGCTGCTGATGCTGCCGCTCGGGGTGTCCGCGGTCACCGTCGGCTTCGGGTTCCTGATCGCGCTGGACGAACCGCCGCTGGACCTGCGCTCGTCCTGGATCCTGGTGCCGCTCGCGCAGGCCCTGGTGGGCGTTCCCTTCGTCGTGAGGACCATGCTGCCCGTGCTGCGGGCCGTGGACGAGCGGCTTCGGGAGGCGGCGGCCGTGCTCGGGGCGTCGCCGTGGCGGGTGTGGCGCGAGGTCGATCTGCCGATGGTGCGGCGGGCGCTGCTGATCGCGGCCGGGTTCGCCTTCGCCGTGTCGCTCGGGGAGTTCGGGGCGACCGTGTTCATCGCGCGGCCCGACAATCCGACGCTGCCGGTGGCCGTGGCGCGGCTGCTCGGTCGACCCGGTGACCTCAACTACGGGCAGGCGATGGCCCTTTCGACGATTCTGATGGTGGTGTGCGCGGTGGCGCTGCTGGTGCTGGAGCGACTGCGCACCGATCGCACGGGGGAGTTCTGATGCTGCTGAGGCTTGAGCGTGCGACCGTACGGTTCGGGGGCCGGCCGGTGCTCGACGACGTCGATCTGGCGGTCGCCGAGCACGAGATCGTGTGTGTGCTGGGGCCGAGCGGCAGCGGCAAGTCGACGCTGCTGCGGGCGGTCGCGGGGCTTCAGCCCCTCCGCTCCGGGCGGGTGTTCCTCGACGGGCGGGACATGACATCCGTGCCGGCGCACAAGCGGGACGTCGGTTTGATGTTCCAGGACCACCAGCTCTTCCCGCAGCGGGACGTGGGCGGCAACGTCGGCTTCGGGCTGCGGATGCACGGCGCTTCGAAGGCCGAACAGGCAGTACGGGTAGGGGAGTTGCTGGAGTTGGTCGGGCTGCCGGGGGCCGCGCGACGGGCCGTCGCCTCGCTCTCCGGCGGTGAGCAGCAGCGGGTCGCGCTGGCCCGCGCCCTCGCCCCGCGCCCCCGGCTGCTCATGCTCGACGAGCCCCTCGGCCAGCTGGACCGCTCGCTCCGGGAGCGGCTGGTCGTCGAACTCCGACAGCTGTTCGGTGAGTTGGGCACGACCGTGCTGGCGGTCACGCACGACCAGGGCGAGGCGTTCGCGCTCGCCGACCGGGTCGTGGTGATGCGGGACGGGTGGATCGCCCAGGCCGGGACGCCGCTGGAGGTGTGGCAGCGGCCGGCGGACGAGTTCGTGGCACGCTTCCTCGGCTTCGACAACGTGGTCGAGGCGACGGTGAGCGGCCAGGCCGCCGACACGCCCTGGGGCAAGGTGCCCGTGCCGGAGGGCTCGCGGCAGGGACCGGGCGCGCTGCTGGTCCGGCCCGCAGGCGTACGCCTGGTCGCGCCGGCCGACGGGCTGCGCTGCACGGTGACCGCGCGCACCTTCCGGGGCACCCATGTGGCCGTACACCTTCAGCCGGAGGACGCGCCCCGGCTGGAGGCGGCGTGTGCGCTGCGGGAGGCGCCGGGGGTCGGGGACGAGGTCGGGGTGGCGTTCGACGCGGCCGACATCGTCGTGATGGGGGACGGCTCCGGCGCATAGGGTGCGCTTCGTGGCGATGCGTGCCCAGGAACCCCAGGCCCTGGCCGGGAGCACACCGCCGGGTTCTGGGCCCGCCGGATGGCTCATGAGCAGGTCATTCACGGAACGGACGCGGCGCTCGCCACCTGGCTGCCGTACGAGATGGCGCCGGACATCGCCGCCGACGCGGGTGCCCGACTTCTGGCCGGCGAAGGCGACCTTCGGCTGAACGGGGTGTGGCCCGCCCCTCGGGGAGGGCGCGGGCCACAGGGCCGTACGGGCGGGTCAGCGGGTGCTGCCGCGCCGCCGCATGCTGTAGTGCACGGCTCCGGCGCCGAGCATGACCAGAGCCGTCGCGATCGCGGCGATCGGGCCGGTGTGGGAGTCGGCACCGGTCTCGGCGAGGTTCGATTCACCCTCGGGGGACGGGGCGTTGTTGCTGCCGCCGGTGGTCGAGGGGGTGCCGCTGTCGGACGCCGAGGGGGTGGGGGTGGACTTGCCCGTCGACTTGCCCGGCGCCTTCGACGGCTCCTCCGGGCTCTCGGAGGCCTCCGGCGGGGTGTCCGCCTTCTTGCACGCCTCGGCCGGTGCGACCAGGTTCGGCTCGATGTCCTCGTCGACGTACTTGTCGGCGGTGATGTGGATGCGGTACTCCGCGTTCGGCTTCCAGTCCTCCTCGAAGGTGATGGTGACACCCTCGGCCGTGGCGTTCTCGATGGTCTTCTTGCCGACCAGCCGCAGGTCGGCGCCGTTGTTCTCCAGATAGACACTGACTTCGGCGGTGACGCCCAGTGGGTCCACGTCGGTCACGCGGATGACGCCCTTGTCGCCGTCGCACGCGGCGACGGCGGAGAAGTCCTTGATGCTGCAAGCCATGGCGTTGCCGGCGACACCGAGCACGAGCGCGGCCGACGCTACGACGACACCGAGGGGACGCACCGCTCGAGCGCTACGGAGGGCGCGGGGGGCGCGAGGAGATATGGACACGTTTGCCCTTCAGGGGGTGCACTTGGGCAGGAGTGGGGGGTGATGGAGGCGCCGCCGAGGGAACGGCGGCTTCCCCATGTGTCTCAAAGGTTTATAAGCGTGGTGTAAGCACTGTCAATCCGGAAGAGGGCACCCTCAGTTGGCTTTGCCCGCTCATTAACCGTACGAATGTTTAGCCCTTAATCGACAATACGGCGAAGGGCCTCCGGGGCCTCCTCGATCCGGTCCACCAGAGCGATCCGTGACTCCATCGAACGCCCGCGCGCCAGCGACTGGAGCAGCGGCCAGGTCGGCAGTCTCTCCGTCCAGTGGGCGCGGTCGACGAGGACCATCGGGGTCGGTTCGCCGCGCGATTCGTAGTAGTTGGGCGTCGCGTTGTCGAAGATCTCCTGGACGGTTCCGGCGGCGCCCGGCAGGAAGATCACGCCTGCGGTGGAGCGGGCCAACAGGCCGTCCTCACGCGTGGCGTTGGCGAAGTACTTGGCGATGTGCGAGGCGAACGGGTTCGGCGGCTCGTGGCCGTAGAACCAGGTCGGAATGCCCACGGAGGTGCCGCCCTTGGGCCAGCGGGTGCGCACCTCGAAGGCGGCGGACGCCCACTCCGTGATGGAGGGCGTGAACTTCGGCGCCTTGGCGAGGAGCCGAAGCGACTCGGTGAGCATCTCGTCGTCGTACGGGGCCGCGTACGCGCCGAGGTTCGCCGCCTCCATCGCGCCCGGGCCGCCGCCGGTGGCGACCGTGAGCCCGGCGCGGGCCAGCGTACGGCCGAGCCGGGCGGCGCCCTCGTATGCCTCCGTTCCGCGCGCCATCGCGTGGCCGCCCATCACGCCCACCACACGTGCCCCGGACAGCAGTTCGTCGAGGGCGTCCGACACGGCGTCGTCGTGGAGGGCGCGCAGTGTCGAGGCGAAGACGTCGCGGTCGGCCTTGGTGCGCTGGAACCAGGCGTACGCGCGGGCGTCCGGCGTGGCCTCGTAACCACCCTCCGCGAGCGACTCGAAGAGCTCGTCGGGGGAGTAGACCAGGCCTCGGTACGGGTCGAAGGGCAGGTCCGGGAGGGGCGGGAAGACCAGGGCGCCGCCCGCGCGGACCTTCGCCGCGGCGTCCTCGCGCATCGGGCAGCCGAGGAACACGGCGCCCGTCGTGTCGGTGGTGAGCAACTCGCGCGTACGGTCCGTCAGGTCGACGGCCTGGACCCGGAATCCGCTCAGGGTGCCGCGCGCGGACACGGTCGCGTCGAACTCGGCGAGCGACTCGATCTCACGGTCGTCGTGGTGGGCCGCATGGGCGGGCATCGTCTGCACCCGCCCATGCTAGGCGCGGTTCGTACGGCGGTTCGTGCGGATGCTCAGCCTTCGATGGCGTCCGGGTTCATCCACACGACCTCCCAGGTGTGGCCGTCGAGGTCGTCGAAGGCGCGACCGTACATGAAGCCCTCCATGTCCTGGACCTTCTCCGACGCCGTGCCACCGGCGGCCACGGCCTTCTCGACCAGCTCGTCCACCTTCGCGCGGCTCTCGGCGCTCAGACAGATCAGCACCTCACTGGTCCGCGTGGCGTCCGCGATCTCCTTCTTCGTGAAGGTCGCGTAGAACGGCTTGGTGAGCAGCATCGCGACGATCGTGTCGCTGATCACGACGGAGGCCGCGTTCTCGTCGCTGAACTGGGGGTTGAGCGCGTACCCGAGCTCCGTGAAGAACTTCTTCGAGGCGTCCAGGTCGCTCACGGGCAGGTTCACGAAGATCATCTGCTGGTACATGGCGAGGTCTCTCCCATCGGTTTCGGTCCGTTCGCGGGGGTAGACCGGGGTGCCGTACGGAACTCATCGCCGATCGCGGATTTTTTCCGTACGAGTTTTCCGGCGCCCTCGGCAGGGGGTTTCACACGGCCAGCGGCCAGGCCGCCAGCTCCGCGACCGTCAAGGTCAGCGGGCCGAACAGGGCGAGCAGGGCGCCCGCCCGCAGCAGGGCCGCCCGGCGGGGCAGGGCCGCGGACGCCCCCATCCGCAGCAGCGCGGCCGTGGTGTCGGCGTGCGCCCGCCGCGCCTCGACGGCGGCCGTGGCGAGCGTCAGAAGCGTGCAGCCGGCCACCACGAGCCCGCCCAGCAGGGTGAGCGGACCGACCGAGGGGCGCGCGCCGGAGGAGAGGTTCACCATGGCGTACGCGCCGGAGGCCACCGCGCACACCACGCCGAGCGGCCGCCCGATGCGCCGGGCCTCCTCCTGCAGCACCCGCCCGGCGAGCAGCCGCAGCGCGCCGGGGCGTACGGCCTGGAGCAGTCGTCCGGTGAGGTGGGTGAGCCCGGGCCCGGCGAGGGCCAGGCCCAGCGCGGTGAGCAGCCAGCCGGCGAGGACCCCGGCGGGGCTGTCGGCGAAGCCGCCGGGCAGGGCCAGGCCGGAGCCGACGCCGGAGCGCCCGGCGTACGTCTCGGTGGCGAGGCCGACGGCGAGCACGGCGATGCCCCAGGGGAGGCCGCCGGGGGCGGGGCGCGGGGCCGGGGGCTGCGCGGGCTCGGCGGGGGCGGGCTCCTCGGTGGGCTCCTCCTCGTACCGGGTCGCCCCGGCGGGTGTCGCGGCCCTCCGGCCGATGTCGAAGGTGTCGTACGCCATGAAGCGGGTGCGGGGGCCGGTGCTGCGGGGCCGGGTGTCCTTCGGGCGCAGGAGCAGGGCGGTCGTCACGGAGGCGATGACCGGGACCAGCAGGAGGAGGGTGAGGGCGGCCGGCAGCGGCAGGGGCTCGTGGGCGGCCAGGGCGTCCGCGGCGGCCCCGTCGAAGGGCATGCCGGTCAGGTCGCCGCGCAGATGGAGGAAGAAGAGGAGGGCGAGCAGGGAGCCGAGGGTGGTGGCCAGGGCCGTGGTGAACGCCGAGACGGCCATCAGGCGGGCGGGGCCGAGGCCGATGGCCGAGAGGCCGGGGCGCGGACGGGTGCCCGGGTCGGTGCGGGCGATCGTCACCGCGAAGTACACCGTGGCGGCGGCGGGCGCGACGCACCAGGCGAGGCGAAGCACCGAGCCGCCGGGGGCGTGCGGGTGGGACAGGGCGTGTCCGAGGGCGCAGAGCAGCAGGAAGCCCGTGCCGGCGGAGGCCGCGGTGACGAGGAGGCGGCGGAGCTGGACGACGGGGTGGGCCCGGCGGGCTAGGCGGAGAGCGAGCACGCGGCCCGGCCTTCCCCGTCGGAGGCCGCGGGCAGATGCACCGTCTTCACACACCGCCCGTCAAGGAGCGACACCGTACGGTCGACGAACGAGGCGACGTCGGCGTCGTGGGCGGTGAGGACGACGGTGATGTCGTGCGAGCGGGCCGCCGTGGTGAGGGTGCGAAGGACGTGGGAACGCTCGGCGCGGTGCAGCGGGGCGGTCGGCTCGTCGGCGAAGAGCACGCTGGGGGAGGCGACCAGGGCACGCGCGACGACCACGCGCTGGCGCTCGGACTGCAACAGGGCGTGCGGGCGCTTACGGGCGCACGCGCCGATGTCGAGGCGCTCCAGCCACTCCAGGGCGGCGGTCTTGGCGGCCCGGCGGCCGGTGCCGCGCAGCATCAGCGGCAGCGCGGTGTTCTCCCAGGCGTTCAGCTCGGGGACGAGGACCGGCTCCGGATCGATCCAGCCGAAGCGGTCGCGCCGCAGCCGCTCCCGGGCGACCGGCCCCATGGTGTGCACGGGAATGCTGTTGAACCACACCACGCCCTGCTGGGGCCGCAGTTGTCCGGACAGGCACCGCAGGAGCGTGGTCTTGCCGCTGCCGCGCGGGCCGACCACCGCGAGGATCTCACCCTCGCGGACGCCGATCGAGACACCTTGCAGCGCGGGCGAGCCGTCGTGCGCGTAGGTCAGACCACGTGCCCAGAGCACGTCGTTGTCCGGCGGGGCCACCATGGGCGTACACCTCGGTTCAGATCAGGAATGCCGTGGCAGGGAATGCCGTGGGGAGTCCCCGTCCGGGGGAACGAAGGCAGGGCCGATCGGTTACAGGGCACGCTAGGCAGGCAGGGTCGCAGAGGCGGGACAGCACACGGCCCGGAACGCCCCCATCTCACTCGGACGGGTGCATCCCGGGCCGTTTGAACGCCGGAGCGGACAGCCAGAGGCAAGTGGCTACAGGAGCGTCGACGCCTCCGTCAGCGTCGCGCGCAGGATCTGCTCGATCTCGTCGAACGTCTGCTGGTCGGAGATCAGCGGCGGGGCGAGCTGGACGACCGGGTCGCCGCGGTCGTCGGCACGGCAGTACAGGCCGTTCTCGAACAGCTTCTTCGACAGGAAGCCGTAGAGGATGCGCTCGGTCTCGTCCGCGTCGAAGCTCTCCTTCGTCGCCTTGTCCTTGACCAGCTCGATTCCGTAGAAGTAGCCGTTGCCGCGGACGTCGCCGACGATCGGCAGGTCGTGCAGCTTCTCCAGCGTGGACCGGAACGCGCCCTCGTTGTCGAGGACGTGCTGGTTGAGGCCCTCACGCTCGAACAGGTCGAGGTTGGCGAGGCCGACCGCCGCGGAGACCGGGTGGCCGCCGAAGGTGTAGCCGTGCAGGAAGGTGTTGTCACCCTTGTAGAACGGCTCGGCCAGCTTGTCGGAGATGACGCAGGCGCCGATGGGGGAGTAGCCCGAGGTCATGCCCTTGGCGCAGGTGATCATGTCCGGGACGTAGCCGAACTTGTCGCAGGCGAACATCGTCCCGAGCCGGCCGAAGGCGCAGATGACCTCGTCCGAGACCAGCAGCACGTCGTACTGGTCGCATATCTCGCGCACCCGCTGGAAGTAGCCGGGCGGCGGCGGGAAGCAGCCGCCGGCGTTCTGCACCGGCTCCAGGAAGACCGCGGCCACCGTGTCCGGGCCCTCGAAGAGGATCTGCTGCTCGATCTGGTCGGCGGCCCAGCGGCCGAAGGCCTCCGGGTCGTCACCGAAGATCGGCGCCCGGTAGATGTTGGTGTTCGGGACCTTGTGCGCGCCCGGGACCAGCGGCTCGAAGGGGGCCTTGAGAGCCGGCAGGCCGGTGATGGACAGGGCGCCCTGCGGGGTGCCGTGGTAGGCGACGGCCCGCGAGATGACCTTGTACTTGGTCGGCTTGCCCGTGAGCTTGAAGTACTGCTTGGCGAGCTTCCAGGCGGTCTCCACGGCCTCGCCGCCGCCGGTGGTGAAGAAGACCTTGTTCAGGTCGCCGGGGGCGTAGGAGGCGATACGTTCCGCCAGCTCGACGGCCTTGGGGTGGGCGTAGGACCACACCGGGAAGAAGGCCAGCTCCTGGGCCTGCTTGAACGCCGTCTCCGCCAGCTCGGTGCGGCCGTGGCCCGCCTGGACCACGAACAGGCCGGCGAGACCGTCGAGGTAACGCCTGCCCTTGTCGTCGTAGATGTAGGTGCCCTCGCCCCGGACGATCGTGGGGACGGGGGACTTCTCGTACGAGGACATGCGGGTGAAGTGCATCCACAGGTGGTCGTACGCGGTCTGGCTGAGGTCCTTGGAGCTCACGGTTATCGGGTCCTCACGGTTATCGGGTTCCCCACATGTAGGTCTGCTTCTTGAGCTTCAGATAGACGAAGCTCTCGGTGGAGCGCACTCCGGGGATGGCGCGGATGCGTTTGTTGATGACTTCCAGGAGGTGGTCGTCGTCCTCGCAGACGATCTCCACCATCAGGTCGAAGGAGCCGGCCGTCATCACCACGTACTCGCATTCGTCCATGGCGGTCAGCGCGTCGGCCACGGGATCCAGGTCGCCCTCGACCCGGATGCCGACCATCGCCTGCCGCCGGAAGCCCACCGTGAGCGGATCCGTGACGGCGACGATCTGCATCACGCCCTGGTCGAGCAGCTTCTGGACGCGCTGGCGCACGGCCGCCTCGGACAGGCCCACGGCCTTGCCGATCGCGGCGTACGGCCGACGGCCGTCCTCCTGGAGCTGCTCGATGATCGCGAGGCTCACGGCGTCCAGCTGAGGGGTGCCGCTCCTGGACTCGCGGGACGAGTCCCTGTGCTCTGCGTTTCGACTGGCCACGCCCACACTGTGCACGACGTCTCGACAGTTTCGCAAGGCTCTATCGATGAAATTCGTTGTCTGTAGGGTCATGGTGTGCGGATTTCGCAGAAATGAAGGGAGCGGGGGTGTTGAAAACGTCGGACAGCGGATTAGGGTGGGTGTCTCAGGTACTGGACACCCACACATGGAGGGCCTGCAGTGAGCACCGAGCTGGGACGGCTGCGCAAGCTACGGAACTACATCGCAGGCGAGTTCCGGGACGCCGCCGACGGACGGACCACGGAGGTGGTCAACCCCGCGACCGGCGAGGCGTACGCGACGGCGCCGCTGTCCGGTCAGGCCGATGTCGACGCCGCGATGGCTGCCGCCGCCGAGGCCTTCCCCGGCTGGCGCGACACGACGCCCGCCGAGCGCCAGAAGGCCCTCCTGAAGATCGCCGACGCGTTCGAGGAGCGCGCCGAGGAGCTGATCGCGGCCGAGGTGGAGAACACGGGCAAGCCGATCGGGCTCACGCGGTCCGAGGAGATCCCGCCCATGGTCGACCAGATCCGCTTCTTCGCGGGCGCGGCGCGCATGCTGGAGGGCCGCTCGGCCGGTGAGTACATGGAGGGCATGACGTCGATCGTCCGCCGTGAGCCGGTCGGTGTCTGCGCCCAGGTCGCGCCCTGGAACTACCCGATGATGATGGCCGTGTGGAAGTTCGCCCCGGCGATCGCGGCCGGCAACACGGTCGTACTGAAGCCGTCGGACACGACCCCGGCGTCGACGGTCCTGATGGCGGAGATCATCGGGGCGATCCTCCCGAAGGGCGTCTTCAACGTCGTCACGGGCGACCGTGACACCGGCCGCCTGATGGTCGAGCACTCCGTGCCGGCCATGGCGTCCATCACGGGTTCCGTGCGCGCGGGCATGCAGGTCGCCGAGTCCGCGTCCAAGGACCTCAAGCGCGTCCACCTGGAGCTGGGCGGCAAGGCGCCGGTCGTCGTCTTCGAGGACACCGACATCGCCAAGGCCGTCGAGGACATCTCCGTGGCGGGTTTCTTCAACGCCGGCCAGGACTGTACGGCCGCGACCCGTGTCCTCGTCCAGGAGTCCATCCACGACGAGTTCGTGGCGGCGCTGGCCAAGGCCGCCGCCGAGACGAAGACCGGCCAGCCGGACGACGAGGACGTGCTGTACGGGCCGCTCAACAACCCCAACCAGCTCAAGCAGGTGACCGGGTTCATCGAGCGGTTGCCCGCGCACGCGAAGGTCGAGGCGGGCGGCCAGCGGGTCGGTGAGAAGGGCTACTTCTACGCCCCGACCGTCGTGTCCGGCCTCAAGCAGGACGACGAGATCGTCCAGAACGAGGTCTTCGGCCCGGTCATCACCGTCCAGTCCTTCTCGGACGAGGGCCAGGCCGTGCAGTGGGCCAACGGCGTCGAGTACGCCCTCGCCTCCTCCGTGTGGACCAAGGACCACGCGCGTGCGATGCGGATGTCCAAGGCGCTGGACTTCGGCTGCGTCTGGATCAACACGCACATTCCGCTGGTCGCGGAGATGCCGCACGGCGGCTTCAAGAAGTCCGGGTACGGCAAGGACCTGTCGGCGTACGGCTTCGACGACTACACGCGCATCAAGCACGTCATGACGTCGCTGGACGGATGAGTGCAGGGCCACAGCGGTGAGGGGCGTGCCGCGCGCACGCCCCTCCCGTCGACGCCGCGCTCGTCGTCCCGCGGTTCCCCCTCCATTCGTTCACTCTCCCGTCGTTCCGTCCCCCGCCGTTCCCTGCTGCGCGCCCTCGGGGGCGCCGCCGCGGTCGGCGGGCTCGCGGGGTGTGGAGTGCCCGCCGCGTACGTGGCGCCCGGTGACCGGGCCGGTGCCGATCTCTCGGCCACGGACAAACGGCTGAGCTGGGCGAACTGGCCGCTGTACATCGACACCGACGACGAGGACGAGTCCCGGCGCCCGACCCTGGAGGCGTTCGAGAAGCGCACCGGGATCGCCGTCGACTACGTCGAGGAGATCAACGACAACGACGAGTTCTTCGGCAAGATCAGCCCGGCCCTGATGAACCATCAGCAGACCGGCCGGGACCTCGTCGTCATCAGCGACTGGATGTGCGCCCGCTTCGTACGGCTGGGCTGGGTCCAGGAGATGGACCGGGCGAACCAGCCGAACGTCACCGCGCATCTGGACCCGCAGCTGCGTTCGCCCGCCTTCGACCCCGGCCGTGTGTACACCGTGCCGTGGCAGTCCGGGATCACGGGTATCGCGTACAACCGCCGGAAGGTGGGCCGCGAGATACGGCATGTGTCGGACCTGTGGGCGGACGACCTCAAGGGGCGGGTCACCCTGCTCTCCGGTCTCGACGAGGCGTTCGCACTGCTGATGCAGGGCAACGGCGTGGACGTCACGCGCTGGACGGCCGACGACTTCCACGAGATCTGCGACCAGGTGGAGTCCCGCGTCCGCGGGGGCCATGTCCGCCGCTTCACCGGCAACGACTACATCAAGGACCTGGCGGGCGGTGACGTCCTCGCCTGCCAGGCCTACTCCGGCGACGTCATCCAACTCCAGGCCGACGACCCGGACATCGAGTTCGTCGTCCCCGAGGAAGGCGCCGAACTCTGGTCCGAGTCCCTGATGATCCCCGACCTGGCCCGCCACAAGACCAACGCCGAACGGCTCGTCGACTACTACTACGACCCCGAGGTCGCCGCCGAACTGGCCGCCTGGGTGAACTACGTCTGCCCCGTCCCGGCCGCCCGCGAGATCCTCGCCTCCGCCAAGGACAAGGAGACGGCGGCCCTGGCCGAGGACCCGCTGATCTTCCCCGACGACGCCATGCGCGGGCGTTTGGCGATCGCCCGCGACATCACGTCGGAGGAGAGGGTGGGGTTCGCGAAGCGGTGGAACGGGATCGTGGGGTTGTAGGGAGGGGCTGCGGGGGTCTGGAGCTGCTGTCGCTGGAGTGTGTTCAAGAGCGTTCTGGTGAGCGGGTGTGGGTGTGGGTGGTCAGTTTCGTGTCGAGGCGGTTCAGAGGCCCACACGGGTGAACGTCACATGCGTGACTCCGCTGGGCGAGGAGGTGGCCTCGACCTCGTAGTCCTTCTCGAGGCCCTCCAGTCCGTCCCAGAGGCGTACGCCTCGGCCGAGCAGGATCGGGGCCACCACGATGTGCATGTGGTCGATGAGCCCGGCGGCGAGGAAGTCGCGGACCATGCTGGGTCCCCCTCCGATGCGTACGTCCTGGCCGTCCGCAGCCTCGCGGGCCGTCTCGAGCGCCTTGGTCGGCGAAGCGTCGAGGAAGTGGAACGTCGTGCCGCCCTCCATCTCGATCGACGGGCGCGGGTGATGAGTGAGGATGAAGGTCGGTGTGTGGAACGGCGGGTTGGGCCCCCACCACCCCTTCCACTCCGGGTCCTCGTGCCATCCGGGGTAGCCGAACTTCCCGGCGCCCATGATCTCGGCGCCGATCCCGGGCGTGAACTGGCGCACGAAGGCGTCGTCGAGGCCCCCGGTCCCGCCGGGCCGACCGGTCCGTTCGTGCCACCACCGGGTGGCGAACATCCATTCGTGCATTCTTTCGCCCGCGTGGCCGAACGGCGCGTCCCGGCTCAGACCCTCACCGGTGCCGAAGCCGTCGAGCGAGATGGAGAAGTTGTGGACACGGACGAGTGGCATGGCTGGCGACACCGTTCCTTCCGCTGGTCGAGTTTTGTCGGATCGGCTCGGTCATGCAGCGACGATGGCCGCCCGATGTCGGACGTCCACCGCCAAACCATCCAGATCGTATAGATCAACTTAATCCAGGCCGAACCTGACTCACCAGCCGCCACGGACGGCCCGACCCGCAGTCGTCGCCACCGCGTTCAGCTGCCGGGGATCGGTGGGGAGACAGCCATAGGGGCCCAGTTCGAGCCACTCGTATCCGGCTGAGGCCGGCTCGTCGAGGAAGCGGGTGTACGACACCTGGTGTTCGTCCCCGGGGAACCGGACGCCCCAGGAGTCGGGCGCGGAGCCCAGGCGCAGCTTGCCTCGGCCGTGCGGAGGGGGCGCCGTCGCCATGGCGTGTCCTTCGCGGAGGAGGGAGGAGAGGCAGCGGCAACCGGGATTGTCGCGCTCTACTAGCGCGCTCTAATCCGAGTACGATGGCCCTGTCAAAATGTCATGTCAATGGCTGTCGCGGGGAGTCTTCGCGACCGTGGCAGGGTCTGCCCAAAGGATCTGCGGGTCAGGCCCTAAGGTGGGCGGCGATCGGAGAGTGGGTTCACACGTGGATGCATCGGGCAGGCAGCGGCCCACGATGGCGGACGTCGCCGCGAGGGCGGGCGTCTCCCGGGCGCTCGTGTCGATCGTGTTCCGCAATCAGCCGGGCGCGAGCGAGGAGACCCGGGAGCGGGTGCTGAGGGTCGCCGACGAGATCGGCTACCGGCCCGACAGCGCGGCCCGGCTGCTGGCGCGTGGTCGCAGCCGCACGCTCGGCGTGATGTTCACCGTGCAGCAGACCTTCCACACCAACCTCATCGAGGGCATCTACCCCGAGGCCGAACGCCTCGGCTACGAGGTCCTGCTGTCCGGTGCCACCCGGGGCCGCAGCGAGGAGAAGGCCGTCGAGGCGCTGCTCAGCCACCGCTGCGAGGCGCTGGTCCTGCTCGGCTCCTTGGCCGAGCCCGCGTTCCTCGCGGAACTCGGTCGCCGTACGGTCGCCGTCTCCGTCAGCCGCCGGGTCCCGCACGCCCACGTCGACTTCGTGCACTCCGCCGAGGGCAAGGGCGTACGGCAGGCGATGGATCACCTCGTCGAGCTGGGACACCGCAGGATCGTGCACATCGACGGCGGCCGGGGTCCCGGTTCGGCCGAGCGGCGGCGGGCGTACCGGGCGGCGATGCGGCGCCATGGGCTGGAGTCCGAGGCGCGGGTCGTCCCCGGCGACCACACCGAGGAGTCGGGCATCGAGGCCGGCCGCACGCTCCTCGCGGAGCGGGACCGGGGGCGGTCGCTGCCGACGGCGGTCCTCGCGGGCAACGACCGTTGCGCGATGGGTCTGTTGATGGCCCTGACCCGGGCCGGTGTGGAGGTCCCGCGCGATCTGTCCGTCGTCGGGTACGACGACAGTCACCTCTCCCACCTGATGCCGATCGGCCTGACCACGGTCCGTCAGGACGCCGGGCTCATGGCGGAGCACGCGGTGCGGTTCGCGGTCGAGCGGCTGGAGAAGCCCGAACTGGAGCCGAGGGAAGCGGTGTTGGAGCCGAAGCTGGTGGTGCGCGGGACCAGTGGGCCGCCGCCGGGGAGTGCGGCCTGAGGTCGCTCGGCGGCCGTTCGGCGGGTGAGGCCGTCCGGCGGTCGGGGGCCACGGGACTCGGTCGGCGCCGCTGTCGCGATGCCGGCCGTTCACCTCGATCCGCCTACCGGCGCCCGTCAGCGTGTTCCCTTCGCGGCGAACTCGGCCACGGCGTCGACGTTGTCCTTGTGATGAAGGCGGGGCCGGTGAGAACGGGTGCGGTGCCGCCGCCGCTGAAGTTGCCGTCCGGTCCGCGCGACAGAGGCTGCCCGCCCTCGCCGGGATCGGCGTCCCGGGACCGGGCCCGGCGGTGACCTTCGCGTACACCCCCGGGCTGGTCCCGTTCGCGTGACGGCGCGTCAGCGGTGGGCGTCCCGTCAGACGCCGGGCATCGTACGGATGGCGGCGATGTCGAACTGGAGACGTACCTTGTCGCTGACCATCGCGCCGCCCTCCGCCAGCCTCGCGTCGTACGTCAGACCCCATTCCGAGCGGTTGATGGTGGTCGTGCCGTCGAATCCGACCCGCTCGTCCCCGAACGCGTCGGTGACATGGCCGATGTAGGTGAGCTCCAGGTCGACGGGGCGCGTGGTGCCCTTGATGGTGAGGTCACCGGTCATGCGGTAGACGTCGCTGCCCTCCAGGCTCACCGTCGTACTGACGAAACGCATCCGTGGATGGCGCGCGGCGTCCAGGAAGTCATGGCCGACCAGGTGGGCGTCGCGTTGTTCCACGCCGGTCTCCACGGACGCGGTGGACAGGACGATCTCGGCTCGTGAGCGCGCGGGGTCACGGCCGTCGAAGTAGAGCCGGCTCTGGTACTCCGTGAACGCCCCGCGCACGGTCGTCACCATGGCGTGGCGGACGGAGAAACCGATACGGCTGTGCGCCGGGTCGATCATCCATTCCCCGGTGAGCGCCGACAGTGTGGGATCGGGCAGGCCGTCGGGGCCGAACGCCCGGCGCTCGTGGGGCCGTTGGGGGGCTGTGGGGGGAGCCGGGCGGCGCAGGGACGCAGCTCGGGTGAACAAGTTCATGATTCACGTACTTACGGCACGGCAGAAGCCGCCGCAAGTGTTCTTCAAGAGCCGCGCACAGGGTCGCCACGAATTCCCCCTGCAATCAGCCGGGGGCAGTTTTGAACGTGTTCAAACGCAGGAGTAGGGTCACCCTCATGAGCGACAGAGCCGCCCTGGTGAAGGGCATCCGCGCATGGCTGGTCTTCTTCGTCGTCTGTCTGGTGCTCTCCGGCGCCACGGCGTTCCCGCTCGTCCACGAACTGCGCTGGACCGAGGAGTTGCTGCGTTCGCTCTCCGTCGGGGACCAGCTGCCCGCGCTGACGGAGTGGATCGGGCGGGTGCGCGCGGGCCTGGACGAGGCCGACACCGAGTACCCCTTCCTCCTCTACGGCACCGACTGGCTGGCCTTCGCGCACCTGGTGATCGCGGTCGCCTTCTACGGGCCGTACCGCGACCCGGTGCGCAACATCTGGGTCGTCGAACTCGGCATGATCGCCTGCGCCGGGATCATCCCGCTCGCCCTGATCTGCGGGCCGATCCGCGGGATCCCCTTCTGGTGGTCGGTGATCGACATGTCGTTCGGGGTGTTCGGTGTGATCCCGCTGTACCTGGTGTGGAAGCGGATCAAGCGCTTGGAGGCCCTCACGGCGGAGGCGACGGCAGTCCCGACAGCCGCCGCTGTCGGCTGACACATACCCCTTGAGCGGGGGCGACGAAAAACTGTTATCCGGGCCGCCCCCGCCCCGTCTCCTCTCCCACACCGTGATCCCGGCCTGTGATCTCCGCCTCGGGGTTCCCTATGCCACGGCGTTGGCTGAGAAGGTACGGAACACACCGATCGAGCCGGGTGAGCCGGGCAGGACCGGAAGGGACGTACGTGGACGGGCGGCAGTGGCGCTCCATCATCGCGGCCGCGCAGTCGGGCGACCGACGCGCCCTCGACGAGCTGATCGAGGGCTGGCTGCCGCTCGTCTACAACATCGTCGGCCGGGCCCTCAACGGGCACGCCGACGTCGACGACGTCGTGCAGGAGACCATGCTGCGCGCCGTCGACAACCTCGACACGCTTCGCGATCCGGACAGCTTCCGGTCCTGGCTGGTCGCCATCGCCATGCGGCAGATACGGGACCGGGCGCGCCGGCGTACGGCCGACCCGCTCGACGACGACAGCGACGCGCACGCCGCCGCCGACTTCGCCGAACTGACGGTCCTCAGGCTCCAGTTGGAAGGGCAGCGGCGCGAGGTCGCGGAAGCCGTCCGCTGGCTCGACGACGAGGACCGGCAGCTGCTGTCGCTGTGGTGGCTGGAGGTCGCGGGCGAACTCACCCGGCGCGAACTGGCCGCCGCCGTCGGCATCAGCCGCCAGCACGCCGCCGTACGTGTCCAGCGGATGAAGGCCCGGCTGGAGACCGCGCGCGGCATCGTCCGCGCCCTCGACTCCGGCTGCCCCGACCTCGGCGCGGTCACCGCCCGCTGGGGCGGACGGCCCGACTCGGTGTGGCGCAAGCGCATCGCCCGCCACATCCGGGGCTGCGGCCACTGCTCCGACCCGGTCAGCCCCGGCGAGGTCGTGGTCCCCGCCGAACGCCTCCTGGTCGGCATCGCCCTCGTCCCGATCCCGGTCGGCTTCACCCTCTCCCTCGCCTTCGGCGGCAAGACGGCGGTGGCGGCGACGGCTGTGGCGACGGGGTCTGCCTCCGTCGGCTGGTCGGCCAAGGTGCTCGGCGTGCTCACCAAGCCCGCGGTGGCGGTGACGGCGGGCGCGACGATCGTCGCGGGCGGCGCGTACGTGGCGACACAGCCCCCGGCGGACCGCCCTCCACAGGCGGCCCCCACGTCCCTGAGCACGGCCCGGGCCCCGGCGGCGGCCCAGCCGACGAGGCCACCGTCGCCCACCACGTCACCGTCCCCCAGCTCCTCCCCGTCGCCTTCGCCGAGCTCGAAAACCGGCCTGTACGGCACGGTCGTCGACGCCGTGGACCGGGCCCCGGACGCGAACGCCCGGCCCGCCGCCCTTCCGCGCCGGCCCGAATCGGGCGTCACCAGCAGCTGGGGCCAGAAGGCGGTCATGCAGCACCGCGGCGAAAGCGTGCAGCTCAGCGGCGAGGGTTATGTCCTCGTCCGCTGGCAGATCTCCCCGAGGAACAGGCCCGGCGCGCTGGTCATGCCGAGCTGGACCGGCCTGACGGGCAAGCTGTTCCATGTGGCCTCGGGCGGCGGCCGCCGCATGGACGACCCGCACGTCACCGCCGACGGCTACGAGACCGGCATGGGCGGAGCGAGCATCGGATACGCCGTACTACGCGACGGCACCCAGCAGATGTGGCAGAACGAGTACTTCTACCTCGATGGCAGCGTCACCCTCACCCAGAACGAACGGGGCTGTGACTACGGCATCATCGTCTTCCCCTCCACCTGGGACGAGGCGAACAGGGACGTCAACCACGGCCCCGCCCAGGGCGCCTTCCGCTACGGCCTGACCCGGGACAACGGCAAGGACTCGGCGCCGGTACCGCAGTACGTGACGAGGGCGAAGCCGCAGGACGCGGCGACGGTGGAGCAGAAGTCGAAGGTGTAGGCCGCCCGTCCCTCAGCTTCCCCCCTTGCGCAGGGCGCACAGCGTGTCGACCCGGTTGGTGGTGATCGAGTCCACCCCCAGCTCGGCCAGTCGCCGCATGGACCGTCGAGTGTCGGGCGTCCACACGGACATCAGATACCCGTCCCGGTGGACCCGCTCCACGAGCCCCCGGCTCACCAGCCCGAACCGGTAGTTCAGCCACCGCGGCCGTACCGCGTCGAGCAGTGCCGGCCGCGGCGGTGCGAGGGTCTTCCAGGTCAGCGCGATCTCGGCGGCGGGGTCGACGGACCGCACCGCGAGCATCGTCGCGGGCCCGGCGCTGTAGTACACCCGCTCCGCCGCCCCGCACTCCCGTACGACGTCCACCACCCGGCGCGCTCCCCGCGTGTCGACCTCCCCGGGCAGGTCGACCATGACCCGCGCCCCCTCGGTGACCCGCAGTGCGTCCACGAGGGTGGGGACGCCCTCCCCGGTGAGGCCCCGCACCTCGGCGGCGGAGAGCGCGGTCAGCGGACGGTCCAGTTCCCAGAGCCGGTTCAGTGTGGAGTCGTGCAGCAGCACGGGTACGCCGTCGCGCGTCGACCGCACATCGAACTCGACGGCGTCCGCGCCGAGGGTAAGCGCGGAACGCAGCGAGTCGAGCGTGTTCTCACGGACACGGTAGGGAGCGCCGCGATGGGCGACGGCGGTCAGGTTGCGCATGGCGCCCATTGTGCGGTTCGGGTCAGGGGGTGAGCCAGGCCGAGGTGTAGGTGTCGATCTCCCCGGCCAGCCGCGCCTTGCCCGCCTCGTCGAGGAACGACGCCTCCACCGCGTTCTTCGCGAGCGCGGCCAGCCCCTGCTCGTCGAGGTCGAGGAGCCGCGCGGCGACCGCGTACTCCGTGTTGAGGTCGGTGCCGAACATCGGCGGGTCGTCGGAGTTGATCGTGACCAGGACCCCGGCCTTCACGAACTCCTTGACGGGATGCTCGTCGAGGACGCGGACCGCGCGCGTCGCGATGTTCGACGTCGGGCACACCTCCAGCGCGATCCCGTGCTCGGCGAGGTGGGCGAGGAGCTTCGGGTCCTGCGCGGAGCTGGTGCCGTGCCCGATCCGCTCGGCGCGCAGCTCGTTGACCGCGTCCCACACCGTTTCCGGGCCGGTCGTCTCACCGGCGTGCGGCACGGAGTGCAGACCGGCGGCGATGGCCCGGTCGAAGTACGGCTTGAACTGCGGCCTCGGTACGCCGACCTCGGGCCCGCCGAGCCCGAACGACACCAGCCCCTCCGGCCGCAGCCGGTCGTCCGTGGCGAGCCGGACCGTCTCCTCGGCGGCGACGAGCCCCGCCTCGCCGGGAATGTCGAAGCACCACCGCAGTACGGTCCCGAAGTCGGCCTCGGCCGCCTTGCGCGCGTCCTCGATCGCGTCCATGAAGGCCCGCGCGTCTATCCCGCGCCGGGTGGAGGAGTACGGGGTGATGGTCAGCTCGGCGTAACGCACCTGCTGGCGGGACAGCTCCCGGGCCACCTCGTAGGTCAGCAGCCGTACGTCCTCCGGGGTGCGGATCAGGTCGACGACCGACAGGTACACCTGGATGAAGTGCGCGAAGTCCGTGAACGTGAAGTAGTCGGCGAGGGCCTCGGGGTCGGTCGGCACCTTGGAGTCGGGGTGACGGGCGGCCAGCTCGGAGACGATCCGGGGGGAGGCGGAGCCGACGTGGTGGACGTGCAGTTCGGCCTTGGGCAGCCTCGCGATGAAGGTGTTCAGGTCGCGGGCGCCGGGTGCGGCGGTCTGGTCGGTCAAGGTTCCTCCCCGGGAACGGCGTCCCCGGGACCATGGCCTCGGCGGGGACGCGGGTGATCGGCTGATCGATGACTCGGGGATCATCGTAGGCGGCGGCCCATGCCTCCGAGGCAGGGCCTAAGCATGACGGAACGTACGACGGCACGGAACGGAACAGAGGGGACCGCGCACGCCGCCCGACGAGGCACCGAACGGCACACGCGGTGCCCGCCCCCGGAGCCGTCTACGCGCCCGGTGCTATGCCGCCCCCCCCGCTGACTGTCAGACAGACCCCAGCAACCGCTCCCGCGCCTCCATCAACGCGAACCCCAGCAGATTCGGCCCCCGCCAGCGCGCGGGGTCGTACGCCCGCTCGTCGTCCTTGGCCAGTCCGATGCCCCACACGCGGTCCACCGGGCTGGCCTCGACGAGCACGCGCCGACCCGTGCCCAGCAGGAACGCCCGCAGGTCCTCGTGCGCCCCGAACTTGTGGACGCTGCCCTCGACGACGATCCCGAAGCGCTCCCGCTCCCATATCGACTCGTCGAAGTCGCGCACCAGCCGCCCGACCTTCTTCGCCAGTGCCGGACTGGACGCCGCGACGGCCTTCTCCGCCGCCTCCTCGTCCCCGAACAGCCGGGCCTTCGACGCCATCATCCAGTGCTCCGCCGTCGCGTACCGCACTCCGTCGACCGTGAACGGCGACGGCCACCACTGGCTCAGACAGCTCGCGCCCACCTGACCGTCGGGCCGCGGCCGGTGCCCCCAGAAGTGCAGATACTTGACCTTCGCCCCCGCACGGACCTCCCTCGTGAGGGTGTCCCAAGATTCGATCTTCCCCATGCCCACGAGTCTGGCAGCCACCACTGACAATCCGTCCCCTGTTTTTCACCCCGAGTCGACACCCCGTCGACAGATTCCGTTGCGTAACCAAAAGGCAACAACGGAATCACTTGTTGATGCCCCATTGCTCTGCCAGGATCGGCACTCAAATCGAGCTGGAGCTACGCCACCCGTCCCCGGGGCAGAGGGGGCACAGGCGGAGGAGAGCGACATGCACAAGGCGGGCACCGCCACCCCGGACCGATTCCCCGCGCAGGAACGCCTCGCGGCCGGCGCGCAGTACATCGGGGGCCGCCTGACCAAGGGCACCACCGGCCGTACCCACGCGGTCGTCGACCCCGCGACCGGCGACGAGGTCTACACCTTCGAGCTGGCCGGCACGGACGACGTCGACGCCGCCGTGGCCGCCGCCCGCGCCGCCTTCCCGGGCTGGGCCGCCACCACGCCCGGTGAGCGGTCCGAGGCGCTGCACCGCTTCGCCGCCGTCCTGGCCGACCGGGCGGAGGAGTTCGCGCGGGCCGAGTCCCTGCAGTGCGGCAAGCCGCTCAAGCTCACCCGCGAGTTCGACGTGCCGGGGACCATCGACAACACCGCGTTCTTCGCGGGCGCCGCCCGGCACCTCCAGGGCCAGTCGGCCGGCGAGTACTCCGGCGACCACACCTCGTACGTACGCCGTGAGCCCATCGGGGTCGTCGGCTCCATCGCGCCCTGGAACTATCCGCTCCAGATGGCCGCCTGGAAGATCCTCCCGGCCGTCGCGGCGGGCAACACGATCGTGCTGAAGCCCGCCGAGCTGACCCCGCTGACCTCGCTGCTGTTCGCGGAGGCCGCCACCGCCGCGGGCATCCCGGACGGGGTGATCAACATCGTCACCGGCACCGGCAAGGAGGCCGGCGAGCACCTCGTCGGGCACCCGGACGTGGCCATGACCTCCTTCACCGGTTCCACCGCCGTCGGCAAGCGCGTCGCCGAGATCGCCACCGCCACCGTCAAGCGCATCCATCTGGAGCTGGGCGGCAAGGCCCCCTTCCTCGTCTTCGACGACGCGGACCTGGAGGCCGCCGTCAACGGCGCGGTCGCGGGCGCCCTCATCAACACCGGGCAGGACTGCACGGCCGCCACGCGCGCGTACGTACAGCGTCCCCTCTACGAGGAGTTCGTCGCGAGAACGGCCGCCCTCATGGAGACCGTCCGGCTGGGCGACCCCTTCGCGCACGGCACCGACCTCGGGCCGCTGATCTCGCACGTCCAGCGCGACAGGGTCGCCGGGTTCGTCGAGCGGGCACGCGCGTACGCGCGCGTGGTGACCGGCGGCGAGGCGCCACAGGGGGAGCTCGAAAAGGGCGCGTACTATCGCCCGACCCTCGTCGCCGACGCCCCCCAGGACAGCGAGATCGTCCAGTCCGAGCTCTTCGGGCCGGTGCTGGTCGTCCTGCCGTTCGACAGCGACGACGAGGGCATCCGCCTCGCGAACGACACGCCGTATGGGCTCGCCGCCTCCGCCTGGAGCCGGGACGTCTACCGCGCGAACCGTGCCACCCGCGAGATCAAGGCGGGCTGTGTGTGGGTCAACGACCACATTCCGATCATCAGCGAGATGCCCCACGGCGGATACAAGGCGTCCGGCTTCGGCAAGGACATGTCCGCGTACTCGTTCGAGGAGTACACCCAGATCAAGCACGTCATGTTCGACAATACGGCGGTTGCCAGGAAGGACTGGCACCGCACGATCTTCGGGGACCGCTAGCCATCTCGGAGTCCGACCGCCCGACCTCCGGCCGGTCTCCGCTCACCTTCCCGACAGGGCACCTCCGAAAGGGCACCACGCGCATGGAGCAGTACGAGCCCGACCGCCTGTCCCCGGCCCAGGTGGCCGCCATGCGGCGCAGTCTCACCAGCGGCAGGGCCGCACTCGGCCGCCGCTCGCTGCTGCGTGCCGGAACCGGCGGCGCACTGGCGATCGGCGGGCTCGGCGCGCTGAGCGCCTGTGGCATCCCCGCGGCGAAGAACACCTCGGGCGTCTCGTCCGAGGACCACTCGGCCGAGGAGAAGGAGATCAACTTCTCCAACTGGACCGAGTACATGGACGTCGACGACAGCGGCAAGCACCACCCCAGCCTGGAGCAGTTCACCAAGCGCACCGGTATCGCGGTCAAGTACACCGAGGACATCAACGACAACGTCGAGTTCTTCGGCAAGATCAAGCCGCAGCTCGCCGCGGGTCAGGACACCGGGCGCGACCTGATCTGCGTCACCGACTGGCTCGCCGCCCGGCTGATCCGCTTCGGGTGGGTCCAGAAACTCGACGCGTCCAACCTGCCGCACGCCTATCTGAACCTGTCCCAGCAGTTCCGCGGCCCCGACTGGGACCCCGGGCGCGCCTACTCGTACCCCTGGACCGGCATCTCCACCGTCATCGCCTACAACAAGAAGGCCCTCGACGGCGAGGAGGTGAAGTCGGTCTCGGACATGCTCGACAACCCCAGACTGAAGGGCCGGATCGGCTTCCTCTCCGAGATGCGCGACAGCATGGGCATGACCCTGCTGGACATGGGCAAGGACCCGGCGAAGTTCACCGACGACGACTTCGACGCGGCGATCGCCCGCCTGCAGAAGGCCGTCGACAAGGGCCAGATACGCCGCTTCACCGGCAACGACTACACCTCGGACCTCAGCAAGGGCGACCTCGCGGCCTGTATCGCCTGGGCCGGCGACGTCGTCCAGCTCAAGGCCGACACCCCGGACATCGACTTCGTCATCCCCGACAGCGGCTATCTGACCTCGACGGACAACCTGCTGATCCCCAACCGGGCCCGGCACAAGACCAACGCCGAACGGCTCATCGACTACTACTACGAGCCGAAGCCGGCCGCCGAGCTCGCCGCGTACATCAACTACGTGTGCCCCGTCGACGGGGTGAAGGCGGAGCTGGCCAAGATCGACCCGGACGCGGCGAACAACCCGCTGATCATTCCCGACGCGGCCATGGCAGCCAAGTCCCACGCCTTCCGCTCCCTCACCCAGAAGGAAGAGACGGCGTACGAAGAGAAGTTCGCGAAGCTGACAGGGGCGTGACGAGGACGATGACCAGCAAGAAAACCACAGACAACGGCAGCGGTGACGTCCGCCTCTCCGGCATAGGCAAGACCTACGGCTCCTTCACGGCCGTCCACCCGCTCGACCTGACCGTGCCGGAAGGTTCCTTCTTCGCCCTCCTCGGCGCCTCCGGCTGCGGCAAGACCACCACCCTCCGCATGATCGCCGGCCTGGAGGAACCTTCCTGCGGCACGGTCTCGCTCGGCGACCACGACGTGACGAACCTGCCCCCGTACAAGCGGCCGGTGAACACGGTCTTCCAGTCGTACGCCCTCTTCCCGCACCTCGACATCTTCGAGAACGTCGCCTTCGGCCTGCGCAGGCGTGGCATCAAGAGCGTGAAGAAGCAGGTCGAGGAGATGCTGGAGCTGGTCCAGCTCGGCGAGCAGGCGCGCAAGAAGCCGCACCAGCTGTCCGGCGGCCAGCAGCAGCGCGTCGCCGTCGCCCGCGCGCTCATCAACCACCCCAAGGTCCTGCTCCTCGACGAGCCCCTCGGCGCCCTCGACCTCAAGCTGCGCCGCCAGATGCAGCTGGAGCTGAAGCGCATCCAGACCGAGGTCGGCATCACGTTCATCCATGTCACGCACGACCAGGAGGAGGCCATGACCATGGCCGACACGGTCGCGGTGATGAACGGCGGCCGCGTCGAGCAGCTCGGCTCCCCGGCCGACCTGTACGAGAACCCGAAGACCACCTTCGTCGCCAACTTCCTCGGCACCTCCAACCTCATCGAGGCCGAGGTCGACTCCCAGAGCGGCGCCGAGATCGTGCTGAAGGCGGGCGACGGCAAGCTGCTCCTCCCCGAGGCGCGATGTTCCGCGCCCACCCGCACCGGCGGCAAGGTCCTCGTCGGGGTACGCCCCGAGAAGATCACCCTCACGCACGCGGACGACGCCGGCGAGATCCCCGTCGGCCGCAACCGCATCACCGGCAAGATCGCCGCCACCAGCTTCATCGGCGTCTCCACGCAGTACGTCATCGACAGCTCGGTCTGCCCCGAGTTCGAGGTGTACGTCCAGAACATCGACCGCGACGCCCGGCTCGTCCCCGGCGCCGACGTCGTCCTGCACTGGAGCCCGGCCCACACCTTCGGCCTGGACGCGGCCCAGTCCCTGCTTGCCGGGACAGCGGGCTCCGCCGGTGTCGAAGAAGGGGCGGCCGTCTGATGTCGACCCTCACCGAAGCCGCGGCCGAGGCCCCACCGCCCCTCGCTCCCGGCCCCACGGCGAAGCCGCCCCGCAAGAGAGGCCGCTGGACGCCCTATCTGCTGCTCGCGCCCGGTCTCATCTGGCTCGTGGTGTTCTTCGCGATGCCGATGGTCTACCAGGCCTCCACGTCCGTGCAGACAGGCTCGCTGGAGGACGGCTACAAGGTCACCTGGCACTTCGCGACCTACTGGGACGCGCTGTCCGAGTACTACCCGCAGTTCCTGCGCTCGGTGCTCTACGCGGGCTCGGCGACGATCCTGTGTCTGCTGCTCGGCTATCCGCTGGCGTATCTGATCGCGTTCCGCGCGGGCCGCTGGCGCAATCTGATCCTGATCCTGGTGATCGCCCCGTTCTTCACCAGCTTCCTGATCCGTACGCTCGCCTGGAAGACGATCCTCTCGGACGGCGGCCCGGTCGTCGGCGCCCTCGGCTCGCTGCACGTCCTGGACGTCACCAGCTGGCTCGGCCTGACGGCCGGTGACCGGGTGCTGGCCACCCCGCTCGCGGTGGTCTGCGGCCTCACGTACAACTTCCTGCCGTTCATGATCCTGCCGCTGTACACCTCGCTGGAGCGCATCGACGGGCGGCTGCACGAGGCGGCCGGCGATCTGTACGCGAGGCCGTTCACGACCTTCCGCAAGGTCACCTTCCCGCTGTCCATGCCCGGTGTCGTCTCCGGCACGCTGCTGACCTTCATTCCGGCGAGCGGCGACTACGTGAACGCCGAACTGCTCGGCTCCACCAACACCCAGATGATCGGAAACGTCATCCAGAGCCAGTTCCTGCGGATTCTCGACTATCCGACGGCGGCGGCCCTCTCGTTCATCCTCATGGCCGCGATCCTGCTCATGGTCACGGTGTACATCCGCAAGTCCGGGACGGAGGATCTGGTTTAAATGGACACGCGACAGAGTCGCATATTCGGCACGAGCGTCAACTGGCTCAAGAGCCGTCTTGTGGTCATCGCGGGACTGCTGACACTCGGTTATCTGCTTCTGCCGAACGTCGTCGTCACGGTCTTCTCCTTCAATCAACCGAAGGGCCGATTCAACTACGAGTGGCAGCAGTTCTCCACGGCCGCCTGGACCGATCCGTGCGGTGTCGCCGACCTGTGCGGCTCGCTCTCGCTGAGCCTCCAGCTGGCGGCCTGGGCGACGCTCGGCGCGACCGTCCTCGGCACGATGATCGCCTTCGCGCTCGTCCGCTACCGGTTCCGCGCGCGGGGCGCGGTGAACTCGCTGATCTTCCTCCCCATGGCGATGCCCGAGGTCGTGATGGCCGCCTCGCTGCTCACCCTGTTCCTCAATCTGGGTGCGCAGTTGGGTTTCTGGACGATCCTGATCGCCCACATCATGTTCTGCCTCAGCTTCGTCGTCGTCGCCGTCAAGGCGCGCGTGATGTCGATGGACCCGAGACTGGAGGAGGCCGCGCGCGATCTGTACGCCGGTCCCGTCCAGACCTTCGTCCGGGTCACCCTGCCCATCGCCGCCCCCGGTATCGCCGCGGGCGCGCTGCTGGCCTTCGCGCTCTCCTTCGACGACTTCATCATCACCAATTTCAACGCGGGCTCGACCGTCACCTTCCCCATGTTCGTCTGGGGCTCGGCACAGCGCGGCACGCCCGTCCAGATCAATGTCATCGGTACGGCCATGTTCCTTGTCGCCGTACTGTTCGTGGTGGCCGGAATGGCCATCGGAAACCGCAGAAAAAAGCAGAAGGCATAAGCCTCGGCGACCCGAATTGGCTCTGTAGGGAGTTGAAATCATGGCCCCAAGCGCCATGACCCGTTGGACAAAGTCTCTTTCCGACGCACAGCCGGTTCCGTACTGGCTCGAAGACCCGGGCAAGCCCCACCCCGAGCCCGCGCTGACCGGCACCGAGACCTGCGATCTGCTGGTCGTCGGCGGCGGCTACAGCGGACTGTGGACCGCGCTCGTCGCCAAGGAGCGCGAGCCGGGGCGGGATGTCGTCCTGCTGGAAGGCCGCGAGGTGGGCTGGGCCGCCTCCGGTCGCAACGGCGGCTTCTGCGCCGCCTCGATCACCCACGGCCTGGCCAACGGCCTCGCCCGCTGGCCCGACGAGATCCACAAGCTCCAGGAGCTGGGGGACCGCAACCTCGACGAGATCGAGGCGGCGGTCGCCCGGCACGATCTCGACTGCGACTTCGAACGCACCGGCGAGATCGACGTGGCCACCGAGACGTACCAGGCGTGGGAACTGCGTGACTGGTACGAGGAGATCGAACGCAAGGGCCTCGCCGACGGCATCGAGTTCCTCGACGCCGACGCGGTCCGCGACCAGGTCGCCTCCCCGACCTTCGAGGCGGGCCTGCACGACCGCCGGGGAGTCGCCATGCTGCACCCCGCGAAGCTGGCGTGGAACCTGAAGCGGGCCTGCGTGCGGCTCGGCGTCCGCGTCTACGAGCACACCCCCGCGCTGACGCTGAAGCCCTATGGCGCCGGTATGGCCGTACGCACCCCGTACGGCAGCGTCCGCGCCCGGCACATCGCCCTCGGCACGAACATCTTCCCGAGCCTGGTCAAGCGCGTCCGCGCGTACACCGTCCCGGTCTACGACTACGCCCTGATGACCGAGCCGCTGACCGCCGAGCAGCTCGACTCGATCGGCTGGAAGAACCGGCAGGGGCTCGGCGACTCGGCCAACCAGTTCCACTACTTCCGGCTGTCCGCCGACAACCGCATCCTCTGGGGCGGCTACGACGCGATCTATCAGTACGGCGGTCGCCTCCGCGCCGAGTACGACGACCGGCCCGAGACGTACGCCAAGCTCGCCGGGCACTTCTTCACCTGCTTCCCGCAGCTGGAGGGCGTCCGGTTCACCAACGCCTGGGGCGGGGCCATCGACACCTGCTCGCGCTTCTCGGCGTTCTTCGGCACGGCCCACCAGGGCAAGGTGGCGTACGCGGCCGGGTACACCGGGCTGGGCGTCGGGGCCACCCGGTTCGGCGCCGAGGTGATGCTCGACCTGCTGTCGGGGGAGCGCACCGAGCTGACCGAACTGGAGATGGTCCGCAAGAAGCCGCTGCCCTTCCCGCCCGAGCCGTTCGCCTGGACGGGTATCGCCCTCACCAAGTGGTCCCTGGCCCGCGCCGACTCCCACGGGGGCCGGCGCAACCTGTGGCTGAAGGCGATGGACCGGATGGGGCTGGGCTTCGACAGCTGACGCCCCGGCGCCGGTACCGGCGCGTCGGAGCACTCGTGACCAGTAGGCGTACGCCCTGCTCGATCACCGCTGCTCCTTCACCACCGACAAGTTGAGAAAACCCGCGTAATGCCCGGCCGGGACCTCTGTCTGTGCTCCTGACGCGAACAGCGTCCTCGGGAGGACAACAGAGAGGAACGTCCCTGTCATGACTGGGGCCAAGACGGCGGTCGAGTGGCTGGCATCCGCAGCACCGGATCCGGAGGCCTGCCGCTGGGAGTGGGAGCGCAACCCCCTGGGGGTCGCCCTGCTCCCGGCGGGCAGGGCCTGGGACGTGCTGATCCTGCCGGGCGAACTCGGCTACCCCACGCTCGACGTCCTGACCCGCATCATCGACCAGCCCGGACCCGTACTCGTCGGCTTCGGCGACGACCGCATGGGGTTCTTCGTACCGCCGGGCACGGCGTCCCGGTGGCTCGGCACAGGCGTGCGCAGCGCGGGCTACGGCACCTGGATCGTGGTGCCGTACCCGGGACGCCAGAGCGGCGCTGCGCGCTGGCTGATCCCGCCGGACGGCACCGGCACGCTCACCGACCCGGCGCTCCTCGAACTGGCGATGCACGAGGCCGCGGCGAGCCTGGCCGGGGACGAGGACCGGTAGCCGGGGGCTGACAGCCACACACGTCGTGACGGCGGCCGTTCCCCGGCCGCGACGCGCTCTCGTCGGCCGCCCGTGCGGCCGACGCCGACGTCACCCGGTGGAGCGGCGCGACCTCATCCAGCGGGGCGACCCACCCGCAACCACGGAGTGGAGAGCAGCAGCGCGCACACGCACCAGCTCGCCACCACGTCGAACGGCCAGTGGTAGCCCTGGCGCACCAGGCCGAAGCCGACCCCGAGGTTCACGACGAGCGCGAGGACGACGAGCGCGCGGCGGGCGAGAGCGCCGCGCAGCCGGGGCAGCAGAAGCAGGACGGCACCGCCGTACGCCATGGAGGCGGTCGCCGTGTGGCCGGACGGGTAGAAACCCGTGCCCGGGCCCATGATCGCGGGGCCCGAGCGGGCGATGAGCTCCTTCAGCGGGACGACCCAGAGCGGCACCGCGGCCATGAGGAGGGCAGCGGCGGCGGGCCGCCGCCACCAGTGGTCCCCACCAGTGGCACGGGCACGCCACGCGGCATACGCGGCGACGACGGCCAGAACCGGGACGGCGACCGTGACATTGCCGAGGTCGGCCAGGAACTGGGTGGCGTCGCCCCGGTGGACCAGGGAGTCACTGAGACGCTCGTCCGCGCGGGCCAGCGGGCCGTGCGTGAGGACCTGCCAGGTGATCAACGCGAAGAGGAGGGCCGGGGCGCCGAGAAGGAGGAGGGCGGCGCGACGGCCGGAGAAGATGGTCGGCCGTCCTCGAACAGGGGGGGAGGTTCGAGGACGGCCGACCGGATCGGTGTGCCGCGCGCCCCGGGGGGTTTGGGGCGAGCGGCCATCCGATCGGTGAGGAGAACCGGAGCCGGAAGCTCCGGGTGTGTGCGCGAGGGCACGACCAGAGCGAAGCTGGGGAGGCCCCGACCTGGACTCGCCCACAGTCCCCTGTGGGCGGGGTGTATCTCTCATCTGCATAAGAACCTACGACAGTGGATGCGGTGACGACAGACAGAATCGCGTCCCGTCATGCACCTTGCACACCTTCTTCACGCCCTCTGACCGTTGCCGACCCGGACCGGAATCCGGGCGGGATTCCGGTTCCGGGAAGCGTGGGACGTCGGAGGCGGATGGGGGATTCCGTATGCGCGGTGGGCGAGCGGGGGCTCAGATGCGCGTGAACGCCTGCTCGATGATGTCGAGACCCTCGTTCAGCAGGTCGTCGCCGATGACGAGCGGCGGCAGGAAGCGCAGAACGTTGCCGTAGGTGCCACAGGTCAGGACCAGCAGGCCCTCCTGGTGACAGGCCTTCGCCAGCGCGGCGGTCGCCTCCGGGTTCGGCTCCTTCGTCGTACGGTCCTTGACCAGCTCGATCGCGATCATCGCGCCGCGGCCGCGGATGTCACCGATGACGTCGAACTTCTCGGCCATGGCGGTGAGGCGGGCCTTCATCGTCGCCTCGATGCCCTTCGCCTTCGCGTTGAGGTCGAGCTCCTTCATCGTCTCGATCGAGCCGAGCGCGCCCGCGCAGGCGACCGGGTTGCCGCCGTACGTACCGCCCAGGCCACCGGCGTGCGCGGCGTCCATGATCTCGGCGCGGCCGGTGACGGCGGCGAGCGGCAGACCGCCCGCGATGCCCTTGGCCGTGGTGATCAGGTCCGGGACGATGCCCTCGTCCTCGCAGGCGAACCACTGCCCGGTACGGCAGAAGCCGGACTGGATCTCGTCGGCGACGAAGACGATGCCGTTGTCCTTGGCGAACTTGCTGATCGCCGGCAGGAAGCCCTTCGCCGGCTCGATGAAGCCGCCCTCGCCGAGCACCGGCTCGATGATGATCGCGGCCACGTTGTCCGGGCCGACCTGCTTGGTGATCTGGTCGATGGCCTGCGCGGCGGCCTCCGGGCCCGCGTTCTCCGGACCGGTCGGCCAGCGGTAGCCGTAGGCGAGGGGCATGCGGTAGACCTCGGGCGCGAACGGCCCGAAGCCGTGCTTGTACGGCATGTTCTTGGCGGTCAGCGCCATCGTGAGGTTGGTGCGCCCGTGGTAGCCGTGGTCGAACACGACCACGGCCTGCCGCTTGGTGTAGGACCGGGCGATCTTGACGGCGTTCTCGACGGCCTCGGCGCCGCTGTTGAACAGGGCGCTCTTCTTGGCGTGGTCACCCGGGGTCAGCTCGGCGAGGGCCTCGGCGACCTCCACATAGCCCTCGTACGGCGTGACCATGAAACAGGTGTGCGTGAAGTCCTGGAGCTGGGCCGAGGCCCGGCGTACGACGGCCTCGGCGGAGGCGCCGACGGACGTCACCGCGATGCCGGAGCCGAAGTCGATGAGGCGGTTGCCGTCGACGTCCTCGATGATGCCGCCGCCCGCGCGCGCGGTGAACACCGGCAGCACCGACCCCACCCCCGCCGCGACCGCGGCGACACGGCGGGCCTGCAGCTCCTGCGACTTCGGACCGGGGATGGCGGTGACGACGCGGCGCTCCTGCGGAAGTGCGCTCATGTGGGGCTCCTGGGGTTTCACGGACCGGGCTGTGCGGACGCTTGCCTTCTTTTCTCGCAGGCTAGGACCGGGGACGAGAGGTGGGCATGCTCCATGTGGGCGTTGTCGGCGGCGCCGGTTGTCCTCGGTGGACATGGCACTCATGGGGTGTCGTCCACGATGCCGACAGGTCGTCGGCGAGGGGCTTCCCGGTCCGCACGGCCGCGTAAACGGTGAACTCCCCTTGCGAGAGCGTTAGATTGGCTCGCTGATGGTGGACGGAACGGCTGGTCAGGGGGCAAGCGCGATGGACAGCGACGGGACGCGGGACGCGCGGGGCACGCATGCGAATCCTGTGCCGCGCCCGACGGGACCACCGGATGTGCCACCGGCGCCCGCTCTGCCGCCCATGCCTGCGGGGACGCCGGGGGTGGGGGCGGGGGCGCCGGGGATGCCCGGCATGCCGCCGGCCCCCGTACACGCGCCTGGGCCGCCACCTGCGCAGAAGCCGTCCCCCTCGTCCGCCGTCGCCGCCTGGCTGAACGAGGAGCGGCCCGCCACGAAGCCCGGCATCTGGCGCTTCGGGTACCGGCTGCCGAAGGGCGCGGAACCAGCCGATCGGCTCGCGCCCGTCACGGTCGTCGGCATGATCATCCCCCTGGTCGTGGCGCTCTTCGTGTGGTCGCTGTGGCAGCGGGGCGCCGTTCCCTACCAGTACGAGCTGCTGCGGGTGTTCACCCCGGGCGACTGGTGGTGGGGCGGCACGCTGGTCGCGCCCAAACCGCAGGAGGGGCAGGAGGTGGCACTGCCGGGCCGGGAGGCACTGGAGGTCTACTCGGGTGTCTTCTTCGCTCTGCTCGTCTGGGCCGTCGTCCGACTGGGCGGCTGGCCCGCCATCGCCCAACACTTCATCGGCCGCCGCCCGCAGCCCGCCCGGGCCCTGCTCGCTCTGCTGTGCGCGCTGGCCGCCCTGAGCCTTGTGTTCCCCAATGCCTTCGGGGTCGGCTGGGACGCGCTGCCCGTGGTCGGTCCGCTCTTCTCCCTGATCGTCCTGATCTCCGGGAGCTACGAGGTGTTCACCTCGGTCCTGTCCACGAACACGCTGTACGCGATCGTCACCGTGCTGGTGGTGTGGCCGTTCGCCAGGGTCGGCGGCTGGTGGACGTACGCGAAGGAGCGGCTCGTCTCCCGCGAACGCCCGGTGGCGAACACCGTCGCCGAGGAGCGGCCCCTCGCCCAATGGCCCGAACTGCGCGACGCCGGGCAGCACGAGGCGGCCGAACTGCTCACGGGCGAGGTGGGCACCGGGCGGATGAACGACGTCGACTGCGCGCGCGTGCGGCGGGCCTGGACGGTGGGTCTGTCCGGCTTCCGGGAGACCGTGCTGCGCCAGGGCGGCGCTGCCTGGACCCATCCCTCCGGCGCGCGCGACCTGCCCCAGCGCTCCGCGCGCCATGACCTGCTCGCCGGGCAGGTGCGCATCGGTCGCTGGGTGCCCGCCGAGCGCACCCCGGTCGCCTACCACGACGTGGGTGCCGCGCTCGGCCCGGACCTGCTGGGCACGTCCCTGCTGGCCGTCGGCCCGTCCGGCTCGGGCAAGACCCGCACTCTGGTCGAGCCGCTGACCGAGGCGCTGGCCCTGCAGGCGCTGACCGGCGGCTGCGCGGTCGTAGCGGTGTCCTCGCCCGGCAGCCGCCCGCTCGGCGCCGACTCCGCCTTCGACGTGATCGTCCGGATCGGCGACCCGTCCTCGGTACACGACCTGGACCCCTACGCCGAGACCGACGACCCCGACGAGGCGGCCGCGATCCTGGCCGAGGCGCTGGTCGGCGATCTCGACACGGTGAGCGCGCAGAGCGCGGCCACCACGCTCGCCCAGCTGCTGGGCCCGTACCGGACCGCGCACGGACACTTCCCCACGTTCCCCGAGCTGCGTGAGCTCCTGGAGGGCGAGCCGTCGGCGCTGTCGGTGCTGAGGGAGGCGGTGGCCGGGGACGAGGTGATGCGCCGAGAGCTGGAGGCGCGCATCCGGCAGACCGGTATGCCCGGGGACGCGGGCCGCGCGCTCGCCGACCGGCTCGCCCTGCTGAACCGGCCGGTGTTCGCCGAGTTCTTCGGCGGGGGAGGCGGCGCGCAACGGCCGTTCTCGCTCCGCGCGGTCGCCCACCACCCGCTCCGGGTCCGCATCGACCTGCCCGAGCACGGTTACGAGGAGGCCGGCCGACTGATCACCCGGCTCGTCCTCGCCCAGTTCCACGCCGTCGTCCGGGAGGGGCGGCGCACCCACTTCGTCTGTCTGGTCCTGGACGACGCCACGGGCACGGTGACCGCCGGATCGGTGCGCCGCATCCAGCGGCTGCGCTCGCAGAACGCCGGTGTCGTACTGGCTCTGCGCACGATCGGCGACGTTCCGGAGGCCCTGCACGGGCCGCTGTACGGGGCCGTCGGCTGCCGGATGGCGTTCTCCGGGATCACCACCTGGGACGGCAGCCGGTTCGCCCAGACCTGGGGCACCGAGTGGGTGGAGACCACGGAGGTCGCCAAGCACACGGTCTTCGCCGACCAGCCGATGACCCGGGCCATCCACGCCCTGCGCAAACTGGTCACCGGCAAGGCCGTGACCACGGACGCCGTGACCGTACGCCAGGTCGAGCGGGAGCGCTGGTCCGCGTCCGAGTTGGCGCACGGGGTGCCGCCCGGGCACGCGGTGCTGTCGTTGACGAATGTGCGGGGGGAGCACGCGCCGCCGTTGCTGGTGGACCTGCGGGGGTGAGCGGTCTGGCGTGCGGCTGAGCCGTTCGGGGTGCGGGACCGTACAGTGAGGCACAATCGGCACAGGTCGTTCATACATGGTGGCGAAAGGGCCCACTGTCGTCACCGTCGTCACGGGAGTCACACGAGCCGCGGCCATGCGGCTTGCCCCGACGCCGAACGCCGAGCCGACTCCGGACCCCGACCGTCGCCACACCGCCCTGACGCCGAACTGAAGGCCGTATGCCTCCCACGCTCGCCTCGCTCGTCCATCACTCCGCGCTCAAGCTGACCGTGCGGGCGGGCGACGACCGCCTGGACGTGCCCGTCCGCTGGGCGCACGTCAGCGAACTCGCCGACCCCGTGCCGTACATGGAGGGCGGCGAGCTGCTGCTGATCACCGCGCTGAAGCTGGACGCGGAGGATCCGGAGGCCATGCGGCGCTATGTGCGGCGGCTGGTGGGGGCGGGCGTCGTAGGCCTCGGCTTCGCGGTCGGGGTGAACTACGACGAGGTCCCGAAGGCGCTCGTGGACGCGGCGGCGGAGGCCGGGCTGCCGCTGCTGGAGGTCCCCAGACGCACCCCCTTCCTCGCCATCAGCAAGGCCGTCTCGGCCGCCATCGCCGCCGATCAGTACCGTGCCGTCACGGCCGGCTTCGCGGCCCAGCGGGAGCTGACGAAACATGCCCTGAGCGATGGACCGGAGGGGCTGCTCACCGCGCTCGCCGCGCAGGTCGACGGGTGGGCGGCGTTGTACGACGCCTCCGGTGCGGTCGTCGCGGCGGCGCCCGACTGGGCCGGGCGGCGCGCCGGGCGGCTCACGGCGGACGTCGAACGGCTGCGGGAGCGGCCCGCGCCGGCCAGCGCGGTGGTGGGCGGCGAGGACCGGGTGGAGCTGCACTCCCTGGGCACGGGCCGCCGGGCGCGCGCGGCGCTCGCCGTGGGGACGGCCGCAGCCCTGGGCACGGCCGAGCGGTACGCCGTCCACTCGGCCATCGCGCTGCTGACGCTCACCACGGAGCGGTCGCGGTCGTTGCACGCCGCCGAGCAGCGGATCGGAGCGGCCGTGCTGGGCCTGCTGCTGGCCGGGGAGTCCGACCATGCGCGGGCCGTGGCCGGGGAGCTGTACGGGGAGCTGCTGGACGCGCCGTTCCGGCTGATCCTCGCGGAGTGGGCCACCACGGGCGGGTCGGGCTCGGGCTCCGGGTCGGGCTCGGGTGCGGGTGCGGGCCTGGGTTCCGCTTCCGGTTCGGGGCCGGGTGAGGTCGGGCAGCTCGCCGAGGTCGCCGAAGTCGTGGAGTCGGCCGCCGCGCGGGCGGGGGAGCCGGTGCTCGTCGTGCCCGACGGGGCGGACGGGGAGCGGCTCGTCGTGCTCACCGTCGACGGGGGTGCGGCGGTGGCGGCGTGCGGGGAGTACGCGGTGGCGCTGGAGGCGGCGCGGGCCGCCGGCCGGGAAGGAGTGTCCATGGGCTCGTCCGTGGGCCCCGCCGGGGGTTCCTCCGCGGAGGACGGCGAACTGGTCATGGGGCTCTCCGCCCCCGTCGGGCCGATCGCCGTCGCGGCCGCCTACAAGCAGGCCGAGCAGTCGCTGGCCGTGGCCCGGCGGCGGGGGCGGTGCCTCGTCGAGCACGAGTCGCTGGCGGCCGGTTCCGTGTTGCCGCTGCTCGCCGACGACGCGGTGCGGGCGTTCGCCGACGGCATGCTCCGGGCGCTGCGCGAGCACGACGCGACGGGACGGGGGGATCTGGTGGCCTCGCTGCGGGCGTGGTTGTCGCGGCACGGGCAGTGGGACGCGGCGGCCGCGGATCTCGGTGTGCACCGGCACACGCTGCGGTACCGGATGCGGCGGGTGGAGGAGATCCTCGGGCGGTCGCTGGACGACCCCGATGTGCGGATGGAGCTGTGGCTGGCGTTGAAGGCCACGGCTGCGGCGGGGGAGTAGGGGGTTTTCTCGCCCCCGCCGCCCCTACCCGTCCTCTCCTCAGGGGCGGCTGCCCCTTCGACCCCGCCGGGGCCAAGGAGCCGGGGCTCCGCCCAAGACCCTTCGCCCCGTTCGCGCAGTCCCCGCGCCACTGAAGGGGCGTGGGGAACTCGCCCCCCACGACCAGGCCAATCCGGCACACCCCCCACCCCCACTCATACGCACCGGACAAACGACCGCTCGCCGCCCCGGCCCTACGGTTGACCCGGAAGCCGAAGCATCAACCACCGAAGGGCCGGGACTCGACCATGACCGCAACCCACGCCTTCTGGCTCGCCGGCCGTCACGTCACCGGCGAGACCACGTTCGACGTCACCTCCCCGTGGGACGGACGCCTCGTCGGGAAGGTGAGCGTCCCGACCGAGGCACAGGTCGAGGAGGCGGTCGCCGCCGCGTACGCCGTGCGGGACGAGTTCGCCGGCACCCCGGCCCACGTCCGCGCCGCCGCCCTCGACCGGGTGAGCCGGCGGCTCGCCGAGCGCACCGAGGAGATCGCCCAGCTCATCTCCGCCGAGAACGGCAAGCCGATCAAGTGGGCCAGGGGCGAGGTCGGGCGGGCCGTCTCCGTGTTCCGGTTCGCCGCCGAGGAGGCCCGGCGGTTCAACGGTGGCGAGGCCCAGCGGCTCGACACCGATCTCGGTGGTCAGGGCCGCCTCGCCGTCACCCGCCGCTTCCCCAAGGGCGTCGTCCTCGGTATCGCGCCCTTCAACTTCCCGCTCAACCTCTGCGCCCACAAGATCGCCCCGGCGATCGCGGCCGGCGTGCCGATCATCCTCAAGCCCGCCCCGGCGACCCCGCTGTCCGGCCTCGTCATCGGTGAGCTGCTGGCCGAGACCGAGCTTCCCGCCGGTTCCTGGAGCATCCTCCCGGTCTCCAACGACCGTATGCCCGCCCTCGTACAGGACCCGCGGCTGCCCGTCATCTCCTTCACCGGTTCGGAGAAGGTCGGCTACGCGATCATGGATTCGGTGCCGCGCAAGCACTGCACCCTGGAGCTGGGCGGCAACGGCGCCGCGGTCGTCCTCGGCGACTACGCCTCCGACGCCGATCTCGACTGGGCCGCCACCCGCATCGCCACCTTCTCCAACTACCAGGGCGGCCAGTCCTGCATCTCCGTGCAGCGGGTGATCGCGGACGCCTCCGTGTACGACCGGCTGCTGCCCCGCATCGTCGCCGCCGTCGAGGCCCAGGCCACCGGCGACCCGAGCGACGACAGGACCGACGTGGGGCCGCTCGTCAGCGAGGACGCCGCCAAGCGGGTCGAGTCGTGGGTGCGGGAGGCCGTCGACGCCGGTGCCGCCCTCCTCACCGGCGGCAAGCGCGACGGCGCCTCGTACGCGCCGACCGTCCTCACCGACGTACCGGCGACCGCCACGCTCTCCTGCGAGGAGGTCTTCGGGCCCGTCCTCACCGTGCAGAAGGTGGACGGGGAGGCCGCGGCCTTCGCCGCCGTCAACGACTCCAAGTACGGCCTCCAGGCGGGCGTCTTCACTCACGACCTGCAGACCGCCTTCCGCGCCCACCGCGCGCTGGAGGTCGGCGGTGTCGTCATCGGCGACGTGCCCTCCTACCGCGCCGACCAGATGCCGTACGGCGGTGCCAAGCAGTCCGGCGTCGGACGTGAGGGCGTGAAGTTCGCGATGGACGACTACACCTACGAGCGGGTGCTGGTGCTCACCGGCCTCGCGCTCTGAGCAGCGCCTCCAGGAATGTCCGGCACAACCTCTAGCTTCTGACAATCGTTTTCAGGTAGCCTGGGGTCAGATCCCGGGATGAAGGGGCCCGGCACCGATGCCTTCCGGTGCCGGGCCCCTTCTGTGTGCCGGCCTCTTCCGGACCCTCAACCGGAGAAGCCGACGCGCGCGAGCCGCAGCGGGCCGCGCAGCTTGAGGTGGACGTCGTGCACCCCGGCGGCCGAGACGGCGCCGCGCACGGTCGTGTACGTGTACGGGTCCGCCGTGGCCGGGGCCGATGTCAGCGTCGCCAGCACCGGGCCGCCGTTCAGCGAGAACTCGACCGTGCCCTCGCCCGCGACCTCCACCGTCACCTCGGTGACGCCTGGGCCGAAGTCGCAGTCGTGGAAGAGCAGCCCACCCGAGCCGCCCTCCACCGCGGTCACCGCGTCGCCCGACGCCTTCGTGCGGTCGACGATCTCCGTGCCGCGCTGCTCGTCGAAGTCGGCGCCGTTCAGGCCGTGCGCGACGACCGGGCGTGGGGCCGCGGGCTCGCCCGCCAGGAGGATCGTCGTACGGACCCGCACGTCCTCGCTCGACGCGCCGACCAGCAGCTCGTACGCGCCGGGCTCCAGGCGCCACCGGCCGTGCGCCACGTCCCAGAACTCGAACGCCGACAGCGGGAGCCGGAACGTCAGCTCGGTCGATGCGCCCGCCGCCAGGGTGACCCGGCGGTGGCCGAGCAGCTCCCGGCGAGGACGCGGCACCGACGGCTCCACCGCCCGGACATAGAGCTGGGCCACCTCGTCCGCCGTCACCCCGCCCGTGTTGGTGACCGTGAAGGAGACCGTCACCTCGTTCCCGGCCACCCGCGCCTCAAGGTTCCCGTACGCGAACTGCGCGTAGGACAGGCCGTGGCCGAAGGGGAACAAGGGGGTGCCCTCGAAGTACAGATACGTCTGGCGGGCGCCGATCACGTCGTAGTCGAGGAGACCGGGCAGGTCGGCGTCGGAGGCGTACCAGGTCTGCGGGAGGCGGCCCGCGGGGGAGACGTCACCGGCGAGGGCGCGCGCCAGAGCCGTGCCCGCGGCCTGGCCGCCGTGCGCGGTCCACAGGACGGCCGGGATCTCCGCGGGATCGACGGCGTACGGGTAGGCCGAGACCAGGACCAGCGCCGTGTTCGGGTTGGCGGCGCGGGCCGCGCGCAGCAGGCGTTCCTGGTGGTCGGGGAGGGCCAGGGTCGGGCGGTCCTCCGTCTCGCGGCCGTTGATGTGCGGGTCGTTGCCCGCGAACACGACGACCACGTCGGCCTCGGCGGCGACCCTGGCCACGGCCTCCTCGCCGGGCTGGGTCACGATGAGCTCGAAGATTTCCGCGTTCTCGGCGGCAACCTTCACTCCGTCGGCGGCGACCGACACGTACTGGCCCGTCCCTGCGTGCTTGAGGAGGTGACCGTTCTCATGGGTTTCATGGCGTTCCAGATGGAATGTCTCCTGGATCACCCAGCCGCCCGGCTGGTCGGCGGAGGCCCGCAGGTAGCCGTCCTCGGCGACCGAGAGATAGCGGCCGTCCGGTGCGCGGAAGGTGAGCACGCCCTCGCCCCAGTCGACCATCGCCAGCTCGGTGCCGGCCGCGTCGATCGTCAGTGGCGGCAGGTCCGTGCGGCCCGCGAGCAGCGCCGGGTCGAGGGCGCCCGCCGCGCCCCGCACCTCGTCGCCGGCTTCGACGGCATCGGCCACACGCAGATACGCGCCCGTGGAGGTGCGCAGTCGTACGCGGTCCACGCCCTCCGCGAAGGTCACACGCTCGGCGCCGAACCGGTCGTACAGGCCTTCGAGCGGGGTCGAGCGGTGGATGAGGGTGCCGCTGTACCAGTCGAGCTTGCACTCGTCGGCGAGAAGGCCGACCACGGCGATCCGGGTGCCCTCGGCGAACGGCAGCAGGCTGTCGTTCTTCAGCAGCACGATCGCCTGCTCGGCGGCCTCCTGGGCGAGGGCGCGGTGCGCCGGGGTGTCGAAGTCCTTGCTGTCGCCGTACGGGTCGAGGTCGGGGTCGAACTCGCCGAGGCGGAAGCGGACCGAGAGCTGGCGGCGGACCGCCGTGTCGATGTCCGCCTCGGTCAGCAGGCCCTGCTCATGGGCCTTCGTGATGCGTTCGGCCATCGTCGAGCCGTCCGTGCCGTGGTCGGTGAAGCTGTCGACACCGGCGCGCAGCGAGGCCGCCGTGGCCTCCTCGTGGGTGTCGAAGTAGTGCTCGGAGTCGACCAGGTTGGAGGGCGCGCCCGCGTCCGAGCAGACCAGCAGCTCCTCGTCGGTCCAGGTGCGCAGATGCTCGGACAGATACGGCGAGACATGGTTGGGGCGGCCGTTGACCAGGTTGTACGCGGGCATGACGCCGGCCACCGCGCCCGCCTCGACCGTCTCGCGGAAGGCGCGCAGGTCGTACTCGTGGAGGACGCGCGGGCGGACCGAGGAGGACGTGACGGAGCGGTCGGTCTCGTTGTTGTGCGCCAGCCAGTGCTTGAGCACGGGGGCCGTACGCCAGTACGTGGGGTGGTCGCCGCGCAGGCCGCGGGTGTACGCGGTCGCGATGGCCGAGGTCAGCTTGGGGTCCTCGGAGTAGCCCTCCTCGTTGCGGCCCCACAGCGGGTGGCGCAGCAGGTTCACCGTGGGGGACCAGACGTTGAGGCCGACGCGGTCGTCGCGGGCGCGCATGGCGCGGACCTCCGTCGACACGGCCTCGCCGACGCGGCGGACGAGGTCGTCGTTCCAGGTCGCGCCGAGGCCGACGGCCTGCGGGAACACCGTCGCGGGGCCCATCCAGGCGACGCCGTGCAGGGCCTCCTGGCCGGTGCGGAACGCGGCGACGCCGAGGCGGTCGACGGCGGGTGCGAACTGGTGCAGGAACGCGATCTTCTCGTCGAGCGTGAGCCGCTGGAGAAGATCGTCGATGCGCTTCGCGAGCGGCAGCTGCGGATCGCGGAAAGGCGGCGTGGGCGTCGTCTGTGCGGTCACGTGGGGATCCCTTTGAGGTGGAGCGGCGAGGCGCTTTCGAAGCGCTTCGATGCTCGATCGACGGTGGGGTGGGTGTCAAGAGACCAAGCTGAAACGGATCCGTTTCCTCATCGTCATAAACACTGTCATTTCGGGGGTCGGAACTGGCAGTTCGGGTCCTCTCAACCGCTTTCATTCCGCGGGTCAATCTTGGAATCGACCCTTGTGCACCCCCGGTCGTTCACTTAACCTCGCAGCAACATCGAAGCGCTTCGACTGCGGAGGGAAACGCTTCGCGTGCTCACATCCCTCCGGTTCATCGCTTCAGCACAGCCAGTCCCACTCAAGACACCGCAGCCGACGGCCACCGCCGGGTGTCCTGGTGTGCGCCATGAAGGGTTGACGCAATGACGCCGAACTCCGCCACCACCTCCTCCGAGCCCAGCCGGAGAAGCTTCCTCGCCTCCACGGCGGTCGCCGCCGCAGTGGTCGCGGGGGGAGTGCCGCTGCTGTCCGCCTGCGGCGGCTCGCAGGAAGGACGCAAGGAGGGCACGACGTCGGGCAAGGACGCGCAGAAGATCCTTCCGACGTTCGTCGCGTCGAGCGTCGTGGCGCCCGACATCCCGGCGAAGAACGGCGCACCCGCCGGCTTCAGCAAGGCGATCGCCACCGCCGACCTGAAGACCTCGGTGCCGAAGAAGCTCGGCAGCGGCGGCAAGCTGAAGATCATGTCCCCGTTCTGGGGCACCCCGCCGAAGGCCGACAACCCGTACTACTCGGCGATGAACGAGGCCGCGGGCGTAGAGGTGACCTGGCAGAACCAGGACGGCGTCACCTACGACCAGAAGCTCGGCGCGGTCCTCGCCTCCAGCGACATCCCCGACGTCGTGGTCGTGCCCGGCTGGAACCTGATGGGCAAGATACCCAGCGCCATCAACGCCAAGTTCGCCGACCTCGGCCCGTACCTCTCCGGCGACAAGGTCAAGGACTACCCGAACCTCGCGGCCGTCCCCTCCGAGGCCTGGCAGCGCGGCATCTTCGGCGGCCAACTGCGCGCGATCCCGTTCCCCGCCCCGTACGTCACCGACATCGCGCCCATGTACCGCAGGGACATCTTCAAGAAGAAGGGCTACAGCGTCCCGACCAGCCCCGACGAGTTCCTGTCCTGGGCGAAGGAGGCCACCGACGCCAAGTCGAAGGTGTGGGCCTGCGACGACATGAAGTGGACGGCGTTCAACATCTACGGTGTCTTCCCCGGCAGCGACAAGGCGCTGTGGTGGAACCTGGTCGACGGCAAGCTGGTCAATCGCATCGAGACCGAGGAGTTCCTCGAGGCCCTGGAGTGGACGCGCAAGCTCTACGCGGCCGATGTGGTCCACCCGGACGCGGTCTCCGGCAAGGCGGGTGGCGACGCCAGGAACCGGTTCACGGCCGGTCAGTCCCTGGTCTTCAACGGGAACATCTCCGCCTGGTGGGGCTCGGTCTCCGAACAGGCCACCCAGAACTCCGACTTCGACATGGCCGCGTTCGACATCTTCGGCCCCGACGGCGGCGACCCCACCCTGTGGGCGGTCCAGCCCGCCAACATCTTCACCTTCATCAGCAAGAAGGCGACCAAGCAACAGATCAAGGACTTCCTCGCCCTCTGCAACTACTGCGCCGCGCCTTACGGCACCAAGGAGTTCATGCTCACCGCCTACGGCGTCGAGGGCACGGACTACGACATGAAGAAGGGCCTGCCGGTCAAGAGCACCACGGGCGTCAACGAGGTCAACGGCGCCTACGACTACACCGGCAACCCCGCCCCGTACGTCGCCTACCCCGACTTCCCCGAGGTCACCAAGGGCATCGTCGAGTGGCAGCAGCGCATGGGCGCCTTCACCAAGAAGACCTCCTTCTTCGGGCTGACCGTCACCGAACCGAACCGCTGGGCCAACCTCGCCGACAACTTCGAGCAGTTGGAGGACGACGTCGTGCGCGGCCGCAAGAAGATCAGCGACGTCCAGCAGGCGGTGTCCGACTGGAAGAGCAAGGGCGGCGACGGGCTGCGCGACTGGTACAAGAAGCTGCTCGACGAGACCGGTTCGGCGAACTGACCCGGGGCTGAGGCAAGGAGAACGCCGTGTCCCACAGCACGGTGCCCCGGTCCAGGGCCGAGGCGAAGACCCCCGAGAAGAACCCGGCGCCGTCCGACGGCGCCGGGTCCGGCTCCCGGGGCGGCAAACGCGCGGGGAAACTGAGTCTCCGGCTCAGATTCCGGCGTGACCGCACGCTGATCCTGATGACGCTGCCGACGGTGCTGCTCATCCTGGTCTTCAACTACATACCGATCCTCGGCAATGTGGTCGCCTTCCAGGACTACGACCCGTACCTCAGCGAGAACGGCTTCGTCGCCATTTTCCAGAGCCCCTGGATCGGCTTCGAGCAGTTCGAGAGGATCTTCGAGGACTCGGCCTTCTGGCACGCGGTGCAGAACACCTTCGTGCTGTTCTTCCTCCAGCTCGTCCTGTTCTTCCCGATCCCGATTTTGCTCGCGCTGCTCATCAACAGCGTGGTCAGGCCCCGGGTCCGGGCGGTCGCCCAGGCGATCATGTACCTCCCGCACTTCTTCTCCTGGGTCCTCGTCGTCACCGTCTTCATGCAGATCTTCGGTGGCGCGGGCATCATCGCGCAGACCCTCCGCCAACACGGCTACGAGGGCTTCGACCTGATGACCGACCCGGAGATCTTCAAGTACCTGGTCACCGCCGAGAGCATCTGGAAGGACGCAGGCTGGGGCATCATCGTCTTCCTCGCCGCGCTCTCCTCCGTCTCCAACGACCTCTACGAGGCCGCCGCCATGGACGGCGCCGGACGCTGGCGGCGCATGTGGCACATCACGCTGCCCGCCCTGCGCCCGGTGATCGCCCTGCTGCTGGTGCTGCGCGTCGGCGACGCCCTGACCGTCGGCTTCGAACAACTGCTGCTCCAACGGCAGGCGGTGGGCGTCGACGCCTCCGACGTCCTCGACACCTATGTGTGGTGGAACGGTATCCGCAACCAGGACTTCAGCTACGCCGCCGCCGCAGGCCTCATCAAGGGCGTGGTCGGCCTCGCACTGGTGCTGACCGCCAACAAGGTCGCCCATCTCATGGGTGAGCAGGGGGTGTACAAGAAATGAGCGCCGTCCTCGACAAGCCGGCCGACGAGCGGCCGACGGTGCGGAAGCCCGGCCGCTGGGCGGCCCCGCCCCGCCCGACCTGGGAGGAGGAACCCTCCAAGGCCGGACTCGCGGGCAAGGGACTCGCCCTCGGCTTCGCCTGCTTCGCGATCCTCTTCCCCCTCTGGATCGTCATCGTCACCAGCCTCCAGACGAAGAAGACCATCGACGAGGCGGGCGGCCTGGTCGTCATCCCCAAGAGCATCACCTTCGTCGCCTACCGGGAACTCCTCGGCGGCGGCCAGGTCCAGACGGCGGCGCTGGTCAGCGTGGGCGTCACGCTCGTCGGCACCCTGTTCAGCATGACCGTCTCGGTCCTGTGCGCCTACGGTCTCTCCCGCGTCGGCTCTCTCGGCCACCGCTGGATCCTGATGACCCTGCTCGCCACGATGTTCTTCGGCGCCGGCCTCATCCCGACCTATCTGCTGGTCCAGGCCCTCGGCCTCACCGACACCTACCTCGCGCTGATCCTCCCCAGCGCCGTGAGCGTCTTCAACATCCTGGTCCTGCGCTCGTTCTTCATGGGCATCTCGCCGGAGCTGATCGACAGCGCCCGCATCGACGGCGCCGGAGACTGGCGCATCCTGTGGAAGATCGTGATGCCGCTGTCGAGGGCCGTCCTCGCGGTCATCGCCCTGTTCTACGCGGTCGGCTACTGGAGCGCGTGGTTCAACGCCTCCATCTACCTCACCGACCAGGACATGATGCCGCTGCAGAACGTCATGATCCAGCTCGTCCAGAAACAGGAACGCCCGGTCGGCCTCTCCGCCCAGATCAACACCGGCCAGCTCTCCCCGATCGCCATCCAGATGGCGGTCATGGTGATGGCCCTGCTCCCGGTCGCGGTCCTCTCGCCCTTCGTCCAGAAACACTTCAAGAAGGGCATGCTCACCGGCGCGGTCAAGGGCTGACCCCCGGCCGCCCCACCGACCCCGCCGCACCCGGCCGTGCCTGTCACCCGGCCGGGTACGGCGGGCCCCAGCGAAACTCTCCGCCCGGTGCTCTGCGGCCGGGGCTGCGCCCCGTGCTTTTCAGAGGCGCGGGAAACTGCGCGACCCGCCACACATGACCCGCAGTCGCCGATGAACCGGATCGACCGAGCTTCTGGGCGACCACACCCGCACACCCTCCCCGTAAAACGAGGTATGTCATGCGCACGCCCCAGCCGAGCCGTCGCTCCGTACTCGCCGGAACCGCGGCCGCCGCCGCGCTCACCGCCCTCCCCGCGCTGGAGACCCCCGCCCACGCCGCGGAAGTCGACGCCGACGCCGCCGCCACGGCATACCGATGGCGCACCGCCGTGATCGGCGGCACCGGCTTCGTCACCGGCATCCTCTTCCACCCGACGACGCGGGGCCTCGCCTACGCCCGCACGGACATCGGCGGCGCCTACCGCTGGGACGACCGCAAGGCCCGCTGGACCCCGCTGACCGACCACCTCGGCTGGGACGACTGGAACCTCCTCGGTGTGGAGGCCATCGCCATCGACCCCGCCCACCCGAACCGCCTCTACCTCGCCCTCGGCACCTACGCCCAGTCCTGGGCCGGCAACGGCGCGATCCTCCGCTCCGACGACCGCGGCGCCACCTGGTCCCGCACCGACCTCACCGTGAAGCTCGGCGCCAACGAGGACGGCCGGGGCGCGGGCGAGCGCCTCCTCGTCGACCCGCGCGACAGCGACACCCTGTGGCTGGGCACCCGACACGACGGCCTGCTCAAGTCGACCGACCGGGGCGCCACCTGGGCGAAGGCGACAGGCTTCCCGGCGACCCCCAGCGCCACCGGTCAGGGCGTCACCCTGCTCGTGGCCGCCGGCCGCACCCTCTACGCCGGCTGGGGCGACGGCGACGGCACCTCCGCCAACCTCTACCGGACCAGCGACGGCGCCACCTGGGAGGCCGTCCCCGGACAGCCCACCGGCACCTCCGCCAAGGTCCCGATCCGCGCCGCGTACGACAAGCACACCCGTGAGCTGTACCTGACGTACGCCGACGCGCCCGGCCCCAACGGCCAGTCCGACGGCAGTGTGCACAAGCTCCGCACCACCACCGGCAAGTGGACCGACGTGACCCCCGTGAAGCCGGGCGGCACGACGACCGGCGGCTCCACCGACGCCTTCGGCTACGGCGGGGTCGCCATCGACGCCTGCCGCCCCGGCACGGTGATCGTCTCCACCAACAACCGCTGGACGGAGGTCGACACGGTCTTCCGGTCCACCAACGGCGGCCGTACCTGGACGTCCCTCAAGGACTCCGCTGTCTTCGACGTGTCCGAGACTCCTTATCTCAAGTGGGGCAACGACAAACCGAAGTTCGGCTGGTGGATCCAGGCGGTCGCCCTCGACCCGTACGACTCGAAGCACATCGTGTACGGCACCGGCGCGACCCTCTACGGCACCCGGGACCTCAAGCACTGGGCGCCGCAGATCCGGGGCCTGGAGGAGACGTCCGTGCGCCAGCTGATCTCGCCTCCGGTCGGAGAGGCACACCTGATCAGCGGACTCGGGGACATCGGCACGATGTACCACGAGCGGCTCACGGCGTCCCCGTCACGAGGCATGGCGTCGAACCCCGTGTTCGGGTCGGCGACGGGGCTGGCCCAGGCCTCGGCGAAGCCGTCGTACGTGGTCCGCACCGGCTGGGGCGACAACGGCAACGGCGCCTACTCCAACGACGGCGGGCAGACCTGGGCGCCCTTCAAGGCCCAGCCCGACATCGCCAAGAACGCACCGGGGCCGATCGCCACCAACGCCGACGGCAGCGCGCTGCTGTGGTCCTTCGTGCACTGGGACGGCACGAAGTACGCAGCCCACCGCTCCACCGACAACGGCGCGACCTGGTCCGAGGTCTCCTCCTTCCCGAAGGGCGCCACGCCGGTCGCCGACCCGGCCGACCCGACGCTCTTCTACGCATACGACACCGACACAGGAACGCTATACGCCAGCACTGACAGTGGCCGTTCGTTCACGGCCCGTGCGACCGGACTGCCCAAGGGTGACACCCAGTTCAAGCTGGTCGCGGCCCCCGGACGCACCGGTGACCTGTGGCTGAGCGTGAAATGGAACGGGCTGTACCGCTCCACCGACGGCGGCGCGAGCTTCTCGAAGGTCGACAGCTGCTGGGCCTCGTACACCCTCGGCTTCGGCAAGGCCGCCCACGGCGCCGACTACCCGGCGATCTACCAGGTCGGCTCGACCGAGACCATCACCGCCGTCTACCGCTCCGACGACGGCGCCAGGACCTGGACCCGCATCAACGACGACGCCCACCAGTGGGGCTGGACCGGCGAGATCATCATCGGCGACCCGCGTGTGTACGGCCGTGTGTACCTGGCGACGAACGGGCGCGGCATCCAGTACGGGGAGCCGGTCTGATGCCGGAGGCGACACAGCCGGACCCGAAGCGCACCACCCCGCCCGGCCGGGGCGACGCCACGCGCCCCACCCTCGCCCACGCCACCCGGGGCCGCGTCCTCTTCGGCGGCGACTACAACCCCGAGCAGTGGCCCGAGGAGGTCTGGCAGGACGACGTACGCCTCATGAAGGAGGCCGGCGTCAACTCCGTCACCCTCGGCGTCTTCTCCTGGGCCAAGCTCGAACCCCGCCCGGGAGAACGCGAGTTCGGCTGGCTGGACCGGCTGATGGACCTGATGCACGCCCACGGCATCGGCGTCGTCCTCGCCACGCCCACCTCGTCCCCGCCCCCGTGGATGGGCCGCCTGCACCCCGAGACCCTGCCACGCGACGAGAACGGGCAGATCGAGTGGTGGGGCTCCCGCCAGCACTTCGCACACTCCAGCGCCACCTACCGCCGCTACGCCGCCGCCATCACCGAGGACCTCGCCGCCCGCTACGGCGGCCACCCGGCCCTCACCATGTGGCACATCAACAACGAGTACTGCACCTACGACTGGGGCGACGAGGCCGCGGCCGCGTTCCGCAGCTGGCTCCAGGACAGGTACGGCACGCTCGACGCCCTCAACACCGCCTGGGGCACGGCCTTCTGGAGCCAGGGGTACGGCGACTGGTACGAGGTGCTGCCCCCGCGCCGCGCCCACTACATGCGCAACCCCAGCCACGTACTCGACTTCAAGCGGTTCACCTCCGACGCCCTCCTGGAGTGCTACCTCGCCGAGCGCGACATCGTCCGCCGGCACACCCCGCACATCCCGGTCACCACCAACTTCATGCCGATGTGGGTGGGGCAGGACGCGTGGCGCTGGGCGGAGGAGGAGGACGTCGTCTCCGTCGACATCTATCCGGATCCGCGTGATCCGTTCGGCGCGCAGAACGGGGCTCTCGTCCAGGACATGACCCGCTCGCAGGCGGGCGGCGGCCCCTGGATGCTCATGGAACAGGCTGCGGGACCCGTCAACTGGCGTGGCGTCAACCACCCCAAACCACGCGGGCTCAACCGCCTCTGGTCCCTCCAGGCCGTCGCCCGGGGCGCCGACGCCGTCTGCTACTTCCAGTGGCGGCAGTCGCGGCAGGGCTCGGAGAAGTTCCACTCGGGCATGGTCAGCCACGCGGGCGAGCATGGGCGCACGTTCCAGGAGGTCAAGCAGCTCGGCGCCGAACTCGCCGCCATCGGCCACGAGGTGACGGGACAGCACATCGACTCCTCCGTGGCGCTGCTGTTCGACTGGCACTCCTGGTGGGCCGGCGCGCAGGACGGCCGCCTCTCGTCCGAGGTGGACCTTCCACAGATCGTACGGTCCTGGCACCGCGCCCTCTGGGAGGCCCACCTCACCACGGCCTTCGCGCACCCCGAGCACGACCTCTCCGGGTACGGACTCGTCGTCGTACCTCAGCTCTACCTGCTCACGGACACGGCGATCGAGAACCTCCTCGCGTACGTACGCGACGGCGGCACCCTCGTCTGCGGCTTCCTGACCGGCGTCGCCGACGAGGACGACCGGGTACGGCCCGGAGGCATGGACGCGCGCCTGCGCGAACTGTTCGGCATCCGCACCCTGCACGAGTGGTGGCCGCTGGACGCCGGGGAGAGCGTCGACTGCGACGGTTTCCCCGAGGGCTCTCAAAGGGGCTCTGAAGAGGGCTTCCAGGGAAGTTTCCGGGGGACCTTGTGGTCCGAGGAGATCGAGGCGGCGGACGCGGACGAGGTCGCCCCGTACAAGGGTGGTGAACTCGACGGGCTTCCGGCGGTGCTGCGGAAGGGGCGTGCCTGGTACGTCTCCACGCTGCCCGAACCCGCCGATCTGCGCGCCCTGTTGACACGGGTGGCGGCGGACGCGGGGGTGCGGCCGGTGCTCGACGGGCTGCCCGACGGGGTCGAGGCGGTACGGCGGGGCGAGGCGCTGTTCGTGCTCAACCACGGCCGGGACGAGGTCACCGTCGACGTACCGGGCACCCACCGCGACCTGCTGACCGGCGCCGAGGTCACCGATTTGCTGACCCTCGGCCGGTACGGCGTGGCGGTGCTCACATCATGACCATGGACAACTCGAACCCGACCGACAGAGCCACCCGGCACGGCACTTGGGAGCCGACCCCGGCCGCCCGCTGGGAGGACGCCTTCCTGAGCGGCAACGGCCGACACGGCGTGATGGTGTTCGGCGACCCGACCGACGACCGTGTCATCGTCAACCATCACACCCTCGTACGCCCCAACGGCGGCGAACGGGCTCGGCCGCCACGGCTCGCCGACGGACTCGCCTCGCTGCAGGACCGGCTGCTGGCCGGGGACGTCACGGCCGCCGAAGGGTTCACGGACGGGCGGGAGTTGCAGTGGGTGCAGCCCTTCCACCCCGCGTTCCAGGTGCGGCTGAGGCGGGCGGAGAGGGTGGAAAGTGCGGAAAGTGCGGAAAGGGCGGATGCGGAACGGAGCGGGCGGCGCGGCTACCGTCGCTCGGTCGACTTCACCACCGGAGTCGTCGAGGCGGCCTGCGAGGGCTGGCGCAGCCGGGTCTTCGTCTCACGCGCCGACGACGTGATCGTCCAGCACGTCACGGGACCCCGGCTCACCCTGGACATCGACCTGGACCACCGGCTGCCGAGCGCGCCCACCGACCTCAGGGTCGGACACGGTGCGGTCCTCACCCCCGAGGGTGCGTCGCTGAGCCTGCGCGCCCGCTACCCGGGGAGCGACCGCGCGTACACCGGCACCACGCTCGTCGTCGTCACCGGCGGCCGCACGACACTCACCCCGCCCGGCGTCCATGTGGAACGGGCCCAGGCGGTGCTACTGCTCACCCGGGTGCGACGGCACACCGGCGAGCTGGACGGGGTGGCGGAGAGGCAGGGGCTGCGGGGGTTGCTGCCCGAGGGTGCGGAGGCGGATGACTGGCCCTGGCTACTGGACCGGCATGTGGCGCTGCATGGGCCGGCGTATGGGCGGGTGTCGCTTGAACTCGGGGGTGGTGGCGGGGCGGGCGAAAACGAAGGTTCGTTCTCGCGTCGAGGTGGGCAAAGCGAAGGTTCGTTCCGTGGTGGCGCCGAAAACGAAGGTTCGTTCCGGGCGGCCAACGAAAACGAAGGTTCGTTCCGTGACGCTGACAACAAAAACGAAGGTTCGTTCCCGGCCCCCCGCAACCAAAACGAACGCTCCCTCCCCGGCTCCGACCTCCTCCGCCACACCCACTCCCACTCGAGCCCCCACTCGAACCCCCACTCAAACCCCCACTCAAACCCCCACCCCCACACCCCCGCCCTCCTCGAACGCCTCTTCGCCGCCGGTCGCTACCACCTACTCTCCTCCAGCGGCCTGCTTCCGCCCCGCCTCGTCGGCCTGTGGACCGGCGACTGGAACACGGCCTGGGCGGGGGCGTTCACCAACGATGCCAACCTCAACCTCCAGACGTCCTCCGCGGCGGCAGCCGCCCTGCCCGAGGTCACCGAGGCGCATGCTTCCCTGATCCACGGTCAGCTCGCCGACTGGCGGGACAACGCCCGGGCGATCTTCGGTGCCCGCGGTGTCGTCGCACCGCCGCACTCCGACGGCGAGAGTGGCCTGACGTACCACTTCAGCCGCGAGTACCCGCTGCACCTGTGGACGGCGGGCGCGGACTGGCTGCTCAAGCCGCTCGTCGACCACGACGAGATCCGCGGCGAACGCGACCCGCGCACCGCCTCCGCGCTCGCCGAAGTCGCCCTGTTCTACGAGGACTTTCTCACCCGCACCGACACCGACGGAAACATCGTCGTCGTCCCCTCCTACTCGCCCGAGAACCGTCCCGCGAACGCGAGCTGGGGGGCGATCAACGCGGCCATGGACCTGTCGGCCGCCCGGCACGCCCTGCTCACCGCCGCCGCGTACCACCCCGACCAGCCAGAGCGGGCGGACCGCTGGCGCGCGCTCGCCGACCGGCTGCCGCCCCACCGGGTCAACGCCGACGGTGCCCTCGCCGAGTGGGCCTGGCCCGGCCTCGACGACACCTACGACCACCGTCACCTCAGTCACCTGTACGGCGTCTGGCCCCTCGACGAGATCAACCCGTACGACACCCCGGACCTCGCGGCCGCCGCCCATCGGGCCCTCGAACTCCGGGGCGCGGAGAACGACTCGGCCCACGGTCATCTGCACCACGCCCTCGTCGCGGCCCGGCTGCGCGACGGCGAACGGGTCGCGCACGCGCTGGGCCAGGTCCTCGACGGGGACTTCTTCCACGCCTCCCTGATGAGCGCGCACTACCCGAAGCGTGACGTCTACAACGCGGACGCCGCGCACACCCTGCCCGCCGTGCTGATCGAGATGCTGGTGCAGTCGACCCCCGACCGACTGGTGCTGCTGCCCGCGCTCCCGAGGGCGTGTCCGACGGGCCGGCTGTGCGGCGTCCGTACGCGATTCGGGGCCGAACTCGACCTCACCTGGAGCCCGCACGAAATGACCGCGGTGATCCGCCCCACCCGGACCTGCCGCGTCGAACTCAGGACTTCGACCCGCGCCGAGCCGCTCGACCTCGTCGCCGGAGAAGACCGCGCCCTCACCCTGGGGGCGTGGTAGATCACCGCAATTCCCCGCATTTCCCCCCACCCATGGAAGGAACCGACACCCCATGGCAACAAGCACCCGCATCCGCACCCGCACGCTGAGCAGGATCGGCAAGGTCCTGCTGCCCCCCGCGCTCGCGCTCGGCGCCATCGTGGGCCTCGCCTCCGCCCCCGCCTCGGCCGCCGTCTGGAACAGCTGTGACCAGTGGGGCAACACGAGCCTGAACGGCTACACGCTCTACAACAACATCTGGGGCTCCGGCGGCGGCAGCCAGTGCATCTGGGCCAACTCCGGTACGAACTGGGGGGTCTGGGCCAACCACCCCAACACCGGCGGCATCAAGTCGTACCCCAACTCCAAGAAGGTGATCAACAAGACGATCACCTCGCTGGGCTCGCTGAACAGCACGTACAACGTCACGGTCCCGTCCTCGGGCGCGTACAACACCTCGTACGACGTCTGGGACACGGACTACGACTACGAGATCATGCTGTGGGTCAACTACAACGGCGATGTCGGCGCGCTCGGCACCTACCAGGGCAGCGCGACGCTCGGCGGCCACAGCTGGAACGTCTACAAGGGCCGGGTCACCCGCTCCGACGGCACCTACTGGGACGTCTTCTCCTTCCTGCGCACCTCGGACTCCACCTCCGGCACGGTCCAGATCCTCCCGATCCTGAAGTGGATCAAGGACACCAAGGGCTGGATGGGCAACGAGACCATCGGCGACGTGCAGTTCGGCTTCGAGATCACGTCGTCCTCCGGTGGTCTGGACTTCCGGACCAACAACCTGACCGTCAGCAGCAGTTGAGCACCCGGGGCCCGGGTCGACGCCGTACCCCCACGCGGCACCGGCCCGGGCCCCTCCGCGTCACCCTTCCTGGACGGTGAGGCGGACCAGCAGTACACCCGGCGTCCGCGGCAGTGACACACGCAGCGCGTCCCCGTCCCAGGCCGCCGAGCCCGACCCGTGCAGGACCTTCGCACCGATCCTCCGACCGGCCAAGTGCCCGATCGGAAGCAGCAGTTCGGCCTCCCCGCCGCGCCGCCACACCGACACGTACGACGGCCCGTCCGGCACCCTGAGCCCCAGCGCCGGCCACGCGTCCGTCCAGCCCGGCAGGCCGAGCGGCCAGAAGGGCAGGGCGCGTGCGAGATCGCCACGGATCGACTTGTAGGTGTTCAACGCGTCGCGTACGAGACCGAGTTGGTGTGCGGTCATGCGGTTGAGGTGGCCCGAGAGGTGGATGCGGCCGAGGAGGGCGCCGCCCAGGGTGAAGGTGATCAGGTCGTCGTCGTGGTCGGGCTGCGGATAGGCCCAGACGGCGCCCTGTTCCGGGGGGACCGCGGTGGGCGCGGCGGCGGCGATGGGCGGGAAGCGGAGCGGGTCCTGCTGGTCGCTGATGGACTGGAGCTGGGCCACGGCCAGGGTGGCGCCGTCCATGCGCATACCGCCGGAGGCGCAGTTCTCGACCACCAGACCGGGGTGGCGGTCCAGGATGTCGGACAGCCAGTCCAGGTAGGCGTGGGCGTGACCGAGGAGTCCGGCACCGGGGGAGAGGTCGCCGGGGGCGCAGGTGCCCGGGTCGACCACGATGTTGTAGTCGAGCTTCAGATAGCCCACGCCCCAGTCGCCGACGATCCGGTCCACCGTCTTGTCGAGATGGGCACGGGCGGCCGGGTGACGGAGGTCGAGCTGATGACGGCCCTGCTCGGCGAGGCGCACACCGTCGCGTTGGAAGAAGGCCTCGGGCGGGAGTCCGGCCGCGACCGGACTGCGCACGCCGACGACCTCGGGCTCCAGCCACAGACCGGGCACCATGCCGCGCTCCCGGATACGGTCCAGGACGGCCCGGATGCCGCTGTCGGCTCTGTCCCCTGATCCGCTGCCGGGGAAGCGGCGCGGCGACGGCAGCCACTCGCCCACGCTGTCCCACCAGCCGCCGTCCACCGAGTCGTCGTACCAGCCGGAGTCGATGCAGAAGACCTCCGCGCCCGCGCTCGCCGCCGCGTCGATCAGCGGCAGCAGCTTCTGCGTGGTCGGGTCGCCCATGAGGGTGTTCATGTAGTCGTTGAAGACCACGGGGAGGGTGGCGTGGTCCGGATGCGGACGGCGTAGGGCACGGCGGTACGAGGTGAGGGCGGCCCACGCGTCGTCGAACCCGGAGCCGAACCCGGAGCCGAACCCGGCGCCGGAGCCGGAGCCGAACCGGGATCCCGAGCCCGAGCCCGCCCCGGACCCGGACCCGGACGCGAATCCGGCCTCGGAGCCCGCCCCGGACCCCGACCCGGCCTCGACCCCCGCCCCTTGTCCTGAGCCCAGAGCCACCACCCCCGCCACCGTCGTGTACTCCGCACCCGGCGCCAGTCGTACCCGCCACTGGTGCTCGGCGTCCGTCGGACCGTTCAGGGCGAGATATGTGCCGTGCGCGCGTTCCCCCAGGTCCCAGCGCCAGCCGGCCGGTGACTCCACCTGCCACAGCCACACCCGGCCGCCGCCCCGTTCCGTCAACGCGCCCATCGGCAGATGGCCGTCGGTGGGCCAGCTGCCGCGCCCGGTGAGGGTGAGGGCGGCCCGGCTGTCGTGCTGGTGGACGTCCACGCTGATGTCGGCGACCGTGTCGCGCAGCGGCTCGGCGTACCAACGGCACTCCGCGAGCCAGTCGTTGCGAGCCCGGTGCACTTCGAGCGCGTCGGGGGAGGGCAGCCCGCCGAGCAGCAGGCTGCTGACGGACTGGACGACGAGGGGTTCCGTGCCGTCGTTGCGGAGGCGGACCCGGGAGCGCAGCACCGGGATCCCGGCGGGCGAGGACAGCTCGACGAAGGCGGTCAACTGCGTTGCCGGGTCGTGGAGTTCGACAGTCAGCCACTCCCAGCCGGGGCGACTGCCGACGCAGTGACCCCGGTACGCGAGCCGGGCGCCGAAGGCCGTACCGGTGAAACGCGGCCCGGACCAGCCGCTCCCATGGCCGACAGCGGTCAACTCGACCAACGGGAGCGCGACTTCGGGATCGGGGGCGCCGATGGGAGTCCCCCTGCTCGAACGAAGTGGGGAGTGGGGGAGGCCCAGCCGAACCAGCCGCAGGGTCCCGTCGGCAGCGGTGGCGAACGCGGCCTCCAGCGCCGAGTGCCCCCAAGTGAACGCGATGTGCGGGGAGTCGGAGCTCGTGGTCCTCGCTGAAGTCAAGACGCTTCCCTTCCTGGGCGGCTCGAGTGAATCCCTCGTTACGGTCTCTTGACGACTCCTGTGTGACCGGTCACAATCCTGACATGAATGTGACCGGTCACACAAGGCGCCCGGCGAGCATCAGGGACGTGGCGACCGCCGCCGGGGTGTCGTACCAGACGGTCTCGCGGGTGATCAACGGCCATCCCAGCGTCAAGCCGTCCACCCGAGAGCGGGTGCTGGCCGCCATCGACGAGCTGGGCTTTCGCCGCAACGCCACCGCGCTCGCGCTGGCCAGCGGCCGCAGCCGGGCCGTGACCGTGCTCACCGCCAACACCACCCACCACGGCTACGCCTCGATCCTCCAGGGCATCGAGGAGGCGGCCCGGGCGGCGTCGTACGCGGTCGGGATCGGAGTGCTGGAGTCGGCGGACGAGGCCGCCGTCGCCGCCGAGGTGCAGCGGGCCGCCGACGCGGGCGGCGGTCTGATCGTGATCGCCTACGATCCGGCCGGTGTCGGGGCCCTCGCCGCCGTCCCCGCCGAGCTGCCGGTCGTCGGCGTGGTCGAGACCCCGGCCACCCCGCCCGGCGGCGACCGCCCCTGGGTGTGGACGGACGACCGCGAGGCCGCCTACGAGGCCACCCGGCACCTGCTCTCCCTCGGCCACGAGACCGTGCACTACGTCGCCATCCCGTCCAGCACCCGGCGCACCAGCGCCCGCACCAGCGGCTGGCGTCAGGCGCTGAAGGAGGCCGGAGCGCCCGAACCCCGTCCGGTGCAGGGCAGCTGGGGCCCGGCGGGCGGTCACACGGCGGGGCTGCGGCTGGCGAAGGACCCCTCCGTCACCGCGATCCTCTGCGGCAACGACGACCTCGCCCTCGGTGTGCTGCGGGCCCTGCACGAGACCGGTCGTGCCGTACCCGGCGAGGTCAGCGTGGCCGGCTTCGACGACGCCCCGCACTCCGCCTATCTGACCCCGTCCCTGACGACCGTACGCCTGGACTTCACGGGCCTCGGCCGCTCCGCGTTCGCCCTGCTGCACGGCGTGCTGGAGGAGTCCGCGCAGGTCGCCCCGCACCCGGTGTCCGTACCGGAACTGGTGGTGCGGGAGAGCTCGGCGCCACCGCCCGCCAAGGCCTGAACACCCCGTACGAGCACAGTCGTTCCGCATCCTGCCCTGCCCTGAACCACCCGTTCTTGAAAGGCGAAAGGCGCACGATGAAGACAAGAGCCCTCCCCGCCCTGGCCCTCATATGCGCTGTGGGCCTGGCCGCCACCGCGTGCAGTGACCCCACCGCCGGTGACTCCGGGGCCTCGGACGCGAAGCAGACCGCCGTCGACCCCACCGCCCGGCTCGACGGCGTGAAGCTGACGATGTGGACCGCGCAGAACACGGTGGGCGCGCCCAAGCAGGTCGTCGAGGCCTTCGAGAAGGCCACCGGTGCCGAGGTGGAGACCCAGGCGGTCCCGGACCCCTACGAGTCGAACGTGCCGACCAAGCTGGCCTCCGGCGACCGCCCCGATCTGATGTTCTGGCAGCCGTCCATCTCCACGCTCCCCTTCATCCAGCCGAAGCAGAACCTCCTCACCCTCGACAAGGAGGAGTGGGTCTCCAAGCTGGGCGACACGGAGAAGTCGCTGGGCGTCATCGACGGCAAGCGGTACGCGGCCATCGTCACCACCCCCGCCATGCTCGGCGTCTACTACAACAAGGACGTCTTCAAGAAGGCCGGGCTGAGCGAGAAGGACTTCCCCAAGTCGTACGACGAGCTGCTCGCCCTCGGCCACAAGGTCATCGACAAGACCGACGCGGCCGCCTTCTACGAGGCCGGCGGCGACAAGTGGCCGTTGCAGTGGCAGATGCAGATCCAGCTCACGGACCTCGACAAGCAGTGGTGGGCCGGGCTGAACGAGAACAAGGAGAAGTGGACCGACCCGGTCGTCGTCGGCGCGATCAAGAAGTACAAGGAGAAGCTGCTCGACGCCGGGCTCGCCCAGAAGAACTACAGGACGGGCACGTTCACCGGGCAGGCCGACGCGCTGTGGAAGGGCGAGGCCGGCATGGTCCTCAACGTCACCTCCTTCCAGAGCCAGCTGCAGGCCAAGTACTCCACCGCCGAGATCGACAAGAAGATCGGCTGGTTCCCGATCGCCAACTCCTCGGCCACCGGCCTGTACTCGCCCGACCAGACCAACGGCGTCGTCGCCTTCAGGACCGGTGACGACAAGCGGCAGAACGCGGCCCGGCAGTTCCTCGCCTTCTGGCTCGGCCCGGACTACGCCGACTACATCAAGACGATGAAGATCCCGTCCGTGCAGCCGTCCGTACCCACTCCGGAGGGGCTCCCGCAGACGTCGAAGGACCAGGTCGCGGCCTTGCCCACCGCCATCGGCGTCTTCCAGGCCAAGGCGATCGTCGCCCCCGACACGCACCTGTACCTCGCCGACATGCTCTACGACAAGAAGAGCCCGCAGCAGGTCGCCCAGGCCATCCAGGACCAGTTCGCGCAGGTGGCCAAGGCCCAGGGCGCGCCCGGTTTCTAGCCATGGCGGACACGGTCGTACGTACACGTAAGCAGCCCGCCGTGACGGGCGCACCCAAGGCCGTCGGACGGCTCCCGCGCGCCGCCGTGCACCACCCCTGGTGGTTCGCGCTCCCCGCGGTCGTCGTCTTCGCGGGCTTCTTCCTGGTGCCCAACCTGCTCAACTTCTACTACCCGTTCACCGACTGGTCCTCGTACCACCCGGACATCGCCTTCGCCGGCCTCGACAACTTCAGGACCATCGCCGACGACGGCACCCTCGTCCGGGCCATCCGCACGACCCTCCTCTACGCCCTGCTGGCGGCGCTCTTCCAGAACGGCTTCGGGCTGGTGCTGGCGCTGCTGCTGGAGGACGACACCCGCTTCAACCGCTTCTTCCGTGCCGTCTTCTTCCTCCCGGTGCTGATCTCGGCCCTCGCCACCGGTTACGTCTTCCAGGCCCTCCTCGACCAGGACGGCGCCGTCAACTCCGTGCTCGGCGCGGACGTCCCCTGGCTGGGCTCGACGACCTGGACACTCGTTCTCGTCACCCTCATCCACGGCTGGAAGTGGATGGGCCTGTCGATGCTGATCTATCTGGCGGGGCTGAAGGGCATCCCCGGCGACATGCTGGAAGCGGCCCGGATGGACGGCGCCGGGCCCTGGCGGACGTTCTGGTCGGTGCGCTGGCCGATGCTCGCGCCCGCCCTCACCTTCAACGTCACCACGGCGCTCATCGGCTCGATGAACACCTTCGACATCGTGCAGGCCACGACGGGCGGCGGGCCCGCGGGTTCCACCGAGGTCTTCAACATCTACATGTTCCGAGTCTTCGGACAGGGCCTTTACGCCCAGGCCTCCGCGATGAGCCTCGTTCTCTTCCTGGTGGTGGTCGCGGTGGCGGTCCCGCTGGTCGTGGGCCTGCGGCGAAGGGAGCAGCTCCTGTGAGCCCTTCCGTCCTCTGGCGGTACGGCCGACCGGCCCTGGTTCTCCTCCTCGCCGGCCTCGCCGTCGGCGTCCCCCTCTGGCTGGTCCTCGTCACCTCCGCCAAACCGCAGGCGGAGGCCATCAAGCCCAACCTCGACCTGCCGGCGCACTGGCAGCCGGGCAGCAACTACGACGACGCCGTCGGCCAGGGCGAGATGCTGCGCGGCCTCCTCAACTCCCTGCTCGTCGTCGTCCCCTCGGTGGTCCTCGTGCTGATCCTGGGCGCGGGCGCCGCCTGGGTCTTCGCGCGCCGCAGGTCCAGGCTGGTCTCGGCGGCGTACGCGCTCTGCATCAGCGGACTGCTGCTGCCGCCCGCCGTCATCACCATCGTGATGGAGCTGCGGCAGCTGGGCCTGGCCGGCACCCGGCCGGGAATGATCGCCGTCTACACCGGCATGTACCTCTCCACCTCCATCTTCTTCATGACCGGCTTCATCCGGTCCATCCCGATGGAGCTGGAGGAGGCCGCCCGGATCGACGGGGCGAAGCCGTCCCGGATCTTCGTCCGGATCGTCCTTCCCCTGCTCAGACCGGTCATCGCCACCGCGACGATCATGGTGATGCTCTACGCCTGGAGCGACATCTTCTACGCCTTCTTCGTGCTTGGCGGCGGCGAGCGGGCCACGCTCCCGCTGGGCCTCTACAAGGTCGCCAGCGCCCAGCTCTATCTCAACAACTGGCATCTCGTCTTCGCGTACGTCGTGGTGATGAGCCTGCCGATGGTCGCCGTGTTCCTCGTCGGCCAGCGCAAGATCGTGTCCGGAATCACCAGTGGAGCCGTCAAATGACTGGAGGTCCAGCAGAGTGATCACCCCCACCCGCACGCGAACCCGTACCAGCAACCGCACACGTACGAGATCCCGCACCAGAATCGCCCTGGTCACCGCCCTACTTGGAGTCACCGCAATGGCAGGCACCCTCCCCGCCACCGGATCGTCCGCGGCAGCCGCCGCCGATCCACAGCGTCTCACCGTCGACCTCTCGGCCTCCGAGGGCCCGGTGCTGCGCGGAGCCAACGGGGCGCTCTACGGACTCAGCGACGACGGCGTGCCCAGCGACGCGGCCCTCGCGCCCCTGAAGATCACCAGCATCTCGCAGAAGCCGGAGGGCGGCGCCCAGCACCCCAACGGTGACGCGCTGACGGTCGCCAAGTCCTTCTTCCGCAGCGGCGGCGGCGAGGTCCTGGTGATGATGCAGGACATCTATCCCAAGTGGCCGTACGACGACCTCGGCATCGAGGACTACCTCCCCAAGGTCGACAAGATCGCCAAGGAGGTCTCGGCCGCCCCGAACAGCGACCGTTTCGTCTACATCCCCTTCAACGAACCCGATCTGATCTGGTACGGCCTCAACGCCTCCGACCAGTCGAAGTACGAGGCCAACCGCGACCGGTTCCTCAAGGACTGGAAGACGGTCTTCCAGCGCATCCGCGCGATCGACCCGGACGCGCGCATCGCGGGCCCGAACGAGTCCGGCTACCACTCCCGCCTGATCACCGACTTCCTCGCCTTCGCCAAGCGCGAGAACGTCCTTCCGCAGATCATGACCTGGCACGAGCTGGGCTCGGGTTCGCTGCGCGACTTCCAGGGTCACTACGACAATTACCGTGCGATCGAACGGCAGTTGGGGATAGACCCGCTCACGATCAACATCGACGAGTACGCCAACCGCCGCGACCTGTCCGTCCCCGGCCAGCTCGTCCAGTGGGTCTCGATGTTCGAGCGCAACAAGGTGTACGCCAACCAGGCCTACTGGGACGCCGCCGGCAACCTGGACGGCAACGTCGTCCGCTCCAACATCCCGAACGGCGGCTGGTGGTTCTTCCGCTGGTACGCGGGACTGACCGGCGACACCGTCAAGGTGACCCCGCCGCAGGCGAACACCATCGACACCCTCCAGGGCCTCGCCTCCCTCGACACCTCCCGCCGCCAGGCCCAGGTCCTGCTCGGTGGCTCCGCGGCGGACACGGACGTGGCGATCCAGCACGTCCCCCGGGCCGTGTTCGGCCGTACGGTCACCGCGACCGTCGCCGTAACCGATTGGACCGGTTACGAGGGACAGCACGCCGCCCCGCGCGTCCTCGCCCGTACGAAGGTGAAGGTCGCGGACGACGGCACGGTGACCGTCCCGCTGCGCGGCCTGCACAAGATGTCCGCCTACCGGATCGTCCTCACCCCCGGCGGCTCCGGCACCCCGTCGGCCGCGTCCGTCCCCTGGTCCGCCTCCTACGAGGCCGAGGACGCCGCCATCACCGACGGCAAGGTCTACACCCAGGGCACGGTGAGCAACGCCAACGGCTACGCGGCCTCCGGCACCAAGGACGTCGGCTCGCTCAACACCGCGAGCAGCAAGGTCGAGTTCACGGTGTCCGTCCCGGCGGACGGCACGTACGACCTCGCGATCCTGTACGGCAACCAGTCCGGCACCCCGGCCACCCAGAAGCTGTCGATCGACGGCGGCGCCCCGGTCACGGTCACCTACCCGTCCACCGAGAACTGGACCTACCGCGCCAAGAAGGACGTCACCGTCGAACTCCCGGCGGGCACCCACCGGCTGACCCTCGCCAAGGGCGACACCGAGGTCACCCTCGACCGCATCGACCTCACCGCCCGCACCACCACGCCCGCCGCCTCCTACGAGGCCACGCTCGCCGACATCAGCGGGAAGCCGTCGTACGACTACTCCTCGTCGGCCGGTGTCGGCACCGGCGCCCTCGTCCTGCGCTCCGGTGACAAGGCCGTCTTCGACGTGTACGCCCCGCGCGACGGCTACTACACGGTGGTGTCGCGGGCGTCGGCGCCGGTGCGGCTCGCACTGCACGGCGAGACGGTCGCGGCGGCACCCAGCCGGCCGCTGCGGCTGTACCTCGTCGCAGGCAACAACCGCGTCGCCGTGACCGCCAAGCACGCCGCCGTCCGCTCCCTGCACATCTCGGGCGACGGCTCGGCGAAGGGCACGCTCTCCTACGAGGGCGCCTCGGCGGTCCTCGCGGGCGGCGCCAAGCTCGTCGACTCGGCGTACGCCTCCGCCGGCTCGTACATCGGATGGCTCGGCAACAGCCCCACCAGCACCGCCGAGTTCACGGTGGACGCGCCCAGGGCCGGCCGCTACGTCCTCGTCGTCCACTACGCCCACAACGACCGCCGCGACAACGGCCACGCCTACAACACCGACATCATGTCCCGTACGGCGGACATCACCGTCGGGGCCGCCGAGCCGCGCAGGGTCACCTTCAAGAACACCTGGAGCTGGGACGACTACTGGACCGTGGGCGTCCCGGTCGACCTGAGGAAGGGCGCCAACAAGGTGACGTTCGGCAACGCGGGCGCATGGGCCCCGAACATCGACAGGATCGAGCTGGGCCGGGTCGTCGGCTAGGACGCACAGACGGCTCGAAGGCCCTCGGCGACCACGGGAACGCAAGACCGGTCACCGAGGGCCTTTCCCGTGTCTCAGGCCCCGTCGACATCCGCCCGCAGCGCGTTGTATTCGGTGAACGCCGACTCGACGTCCTCGCGCGTCAGGCCGTAGCGGGCCAGGTCGTAGTGGTGGGGGCGCTTGCCCCTGAGTTTGGTGGCGACCCCGGGCAGGCGGGCCGCGTCGGCGTCGGTCCAGCGGGCGCCGACGGCGTCGTAGAGCTTCGGGGCGCCCGAGGCCGGGTCGGAGCCCAGCCAGGAGTACGGCACGTCCACCACCGCGTCCTGAGGAATGCCGGCCCGGGCCGCGAGACCCCGCCGCACCGAGCGGCTCAGCAGGTCGAGCCAGGTGGCGCCGAGGTGGCGGAGATCGACCTCGCGCCGCCCGGTGATCATGCCCTAGGCAGGAGGAACGTGCACTCCTCGGGGCCCTCGGCCGTCATCGGGTGGATGTCCCGCAGGGGCGGGGTGAGGAGGTGCGCCGCGTCGAGCGTCCGGCGGGCCGTCGTGACGGCCTTCTTCCGCTGCTGCGTGGAGGGTTCGAGACCGGGGGCGATCAGCTCCCACAGCAGCGGACAGCGGTGGTCGTCCGAGAGGGACAGCACGCTGTGGGTGAGCGTGGTGGCGGTGCGCGGCAGGCCCACCACGAACACCGGCCGCTCGACGGGCTCCCGCTCGATCCCGGGGTGCTCGGCGATCAGCCGCCGTATCCGGGCCCGGTTGGTCAGATGCCTGCGGACGTGCGCCTGCGCGGCCTGCCAGCCGACCGGACTGAGACCCTCGTCGCCCGCCCACTCACGCGGCAGGAACCGGAAGCCGTCGACGAACTCCTCGTCCCCGTCCGCCTGCCCGGCCTTGGCGACGATCCGCTCGAAGGCCCGGTCCGCGTCGTGCCGTGAGCCGAGCGCCGGCCGCAGTAACAGATTGGCCAGCGTCAGGGGCAGGGGAGTGGAGGACACGTGGAGGCTTCCTTTCCGAAGGCGGGCGCGGTCACGGGCACCACTGGTGGGGGGCGCCGGTGATCATCCTGCCCCGCGCGCCGCCACCTCCTTCTCCCCGGGTACCGCCCCGGCCGTACCGTCCCCGTACCGCCCCCGCAGCTCCGACAGCACACCGAACGCCGCCGCCGTGAGCGGCACCGACAGAAGCATGCCGAGGATGCCGGCGATCGAGGCGCCCGCCGTGAGGGCCAGCAGGATCGCCGCCGGGTGCATCTGCACGGTCCGGCTGTGGATCATCGGCTGGAGCACGTTCCCTTCGAGCAGCTGCACCAGGAAGACCACGCCGAGCGCCCACAGCGCGGTCACCAGACCCCGGTCCGCGAACGCGACGAGGATCGCCACCGCGCCCGACAGGAACGCGCCCAGATACGGGATGTACGCCCCGACGAACACCAGCGCCCCGAGGCCGATGGCCCCCGGCACCTGGAGGATCAGCAGACCGATGGCGATGCAGACACCGTCGATGAAGGCGATGAGCGTCGTACCCCGCATGAACCCCTCGATGGCCTGGAAGGCGCGCCGGGCCATCACCTCCAGCGTGTCACCGGTGCCGCGCGGCGCGAGCGAGTGCAGGGACGCGACCGCCTTGTCCGAGTCGCGCAGGAAGAAGAACATCAACAGCATCGCCAGGATCGCCGTCGCGACGAACTCGCTGATGACACCGACCCCGCTGAGCACCCCGGAGGCCGCGGTGCCGCCGAACTTCGACAGCAGGCTCTTGGCGTTCTTCGCGAGGTCGTCCAGCGAGGTCCCGGCCAGCCCGAACTCGTCGCTCAGCGACTTCGCCGCGTCCCGCAACGAGTCGATGATCTGGTTACCGGTGTCGATCAGCGCGGACACCACGATGTACCCGGCGCCACCCATCACCAGGACCACAGCCGCGCAAGTGAGCCCGGCGGCAAGGGACTTGTTGAACTTCATCGCGACCAGCCGCCGGTAGAACGGCCCGAGCAGCGCCGTACCCAGCAGCGCGAGCAGCACGGGCGTCACCGCCGTCTGGAACGTGATGCACAGCCACACGCCCACCGAGATCACACCGGTGACGAGCAGCGTGAGCGCGCTCCACACGGCTATGTGCCGGGCCGGCCCGGGCAGAAAGCCCGGCGGCACGGCCCCCGGCCCCTGCCCGGCGACGACCGGAGCGGGCTCGCCGGCCACCGCCGGTGCCAGGGGCACCCCCGCGCTGCGTATCGTCGTACGCGTCCGGTGCATCGGCCCGCGTACCGGCCTTCTCGTGGGGCCGCCCGGACGACCCGGCCGTCCCCCGCGAGGCTCTCTGCGGGGGTCTCCCGTACGGCTGCTCATGGTGCACTCCTGAAGATCACGCCTGTCCGTGGCCGCCATAGCGTAGACCCGGCCCCGCGACGCGATCGGGCCCGGGTGCCCCCGAGTTGGCGCCCTCCGGCACACCGGAGGGTCACCGCGCGCGCGGTGCGGGACGGCCGGGCGCCCGGCGCGGTCAGCCGAGCAGCCGGGCCACGACGCTCCGCATGGCCCGCTCCACGGCGTCGCGCACCCGCTCGGGGTCGTCGATCGTGTCGAACGCGTGCCGCCCCTCCGGCACGTCGATCACCTCGACCTCGGCCCCGCACTCCTTCGCGGCGGTCAGGAACTCCTCGACCGTGGCCGCGATCTCCGCGTTCTCCAGGCCCGCCCGGGTCAGCACCAGCGGCAGCCGCCCCGCACCCGCCACCGCCTCGGCCGGACGGAAGCGGCGATCGACGGCACCCCAGGCGGGCAGCGGCGCGAGGACGGGATATGACGCCGCCACGCACCTCAGCCACGACGGCGGATCGGCGAGCGCGTCGGCGAGCAGCAGACCGCCGCCGGAGAAGTACCACACGGCGATGCGCTCGGCGTCGACACGCGGGTCGGCCCGCAGCAGCGCGACCGCCTCCGCGACGTCCTCGGCGGCGAGCGGGTAGTCGTCGAGGCCGTGCAGCCGGTGGTCGACGGTCGCCCCGACCACACCCAGACGCGCGGCGTGACCGGCGTACCCGACGAAGACCGGCCAGTCGCGCGGCGTCGGCCGCAGCTCGACGGGCACCGGGCCGCCGTGCACGAACAGCACGGCGGGCCGAGGCCCATCGGCCACCGCCCGGTCGGGGAGGTACAGGTCGACCCGCCCGACCCGCTCACGCGGCCGCTCCGGTACGTCCAGCACGAAGGGCCGCAAGTACGAGGGCACTTCGGCGGTCGCGGTGATCCGGTGCCCCTCGTCCCGCGCCGCCGCGAGCAGCACGGCCGTCAGTTCCTCCGGGCAGGACAGCATCGGCCAGTGCCCGGTGGCGAGTTCGAAGAAGGTCACCTCGGGGCGGGCGAGAACCTGGAACTGCGGCAACCCCGTGGCGACCATGTCCTCGATCAGCGCGATGTTCAGTCCGCTCCCGGTGCACAGGACTCCGGTGTTCGGCAGTCCCGCGCCCGCGCCGGAGAGCCGGAGCGGTCGGGTGAGCGTGCCCACCGGCTGCGGCGCGGCGAGCCGGGTCAGCCGGGCCAGCGCCTCGTCGGTGAGCCCCTCGGTGCTGCCCCAGCGCCGCCACTCCTCGGCGGACGCGGGCGCGGCGACGAACGGACCGTCGCCCTCCGCCGGGTCCAGCACCCGCGCCCGGATCTCCTGATCCGTCACCGACTGCAGGGCCGTGTCCCCGTCCCGTGGCATGCCCGCGTCCAGATACACGACCCGGCGGATCCGCTCCGGTCGGCGGTCGGCGGCGCCCAGCACCGGGTGGATGCCGTAGTCGTGGCCGACGATCACCGCCTCCGGCGCGGCCACGCCGTCGAGCACCCGCAGCACATCCTCGATGTGCGTCTCCAGATCGACGCCGGAGCCCGCTTCCTCCCGGCGGTCCCCCATGCCGGTGAGCGTCACCGGATGCACCTCGGCCCCCGACTCCCGCAGCCCTTCGGCCACTTCGTGCCAGATCCTCGCATCGGTGAAGCAGCCCGCCACCAGTACGAACGCCGTCATGAACCCCTCCTCGGCCAGTCCCGTCCACCCGGGCCGCCCGATCGGCCGCCCGCGCTCGCCGGTACGGTAGGAACTCCCCCTGAGGGAGGTTCAAGTCGTGTCCGCAGACGGGTTGTGGAGCATCGGGGAGCTCGCCGAGCACGCGGGCGTCACCGTGAAGACCGTCCGCTTCTACTCCGACCGCGGCCTGCTGCCCGAGGCCGCCCGCAGCGCCGGAGGCCACCGCCGGTACGGCCCCGAGGCCATCGACAGGCTCCGCCTGATCCGCTCGTTGCGCACGCTGGACCTGCCGGTCGGCGACATCGACCGCGTCCTGGGCGAGGAGGACACGCTGGACGACGTCATAGCGGGCCAGTTGCGGCAGCTCGGCTCCCAACTCGCGGCCCTGCGCTGGCGCCAGGCGGCCCTGCGTCTGGTGCGTGACTGCACGGCGGAGGAGCGGGCCGACCGGCTGCGCCTGGTCGGCGCGATCACGGCGCCGCCGGACACGACGGCCCTGGCCCGCTTCTGGCGCCGGGTACTGCCCCTGCGGCTGCCGGCCCGCCAGGTCTCATGGATCCTCGACGCCGCCGTGCCGCAGCCGCCCGCCGACCCCACCCCGGCCCAGGTGCTGGCCTTCGCCCGGCTGCACGCGCTCGTCACGATGCCCTGCCCGCCGGGCGACGACTGGCGGCCGCCGCCCCCGGAACGCGACACGGAGTACCGCGCGACCGTCCTCTACGACGGCCTCGGGGAGGCGTACGAGCTGGCGGCCCCGGCCCTGACGACGGGCCGCGCCCCGCACGAGGGCGAGGCACTCGACTGCTTCGTCTCGGCCTACGCCCACGCCCACGGGGTCAGGGACACCCCCGAGTTCCGCCGTACGCTGCGGTCGCGCCTCGACGCCGCCGCCCACCCGGTGATGGACCACTACTGGCAACTGGCCGGCGACCTGGCGGAGCCCCACACCCCCACCTTGGGCGCGGCCCAGGAGTGGCTCCACACGGCCCTGACCGCACAGACCGCCTCATGACGTAGCTGCGGGCAGTCGTGCCGCTGGGGCGGCACGGGTGGGCGCAGCGGCACCTCGTGACCGCCGAGCCGCGGAACCCCGCCCCGCCCAGCCGCACCCCCGGGTGCCTACTCCGCGATCGGCAAGGACGCCCCGTCCCGCAGGAACAGCGGGATACGGTCCAGCGGCGCGTCGACAGTGACGGACGCACCCCCCTCGTACGACTCACCCGTCCACGCGTCCGTCCAACGCGCCCCCACCGGAAGATACGTCGTCCAGCTCCGAGCCCCCGCCTCCAACACAGGCGCGACCAAGACATCCCGCCCGAACAGGTACGCGTCGTCGACCGCCCAGGCCCGCTCGTCCTCGGGGAACTCCAGGAACAGCGGCCGCATCACCGGCAGCCCCTCCTCATGGGCCTCCCGCATGACCGTCAGCACATACGGCTTCAGCCGCTCCCGCAGCCGCAGGTACCGCTCCAGAACGGCCCCGGCCTCCTCCCCGTACGACCAGACCTCGTTGGGCCCACCGGTCATGTCCGGCCCCAGCGGCATCCCGGGCTCACGGAACCCGTGCAGCCTCATCAGCGGCGAGAAGGCGCCGAACTGGAACCACCGGACCATCACCTCGCGGTACGCCGGATCGTCCGGGTTCCCGCCGTGGAAGCCGCCGATGTCGGTGTTCCACCAGGGGATGCCGGACAACGCCGTGTTGAGCCCCGCCGCGATCTGCTCACGCAGCGCCGTGAAGTCGGTACCGATGTCACCGGACCACAGCGCGGCGCCGTAGCGCTGACTGCCCGCCCAGGCCGAGCGGTTGAGGGTGATGATCTCGTCCTCGCCGGACGCCCGCAGCCCCTCGTAGAAGGTGCGGGCGTTCTCGGCCGGGTAGATGTTGCCGACCTCCAGACCGGGACCCGTCCAGTAGCGCAGGTTCTCCTGGAACCCCGGCTTGATCTCCGGCTCGCACGCGTCCAGCCAGAACGCCTTGATGCCGTACGGCTCCAGGTAGTTCTCCTTCACCCGCGACCACACGAAGTCGCGCGCGTCGGGGTTCGTCGCGTCGTAGAAGGCCACCTGGACCGTCGACGCGACCTCCTTGTCCGGCCAGTCGGCGTGCGCCATCGGGCCGTACTGCGTGCCGATGAAGTAGCCGCGCTGCTCCATGGGCCCGTGGTTCTCGGAGAGCGGAGACACCGACGGCCACACGCTGACCACCAGCTTGATGCCCAGCTCGGCCAGCTCGCGGACCATGGCCGCGGGGTCGGGCCACTCGTTCAGATCGAACTTCCACTCGCCCAGATGCGTCCAGTGGAAGAAGTCGCAGACGATGACGTCGATGGGCAGGCCCCGCCGCTTGTACTCCCGTGCCACGGCGAGGAGTTCGTCCTGCGTGCGGTAGCGCAGCTTGCACTGCCAGAAGCCGGCCGCCCACTCCGGCAGCATCGGCGTACGGCCCGTCGCCGCGCTGTAACGGCGCTGCGCGTCGGCCGGGGCGCCCGCGGTGATCCAGTAGTCGATCTGCCGGGCGGAGTCGGCGACCCAGCGCGTGCCGTTGCCCGCCAGCTCGACACGGCCGATCGCCGGGTTGTTCCACAGGAGGGTGTAGCCGCGGCTGGAGGTGAGCACCGGGATGCCGACCTCCGCGTTGCGCTGCACCAGGTCGAGGACCAGCCCCTTCTGGTCGAGCCGCCCGTGCTGGTGCTGACCCAGGCCGTACAGCTTCTCGCCGTCGTACGCGGCGAACCGCTGCTCCAGCCGGTGGTGGCCGTTGCCGACGGCGGTGTACAGGCGCGAGCCCGGCCACCAGAAGTGGGCACGTGCCTCGGACAGCAGCTCGACCCCGTCGTCCGTGCGCGTGTACCGGACGAGGCCCTCGGCGCTGACCTCGACGGTGAGTGCGCCGACGGTCAGCCGGCCCTCCCCGCCCTCGATCTTGACGGTGCTCGCGGTGCTGTCCGGGGTGTCGAGCAGGGCGCCCGGCAGCCCCTGGAGGATCGGGCCGCCCAGGCGGGCGCGGACCCGGACCGCGTCCGGCCCCCAGGGCTCGATCCGCAGGGTCTCCTGGCGTCCGCTCCACTCCAGGGCACCGTCCCGCTCACGGAACGTGCCGACGGTGGGGGAGGACTGGGCGAGGCTGACCGCGCCCGGCTGGGGGTGGGATTCGGCAGGCTGATTCACGAGGGGCTCCTGGAGGAGAGCGGACATGGGGTGCCGAGGAAGGGAAGCGAGGGGAGGGGCGGACCGGATGAGCGCGGGTGGTCAGGAGAGCGTGGACACCGGGCCCGTGCTCGCGCGGATCGTCAACTCGGGGGCGAGCAGCACCACCTCGTCCGTGTCCCGGCCGTCCAGCTTGGCGACCAGCTGCTCGACGGCCCGCCGGCCCATCTCCTGGGCCGGGATGGCGACGGACGTCAGCCGCACCGAGGCCTGCACGGCGACCTGGTCCGGGCAGACGGCGATCACGGAGACGTCCTCGGGCACGGCCCGGCTCTGCCGGCGCAGCAGCGCGAGCAGCGGCTCGACGGCGGACTCGTTCTGCACCACGAACCCCGTGGTGTCCGGCCGCTCGTCGAAGATCCGGGCCAGGGTCAGGGTCATCGCGTCGTACCCGCCCTCGCACGGCCGGTGCAGCACCCGCAGCCCCAGCTCCCGAGCCCGGGAGCGGAGTCCCTCCAGGGTGCGCTCGGCGAACCCGGTGTGCCGCTCGTACACCCCGGGGGCCTCGCCGATCACCGCGATGTCCCGGTGGCCGAGCGTCGCCAGATGCTCCACGCACAGCGCGCCCGTCGCCGCGAAGTCGAGATCCACGCAGGTCAGGCCGCTGGTGTCGGCGGGCAGTCCGATGAGCACGGACGGCTGGTCGGTGCCGCGCAGCAACGGCAGCCGCTCGTCGTCCATCTCGACGTCCATCAGGATCATCGCGTCGGCGAGCCCGCTGCCGGTGACGCGGCGCACCGCGTCGGGACCCTCCTCGCCGGTGAGCAGCAGCACGTCGTAGCCGTGCGTACGGGCCGTGGTGGCGACCGCGATGGCGATCTCCATCATCACGGGTACGTACATGTCGGTACGGAGCGGGACCATCAGGGCGATGATGTTCGACTTGTTGCTCGCCAGGGCCCGGGCGCCCGCGTTCGGGTGGTAGCCGAGCTCCTGGATGCTCCGCTCGACCCGCTGCCGGGTGCCCGCGGAGATGGACCGCTTGCCGCTGAGGACATAGCTCACCGTGCTCGCCGAGACTCCGGCGTGCGTGGCGACCTCGGCGAGGGTGACCATCCAGCTCTCCAAGCGTGTTTAAGCGCTTCGACAGCGCGCGTTCTGTGAACAAGGTCGAGTGAGGGTGGCTCGACAGTAGCTCGGCGCTGGTTGGGTGTCCATAGGTTGTCGAAGCGCTTCGACGCCGCTCTGGGGAACGCGACGCCTGTGGGGGTGGGGGTGTCCGGTTCGTCGGCGAGCGCGGGTGCGTGGGGGCTGGTCGCGCAGTTCCCCGCGCCCCTGTCGGGTGCGCCCTTGGCTTGAAAGCTGCCCCGCGTCTCAGCTTAGAACCCGACGGCGGCCTTCTCCTCGTTTGGCGGCGACCCGCTCCCGTACGTCACCGCTCCGGCGGTCGGCGCCCCCGTCGCCGCGGCGATGGCCGGGAAGGCCCCGGCTTCGGCTGAACGGACGCGCGTGGGGTGGCCACCTCGCCCGGGATCGGGTACCAACGATCGAGTAGCACCCATCGGTAACCGATGTGGTCCAAGACCCCGATTCGCGGCGAGGTGAGCCTCATGTCCGCACCACCCCTCAAGAAGCCCGGCGTCACCGAACGTGAGGCCCGCCAGGTGGCGGAAGCCGCCCGTGAGCAGGACTGGCGCAAGCCCAGCTTCGCCAAGGAACTGTTCCTGGGCCGGTTCCGCCTAGACCTCATCCATCCCCACCCGCTCCCCACCGACGAGGCCGTACGGCGCGGAGAGCAGTTCCTGACCAAGCTCCGCGCCTTCTGCGAGACGAAGGTCGACGGCGCCCTGATCGAGCGCGAGGCCCGGATCCCCGACGAGGTCGTCAACGGCCTCAAGGAACTCGGCGCCCTCGGCATGAAGATCGACCCCAAGTACGGCGGTCTCGGCCTCACCCAGGTGTACTACAACAAGGCGCTGGCCCTGGTCGGCTCGGCAAGCCCGGCGATCGGCGTGCTGCTCTCTGCGCACCAGTCGATCGGCGCACCCCAGCCGCTGAAGCTGTTCGGCACCCCCGAACAGAAGGAAGAGTTCCTGCCGCGCTGCGCCCGCACGGACATCAGCGCCTTCCTCCTCACCGAGCCGGACGTCGGCTCCGACCCGGCCCGCCTCGCGACGAGCGCGGTGCCCGACGGGGACGACTACGTCCTCGACGGGGTGAAACTGTGGACGACGAACGGCGTGGTCGCGGACCTGCTGGTCGTGATGGCCCGCGTCCCGAAGAGCGAGGGCCACAAGGGCGGCATCACCGCCTTCGTCGTGGAGAGCGACTCGCCCGGCATCACCGTCGAGAACCGCAACGCCTTCATGGGTCTGCGCGGCATCGAGAACGGCGTCACCCGTTTCCACCAGGTCCGGGTCCCCGCCGCGAACCGCATCGGCCCCGAGGGCGCGGGCCTGAAGATCGCCCTCACCACCCTCAACACCGGCCGGCTGTCCCTGCCCGCGTCCTGCGTGGCCGCCGGGAAGTGGTGTCTGAAGATCGCCCGCGAGTGGTCGGCGGCCCGTGAGCAGTGGGGCAAGCCGGTCGCCCACCACGAGGCGGTCGGCGCGAAGATCAGCTTCATCGCGGCGACGACCTTCGCCCTGGAGGCCGTACTGGACCTCTCCAGCCAGATGGCCGACGAGGACCGCAACGACATCCGCATCGAGGGCGCCCTGGCCAAGCTCTTCGCCTCCGAGTGGGGCTGGCGCATGGCCGACGAACTGGTCCAGATCCGCGGCGGTCGCGGCTTCGAGACCGCCGACTCCCTGCGGGCCCGTGGCGAACGGGCCGTCCCCGCCGAGCAGATGCTGCGCGACCTGCGCATCAACCGGATCTTCGAGGGCTCCACGGAGATCATGCACCTGCTGATCGCCCGCGAGGCCGTCGACGCCCACCTCTCCGTGGCCGGCGACCTCATCGACCCCGAGAAATCCCTGTCCGACAAGGCGAGGGCGGGCGCGAACGCGGGCGTCTTCTACGCCAGGTGGCTGCCGAAACTCGTCGCGGGCCCGGGCCAGCTCCCACGCTCGTACGGCGACTTCCACCCCGCAGGCCACCCCGACCTCTCCGCCCATCTGCGCTACGTCGAACGGAACGCCCGCAAGCTAGCCCGCTCGACCTTCTACGCCATGTCCCGCTGGCAGGGCCGTATGGAGACCAAGCAGGGCTTCCTGGGCCGGATCGTCGACATCGGCGCCGAACTCTTCGCGATGAGCGCGGCCGTGGTGCGCGCGGAACTGCTCCGCACCACCACCGACCACGGCCGTGAGGCCTACCAACTGGCCGACGCCTTCTGCCGCCAGTCACGCCTACGGGTCGAGGAACTCTTCGGCCGCCTCTGGAGCAACACCGACGACCTCGACCGCAAGGTGGTCAAGGGCGTGCTCGGGGGAGTGTACGAATGGCTGGAGGAGGGCGTGATCGACCCGTCGGGCGAGGGCCCGTGGATCGCCGACGCGACCCCGGGCCGGAGCGAGAAGGAGAACGTCCACCGCCGCATCCGGTGACTTCACAGTTCCCCGCGCCTCCATGCAACTCGGGGGCGCGGGGCTGCGTCGGCATACGGCTCCGCCACGTGGGCGCGACCGGCCCCGACCGACCCGCAGCCGAAACACGGCCCCCCGGCGAAGCGTCAGCAGTACTTGTCGCTGCCGTCCCGCGTGCTCCAGGAACAGGAGTCCACCTTCGACCCGCTCGCCTTCAGCAGCGTCGCCGTGTCACTGGTGTTGTTCCACACGTAGGCCCTGCGGTTCTGGTACTTGGTCGCGGCGGTGTCGGTGCCCGACCCCGTGCGGACCTTGATGTACTTGCCCGCCCCGATCTTCACGTCGAGGAACGTGTACTTGTGGTTGTCGGGGTCCTTGAGCACCCAGCCCTTCAGCGAGATCGCCTTCGAGCTCGTGTTCTTGATCTGAACCCACTCGCCGTTGTAGGCCGCGTTCGTCCGCGTGTCCTTGCCCGGGGTGTCGAAGTAGACCCGGTAGATGATCACGCCGCCGGCGGCCCCGGCGGGGCTGCTCAGCAGGGTGCCGGTGAGGGCCACGGCTCCGGCGAGCGCGGGCAGGGCGGCGCGGGCGCGTATGCGCAAGGGCATGCAGATCCCCCCAGGATCCTCGTTCACGATCGTCCTCAACCACCGACGATCGGTTGATCCGACTATCGGACCGGTTCAGGGGAGAAGTCATACCACCTCCCTCTTCACCCGTGCTTCACAAACGGAGAAATGCCCTCGTCAACCACACACGGCACGAAGTGGGTCAACGGGGGGACGCGTGGTCCTGCCGGACACCGGATGCGGCAACAATGGAGGGATGAGCGACAGTCCCGCCCCCCTCGCCGACCCGCATCTCGTCTTCGACCCCGTCGAGGGCGTACGGGATGTGGTGATCCTCGGATCGACCGGCTCGATCGGCACCCAGGCCATCGACCTCGTCCTGCGCAACCCGGACCGCTTCCGCGTCACCGGGCTCTCCGCCGCCGGGGGGAGGGTGGAACTGCTCGCCGAGCAGGCGCACCGCCTGCGGGTACGGACCGTCGCCGTCGCCCGGGAGGACACCGCCCCGGCACTGCGTGAGGCCCTGACCGCCGCGTACGGGGCCGGGGAGCCCCTTCCCGAGATCCTCGCGGGACCCGACGCGGCCACAGAGCTCGCCGCCTCCGACTGCCACACGGTGCTCAACGGCATCACCGGCTCCATCGGCCTGGCCCCCACCCTCGCCGCCCTGGAGGCGGGCCGCACCCTCGCGCTCGCCAACAAGGAGTCGCTCATCGTCGGCGGCCCGTTGGTGAAGGCGCTGGCCAAGCCGGGCCAGATCATCCCGGTCGACTCCGAGCACGCCGCCCTCTTCCAGGCCCTCGCCTCGGGCACCCGGGCCGACGTGCGCAAGCTGGTCGTGACCGCCTCCGGGGGCCCGTTCCGCGGCCGTACGAAGGCGGAGCTGGCCGATGTGACGCCCGCCGACGCGCTCGCGCACCCCACCTGGGCCATGGGCCCGGTCATCACGATCAACTCCGCGACCCTCGTCAACAAGGGCCTGGAAGTCATCGAGGCACACCTCCTCTACGACATTCCCTTCGACCGCATTGAGGTCGTCGTGCACCCCCAGTCGTATGTCCACTCGATGGTTGAGTTCACGGACGGATCGACGATGGCGCAGGCGACGCCCCCCGACATGCGCGGCCCCATCGCCATCGGCCTCGGCTGGCCGGAGCGGGTCCCGGGCGCGGCGCCCGCCTTCGACTGGAGCAAGGCCTCCAGCTGGGAGTTCTTCCCGCTCGACAACGACGCCTTCCCGTCGGTCGGCCTCGCGCGGCACGTGGGACAGCTCGCGGGCACCGCCCCGGCGGTGTTCAATGCGGCCAACGAGGAGTGCGTCGACGCGTTCCTCAAGGGCGGCCTGCAGTTCAACTCGATCATCGAGACCGTGACCCGCGTGGTCGAGGAGCACGGCACACCCGGAACGGGAACTTCCCTGACCGTGGCCGACGTCCTCGAAGCGGAGACCTGGGCCCGCGCCCGGGCCCGTGAGCTCACGCGTACGACAGACGACGAACCCACCGAGCGGACGACCGCGGAGGCCCGTGCATGACGACCCTGATGTTCATCCTCGGCATAGTCGTCTTCGCGATCGGCCTCGCAATCTCCATCGCCTGGCACGAGCTGGGCCACCTCTCCACCGCCAAGCTCTTCGGTATCCGCGTGCCCCAGTACATGGTGGGCTTCGGCCCGACCGTCTGGTCACGGCAGAAGGGCGAGACGGAGTACGGCATCAAGGCGATCCCGCTCGGCGGCTTCATCCGCATGATCGGCATGTTCCCGCCGGGCCAGGACGGCCGCATCGAGGCCCGCTCGACGTCCCCGTTCCGCGGGATGATCGAGGACGCCCGCGCCGCCGCGTTCGAGGAGCTCAAGCCGGGCGACGAGAACCGGATGTTCTACACGCGCAAGCCCTGGAAGCGCGTCATCGTGATGTTCGCGGGCCCGTTCATGAACCTTGTCCTCGCCGTCGCGATCTTCCTCGGCGTGATGATGACGTTCGGCGCCCAGGCCCAGACGACCACGGTCGGCAAGGTCTCCGACTGCGTCATCCAGGCCAGCGAGGAGCGCACGAAGTGCGCGAAGGGCGACGAGGACACCCCCGCCAAGGCCGCGGGCCTGAAGGCCGGAGACAAGATCGTCGCCTTCGACGGCGAACGTGTCGAGGACTGGGCCGCCCTCCAGGCCGACATCCGCTCCAACCCCGGCAAGCAGGTCACCCTCACCGTCGAGCGCAAGGGCAAGGAGCTCGACCTCACGACCACCCTCATCAAGAACCAGGTCAGCAAGACCGACGGCCAGGGCGGCTACGTCGAGGGCAAGTACGTCTACGCCGGCTTCCTCGGCTTCACGCCCGCCGCCGGCATCGTCCCGCTCTCCTTCACCGAGTCCGTGGACCGCATGGGCGACATGATGGAGAACGGCGTCGAGTCGTTGATCTCCCTGCCCGCCAAGATCCCCGCCCTGTGGGACGCGACCTTCGGCGACGGCGAACGCGAGGCGGACTCCCCCATGGGCGTGGTCGGCGCGGCCCGCGTCGGCGGCGAGATCTTCACCATGGACATCCCCGCCACGCAGCAGCTCGCCACGTTCCTGATGCTGCTGGCCGGCTTCAACCTCTCCCTGTTCCTGTTCAACATGCTCCCGCTGCTCCCGCTCGACGGCGGACACATCGCGGGCGCCCTGTGGGAGTCGCTGCGCCGGAACGCGGCCAAGGTGCTGCGCCGCCCGGACCCCGGCCCGTTCGACGTGGCGAAGCTGATGCCCGTCGCGTACGTCGTGGCCGGAATCTTCGTCTGCTTCACGATCCTGGTGCTGATCGCGGACGTGGTGAACCCGGTGCGCATCTCGTAGTCACCAGAAGTTCACGACGGCCGGGCACGCTGGTGCCCGGCCGTCGTCATGTCGGAAAGTCGTACGCGCGTCCGCTTTCCCTTACGGGTGGGTTTACGGGTACGGGTGGGTTTACGGGCCGATGGGGGTCCCCCCGCCGAGCGTGATTCGAGGTGGGGGAGTGCTGGGCCCCGCGCCGGTGCCGTAATCTCGTAGCCCGGAGCCCTGGAGCCCGCTTGTTCCGGGAAACCCGATCCTGATCCACAACTTGGGGTTGTTACAGCAGATGACTGCGATTTCTCTCGGCATGCCGTCCGTTCCGACCAAGCTCGCCGAGCGCCGCAAGAGCCGGCAGATCCAGGTCGGGTCCGTGGCGGTCGGCGGAGACGCGCCGGTGTCGGTGCAGTCGATGACGACGACGCGTACGTCGGACATCGGTGCCACCTTGCAGCAGATCGCCGAGCTGACGGCGTCCGGCTGCCAGATCGTGCGCGTGGCCTGCCCCACGCAGGACGACGCCGACGCCCTCGCCACCATCGCCCGCAAGTCGCAGATCCCGGTGATCGCGGACATCCACTTCCAGCCGAAGTACGTCTTCGCCGCCATCGAGGCGGGCTGCGCGGCGGTCCGGGTGAACCCCGGCAACATCAAGCAGTTCGACGACAAGGTCAAGGAGATCGCGCAGGCCGCGAACGACCACGGCACCCCGATCCGCATCGGCGTCAACGCCGGTTCGCTCGACCGCCGGCTGCTCCAGAAGTACGGCAAGGCGACCCCCGAGGCGCTCGTCGAGTCGGCCCTGTGGGAGGCCTCCCTCTTCGAGGAGCACGGCTTCCGCGACATCAAGATCTCGGTCAAGCACAACGACCCCGTCGTCATGGTCAACGCCTACCGCCAGCTGGCCGCCCAGTGCGACTACCCCCTCCACCTCGGCGTCACGGAGGCGGGCCCGGCGTTCCAGGGCACGATCAAGTCGGCGGTGGCCTTCGGCGCCCTGCTCGCCGAGGGCATCGGCGACACGATCCGTGTCTCGCTGAGCGCGCCCCCCGTCGAAGAGGTCAAGGTCGGCACCCAGATCCTCGAATCCCTGAACCTCCGCCAGCGCGGCCTGGAGATCGTCTCCTGCCCGTCCTGCGGTCGCGCCCAGGTCGACGTCTACAAGCTCGCCGAGGAAGTCACCGCGGGCCTGACCGGCATGGAGGTCCCCCTCCGCGTCGCCGTCATGGGCTGCGTCGTGAACGGCCCGGGCGAGGCCCGCGAAGCCGACCTCGGCGTCGCCTCCGGCAACGGCAAGGGCCAGATCTTCGTCAAGGGCGAGGTCATCAAGACGGTCCCCGAGTCCAAGATCGTCGAGACCCTCATCGAGGAGGCGATGAAGATCGCCGAGGAGATGGAGAAGGCCGGCGTGACCTCGGGCGAGCCGACGGTGGCGGTAGCGGGCTGAGGGTTCGCGCTTCTTGAGGGGCCGCAGACCCCTCGAGGGGCGCGGGGCTGTATCGATGTGCGGCCCCGCCGCGTGGGCGCGACAAGCCACGACGAACCCGCACCCGCCGAAGCACAGCTCCTCCCGAGCTCCCATACGCCCGGCAAAGCCCCGCAGGGTACAGTGCGGAGATCAGCGCAGACCCCAGGGTGAGGCCCCCGCACGTGTTGACCCAGACCACAACCCGGGTCCTCGAACCGAGTGACCTGGACGCCGCACTCGCCGTCCTGGACCGCGAGCCCGTCACCAACGCCTTCGTGACATCTCGCGTCCAGGTCGCCGGCCTGGACCCCTGGCGGCTCGGCGGCGAGATATGGGGCTGGTACGAGGACGGCGCCCTCACCTCCCTCTGCTACGCCGGCGCCAACCTCGTCCCCATCTGCGCCACCCCGCGAGCCGTCCGCGCCTTCGCCGACCGCGCCCGCAGGGCAGGCCGCCGCTGCTCCTCGATCGTCGGCCCCGTCGAAGCCACCGCTTTGCTCTGGCGACTCCTCGAACCCAGCTGGGGCCCGGCCCGCGAGGTCCGCGCCCACCAGCCGCTGATGGTCACCGACCGGCTCCCCGACCCCGCCGTCGTCACCCCGGATCCGTACGTCCGCCGCGTCCGCAAGGACGAGATGGAGACGATCATGCCGGCGTGCGTGGCGATGTTCACCGAGGAGGTCGGCGTATCGCCAATGGCGGGCGACGGCGGCCTCCTCTACCAGGCCAGGGTCGCCGAACTGGTCGGCTCCGGCCGCTCCTTCGCCCGCCTCGACGCCGACGGCCGCGTCGTCTTCAAGGCCGAGATCGGCGCCGCGACCCCCCAGGCCTGCCAGATCCAGGGCGTCTGGGTGGCCCCCGAGTACCGGGGCCGGGGCATCGCCGCCCCCGGCATGGCAGCGGTACTCCGCTACGCCCTGGCCGACGTCGCCCCGGTGGTCAGCCTCTATGTGAACGACTTCAACACGCCTGCGAGAAGGACGTACACGAGGGTCGGCTTCCAGGAGGTCGGCGCCTTCATGAGCGTCTTGTTCTGAGGGGACGCACACCTGTCAGCGGGCGCGAGTGGCCGACTCGGGGGCGCGGGGAACCGCGCGACCAGCCACATCCGGCCCGCACCCCGCAGACATCCCGAACCCCCCTGTAGGCTCCCGGGACATGGACCTCGTCATCGGCCCCTTGGACCTCTCCGCCCACGTAGACGAGGCCCTAGCCGTCCAAGCCGTCGCCTTCGGACTGGGCCCCGACGAGGTGGCCGTACGCCGCCAGATCGTCCTGCGCCACATGACACACCCCGGCGCCCGCGCCCTCGGCGCCACCACCGCAGGCCGACTCGTCGGCTTCGTCTACGGCATGCCCAACGACCGCACCCACTGGTGGTCAACCGTCGTCGAGCCCTACCTCCGCGCCGGCGGCCACGAGGCCTGGCTGGACGACTCCTTCGTGATCACCGAACTGCACGTCCACCCGGTCTACCAGAACAGGGGCGTCGGCCGCCGGCTGATCACCACCCTCACCGACAGCGCGACCGAACCCCGCTCGATCCTCTCGGCGATCGACATCGACAGCCCGGCCCGAGGCCTGTACCACTCGCTCGGTTATGTCGACCTGGCCCGCCAGGTCCACTTCCCCAGCGCCCCGAGGCCGTACGCCGTGATGGGCGCCCCCCTGCCCCTGCGCCGCCGCGGCCACTGACCAGGCCACCCGCCAATCGATTTCCACCGCCCCGCACCACCCGGCTAACCTCCTGCCATCAGTCCACCCCGGCAGGAGTACGAGAACCATGGCGAACGCACCGGTCCAGCGCATGTCCCAGTTGATGGCGAAGACGCTGCGCGACGACCCGGCGGACGCCGAGGTCCTCAGCCACAAGCTGCTCGTCCGGGCGGGCTACGTCCGCCGTACCGCCGCCGGTGTGTGGACCTGGCTGCCGCTCGGCAAGAAGGTCCTCGCCAACGTGGAGCGCGTCGTCCGTGAGGAGATGGACGCGATCGGCGCCCAGGAGGTCCTGCTCCCCGCGCTGCTGCCGCGTGAGCCGTACGAGGCGACGGGCCGCTGGGACGAGTACGGCCCCGAGCTGTTCCGTCTGAAGGACCGCAAGGGCGGCGACTACCTCCTCGGCCCGACCCACGAGGAGATCTTCACGCTGATCGTGAAGGACCAGGCGTCCTCCTACAAGGACCTGCCGGTCATCCTCTACCAGATCCAGACGAAGTTCCGTGACGAGGCCCGCCCCCGGGCCGGCATCCTGCGCGGCCGCGAGTTCCTGATGAAGGACTCCTACTCCTTCGACCTGGAGGACGAAGGCCTCGCCCAGTCGTACGCCCTGCACCGCCAGGCGTACCAGAAGGTCTTCGAGCGCCTCGGCCTCGACTACCGCATCTGTGCCGCGACCGCCGGTGCGATGGGCGGCTCGAAGTCGGAGGAGTTCCTCGCCCCGGCCGGGGCCGGCGAGGACACCTTCGCGGACTGCCCGAACTGCGACTTCGCGGCCAACACCGAGGCGATCACCTACGGGTTGAAGCCGGTGGACGCCGACGGCGTGGCCGCTCTCGAGGAGATCCCGACCCCCGACACCCCCACCATCGAGACCCTCGCCGCCCACCTCGGCGTCCCGGCCTCCGCCACGCTGAAGAACCTCCTCGTGAAGGTCGACGGCGAGATCGTGGCCATCGGTGTCCCCGGCGACCGCGAGGTCGACATGGGCAAGGTCGAGGCGCACTTCGCCCCGGCGGTCGTCGAGATGGTCACCGAGGACGACTTCGCGAGCCGCGCCGACCTGGTCCGCGGCTACGTCGGTCCGCAGGGCCTGGGCGAGAAGGTCACGTACATCGCCGACCCGCGCGTGGCCCCCGGCACCTCCTGGATCACCGGGGCCAACAAGAGCGGCATGCACGCGAAGAACGTCGTCGCGGGCCGTGACTTCGAGGTCGGCCAGTACGTCGACGTCGTGGTCGTCCAGGAGGGCGACCCCTGCCCGAACTGCGGCACCGGCCTCAAGCTCGACCGCGCCATCGAGATCGGCCACATCTTCCAGCTCGGCCGCAAGTACGCCGACGCCCTCAAGCTCGACGTCCTCGGCCAGCAGGGCAAGCCGGTCCGCGTCACCATGGGCTCCTACGGCATCGGTGTCTCGCGCGCGGTCGCCGCCCTCGCCGAGCAGACCGCCGACGACAAGGGCCTGTGCTGGCCCGCCGAGGTCGCCCCGGCGGACGTCCATGTCGTCGCCGCCGGCAAGGCCCTCCAGACCGAGCTGGCCCTCGACGTCTCCGAGAAGCTGCGGGCCGCCGGTCTGCGCGTCCTCGTGGACGACCGGGCCGGTGTCTCGCCGGGCGTGAAGTTCACCGACTCGGAGCTCATCGGCGTACCGAAGATCCTGGTCGCCGGCCGCCGCTCCGCCGAGGGCGTCCTGGAGCTGAAGGACCGCAGGACCGGTGAGCGCGAGGAGCTGACGGTGGACGAGGCGATCGCCCGCCTGACGGCCTGATCACCGGCCGATCACCGCCTGATCCTTGCCTGAAGGAAACCCTCAGAAAGTTCTCCGGGGGCCTATAGGCATCTCACAGGTTTCTCTCAGGCCGTTCCCCGACCGTAGGGCGTGACAGAACGTCACTACGGAGGGGAACGGTCATGACGACCAGAGAACGAGGTGCCGTCGCGGGAGTGCGCCGCGGCGCCCGGCGTACGGCGTCCGCCGCGGCGGCGGTGACGCTCGCGGCGGCGGCCGGCATGTTCGCACTGATCGGCACGATGCAGGCGAACGCGGAGACCGGCGCGAGCGGTGGCAGCGGCAGCAGCGGCACCACGAACTCGTCGAGCTCGTCGTCGGACAGTTCCACCGACTCGTCGTCGTCCTCGTCGGACAGTTCCTCGGACAGCGCAAGCGACTCCTCGTCCGACTCCTCGTCCGACTCCTCCTCGAACCTCCAGTCCTCCTCCGACGGCATGACCTCGTCCTCGGACGACTCGGCGGACGCCACCTCGGGGGCGTCGTGATGAGCGTGTACACGACTCCCCGCCCCACGGCCGCCGCGGACTGGCGGGCCCTCGGCACGAGCGTCCGCCTGGTCACCACGGACCCGGCCCTGCTGGACTCCTGCAACCTGCTTCTCGCCCGGCACCTGGCCGAGGTCGACGGCGCGTGCAGCCGCTTCCGCGACGACTCGGAGCTGTCCGCGCTGAACGCGGCCGACGGGCGCCCGGTCAAGGTCAGCCCGCTGCTGGCCGAGGCCCTGGCGGTGGCCCTGCGCGCCGCCCGCGCCACGGACGGGGCGGTGGACCCCACGGTCGGCTCGGCGATGGAGGCCCTCGGCTACGACCGCGACTTCACCCTCGTCCAGAAGGACGACCGCCCCGTACGGCTCGCGGTGAGGCGGGTGCCGGGCTGGCGCCTGGTCGCACTGGACCGCGCCACGAACACGGTGACCCTGCCGCCGGGCGTCAGCCTGGACCTGGGTGCCACGGCCAAGGCCTGGGCGGCGGACAGGGCGGCACGGACACTGGCCAGGGCCGCCGACTGCGGCATCCTGGTCAGCCTCGGCGGCGACACCGCCGTGGCGGGCGAACCCCCGGCCGGCGGCTGGCGCATCCGCGTCCAGGACGAGACGGCCCCGGTCGACGAACTCCCCCAGCAGGGCTCGTACGCCACGGTCGGTATCCGCAGCGGCGGCCTCGCCACCTCCGGCACCACCGCCCGCCGCTGGCGCCGAGGCGACCGGACCCTCCACCACATCGTCGACCCCCGCACCGGCCGGCCGGCCACGACCCCCTGGCGCACGGTCTCGGTCGCGGCGGCCACCTGCGCCGACGCCAACGCGGCCAGCACGGCGGCCCTGGTGAAGGGTGAGAACGCGCCAACCTGGCTGTCGAAACTGGGCCTCCCGGCAAGACTGGTGACTCACGAGGGGATGGTCGTCACCACCCCGGGCTGGCCCAATTCAGCCTGTCCGGCGTTTGAGGACGAGGCCGTTCAGGCCGAAGGGCGGTCTGGGGGCGCAGCCCCCAGGGATGGGACCGGTAGGGGCGGCGGGGGCGAAAACTCCAAACCCGCACCCGCACCCACCCCCCAGCCGGAGCCCACCCCATGACCGACGAGATCCTCTGGTACGCCAACAGAGCCACCGGCGCCGTCTCCCTGGTCCTGTTCACCCTCGTCGTCCTCCTCGGCACAGCCGTCCGACTCCACACCCGCCTCCCCGGCCTCCCCCGCTTCGGCACCCTCACCCTCCACCGCACCCTCTCCCTCTCCGCCACCGCCTTCCTGGCCCTGCACATCGCGACCGCCGTCATCGACGCCTACGTCGACATCACCCCCCTCGACGCGCTCGTCCCCTTCGTCTCCGACTACCAGCCCCTCTGGCTCGGCCTCGGCACGGTCGCCCTCGACCTGATGCTCGCGGTCCTGATCACCAGCCTGCTGCGCACCCGCATCGGCCACCGCACCTGGCGGACCGTGCACTGGCTGGCATACGCCTCCTGGCCGTTCGCACTCGCCCACGGCATCGGCATCGGCACGGACAGCATCACCGCCTGGATGCTCTGGCTGACCATCGGCTGCGTGGCCGCCGTGCTCGCCGCCCTCGCCCTGCGCACCGCCCACGCCGTACGAGACTCCCGCCGCACCCCCGCCACCCTGCTCCGCACGGCCGAAGGAGCCCGCCCATGACGACCACCGCGACGCACGCCCCCGTCGACCTCTACATGTCCCCCCGCCTCCTCGCCCCCGGCGGCACCCCGGCCGACCACCCCACCCACGAACAGCGCTACGGCCCCCTCACCTCCTTCCACCCCGCCGAACTCCTGCGCGCGGCGGCCGAGTCCGGTCTCACCGGCAGAGGCGGCGCGGCCTTCCCCATGTACCGCAAACTCGCCTCGGTCGCCGAGGCCGGCCGCCGCACAGGCCGTACCCCCGTCGTCGTGGCGAACGGCTCCGAGGGCGAACCGGCCAGCGCCAAGGACAAGACACTGCTGCGCCTGTCACCCCACCTGGTCCTGGACGGCCTGTGCCTGGCCGCCGAGGCGACCGGCGCGGGGGAGGCGTACCTCGCGGTCGAGGACGACGCCACCCACCTGGAGGCGGCGGTGGCCGAACGCGGCGACCGCGACCGGATCCCCGTACGAGTAGTCCGCGTCCCCAAGCGCTTCCTCTCCGGCGAGTCCTCGGCCCTCACCCAGCACCTCGACGGCCGCCCCGCCCTGCCCCGCCACCAGAACCCACCGGTCCGCGAACGAGGCGTGCACGGCGCCCCGACCCTCGTCCAGAACGTCGAGACCCTCGCCCACCTGGCCCTGATCGCCCGCTACGGCGCCGACTGGTACCGCTCCGCCGGTACGCCCACCGACCCGGGCAGTGTCCTGTGCACCCTGCACGTCCCCGGCCGCGAACCCCGGGTCGTCGAAGCCCCCTACGGCCTGCCCCTGCACCGCCTGCTCCCCCTGCACACCACGAGCGCGGTCCTGACCGGCGGCTACCACGGCACCTGGATCCCGGCCGCCCAGGCAGCCCAACTCACCCTCACCGCAGGCAACTTGGGCGCCGGAGTCCTGGCCGCCCTCCCCGCCGACCGCTGCGGCCCGGCGGAGACCGCCCGCGTCCTGCGCCACCTCGCCCTCGAATCGGCGGGCCAGTGCGGCCCCTGCCTGAGCGGCCTGCCCCGCATCGCCGCCGCCTTCCAGACCCTGGCCGCGCCTGGTCCCCAAGGCACCACCCGCGAGGACGTGTCCCGCTGGGCAGGCCTGGTCGAAGGCCGAGGCGCCTGCCACCACCCCGACGGCACGGTCCGCCTGGTCCGCAGCGCACTGACGACCTTCGCCCCCGAACTGGACGCCCACGCCCACGGCCACTGCACGGCCACCGACCGAACCCCGTTCCTCCCCGTCCCCCGGAGCTGACGCCATGGACTCCACCGCCGCCCCGCGCCTGGACATCGACTGGACGGCCTGCCAGGGCCACGGCCTGTGCGCGGAACTCCTCCCCGAACACATGGCCCTGGACGAGTGGGGCTACCCGTTGTTCGAGCGGGGACCGATCCCGAGAGCGGCGCTGAAGAGGGCGAAAAGGGCAGCGGCCGACTGCCCCGTACTGGCTCTCAAGCTGATCGGACACGCCCCGTAAGGGACGGCGCGGGGAACCGCGCGACCAGCAACAGACGGCCCGCAGCCATCAAACGGCCCATCCGCCGGAGGCTAGAGCCACCCCGCGAACTCGAGCAACAACTCCGCATCCCCCGTCCGCCCGACCCTCAGCGCCCGAACCCCCGACTCCACCGCCCGGAACAACGTCCACCCCCGCAACCGCTCCTGATCCACATCCAACGACTCGGCCAACCGCTTCACCCGCCGCCGAGTGATCGCGGCCCCCGACGGCGAGGCGATCAGATCCTCCACCCGGTCCCGCACCAGCCGAGCCAGATCGAACGCGCACTCACCCACCACCGGATCCGGCCCCACGGCCAGCCACGGCATCCGCTCCCCGGCGAGCACCTTGCTCTGCCGGAAGGTGCCGTGCAGCAACCGCTCCTCGGCCGCGGAGCCGAGCAGCTCCGCACGCACGGCGAGGGCGGCGTCGACCAGGCCCCGCACCTCCGCGTCCGTATCGGTGTCCGCGGCGGAGCCGGCACGCATCGCCTCGGCCTGCCGCCCGGTCCGCTCGGCGACGGTCTCGAACACATGGGCCTGGGGCGGCTCGACCCACAGCCGCCGCAGCGTGGCCGTCGCCTCCAGCAGCGCCTTCGCCTCCGGCAGCGACCGCACCGACAGATCGGGGCGCAGCCGCTCCAGCAGCAGCACGCCGTGAGTGTCACCCGGGTTGAGCAGCCGCACCGCGCCCCGCCCGTCCCAGTGCGCGAGCGCCGCCCGCTCGCTCTCCGGCCGGGCCCGCTCGGGCGCCAGCTTCAGTACGGCGGGGACGTCGCCCACCTGCCGTACGAGCAGCACCAGACTGCTGCGACCGCCGGGCGCCTGCACCCGCTCCACGGTCAACTCGCGTAGATCCACGGCCTGTTGAGCCAGCTCGGGCAGCTGCTCCAGCCACTCGCCGACACCGTCGCCGCCGCCCGGTTGCCGTGACTCGGCGAGCGCTCGCACCAGCCGCCGCGGCGGTTCGAAAGATTCGAAAGCCATGCGCGCCATGTGCGAGTCGTTCCCTTCCAGGCCGTGATCAGGTGTGCGGTTCCGCCGTCGGGGTGGCGCTACCGGCCGCCCGCTCGGCGAGACCAGGGAAGGCTACGCTTCCTCCCCGCCACCGCACCGCCCGCACCGCCGCTTCCCGCAGCGCCTCGGCCGCCGCAGCCCGCCGCTCGCCCTCCGCCGCCCGTACGAGGTCGGAGTACACCCCGGCCACCCGCTCCTCGAGCTCGACGGCGAGCCGCACGGCGGAGTCGGTGTCCGTCACCGAGAAGGGGAGCGCGTACCCGGCCGCGGCGGCCGCCGGCTTGCCACCGAGGTCCCGTGCGGCCCGCTCCAGCTGGTCCCGCCGGGCCCGATGGGCGTCGTACGCCGCCCGCGCCTCGCTCTGCCGGGTCTCGCCGATCTTCCCGCCGACGACCCCGTACCCGTACACGGCCGCGTGTTCGGCCCCGAGCGCGGCCTGTACCGCCTTCAGCTCTGCGCTGCTCACTTCGCACCCTCCGCCAACAGAAACGCGTGTCCGGCACCGGCCGCCGCCACGGACGCCATCAGCCGCGCCAGCTCACCGGGCACCTCCAGCAACGCCTTCGCCCGCCGGTCGGCGAGCTTCCGCTCGGCGGTGGCCAGTTCGGCGAGCGCGGACTTCTCGTCGGTGGGAACCCGAACCGGAAGTGGCGAGGGCGAGCCCGAGGCGGACGGTGAAGCCGACTCCGACGGAGCGTCAGCGCCCCCGAACGCCTTCGCGTGACGTACGACCTCGGCCCGCAGCGGTGTCAGCGTCGCGGCCAGCGCGGGATGCGCGGCGATCACCGCGGCGTACCGCTCCGCGAGCACCTCGCTGTCGCGGGCCACGCGCGCGCGTGCCCGCTCGGCGGCGGAGGGGCCGGCGGCGGTGGAGCTGTCGTCCTCGGACGAGCAGCCCACGAGCAGAGCCGCCCCGGCGGCCCCGGCGAGCAGACTCCTTCTGCGCAGCCCCGAACGGGTGTGCGACGGCAGGGTGAACGACACGGCAGACGTCCTCAGGGGGATCGTACGAACACAAGAGCGGCGTGATCACCGTACCCGCGCTTCCCCCTCGCGCGCGTCACCACCGCACCCCTTGACTCCAGGTACGTGCGTGGACGGCAACACCCCCGTGGAGCGGATACCCTTTGACCTGACACGCGCCCTACCCACAACAGCACACGCGGCCGAGGAGTCACCCGGATGAGCACCACCCAGAGCGAGAGGCTGCGAGAACTGCTGGAACCGCTCGTACGCTCCCAGGGCCTCGATCTCGAAGAGATCGCAGTGGACTCGGTCGGACGCAGGCGGGTGCTGCGCGTGGTCGTCGACTCGGACGAGGGTGCGGATCTGGACGCGGTCGCCGACGTCAGCCGCGCCCTGTCGGAGAAGCTCGACGAGTCGGACGCGATGGGCCAGGCGGAGTACACCCTGGAGGTCGGTACGCCGGGCGCCGAGCGCGCCCTCACCGAGTTCCGGCACTATCGCAGAGCCGTGGACCGCCTGGTGAGGTTCCAACTGACCGATGCAGCGGGTGCCGGCGAACTGGTCGCCCGCATCCTGACCCTGGACGACGAGGGCCTCGACCTCGAGGTGCCCGGAGTGAAGGGCCGCAAGGCCACCACCCGCAGGCTCGCCTTCGACGAGATCGACAAGGCCCGCGTCCAGGTCGAGTTCAACCGCAAGGACAAGACGGACATGAAGGAAGAGGAGGAGGCGTAGCCGTGGACATCGACATGAGTGCCCTCAGGGGCTTGGTGCGGGAGAAGGAGATCTCCTTCTCCCTGCTCGTCGAGGCGATCGAGGCGGCCCTCCTCATCGCCTACCACCGCACCGAGGGAAGCCGCCGCCACGCGCGCGTGGAGCTCAACCGGGAGACAGGCCATGTGACCGTGTGGGCGAAGGAGGACCCCGAGGACCTGGAGGAGGGGCAGGAGCCGCGCGAGTTCGACGACACCCCGTCGGACTTCGGCCGGATCGCCGCCACCACCGCCAAGCAGGTCATCCTGCAGCGCCTGCGGGACGCGGAGGACGACGCCACGCTCGGCGAGTACGCCGGCCGCGAGGGCGACATCGTCACCGGTGTCGTCCAGCAGGGCCGCGACCCGAAGAACGTGCTCGTCGACATCGGCAAGCTGGAGGCCATCCTGCCCGTGCAGGAGCAGGTCCCCGGCGAGTCGTACCAGCACGGCCTGCGCCTCCGGTCGTACGTCGTTCGGGTGGCGAAGGGTGTGCGCGGCCCGTCCGTGACCCTCTCGCGCACGCACCCCAATCTGGTGAAGAAGCTCTTCGCCCTCGAGGTGCCGGAGATCGCCGACGGGTCCGTCGAGATCTCCGCCATCGCCCGTGAGGCCGGCCACCGTACGAAGATCGCGGTCCGGTCCACCCGTTCGGGTCTGAACGCCAAGGGCGCCTGCATCGGCCCGATGGGCGGCCGTGTGCGCAATGTCATGGCCGAGCTGAACGGCGAGAAGATCGACATCGTCGACTGGTCGGACGACCCGGCGGAGATGGTGGCCAACGCGCTGTCCCCGGCCCGGGTCTCCAAGGTCGAGGTCGTGGACCTCGCGGCCCGCTCCGCGCGGGTGACGGTGCCCGATTACCAGCTGTCGCTGGCGATCGGCAAGGAGGGCCAGAACGCCCGCCTCGCCGCCCGGCTCACCGGCTGGCGGATCGACATCCGTCCGGACATCGAGCAGCCGTCCGAGGACACCGCCCGGCGGACCGGGGAATAGATCCAAGCCGCAGGTGGCTCAGATCACGACAACAACCGTTCGAGTCCTGCCTCAAAGGGGTGAGGTCGGAACGGGGAGGTAGACTTAAGAGTGTCTGGCCGGACGCGAGCCCGTGCATGCCCTGAGCGCACCTGTGTGGGGTGCAGGCAGCGAGCGGCCAAGACCGAGCTGCTGCGCGTCGTGGCGATCGAGGAGGAATGCGTCCCCGATCATCGCGGTACGCTGCCCGGCCGGGGTGCTTACGTACACCCCGCCCTGGTCTGTTTCGATCTGGCGGTTCGCCGCCGGGCGTTCCCACGGGCACTGCGTGCCCCGGGTCCGCTCGACACGGCGGCGTTGCGCCTCCACGTCGAGCAGGCAACACAGTAAGACGCGTCGCACGGAACCCCCGTGCGGCCCTGGTACCCCGCGAGTTGGAAGTAGGTCGAGATTGCGATGAGCACTCGATGAGCACGCGATGAGTACGCCCATGAAGTAGCGACGGTCCGGACGCAACCGGACCTAAAAGGAGCGAAGTGGCTAAGGTCCGGGTATACGAACTCGCCAAGGAGTTCGGGGTCGAGAGCAAGGTCGTCATGGCCAAGCTCCAAGAGCTCGGTGAATTCGTCCGTTCGGCGTCCTCGACGATCGAGGCGCCCGTTGTACGCAAGCTGACTGACGCCCTCCAGCAGGGCAGCGGCGGCGGCAAGCCCGCCCCGCGCAAGGCCGCACCGGCACGTCCGGCGGCCCCCTCTCCCGCGCAGGCCGCCCGTCCGGCCGCCCCACGTCCGGGTCCGGTCGCGCCCAAGCCGCCGGTGGCGCCCGCCGCGCCCGCGGCTGAGCGTCCCGCCGCCCCGGCCCCGGGTCCGCGCCCGACGCCCGGTCCCAAGCCGCCGACGCCGAAGCCCGCTCCGGTGTCCCCGGCGCCGAGCGTGCCCGAGTTCCAGGCGCCCCCGTCGGCCCCGGCGGCCTCGTCCGCCCCGGCCGGTCCGCGTCCGGGCGCCCGTCCGGGCGCCGGCGCGCCCCGTCCTGGCGGTCAGCGTCCGGGCGGTCCCGGCCAGGACCGCGGTCAGGATCGTGGCCAGGCGCCGCGTCCCGGTGGTCAGCGTCCGGGTGGTCCCGGCGCGCCCAAGCCGGGCGGTGCCCGTCCGTCCGGTCCGCGTCCGGGCAACAACCCCTTCACCTCCGGTGGCTCCACCGGCATGGGCCGTCCCCAGGGCGGTCCCCGTCCCGGCGGCGCGCCCCGACCTGCCGGTGGCCACGGTGGCCCCGGCGGCGCTCAGGGCGGCGGTCCGCGTCCGCAGGCCCCCGGTCAGGCTCCCCGTCCGCAGGGCGGCCCCGGTGGCGCTCCGCGTCCCCAGGGTGGTCCGGGCGGTGCCCGTCCGACTCCGGGTGGCATGCCTCGTCCGCAGGCGCCGCGTCCCGGCGGTGGCCCTGGCGGCAACCGTCCGAACCCGGGCATGATGCCGCAGCGTCCGGCGGCCGGCCCGCGTCCCGGCGGCGGTGGCCCCGGTGGCCGCGGCCCTGGTGGCGGCGGTCGTCCCGGTGGTCCCGGTGGTGGCGGCGGCGGTCGTCCCGGTGGCGGCGGCTTCGCCGGTCGTCCCGGTGGCGGCGGTGGCGGTTTCGCCGGTCGTCCGGGTGCTCCCGGTGGCGCTGGTGGCGGTTTCGCCGGTCGTCCCGGTGGTCCCGGTGGCGGCGGCGGTGGCCGTCCCGGCTTCGGCGGTCGTCCCGGTGGTCCGGGTGCCCGTGGTGGCACGCAGGGCGCCTTCGGTCGTCCCGGCGGTCCCGCGCGTCGTGGTCGCAAGTCGAAGCGGCAGAGGCGCCAGGAGTACGAGGCCATGCAGGCCCCGTCGGTCGGCGGCGTGATGCTGCCTCGCGGCAACGGACAGTCCGTCCGCCTGTCGCGCGGTGCGTCCCTCACCGACTTCGCGGAGAAGATCAACGCCAACCCGGCGTCGCTCGTCGCCGTGATGATGAACCTCGGCGAGATGGTCACTGCCACGCAGTCCGTCTCCGACGAGACCCTCCAGCTGCTCGCCGGCGAGATGAACTACGTCATCGAGATCGTCAGCCCGGAGGAGGAGGACCGCGAGCTGCTCGAGTCCTTCGACATCGAGTTCGGCGAGGACGAGGGTGGCGAGGAGTTCCTCGTCGCGCGTCCGCCGGTCGTGACCGTCATGGGTCACGTCGACCACGGTAAGACCCGACTGCTGGACACCATCCGCAAGACGAACGTCGTCGCGGGCGAGGCCGGCGGAATCACGCAGCACATCGGTGCGTACCAGGTCACCACCCAGGTCAACGACGAACAGCGCAAGATCACCTTCATCGACACCCCGGGTCACGAGGCGTTCACCGCCATGCGTGCCCGTGGTGCGAAGTCGACCGACATCGCGATCCTCGTGGTGGCGGCCAACGACGGTGTGATGCCCCAGACGATCGAGGCGTTGAACCACGCCAAGGCGGCCGGTGTGCCGATCGTGGTCGCGGTCAACAAGATCGACGTCGAGGGCGCCGACCCGACCAAGGTGCGCGGTCAGCTCACCGAGTTCGGTCTGGTGGCCGAGGAGTACGGCGGCGACACGATGTTCGTCGACATCTCCGCCAAGCAGGGGCTCAACATCGAGCAGCTGCTGGAGGCCGTGGTCCTGACCGCGGACGCCTCGCTCGACCTGCGGGCCAACCCGGAGCAGGACGCGCAGGGCATCGCGATCGAGTCCCACCTCGACCGCGGCCGCGGTGCCGTCGCGACCGTCCTGGTCCAGCGAGGCACCCTGCGGGTCGGCGACACCATGGTGGTCGGCGACGCGTACGGCCGAGTCCGCGCGATGCTCGACGACAAGGGCGCGAACGTGGAAGAGGCGGGTCCCTCGACCCCGGTCCTCGTCCTCGGTCTCACCAATGTCCCGGGCGCCGGCGACAACTTCCTGGTGGTCGACGAGGACCGTACGGCCCGTCAGATCGCCGAGAAGCGTGCCGCTCGTGAGCGGAACGCCAACTTCGCCCGCCGGGGTGTCCGGTTCTCCCTGGAGAACCTGGACGAGGCCCTCAAGGCCGGCCTGGTGCAGGAACTCAACCTCATCATCAAGGGCGACGCGTCCGGTTCGGTGGAGGCCCTCGAGTCCTCGCTGCTCCAGCTCGACGTCGGCGAAGAGGTCGACATCCGCGTCCTGCACCGCGGCGTGGGTGCGGTCACCGAGTCGGACATCGACCTGGCGACCGGCTCCGACGCGATCGTCATCGGCTTCAACGTCCGCGCTGCGGGCCGCGCGGCGCAGATGGCGGAGCGCGAGGGCGTCGACGTCCGGTACTACTCGGTGATCTACCAGGCCATCGAGGAGATCGAGTCGGCCCTCAAGGGCATGCTCAAGCCGGAGTACGAGGAGGTCGAGCTCGGCACGGCGGAGATCCGCGAGGTCTTCAAGTCGTCCAAGCTGGGCAACATCGCCGGTGTCCTGGTCCGCTCGGGCGAGGTCAAGCGCAACACCAAGGCGCGCCTCGTCCGCGACGGCAAGGTCATCGCGGAGAACCTCACCATCTCCGGTCTGCGTCGCTTCAAGGACGACGTCACCGAGATCCGCGAAGGGTTCGAGGGCGGTATCAACCTCGGCAACTTCAACGACATCAAGGTGGACGACGTCATCGCGACGTACGAGATGCGGGAGAAGCCGCGGGCGTAAGCCTGATGGTTCATGCCGGCCGGGGGTGACCTGTTCACCGCCGGCCGGTGTGGCCGTTCCTGGGGGCCGCGCCCCCAGACCCCCTTCGCACAGTTCCCCGCGTCCCATCAGGGGCGCCGATATCCCGTCGAGTCGCACCGCCCGGTCGATGTACGGTTCTGATGTTCCCGCCCGGACACGGGTGGGCCATCGATCCCGTACCGGCGGGTGAACCGGATACACATGTACGTGGGGACTCTGTCCTTCGATCTCCTGCTCGGCGACGTACGGTCGCTGAAGGAGAAGCGCTCCGTCGTCCGGCCGATCGTGGCCGAGCTCCAGCGCAAGTTCGCGGTGAGTGCGGCGGAGGTCGACCAGATGGATCTGCACCGCCGGGCCACGATCGGGCTGGCGGTGGTGTCAGGTGACACGGGGCATCTGACCGAGGTGCTGGACCGGTGCGAGCGGCTGGTCGCCGGTCGGCCGGAGGTGGAACTGCTGTCGGTGAGACGGCGCCTCCACGGCGAGGACGACTGACCGGTCGCCATGCACCATTCAAGAAACAGCGGTAACGCAGAACGAGCTAGGAGACGGACCAGTGGCCGACAACGCGCGGGCTAAAAGGCTGGCGGACCTCATCCGAGAGGTGGTGGCCCAGAAGCTGCTGCGCGGGATCAAGGACCCGCGGCTCGGCTCACACGTCACCATCACGGACACCCGGGTGACCGGGGACCTGCGGGAGGCGACCGTCTTCTACACGGTGTACGGGGACGACGAGGAGCGGGCGGCCGCCGCCGCGGGACTGGAGAGCGCCAAGGGCATCCTCCGTTCCGAGGTCGGCCGTGCCGCGGGTGTGAAGTTCACGCCGACCCTCACCTTTGTGGCCGACGCCCTCCCGGACACCGCCAAGACCATCGACGACCTCCTCGACAAGGCGCGGGCCTCGGACGCCCAGGTGCGCGAGAGCGCCTCCGGCGCGAAGTACGCCGGTGACGCCGACCCGTACAAGAAGCCGGGCGACGACGAGGACGACGCCGCCGAATGACCGAGCAGCGCCAGAAGAACACCACGCCCGACGGACTTGTCATCGTCGACAAGCCGTCGGGCTTCACTTCGCACGACGTCGTCGCCAAGATGCGCGGCATCGCGCGGACGCGCAGGGTCGGGCACGCGGGGACGCTCGACCCCATGGCCACCGGTGTGCTCGTCCTCGGGGTGGAGAAGGCGACCAAGATGCTCGGTCACCTCGCCCTCACCGAGAAGGAGTACCTGGGGACCATCAGGCTCGGGCAGACGACGCTCACCGATGACGCCGAGGGCGAGATCACGGCGTCGAGCGACGCGTCGAAGGTCACCCGCGACGCCGTCGACGCCGGGATCGCCAAGCTGAGCGGCGACATCATGCAGGTGCCGTCCAAGGTCAGCGCCATCAAGATCGACGGCGTGCGGTCCTACAAGCGGGCCCGGGACGGCGAGGACTTCGAGATCCCCGCCAGGCCCGTCACCGTCTCCTCCTTCGCGGTGTACGACGTCCGGGACGCCGTCGCCGAGGACGGCACCCCCGTGCTCGACCTGGTGGTGTCGGTGGTGTGCTCATCCGGGACGTACATCCGGGCGCTCGCCCGTGACCTGGGCGCGGACCTCGGGGTCGGCGGGCATCTGACCGCGCTGCGCCGCACCCGCGTCGGGCCGTACAAGCTGGACTCGGCCAGGACGCTGGACCAGCTCCAGGAGGAGCTGACCGTGATGCCGATCGCGGAGGCCGCCGCAGCCGCGTTCCCCCGCTGGGACGTGGACGCCAGGCGGGCCCGGCTGCTGCTGAACGGCGTGCGGCTGGACATGCCCGAGGAGTACGCGGACGCCGGTGCCGTGGCCGTCTTCGATCCGGCCGGGCGGCTGCTGGGGCTCGTGGAGAGCCTGAAGGGCAAGGCCAAGAGCCTGGCCGTCTTCGGCTGACACGGGCCCTCCCGCGTAGGGCTTTCGCCGTGGAGCGGCGGTCACGGGGCTTGCTGTTCCCGCCGCTCCACGGTCCCCCCTCGGTTCCCCCACCCAAGGGTGTATCCATCCGCCCTGCCCTATTCACCCCTTCGTGCAGGCGCTCGGAGTGAACCGAGGGAGCGGAAGGGGGCGCGTTTGCCGGGCGATCTGTTCTGCTGATCTTCGTGTGCCTACCGTCGGAACAGAGGTACGACGGGGAGGTCGGTAATGGCAGTTCGTGGCCGTCGGGCAGCGGACGACGGCCGGGTGGCGCGGGACGAGGTCCTGGTGCGGGTCGGCGATCCGGCGGGCCGCCCGCGCGGCACGGGATTCATGGCCGACCACCACGGCACGGTCGTCACCAGCCACGAGGCGGTGGACGGGCTCGCGCGGATCGTGCTGCACAGCGCGGGGGACCGCACCTGCGTGGTCTCCTCCGACGCGGTGACCCCGCTGCCCGCCCTCGACCTGGCGCTCATCCGCACCGAGGGGCTGTGCGTGGACCCGCTGCCCTTCACCGTGCGGGAGTACGTGGAGACCGGGACGTACGTCCGCATCCCGGCCGGCGGCTGGCGCGAGGCGCGGGTGCTGGGCACGGCGGAGGTGACGTACACCGCGACCGACGGCTTCCATCTGCTGGGCGGCGTCCTGGAGTTGGCGATCGGCACGGCCGGGAGCGATGCGCTGCGACTGGGCGGGGGAGCGGCCGGGGGGCCCGTGCTCGACACGGTCACCGGGACCGTGGTGGGCGTGCTGGGCACGGCGCTGGAGGCCCGGCATCGCACGGCCGGGTTCGCCGTACCCCTGCGGGGGCGGGAGGCCGCGGGGCCGCTCGCGGAGCTGCTCGCGCGCAACGCGGCGACCGTGCCGGCGTACGGGGTGGATCTGAACCTGGCGGGGGTGCTGGAGCTCACGGCCACCTCGGTGGGGTCGGACGGGCCGGGCGGACCGCTCGGGCCGGTGGACGCGGGACCGGGGGCCGGCACGGGCTCGGGGCCCGGTGTTTCCTGTGCTGCCGATCCCGTCGAACGGGCCGGTGTCGTCAGGGAGTTCGCGGCCTTCGGCGAGGGTCCGGCCGTCGTCCTCGGCCTTGTCGGGCCGCCCGGCAGCGGGCGTACGACGGAGCTGGCGGCCCTCGCCGCCCGGCGCGCCCGGGGGCCCGAGCCCGCCCCCACGCTGTGGCTGCGCGGCGCGGACCTGCTGGACGGCGACGAGTCCGTGGCGGACGCGGCGCGGCGGGCGTTGGAGCGGGCGGGGCGGATCCTGGCGGCGTCCGACGTTCCGGGGGCCCAGGCGGCTGCCGAGGCGGTCTCGGAGGAGGGGCCGTCGCTTCCCGGGGGCTACGGCGGAGAGCTGGGTGACATCCGGCCCGAGCGGCTCGCGCGGATCGCGCTCGCGGAGGGTCGGCCGCTGCTCCTCCTCCTCGACGGCCCGGAGGAGATGCCACCCACGCTTGCCCACCGGATGACCGAGTGGACGACCGGCACGGCCGAGTGGCTGCGGACGAACGGGGCCCGGCTCGTGGTGGCGTGCCGCGCCGAGTACTGGGAGCAGGCCGGGGACCGCTTCCCGGCGGAGCTGCTGCACGGGACGGTGTTCGAGGGGGAGGGGCGGCAACTGCCGCCCTGCGTACGGCTGGGGGATCTGTCCGAGGCCGAGGCCCGGCGGGCCCGGCTGCGGTACGGGATTCCGGAAGGCGCGCTCGGCGGCGCCGACGCCCGGCATCCGCTCACACTTCGGCTGCTGTCCGAGGTACGGGCGGCGCTGCCGGAAGGGACCACCGGGCGGCCCGGCGAGGATGGCGCCTTCGCCGGGCCGCCCGGCGGGGACGGGGACCGGTACTCCGGGGGTGAGGGGTTCGGGGGCTTTCGGTCAGGGGCTGCTGGCGTCGGCGTGGGAGCCGGTGTGGGCGTGGGTGTCGGCGGGCCTGCGGCCGCCGGGGGCGGTGGCTGTCCCGGGAGGGACGAGGTTCTCTCCGCCTACCTCGACCTGATGTGCCTGCGCGTCGCCGTACGGCTCGCCGCGGGGAACGGGATGCGTGGTACGGCCGTACGACGGCTCGCGGCGCGGGTCGCCGGGCAGGTGCACGAAGCCGCCCGGCGGTGCCTCGGGCCCGGGCAGGGGGAGTTGGACCGGGCCGGGTTCGAGGCGGTGTTCCCGTGGGGGCCGGTGCCGGGGCAGAGGCTCGCCGGCACCACCGGCTGGGCCTCCGCCGTGCTCACGGAAGGACTGCTGGTTCCGGCGGGCAACGGGTACCGCTTCGCCCACGAGGAGCTGGCCGACTGGATCCAGGGTGCCCATCTGGACCTGGACGCGGCTCTGCACGCCTTGGTGCACCGGGGGTGGGGCACGGCGGCGGCCGCCCGCCGGGACCTGGGCGGGGCCGGGGAGACGGGGCGGGACGCGGGGGCGGAGGCCGGGCAGGACCGGGACACGGCTGCGGAGGCCGGGTGGGACCCGGAGGATTCAGCCGGGGTGCGGCTGGATCCGCGGGGGTCGGCGTCGGACGGGCGGGATGCGAGGGCCTCGGCGAGCATCCGGCGCGATCCGCGGGTGTGGGCGGAAGCTGAGCGGCGCTGGGAAGCGACGACGGATGCTGGGTGGGACCCGGAGGCTTCGGCGGGGGTGCGGCTGGATCCGCGGGGGTCGGCGTCGGACGGGCGGGATGCGAGGGCCTCGGCGAGCATCCGGCGCGATCCGCGGGTGTGGGCGGAAGCTGAGCGGCGCTGGGAAGCGACGACGGATGCTGGGTGGGACCCGGAGGCTTCGGCGGGGGTGCGGCTGGATCCGCGGGTGTGGGCGGCGGCCTGGCAGAGCCGGGGAGCGTCCGGTGACCGGTGTGCGCGGCGAGAGGGCGGTGAGCGGCCGGATCGCGCGGCGGCAGGTGAGCGGGGTGAAAGCGGCACGCCCGATGAGCGGGGTGAAAGCGGCGCGGCCGGTGAGCGGCGGGAGCGCGGGACAGCCGGGGACGCGGGGGACCGTACGGCAGCCGGTGATGTGCGTGGGCGTGGCGCGGGCAGTGGTGTGCGGGAGGGCGGGGACGCGCGGGCACGGCGGATGGCTCGGCGGGAGGGGGTGCGGGCGGTTCCCGTGCCTCGGCACCGGATCGGGCCCGTCGTGCAGGCGTTGCTGCTGCTCGGGCGGCAGGAAGGCGCGGCCGAACTGTCGGGCCGGCTGGAGGAGTTGCTCGACGCCGTGGACGCGTTGCTGCCGACGGGGGCCGTCGAGTCGCCCGACGATCCGACCTGGTGGGCCACCCATCTGCTCGCCGATGTGCTGGTGCGCGTGCCGGACGCGAGCCCGTACACCCGGGTCCTGCGCTTCCTCACCGAGCGGATCGGGGCCTGGCGGGGCCAGGGGCGGACCGTGCCGGGGCAGTTCGGGCCGGACTTCTGGGCGTCGCTGCCCCTGCCCGAGGAGGAACGGTTCGACCTGCTACGACGCCTCGTCGTCGCCGACCCGGCCACCGACGACGGGCCCCGCTGCCTCGACGTGGTCTCGCGTCTCCTCGCCGCCGACCCGGCCGCCGTACAACCGCAGCTCACCCGGTGGTTCCACGACGACGGTCCGCTGAGCGCGACGCCCGACGCCACCGTGGCGACGGCCGCGCAGGCACTGCTGTACACACATCGGCGGTGCGCCCCGGACGGCCTCGCCGAGGCGCTCGTCGACAGCGCGCACCGGCGCGGGGACGAGCTGCTCGCCGTACTGGCCGAGGAGGAGCCCTCGGCGGTGTGCCGGGCCGTCGACCGGTGGGCGCACGACGAGCGGCCGGCGCGGCGCGTGGCGGCGCTCGCCTATGGGCTGCGGGCCGCCCCCCCACGCGCGGACCGAGACCGACCGCGGCCTGCTCCGCCACGCCGCCCTCGCGCTGCTCGCCCGCCCCGCCGACGTCACCCTCCACGGCGGCGCGCTCGCCCTCCTCGTACGCGATCCGCGGACCCGCGCCCGGTATCTGCCGCAGGCGCTGGAGCGGTTCGTGGCCGGGGATCCGCAGGTGCCCGCGAGCGCGCTGGTCACCGCGCTCGACACGCACGCGGACCCGGTCCTCGACGCCTTCCGCACCCGGCTGCGGGAGCCCCGCGGCGACGGCGAGGCGCTGCGTACGCTCGCCGAGGTCACGACCCCGGCCCTGGCCCGGCGCGTCACCGGACTCGTACGGGAGGTCGTGGAGCTGCGTCCCGAGCTGGCCGGGCAGGTCGCCGCGTACGTCGACCGGCGGCTGGAGCACGGGCCGGCCGCGCGCGCCGCGCTGTTTCCGCTGGTGACGGGGTTGCTGGAGGGCGGTCCAGTGCAGGTGCGGGCCGCGCTCGCGGCCGTGTTCGCCGAGGCGGGCACGGCCGTGTCCGGTGTGCTGCGGCGCGAGCTGCTGGACCTGCTGATCACGAGCGAGCGGGACCCGTCCGTGCTCGACGCGCTGCTCCGCGCGATCGCCGCGCGGGCGGGGACGCCGGACGGCACGGACGGCTCCGACACCCGGCTGCTCGTGCACCGGATCGGGATGCTCCTCGTCCGTACGCCCGAAGGAGCCACCCGTTTCGACTGGGCGCTCGTCGACCTGGCCCGGCACGTCCCCGGTTTCGCGGGGCTGGTGGCGGGCTGGCTCAGCGGTACGCCGCAGGAGTGGGCGGCGGTCGTCGGGCCGAGCACCCGCCGCATGATCGAGAACCTGGCGGGGGTCGCTGGGGTGCGGGTTCCCGCGTGAACAGGGGGGCGCCTTCGTGCGACGGGTCACAGCCCGGATGCCGATGCGGGCGGAGAGCATCCGGCATGGCACCCTTAGACCTGCGTATGAGGCAACCACGGACACGGGTTCGACAGGTTTCAGACCAGGTTTTCGACGAGGAGCGGTCACAGTGCAGCGCTGGCGTGGCTTGGAGGACATCCCCGAGGACTGGGGGCGCAGCGTCGTCACCATCGGTTCCTACGACGGGGTGCACCGCGGGCACCAGCTGATCCTCCGGCACGCCGTGGACCGCGCCCGTGAGCTGGGCGTCCCCTCCGTCGCCGTGACCTTCGACCCGCACCCCAGCGAGGTCGTGCGCCCCGGCAGCCACCCCCCGCTGCTCGCCCCGCACCACCGCCGTGCCGAACTGATGGCCGAAGTGGGCGTGGACGCGGTACTCGTGCTGCCGTTCACCAGCGACTTCTCCCGGCTGTCGCCCGCCGAGTTCGTCGTCAAGGTCCTGGTCGACAAGCTGCACGCCAAGGCCGTCGTCGAGGGCCCGAACTTCCGCTTCGGCCACAAGGCCGCCGGCAATGTGGAGTTCCTGGCCGACCAGGGCAAGACGTACGACTTCGAGGTCGAGGTCGTCGACCTGTTCGTGACCGGTGAGGCGGGCGGCGGCGAGCCGTTCTCGTCCACCCTGACCCGGCGGCTGGTCGCCGAGGGCGATGTCGAGGGCGCGAACGAGATCCTCGGCCGCCCGCACCGCGTCGAGGGCGTCGTCGTCCGAGGGGCGCAGCGCGGGCGGGAGTTGGGCTTCCCGACGGCCAACGTCGAGACACTGCCGCACACCGCGATCCCGGCCGACGGCGTGTACGCCGGATGGCTGCACGTCGAGGGCGAGGCCATGCCGGCCGCGATCTCCGTCGGCACGAACCCGCAGTTCGACGGCACCGAGCGGACGGTGGAGGCGTACGCCATCGACCGGGTGGGGCTGGATCTCTACGGGCTCCATGTCGCCGTCGACTTCCTCGCCTTCGTGCGGGGGCAGGCGAAGTTCGACTCCCTGGAGGCGTTGCTCGAGGCCATGGCCGAGGACGTCAAGCGGTGCCGGGAGCTGATCGCGGAAGCCGCCGTCTAGGGCGTGTTTCGAAAGTCCCGTCTGCCCCGCGACGCCTGGCACGGCACCTCGCCGCGTTGTCGGGGTCGTCCGCGTACGCCCAGTACGCGGACGACCCTCCGCCTTGCGATGCACCGCACCAGACGCCGCAGGCCCCGCCCTCCGGGCGGACGACGCCACTTTCGAAACACGCCCTAGCGTTCGTCGCGTGCCCGCGCCCAGTGGCACGCCACCTGTGCCGTGCCGCCTCCGCTCAGCACCTCCGGGTCCCGACCCCGGCACGCCTCCGCCACCCCCGCCCGTTCCGCCTCTCCGCTCGTCAGGATCTGGCAGCGGGCGTGGAAGCGGCAGCCGGAGGGGATGCGGGAGGGGTCCGGGGGTTCGCCGGTGAGGACCACCGGGGTGCCCGGGGCGTCGGGGAGGACCGACAGCAGGGCCTGGGTGTAGGGGTGGCGGGGGGCCGTCAGGACCTGCTCGACCGGGCCCGTCTCCACGATCCGGCCCAGGTACATCACGGCGACCCGGTCGGCGATGTTCCAGGCCAGGCCCAGATCGTGTGTCACCACCAGCGCCGACAGGCCGAGTTCGGTGCGCAGACGCAGCAGCAGGGCCAGGATCTCGCCGCGCACCGAGGCGTCGAGGGAGGCCACCGGCTCGTCCGCGACGAGGAGTTCGGGCTCCAGGACCAGCGCCCCCGCGATGACGACACGCTGGCGCTGGCCGCCGGACAGCTCGTGCGGGTAGCGCAGGAAGAACCGCTCGGGCGGCCGCAGCCCGGCCCGGGCGAGGGCGCCCGCCACCGCTGCCCGCTCGTCACCGCCGTACCCGTGGATGCGCAGCCCCTCGGCGACCGCGTCGTACACCGTGTGCCGGGGGTTGAGCGAGCCGCTCGGGTCCTGGAGGACCAGCTGGACGCGTTTGCGGTACGCCTTGAGGGCCCGGGCGGAGTACGTGAGCGGCTGTGCGTCGAAGGTGACCCGGCCCGCGGTCGGGCGGACCAGGCCGAGCAGGGCGCGGGCCAGCGTCGTCTTGCCGCAGCCGGACTCGCCGACCAGCGCGACGATCTCGCCGGTGCCGATGTCGAGGTCCACGCCGTCCACGGCCCGGGCGGTGGGGGCGCCGCCGCGGCCGGGGAAGGCGACGTGCAGGGCGCGTGCGCTGAGCAGCGCGGTGGTGGTCTCGGGGGTGGTCGTCATGAGGTGCCGGGCCTCGCCTTCTCCAGGGGCGCGGGGCCCGTCGTGTGCACGCACGCTGCGCTGCGCCCGGTGCCGGCCGGGCGCAGCGCCTGGTCGTCCGTGGCGCAGATGTCGAGAGCCACCGGGCAGCGCGGGTGGAACGTACAGCCGGGCGGCAGCGCGGACGGGTCCGGCGGGTCGCCCGCGAGGCCGCGGGGCGCGAACCGGGACGCCGGATCGCCGATTTTCGGGAACGCGGCGGACAGGGCCTGCCCGTACGGGTGCCGGGCGTCCTCGTGGACCTGCCGGGCCGGGCCCTCCTCGACGACCCGGCCCGCGTACATCACCGCGAGCCGGTCACAGGTGTCGGCGAGGACCGCCAGGTCGTGGCTGATCATGATCAGGGCCAGGTCCTGGCCGGCGACGAGCCGCTGGACCAGCCGCAGGATCTGGGCCTGGATCATCACGTCGAGGGCGGTGGTCGGCTCGTCGGCGATGATCAGCCGGGGGTCGCAGGCCAGCGCCATGGCGATCATGACGCGCTGGCGCTGACCACCGGAGAGTTCGTGCGGGTAGGCGTCCGCGCGGGCCGCCGGGAGGCCGACCTGCTCCAGCAGTTCCCCGGTACGGGTGCGGGCCCCGGCCGGGGTCGCCCGGTGGTGCAGCAGGATCGGCTCGGCGATCTGGTCGCCGACGCGGTGCACGGCGTTGAGGGAGTGCATCGCGCCCTGGAAGACGATCGAGGCCCCGGCCCAGCGGACCGCCCGTAGCCGGCCCCACTTCATGGCCAGGACGTCCTCGCCGTCGAGCAGGACCTCGCCGGTGATCCGCGTACCGGCCGGCAGCAGCCGCAGCAGGGCGAGCGCCAGCGTGGACTTGCCACAGCCGGACTCGCCCGCGACACCCAGCTTCTGGCCCGCGTCCAGCCGCAGGTCCACGCCCCGGACGGCCTCGGCGCCGCCGGCGTAGGTCACGGACAGGTTCCGTACGTCCAGCAGGGTCACCGCGCCACCTCCGGGCCGCGCACCTCGGGTCGGCTCAACGCGCCACCCCCAGCCTCGGGTTGAGCACGGACTCCACGGCCCGGCCGCACAGCGTGAACGCCAGCGCCACCACCGCGATGGCGAGGCCCGGCGGCACCAGGTACCACCAGTCCCCGGCGCTCACCGCGCCCGCCTCGCGTGCGTCCTGGAGCATCCCGCCCCAGGAGACGACCGTGGGGTCGCCGAGGCCGAGGAAGGCGAGGGTCGCCTCGGCGAGGATGGCCGAGGAGATGATCAGCGTTGTCTGGGCCAGCACCAGCGGCATGACGTTCGGCAGCACATGCCGGGACATGATGTGCCAGTGCCCGCCGCCGAGGGCCGTCGCGCGTTCGATGTACGGCCGGGTCTCCACCGCCAGCGTCTGCGCGCGCACCAGCCGGGCCGTCGTCGGCCAGGTCGTCACGCCGATCGCCACGACGGTCGTGCCGAGCGAACGGGACATCACCGTGGCCAGCGCGATCGCCAGCACCAGCGTCGGCATGACGAGGAACCAGTCGGTGATCCGCATCAGCACCGTCACGTACCAGCCCCGGAAGTGCCCCGCCGTGACCCCGATGAGCGTACCGATCGCCACCGACAGCACGGCGGCCAGCAGTCCGACGAGCAGCGAGACCCGCGCGCCCCACACCAGCAGGCCGAGCACACCGCGGCCGAACTGGTCCGTGCCGAGCGGGAACTCGGCGCTCGGGCTCTGCAGCGGACGGCCCGGCGCGTCGGTCACGCTGCGCGCCTCCTCGCCGACCAGCAGCGGCGCGGCCAGCGCCACCAGCGCGAAGAGGACGAGCACCGCCAGGCCGAACAGTCCGGCCCGGTGCGCGCGGTACTGCCGCCAGAACCGCGCGACGGAGGCCCGGCGGCGCTGCCGGGCGAGGGCGCGCGGGCCGGCGGGAGGGCTTGTGGACGGGCCGCCGGGCAGGTCGGTGGACGAGCCGGTGGTCGGGTCGGTGGTCGGGTCGATGGGCGGCTTGTCAGGCGGGTCGGCGGCGGTCGTCGTCATCGGCCCACCCCGCGGGTCGTGATCCCACGGATCGTCATCGGTCCACCCCGCACGGCGTCGTCGTCATCGGCCCACCCTGGGGTCGAGCAGCGGATAGATCAGGTCGGCCAGCGTGTTCATCACGATCACCGCGGCGGCGAACACGAAGAACAGCCCCTGGACCAGCGGCAGATCGGGCACGCTCAGCGCCTGGTAGAACAGCCCGCCGAGGCCCGGCCAGGAGAACACGGTCTCCACGAGGATCACGCCTGCCACGGTCCGGCCCAGGTTGATGAAGATCAGCGTCACGGTCGGCAGCAGCGCGTTGGGCACGGCGTGCCGGCGCCGTACGAGGTCGTCGCGCAGTCCCTTGGCCCGAGCCGTCGTCAGATAGTCGCCGCCCATCTCGTCCAGCAGCGCCGACCGGGTGACCAGCAGGGTCTGCCCGTACTCCACGGCCACCAGCGTCACCACCGGCAGGACGAGGTGATGGGCGACGTCGACGACGTACGCGAAGCCCTCCTCGGACCCTGACTCCATGCCGCCGGTCGGGAACAGCCCCGGGATCGGGCCCACGCCCACCGCCAGCACGATGATCAGCAGCAGCCCGAGCCAGAACGACGGGATGGAGTACAGGGTCAGCGCCAGTCCGGTGTTGATGCGGTCGCCGAGCCCGCCGTGCCGCCAGGCCGAGCGGGTGCCGAGGAAGATGCCGAGCGCGGTGTAGAGGACGAAGGCGGTGCCGGTGAGCAGGAGCGTGTTCGGCAGCGCCTCGGTGATCTTGTCGAGGACGGGCGCCCGGAACTGGTACGAGGTTCCGAGGTCACCGGTCAGCGCCTTGCCGCAGTAGTCGGCGAACTGCTGCCACAGCGGCAGATCGAGGCCGAACTCCCGCCGGTACGAGGCGAGTTGCTCGGCGGAGACCTGGCGGCCGCCCGTCATGTACTTCACCGGGTCGCCCGGGATCAGCCGGAAGAGGAAGAAGCTGGTGACGAGGACGGCGAGCAGGGAGACGGCCGCACCGCCCACCTTGCCCGCCATGTACCGTGCGTAGCCGCCCGAGGCGCCGCCGGTCCGCGCCGCCGCTTCCGGCACGGGCGCCGCACGCGTCGCGTCAGTGGTCACTGGCAGGTCCTTCGTTCATTCGCGGTCGTCGGCCGTGGCCCGGCGGCGCAGCACGAGGAACACGCCGGCGCCCAGGAGGAGGACGACACCCGCGACGCCGCCGATGACCACGCCCGCCGAGGACGAGCCGTCGGAGGACTCGACCGCGTCCGCCGCCGGGACCGCCGACCACCAGCTCCAGTAGCCGTCCTGGCCGTAGATGTTGCCCGCCTTCTCCGGCATGGTGGTGATCGAGGCGATCTGGTCGGTCCGATAGGCCTCGACCGCGTTCGGGTACGCCATGACGTTCATGTACCCGAGGTCGTACAGCCGTGACTCCATCTCCCGCACGATGTTCGCCCGTTCGGCCGGGTCGTACTCGGCGAGCTGCCGCGCGTACAGCTCGTCGTACTTCTTGTCGCAGATGAAGTTGTCCGTGGCCGCCGACTCGCCGGCCTTCGCGGGCAGCGCGGCGCAGGTGTGGATCGACAGGACGAAGTCCGGGTCCGGGTTCACGGACCAGCCGTCGAACGCCAGGTCGTACTCGCCCGCGTACCAGGGGTCCGAGACGTTGTCGAGGCAGTCCACCGTGAGGCCGATGCCCAGGTCGCCCCACCACTCCTGGAGGTACTTGCTGACCGCCTTGTCGTTCGGGTCGGTGGCGTGGCACAGGATGCGGAGGTTCAGCGGCTTGCCGTCCTTGCCGACGCGCCTGCCGTCCCCGTTCTTCACATACCCGGCCTCGTCCAGGAGTCGGGCCGCCTTCTTCGGGTCGTACGCCAGCTCCTGGCCGGCCGACGGCTTCCAGAAGTACGTCGAGAAGCGCGGGGGGATGTACCCCTCGCCCCGCACCGCGTGCCCCTGGAAGACCTTGTCGACGATGGTCTCGCGGTCGACCGCCATGAACAGGGCGTGCCGTACGCGGAGGTCGAGCAGCGCGCGGTTGCCGTCGCCGAACTTCTTCCCGCCCTTCGTGCGCGCGCCGGGGTTCGTGGCCAGGGCGTAGAAACGGCGGCCGGGGGCGTCGTTGACGTGGATGTTCTTCTCGCCCTTCAGCGACGCGGCCTGCGCGGGCGTCAGGGCGGGGGCGCCGGCCACGAAGGACACCTCGCCCTTGCGCAGCGCGGAGACGGCGGCGTCCTGGTCCTTGTAGTAGCGGAAGACCAGCTCGTCGAACTTGGGCGCCCCGCGCCAGAAGCTCTTGTTGGCCTTCAGCCGGACGTAGCTGTCGGCCTTGTACCCGGTCAGCACGAACGGCCCGTTGCCGACGAGGGGGAAGTCCTTGTCGTTGTTGAACTTCGAGAAGTCGTCGACCTTCTCCCACACGTGCTTCGGCACGATCGGCACGTCCAGCGCGGTCATCGTCGCCTGCGGCTTCTTCAGACGGATGACCAGTTCGGTGGGGCTCGGCGCGGTGACCTTCTCGAAGTTGCCGACGAAGCTGCCGTTCGCGGTCGCCGCGCCCTCGTCGGTCATCATCCTGGTGAACGTCCAGGCCGCGTCCTCGGCCGTGGCCCGCTGCCCGTCCGACCACGTCGAGTCGTCGCGGATGGTGTACGTCCACGTCAGTTTGTCCGGCGACGCCTTCCACGCGGTGGCGAGGCCCGGGACGACGTGGTTGTCCTTGGGGTCGTAGTTGGTCAGGTTCTCGTAGAGGAGCCGGTGAACGCTCGTACTGAGCAAGCGGACCGCCAGGAACGGACTGAGCGAGTCGACGCTCTGCGCGACCGCGACGGTCAGCACGTTCTTGCCGCCGTCTGCCGCTTCAGCCTGTTGGGGCGCCGGGGCGAGCGGGGTCGCGAGTGCCGCGGTGAGGACGAGGGCGGCGACGACTCGGGTGTGGGGGTGGCTACGGAGCTGGTGCTGATCGTTGGTGTCCATTGGGTCGGTGACCTCGCGTCATCGCTCGCACGGGAAGGACGGGTTGATCAGGTTGAGGAGTGTCTACCAGCGGCGCTCCGCACCCGTCAACGGCGCGTGCACCCCTTGTGGCCTGCGGAAACAGGCAGTCGGCGTTTGGTTTTCGGCCATTGGTGGAGACCTCTGACGCGCTCCTGGCCAGCGCGTGACGGCGGATTTCGGGGCGGGAACGCGCGAAGGCCCGCGCCGTGCGGAACGGCGCGGGCCTTCGCGGAATCGGTCGTCCGAGAGGGACCGATCGGGTGAGTGGTGGGGCGTTTGTTCGTTGTGGGTCTACGGCTGCTGCGGGGGCGGGGGAGGCGGGGTCTGGCCCTGGCCGGGATGTGCATACGGGGGCTGGGGCTGAGATTGCGGGGGGTACGGCTGGCCGGGGACGGGTTGGCCGGGCTGACCGTAGGGCTGGCCCGGAACCGGCTGACCGGGGGCCGGGGGCTGGCCCGGGTAGCCGTACGGCTGGCCCGGCTGCGGCTGGCCCTGTTGCGGGTACGGCTGGCCGGGGTGGCCGTAGGGCTGGCCCGGGACGGGCTGACCGGGAACCGGCTGGCCCGGCATGGGCTGGCCGGGCATCGGGGGGGCGGCCACCGGTGGCGGGTTGCCGTCCGAGGTCCACAGGCCGTGCGACTGCTGGTGCCGGGCGATGTCCTCGGCGACCATGGCGGCCAGCGTGAAGTACGCCTCCCGCACCTTCGGCCGCATCATGTCGAGGTCCAACTCCGCACCGGCGGACAGGTGTTCGTCGAAGGGCACGACGACGACGCCGCGGCAGCGCGTCTCGAAGTGGGAGACGATGTCCTCCACCTTGATCATCTTGCCGGTCTCGCGCACGCCCGAGATGACGGTGATGGAACGGGCCACCAGGTCCTGGTACCCGTGCGCCGAGAGCCAGTCCAGCGTCGTGCTGGCGCTGCTCGCCCCGTCCACGGACGGCGTCGAGATGACGATGAGCTGGTCGGCGAGGTCGAGCACCCCGCGCATCGCGCTGTAGAGCAGACCCGTGCCCGAGTCGGTCAGGATGATCGGGTACTGCTTGCCGAGCACGTCGATCGCGCGCCGGTAGTCCTCGTCGTTGAAGGTCGTCGAGACGGCCGGGTCGACGTCGTTGGCGATGATCTCCAGCCCGGAGGCCGCCTGCGAGGTGAACCGCCGGATGTCCATGTACGAGTTGAGGTACGGGATCGCCTGGACCAGGTCACGGATGGTGGCGCCGGTCTCGCGCCGGACCCGGCGGCCGAGCGTGCCCGCGTCCGGGTTGGCGTCGATCGCGAGGATCTTGTCCTGCCGCTCGGTGGCGAGCGTCGAGCCGAGGGCGGTGGTGGTCGTGGTCTTGCCCACGCCGCCCTTGAGGCTGATGACGGCGATGCGGTAGCAGGACAGCACCGGGGTCCTGATCAGCTCCAGCTTCCGCTGCCGCTCGGCCTCCTCCTTCTTGCCGCCGAGCTTGAACAGCCCGCCTCCGGCTCCCGGACGGCCGCTCTTCGCCTTCTGCTTCTTGTTGTTGAGCAGCCGGTCGGACGACAGCTCGACGGCCGCCGTGTAACCGAGCGGCGCGACACCCGGGTTGGTGGGCTGCCGATGGTCGTGCTGGAGGGGCTGCGGCCAGGCGGCGCCGGTTCGGGGGTCGATGGGGGCGGCGGGCGTGGGGTGCGTGCCGGGGGTGGGCTGGGCGAATTGGTCGGCTTGGCCCGTGGGGGTGGGGTGCCCGGGGTGGTTGGGCTGGCCCGGCTGTCCGGGGTGTGGGTGGTTGGGGGTGCCGGGGGTGCCGGGGTGAGCTGGGGGTTGGGGGAAGCCGTAGCCGCTTTGGGGGGTCGGGACGCCGGGAGTTACCGGGGCGCCGGGCGGGGTCTGTGGGCCGGGGGTGCCGGGTACGCCGGGGGTTCCCGGGGCGTTCCCGGGGTGCGGGAAGCCGTAGCCCGCCGGGGGAGCGGGGGGCTGGGGGGCGTTGGGGTTGGGGTTGGGGACGCCCGGGGTGCCGGGGGTGCCTGGAGTGCCGGGCTGGGCCGGGAGCTGGGGGAAGCCGTAACCGCCCTGCTGGCCAGAGGGGTTCGGGGTGCCCGGCGGAGGCTGCATGCCAGGGGTGCCGGGTTGGACCGGGAGCTGCGGGAAGCCGTAACCACCCTGGGCCGGGATCGGGGCGCCGCCGGGCTGCGGAAAGCCGTAGCCGGGGACGGGCTGGGCCGGGGGAGCCGTGGGGATGCCGGGCTGGCCCGGTTGGCCGGGCTGACCGGGCTGTCCCGGGTGGGGGAAGCCGTAACCGGCCGGGGGCGCGGTCGGGGCGGCCCCGGCGGTGGCCTGCGGGTCGGCGGGGTTCGGGGCGGCCGGAGTGCCGGGCGTACCCGGTGCGGTGCCCGGGGGCGTGTTGCCCCAGGGCGCGGGTGCGGGCTGCGGGGCCTGCGGATGGACCGGCTGCTGGGGAACCGCCGGCTGCCCCTGGGGGACCGTCGTCGGATGTGGCTGCGCCACCGCTTCGGGGTCCGCCGGTGCGGCCGCGGGCCACTGCGCCGCCGGAGCGGGCGCGGCGGGCTGGTACGCGGGTGGCAACGGCGGAAGCCCGCCCTGCGGAACCGGCGGAGGAGCCCAGGCGGGCGGCGTCTGCGGTACGCCACCGGCGACACCCGTAGCGGGCACGGCGTCCTGCGGCTCGTCGGCACGTGGGTCGGCACCCTCGGGCACGGCGTCTCCGGCCGGGCCTTCCTGAGCCACGGCGTTCTGCGGCTCGGCCTCCGCCTCTGCGGCGGCAGCCGGGGCCGTGGGATCGCTGGTCTGTGCGCCCTCGGCGGCAACGGCTTCGGCGGCGGGAGTAGCGGGAGTAGCGGGAGTAGCGGGAGCGGCGGGAGCGCCGGCAACGGCGGGAGTGGCGGAAACAGCGGCATCGGCAGGACTCTTGGCACCGGCAGAACCGTCGGAACCGGCAGAACCGCCCGAAACGGCAGAACCGTCCGAAACGGTGGAGTCGGATGCCTCGGCGACTGCCGGAGCCGCACCGACGCCCGCGCTCTCCTGACCGCCCTGACCGCCCTGACCGCCCTGACCGCCCTGACCGTCCTGGACGTCCGCGTCCTCGGCCTCCTCCGCCTCCACCGTGCCAGCCGAGGCGAGATCAGCAGGCTGCACGGCACCCTCGGCGCTCGCACCGGCGGAGGGGTCGACCCGCGCCTCAGCCGGAGCCTGAGCGTCAGCGGGCGCAGCCACCTCCTCCGAAGCGGCACTGTCACCGGACGCGGCAGCGCTCCCCGGCTTCTGGTCGCCCGCCTCAGGCGCGGCGGCAGCCGCTTCACCAGCGGCAGGGACAGCACCCTCGGCCCCAGCAGCACCGGCACCGGCAGCCGAAGTCTCCCCCGGTGCGGCCTGCGCGGCTTGCGCTGCCTGCGCGGCTTGCGCGGTCTGCGCCGCCTGCACAGCGGCCGAGTCCGCGATCTCCCGCTTCAACGCCGTGGCGGAGATCCGCATGGTCGCGCCACTCTCGATGTCTCCGCTGTCCCCGATGTCTCCACCGCCGGACTGAGCCGCGGTGATCGGGGCGGCCGGCGGAGGCCAGGCGGCGGCGGGCGGGAAACCGCCTCCCGGCGCCGCGTTCGACACGTTGACAGGAGGACCGGCCGGCGGCCCGGGCGGAGGCGGCGTGGCCGCTCCGGCACCCGCCCCGCCACCCGCTCCGGCACCGGACCCCTCACCGGAACCCGACCCCGCCGACGCGTTCTGCGTGTACCAGGCAGGCGGCGCGTAGTCGATGGTGAACTCGCCCGTCGTCTCGATGGCGGACTCCGCGTCGGACTGGTCATCGCCGGGCGTGGCCCAGCCCCCGCGGATCCCGTCCCGATCGCTGTTCACAATTCCTCCTGGTGTGGTCGAGCACCCTTGAAGCCGTGCCGGGGCCGACCGTTCTTGTCGCTCGATCTGTGTCGTCGTGTCGTTGTGTGCCATCCGGGTACGCCCACAGGCGCCCCGGTCCCAGCCTAATCACCACAAGCGCCACCACGGCAGGCGCGCCCGCACCTCCGCACCCGCCCACTTGGTCACACCATGCCCGGAAGCGACGCGGGCACCCTCAACAGTGGTGAACAAAACCGCCATTACCGGTGAACGCCCCGAACAGGAGAAGGGGGGAAGCGTCCTGGAAGCGTCCTGAATCCCTCACAAGTACCCCAAAGGGAAACGGGGCGAGGGCCGTCGAAACGCGCCGCCTCAGTCCATCCGTCGAGGCGTACCCAGCAACCCGATCTCCGCGTCGGTCGGTTGCGTCATCACATACTGCCGATCACGGTCGGCACACCACAGGGTGACACCGTCGGCCAGCGTGGGCAGCGAGTCCACATCCCCCCGCGGCAGCGCCATCGCGCGCCCCAACTCCGCAGCCTCGTCCGGCGAGACCCGCTGCACACCGACGAGCCGTGCCTGCCGGATCAACCGAGGAGCCACCGGACTGAGGTACGGCAGCAGTGTCAGCACCGACTGCCAGGGCCCGGCCACGACCCGCCCACGCGGCGGCCGCATCCCGCAGTCGCGCACGACCAGCACGGGACCGCCGGCCGACGCGCCCTGCGGCGGCACCCGTCCCACGTCGTACACCGCCATGCCGTTCTGCCCGCCGCCCATGGCGTGCACCATCTGCATCCAGGCCTGCGCCCGCCCGGTCTCCACGGCGACCCGCGCCCCCGTCGCCGCCGCGCGCAGCGCCAGCACCTGGGCGGTCCACAGGCCACCGATGAGGACGACGTCGTACGGGGTCGGCCGGTTGATGCCCAGTACGGCGGGCTGGCCCTCGGCGTCCACCCCTATGACGACCCCGTCGTCACCGATGGGCAGCGCCAGCGAGTCCACCTGTTCCAGCGACAACGCGTGCCGCCCGTGCCTGGGCCCGACGAGCCCGAACCCGGCCCGGATCCGCTCCCGCACCCGCGCACCGACCCCCGGCCCCGGCTCACCGGAACCGAAGCCACCGGCGCCACCGTGCCCCGTAGCGGGATCCGGCGTACCCGGAACACCCGCCGTACCCGTCGTGGTCACGGCCATCACCGAACACCCCCCAGAGGCAGCGTGGCGAGCACGCCCGGCAGCTGCTCGCGGTCGAGGCGCGCGAGACCGGCCCCGGCCTGCCGGGCCGCGTGCTCCAACGCGCGGCGCGCGGCGACGAGTTCCTCGTCGCCGCGCCCCGTCACCCGCAGATGGCCGGTGAGCGTCACCTCCTGCCGCTCCCCGCGCGCCATGGTCAGACTGAAGGTGGTCGCGAGCGCGGGCACGGCCGTGAGCGAGCCCACCAGTTGCGGCAGCGAGGCCCCCCGGTCGCCGCCCAACTGCGGCCACCTGCGCACCCAGTACGTCGTGTGCCGGCGGTTGTCGCACCGCCAGCTCCGCCCGGACTCCTCGGTCCTGCGCTGCGGAGTGTCCGTACGCCCCGCCTCGGCCGTCACCAGTGGATTGGCACAGGCGGAGGTGGCCACGGCGGCCGTCAGCTCCTCCTCGTCGAGCACGGTCGTCCGGAACCCGGCGCCCGTGAGCCGACTGGCCAGATGGTCCGCGACCCGCACCACGCACTTCTGCGCCCCGAGAAGACCACCGCCACGCGCGGCCACCGCCTCCGGGCACAGCTCGGGGTCGAGCTTCAACGCGATCCAGGTGATCCTGACGGCCGGCGCCCCGGTCTGGGCCTGCAACGGCGCGTAGTTGCTGACGGCCACCGACTGCTGGGGCAGCTGTATCGCGGGCGCGGGCTGGGTGTGCAGGACGACCTGCGCGCTCTCCAGCCGGATCCCGTCCACCTCCAGCGCGTCCCGCACCAGCCCGAGCGGCAACGGCTGCCGGCTCCGCTCCGCCCGCAACGCCGTGGCGTCCGCCTCGACCTGCAACACGGCCGTCACGAACGTCCCGTCCCCGATGATCCCGACCGGCCGCCGGTTCCGCCCGCCGTACGCGTAAGTCCGCAGACTCGGATCGCACTCCACCGCCGGAGCCAGCCCCGGCTCGGTCCCCGGCCGTATCGGAGTACTGGCCGCCCTCCGCTGCCGCGCCTTCAACGCGCGTGCGGTGGCCAGCCATTCGGGCAGCGACCGCCCCCGACGACGTACGACCGCGAGGAGCACGAGCGCTGTGGCCACGACCGCGGCCGGGACGAGCGCGAGGGGATGGACGGCCCAGCCGACCAGCAGCACGGCAGCGGCCGCCTCCACGAGGAACAGCTGCTGCAACCGGAATGCCCCGAAGTGCCCGGAGCCGCCCGTGAGATGAAGAGTGGCCGGACCCGGGGGTGTCGTCGTGAGCGAATCGGACGAGCCGGGAGCGGGGGCCGTCGCGGGCGCGGACGAGGCGTGCGAAGCGGACGCTTCTGTGCGCGACAGCGACCGCGATCGCGTCCGGCTTGCGGAAGCCATTGCTGCAAACCCCCCGTAGTCACCTGAATCGGCCCAGCGGCCCACTCGACAGCGGCCCCGACGCGGAAGGCACCCTACCCGCCCCACACGCGCAAAGGCTCAACAGGCATAGTAGGGGGCCGGTCTGACAACGGAGGGCGGGGGACTCTGGCCCCCGGGGCGCGGTACGGGGAGAAACAGACACTCATGGCATCACGGCGGGACGAACTCAACGCCTACACGTTCGCGAAGCGGCGCACCCTCGCAGCCTTCCTCCAGCCGTCCCCCTGGGGCTCCGAGGAGGGTGCCCCGAAGCCGCTGCGGGCCGTGGTGCCGAGCCTGATCGCGGGCGCCCTGGTGCTCGGAGTCTTCGGCGCCTGGGGCATGTTCCAGCCGTCCGCGCCCAAGGACTGGGCCCAGCCCGGCACCCGGGTCATCGTCGGCAAGCAGTCGACGACGCGTTACGTCGTCCTCAAGACCGGCAAGACCGCACGACTCCACCCCGTCCTCAACCTCGCCTCCGCCCGTCTGCTGATGAACGGCGCCGACTACCAGGTCATCCAGGTCAGCGACAAGATCCTCGACGCGGGCAAGCCGCCCCGGGGCCCGATCCTCGGCATTCCGTACGCCCCCGACCGCCTGCCCACCGCCGACGACGCCGGCAAGGCCAAGCGCTGGGCGGTGTGCGAACAGCCCGGCGGCAAGGGCAGCACCGTCCAGGAGGCGACGTTCGTCCTCGCCGACCGGGACGCGAAGAAGACGGAGGGCGCCGGCCGCCTGACCGACGGCGAGGTGCTCTACGTCAGGACGCGGGCCGGGGACCGGTATCTGGTCGATGCCCGGGGGACCGCGTACCCCGTGGCCGACCAGGCGACCGAACAGGACACCGACAAGCTGGTGGAAGCGCTCGTGGGCAGCACCCGGCAGCCGCAGCTCGTCACCAAGGAGTGGCTCGCGACGCTGCACAAGGGTGACCCGATCGGGTTCCCCGAACTCCCCTCCGGCGTAGGCGACCCGGCCGACGTCCAGGGACAGCTCTCGGAGAGCGAGAACCGCGTCGGCATGGTGCTCGAGACGGAGACGGGCGAGGGCACGAAGTCGTACGTCGTGCTGCCCGGCAAGGTGCAGCCGATCTCGCAGTTCACGGCCTGGCTGCTGATCAACTCCCCGCAGACGGCCGAGCTGAACATGAACAGCCAGGCCGTCAAGGTCGGCCTCCAGGACTTCACCGCCGACAGCCGGACCTTCGCCGGCCAGCCCGGCAAGTGGCCCGCGCGGAAGCCGTCGATGGTCAACTCCGCCTCCGCCGACTCGGGCCGCGACACCGTGTGCAGCGTCCTGCGCGACGTGGACGGGGCCAACGACACGACCCTCAGCACCTGGGCGGGCACCGAGTACCCCGCCGAGATCACCGCGAGCGGCACAGGTACCTACGTCACCCCCGGTACCGGCCTGCTGTACACGCAGAGCCAGGGCACCGACACCGACTCAGGATCGCTCTTCCTCGTGACGGACACCGGCCTGCGGTACGCGGTCCAGGCGAACGGCGACAGCGACAGCGACCGCTCGGACATCGGCACCGACGGCAAGAAGAAGACGACGGACGGCACACCGGAGCCAAGCGAGGCCCAGGTCAAGCTCGGCTACGAGAACGTCAGGCCCGCCAAGGTGCCGCTGGTGTGGTCGGAGTTCCTGGCCAAGGGGCCGCGCCTGGACACCAACAGCGCCCGGCAGCCGCAGGGTTCGTGACCGCGACGGCCTCGACGTCGACAGAAGAGAAGGACGGGAGCGACGTACCGGTGTCGCCGAACAAGACAACCCTGCTGGCAGCGGCGCTGACCCTGACCGTGCTGGCCACGACCCCGACCACAGCCGCCGTACCCGCGGCCCACGCGCGCGCGGAGCGGCCGGAGCATGCCCACGCGCGCCTGCCGTTGAACGACGTCCGCGCGCGCGTGCGGCCCGATGCCCTCCACGCGCGCGTGCGGCTCGACGGCAGCGGCGAGTGCACCTTCCCCGCCAAACAGATCAAGGGCCGCCCCTGGGCCCTGCAGCGCGTCCTGCTCGACGAGCTGTGGCAGGGCACCGACAAGGGCAAGGGCATCCGGGTCGCGGTCATCGACACCGGCGTCGACGACAAGAACCCGCAGCTGTCGAAGGCGGTCGACAAGGCGGCCGGCCGTGACTACCTCGCCAAGGGCAAGGCCGCCGACCCCACCAACGACCGGGTGGGACACGGCACGAAGGTCGCCGGCATCATCGCGGCCCGCCCCCACAAGGGAACGGGCTTCGTGGGCCTCGCGCCCAACGCCACGATCATCCCGATCCGCCAGAACGACGCCGAGAACAGCGGCGACTCGGACTCCATGGCGGCGGCGATCACCTACGCGGTCGACCAGGACGCCGACGTCATCAACATCTCCCAGGACACGACGAAGCCGCTGTCGGCCACATCCAAGCTCGCCACGGCGGTCCGTAACGCCCTCGCCGCGAAGGTCGTCGTGGTCGCCTCCGCCGGCAACGACGGGCTGGACGGCGAGGTGAAGAACACCTACCCGGCGTCCTTCCCCGGCGTCCTCGCCGTGGCCTCCTCGGACCGCAACAACGAACGCGCGCCCTTCTCGCAGGCGGGCGAGTCCGTGGACGTGGCGGCCCCCGGCGTCGACATCGTGTCCACGGTCCCCGACGACGGCCAGTGCACGGACAACGGCACGAGCTTCTCGGCCCCGTTCGTCGCGGGCGTGGCGGCCCTGCTGAAGGAGAAGCACAAGGACTGGACGCCCGCCCAGATCGTCACCCAGATCGAACAGACGGCGGAACGCTCGGTGAACGGCCGCGACAACTTCGTGGGCTGGGGCGTCGTCGACCCGGTCCGCGCGGTCCAGGAATCCGACATCGCCGACCCCCCTTCCTCCCCGACCCCCGACCCCGGTGTGTCCAGGGCCCCGGCCCCCGACACGGCCCGCTTCTCGCTCGCCGAGACCCCCGAGGAACGCGACGAGCGCTACGCCACGTACGCCCTCGGCATCACCGCGGCCCTGGTCACGGTCATCGGCGGCACGGCCGTCGTCCTGCGCGACCGGCGCCGCCGCACCGGAAAGGACACCCTCGCGTGAGCTTCGGCCCGCCCGCCTCCCCGTACACCGAGTCCGCGACCGCGGCGGAGAAGGCACGCAGGCGACGCCGTACGAGGCTGCTGGGAGCGGTGGCCGCGACGGTGGTCGGCGCGCTGGCGGTGACCGCCGCACTGCTGGCGTACACGGCGGACGACACCGCACCCACGGCCGGCAAGCCGTCCACGGCTCCGCAGAGCCCCGACGACATCCGGCAGACGGTCGAGAAACGCCCGGCGACCGAGGCCGGACGCATGGCGTTCCGCTTCTCCGAGGACGACATGAGCCCGAGCGAGCACTACGAGATGCCGGGCATGTGGGCGACGGACAAGATCCTCGCCAAGGGCATCAACCGCACGCTCGTCGGCTTCGAGATCGGCAAGGACGTGGCCGTGGGCGACGAGGTGTGGAGCGTCCGGCTGGACGGCCCGATCTGCGGCACGACGCGTCACGTGACGGTCGACGGCCGTACGGCGGTGGCGTACAGGGCGAGCACCGAGGAGAAGGCCCTGTGCGACCACGTGGCGTTCGTCGACCTCGACACCGGCAAGAAGCTCTGGCAGGCCACCCTCCCCACGACCGGCACACCCTCCTACGCCGAGACCCTGCCGAACGTCACCATGACCCGCGGGACCGTGGCCGTGACCTGGGGCAAAGGCTCGAGCGCATACGACATGGACTCGGGCAAGGTGCTCTGGAAGAGCCCACGTACGGACGACTGCAGGGACACGGGCAGCGCCGGAGACCAGGCCCTGCTGATTCGCGACACCTGCTTCAACAAGACGACCACCGACGACACCTTCCGGATCCGGAAGGTCGACCCACGCACCGGCAAGGTGGAGTGGACCTACGACGTCTCCAAGGGCGTCGGGAACGTCTACCTGGTGTCCAGCGAGCCGGCCGTCCTGGCAGTCGCGGCCGGCGACGTCGATATCACCGACCTGATCACGCTCGACGAGAACGGCAAGTACCGCGCCACGATCCGCCTCGAAGGCGGCAACTACCTGGCGGAGTGCGCAGACCAGATCAACTACAACGCGATCGACTACTGCCCGTCAGTGGTGGTCGGCGACGGCCAGGTCTTCCTGGTGAGCCGTGAGGACGAGAACCAGACCGCCGAGGACAACGCCAACTGGATCATCGGCTTCGACGTGAAGACGGGAAAGACGACCAAGAAGTTCGAGTCGGGCCGCAACCAGCTCCTGTATCCCCTGCGCATGAGCGGCGACCAGCTCCTCGCGGTCCGCGTGAGCACGGACAACATCAGACCGTACGCCCTGGTCAGCCTCGACCCCCGTACGGGTGAGGAGACCCCGTACTACTACTTCGGCCTCCCCACGGAGGCGGTCGTCCTGACGAGCCCGGCGGCAGCCGACTTCGTCGTCCAGAACGGCCGCCTCTTCTTCGGCACCAAGGTGGCGACGGGCCCGGACAACGGCAAGGAGAAGGAGTGGAAGTGGCTGGTGGTGGGAGTGGAGAGCGTACGAAGGGGCGGATGAGCCCCACGGGTCCAGGGCCGGAGCCCCGGACCCACGCTTTGGAACCGGTGCCCTACTGGGCGTCGGCCTCCAGGCCGCCGTTGTGGGGCGCGGGCTCCAGATCGAACTCCCCGTCGCGCGCCCCCAGTACGAAGGCCCGCCACTCCGCATCGGTGTACCGCAGCACGGTGTCCGGGTCCAGCGAGGACCTCATGGCCACCGCGCCCCCGGGCAGATACGCGATCTCGACCCGCTCCTCGTGCTCCTCGGTACCCGGCGCGCTCAGCCACTCGACCCCGGAGATGTCGAGCGCGTACAGCTCGTCCTTCTCACGCTCTTTGCGTTCCTTGAGTTCCTTCTCGACATCCCTGTCCAGCGCATCGGCCATGACGGAACGGTCCCTTCCCGACGTACGAACGAGCTACGGGCTCACATTACTTGGGGCGGGACACCGCGTAGGAGGCAAATAGGAGGCAAAGCAGACAGCGAACGGGCACCGCACGAAGCCCTCTCACCGTCACCTGAACTGCCCCGTTACTGCTTTGCAGTTGGAAGCGTCACTTCGAGTGACTAGAGTGGCCTGAGGTATCACCCGAGTGATACGGCACGGGGGCGGCGTAACGCTGTGACCGCGCGGCGCGCGCCGATCACAGTGAATCTTGCCCGCCTGACATCAAGAGGAGGGTGGAAGACCTGTGAGCGGTAACGGCAAGGGTCTGAGCAAAGAAGACCAGGAACTCATCTCCCTGGCCAACGAGATCCGCAATTTTCACGTCGACGTGAGCACGCGGGTGTCGAAGCTGAACACCGTGGTGGACAACATCCAGGCCGGTTGGCAGGGCATCGCGGGTGCGACGATGAACAGGACCCAGCAAGGGGTGAACGCGAACCTCAGGACCCTCCAGGACAACCTCGTCGACCTGGAGGAAGTGATGAGGATGGCGGTCGGCTCGTTCGAGGACTTCGAGCAGGACCGCATCTCCGCGATCCGCAAGGTGGACGACTCCCAGGAGTCCCAGGCCGCGGTGCAGCCGTACTCCAGCAGCATCACCAGCCTCGCCTGAGCCAGAGCGACCGAGCCACCGAGAAGGACCGACGATGAGCACCAATTCCGACCGCACAGCGATCACATACGCCACGGTTCAAGGGGCGGCGTTCGACGTCCGCGAGACCGCCAAGATCCTGCAGGACGGCCTCGAAACCCTCATGACCAAGGTGAAGAGGGTCGCCGAGACGTGGGAGGGCGAGGCGAAGACCGCCTACCACGACATCCAGACGCAGAACGACAAGCAGATGACAGAAATGACGGACAAGCTCCGCTACATCGCCCAACTCCTGGACGATTCCGTAGTCGGCTACCAGAGCACAGACCTGGACGCCGCCAACCGCCTGCGGCGGCTGGGCGGCTGAGACCAAGGTCGAGGGGAGGCGACGGGAAGGTCCGTTGTCTCCCCTGTCGGCTACTTGAGGCCGGAGACGATCTCAGGTGGGGTGGGGAACTTGATTTCCTCTTCGCAGTCGAGGGAGCTCGTCACCTTTTTCGCCGAAGCGATAAGGATCTTGGCGGCAGAGTTGGAGTTCAGACCGACCCGATCAACGAGTGACGCGCGCAGGACCCTCCGGTCTGTCTTGGAGGGAAAGAGGTCGCTGCGCCGGCAATCGATGATGAGCGCATGGGTGTGGTTGCTCGAATCGTAGACAGCGAGAGTTCCGGGTTGGGCATCACTGGACGGGAAGCTTCCGGATTGCCAAGCAAATTGAACAATCAGTTCGGCTTCCCCTCCTGACTCCCCGTCGACACGACAAGTCTCCTCAGAGCCCACGGCCGTTCCCTCATTGAGTGACCGAACCGCTTCAGCCAGTTGTCTGTCATCCCCCCCGCTCGGCTCAACCCCATCTTTCAGGCTTTTCCCTCGGGCGGTCTCTTCGATATCTGTGACGATCCCCTTCTTGAAGATTCCATCGCAGGCCTCGCTGAGAGATATCAGATTCTGAGATGAAGCATCAGTGGATTCACTGCTGCTGGTGCAGCTCACCGCGAAGAAGGCCAGGCAGGAAACCAGGAAAAATGGTGTCGACTTGACTGGATGGTGAAAGGTCATTGCATCACGCACGTCTTCTTCCAATCGCTCCTAGTCGACGTCGACTTGGTCGGACTCGGTGTCGCCCCAGACGTATCCGGACTGAACGCGCTGCTTGACGCTGTTGTGCCAGGCGGAATCCTCAAGTTCAGGATGAACGGCGATGTATGCCTCAAGTGGACTTGTGACCCTGCTGTATCCCAGTGCGGCGAACTTGTCCTTCGTCATGGCCTCCTCTTTGTCCATCTTGTCGTTGTAGGCGTCTTCCTGGTCTCGAACCTGCTGGTCAATGTCGAGTCCCATGCTTGTCTCAAGAGTGGCGCCCCCACTCTCAATCAAAGTGGGAACCACGAACTGCGCGACAGCTGCGGCACCTGTCGCAGCGGCAGGGCCACCGAAGGGCAACACCGCCAAAGCGACTCCGGTGCCGATGAGCTGGCTTACACCGTGCTTCTTCCACTCGCATGCGTCAGCCAGCGCATCACTGTAATCATCAGTACCCTGTTTGTATGTGCTGTTGATATCGGTGAGCCGAGCCTGGTCCAGCGCCCCATGAACCTTTGAACCCGTCTCGATGGCGAGCGCGAGTGATTCGTTGGGCTCCGGGTGAGATTTGAGGGCTCCGATCGTGTATTCCTGCTGAGCTGCCGAAATGATCTCGTAAGATCCAGCGTATGTGCCGAGCTCGGACAGGAACCCCAATGCGGTGTTGTGAGCCAGGTTGATGTGGCCGTCGCCGCGGTGGTTGAAGGCATCGTCGCGACGGGCTTGGCCGTCTTGAGTGTCGCCGAAGTTGGACATTGACCAATCCAGGTCATCGATATAGCCGGCCCCCATTTTGGCCAAGCTGTTCCCGATGCCGGGTTTGTCTTTGATGAACCCTTCTTCGCCGGAGACGATTCGAGTGACCTGTTCCATGATGTTGGCTGTTGTGTTGTCGCGGTTCAACCCTAGGCCTGGCTGATCGTAAGGAATTCCGAGCGTCGCGGCCTCAAGGGCATGGCCGAGCTCGTCATATCCGTATCCGCGGTTGTTCTTGGCGAAAGGATTGGCGTTTGGCCACTCCCGGTCACTCATGAGGTACTTGAGGTCAGGGTCAACCTTGTCATCCGCATCCCAGCCCTTTGAATAGAAGAGCTCCTTTGCCGCCTCCGGGTTGTGTCCGAGTGCCTCCATGTAGCCGGACACTGGATCCTGGCCGTAGTCGCTTCCAGGGCCAAAGTTCAGGTTGGGAAATTCGTCATTTTCGGCACGCCAAAGATCCTCTGGCTTCTCCTTGTGACTCTTCTCGTAGGAGAAGAGCTCGTGGCCGTAATCGTTGAGGAAGTCCTTGTCGTATGTTCCATAGTGCATGAGGCTGCTCATGACCTGAAAGCCGTACGGGCCTTTTTGCTCCGTTGCGGTACCCCAGGCGGTGTACTCGACCTGCTTGTCGCCAAGGGCGATGACATCCTTCTTCCACTTCTCCATCGCGCTGCTGTCGGAGTGAGAAGCGGTGGCCAGGGTGTAACTCAGGGACTTCTGAATCGCGGCTGATGCCTTGGTCTGTTCGCCGCCTGTCTGCTGGCGATCGGCAATACGCGTCCAGAGTTCAATGGTGCCCTTGCCGCCCAAACCTGTAGCGAACTTCTCGGTGAAGTAAGGATCGCCTTCGTGGCGCTTGAGGAGAGTGTCAATCCTTCGAAGAGTGGCTGGATCAACCGAATCATAGGCACCGGCGAGAGCCAACTCGCTCTTGCTGTCCGTCAGTTTCTTGAGCTCCTTGAGGTCCTTCTCGGCCTGTTCGCGGCCTTTCTTGGCGTCAGCGATGCTGTGGTAATAGTCGGAGTCGAACCCGCTCTCGCGTCCGTTGTGGTCTTGGTTCAGTGCCCAGTGCAAGGCTTCGTCCGCTTCCTGGGCGGCGGCCAAATGTCCCTGGATGCTTGCCCTGTACGCCTGCAGAGTTTCTTGATATCCCTTGTTCAACGCGGCAATGTGTTCGGTAGGGGTGTCCTCTGGCGGGTCGAAGTAGACTTCGCCGGTTGGTTTGATCGAAAGATACTTGTCCGACTCGATGTCGTGCTTGAGGGATTTCAGCTTGGACTGGGCCTGAGTAAAGATTTCGTGGGCGTTGTCGAGAAGCTTGAAGATATCCTGTGCTTCATCGGCTGCGGAATTGATCTGCTGCTCGACCTGTTTAAGTTGCTTTACGGCGGCAGTGGCTGCCTCGCCCTCCCAGTCGGAACCTTCGAGATCCTTTTCCACGGTACTGGCGTAGCGCCCGCTCACAGTCTTGAAGCTTTCGGGTAGCTTCTTCCACCTTGCTACCGCTTCAGAAAGTTCCGAAAAGTTGGCTTCGATCAGTGTCTGATAGTTCAGCATTCCGTCTGATCCCTCTGGGGGTACTACTTGAGGTCGTCTTGCTTTTCGCTGTGACGTGCCTTCTCTTTCGCTTCGCGAGCCGCGAAATCCTGGGCTGTGGCACGCAAAGCTCCGGCGACGCCATTCTGTAGAAGGCCCTCGACGTACTTCATCTGTCCGCGCCACCTGGTCGCGAACACGGAGAACGCTGACGCCGACTTGAATCCCTTCAGGCTGGAGCTGACCTGATCGGTCTCCTTCATCGTGGAGTTATCAGCCTTCACGAAGTCCTCGCGGACGAGATCCGCTTTATTGGCTCGCTCGTTCAGAAGACCTGAAGTGACAACAAGCCTCTTTCCCGGGGGTACGCTTCCTCCGCTGTCGGTGGGAACGGAGTTCAGCTGGATGCTGACCTTGGCTGCCGCCCCCGAACGGGCTGCGGCCCACGCGTCTTCGAATGACATAGTCCCCTCGCTGCCCGGGCGGCTGCTGCTTGGCTAGGCGGAGTGATCCGAGTTGTAGGTATTACCTGGCTGTGGATGACCAGGAGGCGGCTGATGGAAAGCGCCAGATGTGTATGGGCCCTGCGGTGATGCAGGGGAGGGCAGTTGCTGCGGTGGATATGTCGACGGCGGAAGCGCAGCTGTGTGGGCACGGCGTCGGCCACGCGCGCGGATCACGACGACGGCGATCGCGGCGCTGAGGAGAATCGCAGCGCTGATGCCTGCCACGAGCACGACAGATGCGTTGTCTTCACCTGAGGCCGAAGAGCCGGATGCTGCCTCACTGGCCTTGCCCTTTTGATTCTTGCCGGACGCACTACTGGGCTTCGAGTCCTCCGGGGACGGGGAAGCGGAAGCCGCCGCAGCCAGATCGGGCAGCGGGTACTCGTCGGCAGGCCCCGGGTCGCCAGGATTCTTGAGCGCGACGCGTGGGCGGACGACGCCGTAGCCGAACGAGTCGTTGTGGGTCCATCCTTCTTCGTTGCCCTTCATCGTGTTGATCAGCACACGCAGGACCTGGTTGTTCGACCAGTCCGGGTGCTTCGACCAGATGAGTGCAGCGGACGCGGAAGCGATGGCCGTGGCGTCACTGGTTCCCTCGGACTTACAGATCTCAGTGCCGCCCGCGCATGCGTGGTACATGTTCTCGCCGGGGGCTGTGACGTCGATCTGGGGCCCCCACTCCGAGAAGGTGCTCCGCTGAACCTTTTCGTTGATCGCTCCCACTGCCACCACGCCGGGGACGGACGCTGGATAACCGGGCAGATTGGCCTGGTCGCCTTCGTTTCCGGCAGCGGCGAAAATCAACTTTCCCTTTTGGAGGGCATATTTGACGGCGGAGGCGAGGCCTGGTGTATCGGCCTCCTTTTTGAAACTTCCTCCGGAGATGTTGATGATCTGGGCCTCGGAGTCCGCTGCGAATCGGATCGACGTAGCCACTTGTGCGGCGTACTTGGCTCCGGATTGGTAGTTGTCGAAACTGATGCCGTTGTTGAGAGCCAGGCGGATGGGGAGGATCTTGGCGCCCGGTGCGAGGCCGTAAGAGCCATTAAGGCTTCCCCGGCCACCAGTAGCAGCGATGAGCGCGGCCATGCTTGTGCCATGCCCGTCAACATCGGTGTGTTCATCACCGTCCAGGCCTGAATAGTCCTTTCCGTCCAGGACTTGACCTTTGAGATCGGCCAAAGAACTGTCGACGCCGGTGTCGATGACGGCGACCGTGATGCCTCGGCCGGTGCTGACCTTCCACATCTCTTCGGCATGCATGGCGTCCAGGTGCCATTGCTGGGCTCGAACCGACTCGGCATGGGCGGGAGTTGCGGCGATGCCTACGAGCAGTAGGCCGAGAGCAGCCGAGACCATCGAGACGGGCCGCAGCGTTCGCTTACTGCTGGTGAGCATGTGCCTTCCTGGGGGGAGTTGTTCGGGACTCAGTCGACGACCGGTGGAAGGGGACGGCGATTGCCTCGGGCCCAGGTCTCTTCGTCTTCGACGAGGTAGTCGGGACGTTCGCCCTGACGCTGATCTCGGCGGGCATCCGACGTCTGGGCCTGGTGGGAGGCTGCTCCTGCATGACCGGCCGCCGACCCGTGCGTGGAATCGGTGGCGTTGGCGGGACGCAGCAGACCGGAACCGCCAGGGGTGAACGGACGGGAGCCTGAGCGACCGGGCTGGGCTGGACGCCCGCCCACAACTCCGCCGCCCTCGGATGCGAGACGTCGGCCTCCGGTTACGCCGCTCTGGTGGGCGTGAGGGCTGCCGATACCCGGCGTTCCGGGGGCCATGCCACGCCCCATCGCCGTACGGCCCTGCACACCATCGCCACCGATAACAGTCCCCCGTGGAATGCCACCCGTACGGCCGGCCGTGGGAGACACCGGGCGGCCACCGATGACTCCGCTCTCGCGTGGCATGCGAGCCGTACTGCCGTTGGTAGCGCCCTGTCCAGGGATGAGCGGAGGCCGCGGAGTGGAGGGCACGCGGCCGGGAGCGGCCTGTCCTGGTCCGTTAACTCCGCCGTTGAAGGAGTGAGGAATCAGGCTGGGCTGTGTGACAGGCGGGCTCTCGGGGCGGGGTGTGGGTCCGTTGAGGGGAGGCGTGGGCACGCTGCGTGGCGATGAATCGGGAAGTGTGCCCAAGCCGTCGATTTCCGTCGAGACGCGCTGAGAGCGATCACCCTGATCTTGAGTGTGCCTCTGAGTGACCGTTTGGGTGGTGGCATGCGGGCTCGCGCCGCTGCCGGTGGGCATGGAAGCGATGGAACCGGCACCGGAGTTACCTTGGCCACCGAGAGCAGAGACGTACTCACTCTCTCCATCCCATCGGTCACCACCCAGACGCTTCCCCGGCGGTACGAACGTAGGCGGCTCCACACTGTTCACCTGCGCAGCCGAATACTCATAAGCCTGCGCCAGCTTCCGCATCTGCTGAACAGCCTCGTACCGCGCCGAGTCGATCCGCCCCTGCGCGGCCGTCGCGTCCGACTGCGCGGTCTGGGCCAGCTGACGGGCATCCGGATCGTTGCGTGCGCCGGGCTCGCGTGTCACCGACAGCGTCTTCTCCGCCGACTTGAGGTCCGCCTGGGCCGCCGTCGTCTCCGACGTGTCCGGCATCGCCGCCTTCGCCTCGGAGATCGCCTGCGACACCTGGCCCATCCAGCGGGACGCGATCTCGGCGTACTCGCCCAGGTGGAGCGTGGCGCTCGCCGTCTGGCCACCCCAGTCGCGGAAGGCGTCGCCGGCCTCGCCCTGCCACTCCAGAGCCTTGACGTACGTCATCAGGTCGTCGCCGATCTTGGTGATCGTCGACGCGGCCTTGGACAGCTTCGCGGCGAGGTCGTACGCCCCCTCCGCGTTGGCCGAGTCGAGCATCGCCGCGAGCTCGGCGTGGGTCCTGGACTCGAAGTCGGTGTTCCCGGGAGCCGGCGGCTTCCGGCTGGACTGCTCGCTCACTAGAGACCCTCCTCACCTTCGGCGCCCTGCCCGGGAGACGAGTCGTCCGACGAGGGCCCCGACGCCCCCGACGCTCCAGAAGACCGCTCCGCATACGGATCCCGATCGACGTCGTAGTACCTGTCGACCTCCGCGTTGATCACCCGCATCCGCGCCCGAATGTCCTCGTCCAGGTTCTCGTAGCCCACCCTCGACGCGTGCACGGCCAGCCCCACCCCCTCGATCTGCGCGCTCAGCGCCTTCGAGAGGTTCTCCAACTCGTCGTGGACGATGGCGTACGACTCGTAGAGGAACTGTGCTTCCTTGAAATCGGCGGAGCCCAGCTGGGCCCGGGAGAGGCGGTCCTGGCCGACCTTGCCGGGGGCCGCCTCGGACTTGCCTAGCTCGATGAGCAGGTCGTCGACGCGCTTCTTGAAGTCCTTCATGGCGTCGTGCTGGATTTCCAACGCCATTTGCGGGTTCACCCCGTAAAGCGTGTCGAAGGACGTGCCGGTGTCCGGCACGTTCCGCTCGCCGCCCGCACCCCCGTGCGAACTCACGTCAGCCGCCTCCCCGTTCTCCCCGTTCACCTGTGTCGAGCAAGGCTCGATTCATCACTCTAATGGCGTTGCGGAAGCAAGCCCACCTGGATAAGCGGCGTCCCGCGCTTCCGTGACACGAACGTGCCACGCCCCGGTGGCATGGGCCTCGCGCGCACGTTCCCGAGGATGTCGCCCTCCATCGGGTCGCCGGACAGGACCACACCCTGGGCGCCGAGTTCCTTCAGCCGCTGCATGAACGACTCGTACATGGCACGCGAGGCCCCGGCCGCGTTGCGGGCGATGATGAACTTCACGCCCACGTCACGGGCGAAGGGCAGATGCTCGACCAGGGCCGACAGCGGGTTCCCGGAGTTCGTGGCGACCAGCTCGTAGTCGTCGACGACGATGAACAACTGTGGGCCGCTCCACCAGCTGCGGTCGCGCAACTGCTGCGGCGTGATGTCGGGCTTCGGTGCGCGCATCTCCATGAACTGCCGTACGGCGTCCATGTGGACGTCCATCGCGGCCGCCATCGGCGCGTACTCCAGCAGATGTTCCTCGGAGACCGCCTCCAGCATGGTCCTGCGATAGTCCCCGACCACGATCCGGGCCTCCGACGGCGTGTAGCGCTCCGCGATCTGCTTCGCCATCAGGCGCAGCAGGTTCGTCTTGCCCGACTCGCTCTCGCCGAAGATCAGGAAGAAGGGGTCCGTCTCGAAGTCGACGAAGACCGGTTCGAGGTTCGCCTCGTCGATGCCGATCGCGATGCCCTGCTGCGGGAACTCGAAGCCCTTGGGCAGCTGGTCGGCCGGCAGCTTGCGCGGCAGCAGCCGGACCGTCGGAGCCGCCGGCCCCTGCCAGCTGCCCTTGGCCGCCCGCACCAGCTGGGCCGTGGCCTCCGACAGATCCTCGGCGTCCGGCGAGGAGTCGATGCGCGGCAACGCCGTCATGTAGTGCAGCTTCTCCGGGACCTGACCCCGGCCCGGGACACCCGTCGGCACGTTCACCGCGACCTTGCGGTCGAACTCCGAGTCCATGGGGTCGCCCAGGCGCAGTTCGAGCCGGCCAAGGATCTGGTCCTTGAGCGCCGCCCGCACCTCCATGTAGCGGGACGCGGACAGTACGACATGGATGCCGTAGCCGAGGCCGCGGCCCGCGATGTCATGGACGACGCCCTCGAGGACGTCGTAGTCACCCTTGAAGTTGCCCCAGCCGTCGATCAGCAGGAACACATCGCCCCAGGGCTCGCCCGGCAGATCACCCGCCGCGCGGCGCCGCCGATACGTGACGATGGAGTCGATGCCGTTCGCCCGGAAGAACTGCTCGCGGCGGTTGAGGATGCCCGCCACCTCCGCGACCGTACGACGTACACGCTCGGGGTCCAGCCGCGACGCGACCCCACCCACATGCGGCAGGTCCGCCAGCGACGTCAGACCCCCTCCGCCGAAGTCCAGGCAGTAGAACTGCACCTCGTGCGGAGTGTGCGTCAGCGCGAACGAGGTGACCAGGGTGCGCAGCAGCGTGGACTTGCCGGACTGCGGGCCGCCCACGACCATCATGTGGCCCGCCGCGCCCGAGAAGTCGCGGTACAGCACCTCCCGCTTCTGCTCGAACGGCTTGTCGATCAGACCGAGGGGGACCGTCAAACCACCCGGACGCGTGTACTCCGCCGCCTGCAGGCCGCGTTCGGCGGTCGTCGTCAGCGGCGGCAGCAGCTGGTCGAGCGTCGGCGCCTGGTCCAGCGGCGGCAGCCACACCTGGTGGGCGGGGACACCTTGCCCCTCCAGCCGCTGCACGATGACGTCCAGCACGGTGTCGGCCAGCGCGTCGTCCTCCTGCCGCGCCGCCGCGGCCTGCACCTGCGCCGGATCCGGAGCCGCGTACACCACCGGCACCGGCGTCGCCGTGAACAGCGCCGGCCTGCGCTCGATCGGCATCCGGTCCCGCGAGACCTCGGGACCGCCCGCGTGGTACGTGCCCGACACGTACGCCGCCTTGAAGCGGGTCATCTCGTCCGTGCCGAACTTCAGATACCCGGAGCCGGGCACCGACGGCAGGTGGTACGCGTCCGGCACACCCAGCGCCGCACGCGACTCGGCGGCCGAGAACGTCCGCAGACCGATCCGGTACGAGAGATAGGTGTCGAGGCCGCGCAGCCGGCCCTCCTCCAGGCGCTGCGAGGCCAGCAGCAGATGCACACCCAGAGAACGGCCGATACGCCCGATCTGGATGAACATGTCGATGAAGTCGGGCTTCGCCGTGAGCAGTTCGCTGAACTCGTCGATCACGAGGACGAGCGAGGCGAGCGGCTCCAGCGGGGCACCGGCTGCCCGCGCCTTCTCGTAGTCGTGGATGTTGGCGTAGTTGCCCGCCGAACGCAGCAGCTCCTGGCGGCGCTGCAACTCGCCGCGGATCGCGTCGCCCATGCGGTCGACGAGGGTCAGGTCGTCGGCCAGGTTGGTGATGACGGCCGCCACATGCGGCATCTGCGACATGCCGGCGAAGGTGGCGCCGCCCTTGAAGTCCGCGAGGACGAAGTTCAGCGTCTCGGAGGAGTGCGTGACCGCGAGACCGAGCACCAGCGTGCGCAGCAGCTCCGACTTGCCGGAACCGGTCGCGCCCACACACAGCCCGTGCGGGCCCATGCCGTCCTGCGCGGCCTCCTTCAGGTCCAGCATCACGGGCCGGCCGTCCTCACCGACACCGATCGGCACCCGCAGCCGCTCCGGCGTCGACCGGGGCCGCCATGTCCGGCCCACATCCACGGACGCGGCGTCGCCGAGCCCCAGCAGATCCGTGAAGTCCAGGTTGGCGAGCAGAGGTTCGTCGTCGTCCCCGCCGCCCATGCGCAGCGGCGCCAACTGCCGGGCGAGCGCCTCGGCGGCCGGCAGCGAGAGCCCGTCGGGCGTGCCCTCGTACGCGACCCCGTTCCCGGAGTCGAGCCACAGCCTCTCGGGGCGAACGACGACGGAGAGGCCGCCGCGCGGCTGGTCCAGCTCGCCCGGGACCACCTCGATGATGGTCACGCCCTGAAGGCCCTCGGCCGCGGCGAAAGCCGAGGTCGGGGGCACGATGCCGCCATCGAGGACGACCACGAGGTGCGGCTGGTCCAGCAGCGGCTGGCCCTCCCGGCTGAAGCGCGGACGTCCTTCGAGGCGTGCCGACAGCAGCTGTTCCAGCTCGCCCAGGTCGTCGCCGAACAGCCGGCGCGTGCCCGAGCCGTCGAACTGGCCCGGCAGTTGACTGTGCGGCAGCCACTTCGTCCAGTCCCAGCGGCCCACCGCGCCCGGGGCGGCGACCACGGCCAGCATCAGGTCGTCGGGGGAGTGCAGCGTGGTGAGTTGTGCGACCAGGGCGCGGGCCGTGGCCTGTGCGCTCTCCGGCTCGCCGGACACCGTCACGTGGTAGAAGGCCCGCATCGACACCGCCACCGGCAGCCCGTCCAACTGGCCGTGCACCGCGAGGAACCGCTGCATGGCACCGGCGCACAGCGGCTCCAGCTCGTCCACCGGAGCGGTGTCGGGCGCCACCAGCGGAGAGGCCAGCTGCTGCGGACCCAGCCCGATCCGTATCTGCCCGAAGTCCGCGTCCCCGACGCGCCGCTCCCACACCCGGCTGCCCTCGGCGACCACCGACCACAACTGCTCGGGGGAGGGGTGCAGATACAGCTGGGCGTCGCGCTGCTTCAGCCCCGTCCTGCGGACCGTACGCCGGGTCTGCGCGAGATATTTGAGGTAGTCCCTGCGCACATCGGCCATTTGCCCCTGCGTACCCCGACGGTGGCGGACGATCTGCGCGACCACCATCGCGACGGTCGACACGAGCATCACCACACCCATGATCCGCATGAACGGATGGGCGTTCGGGGACGCGAAGTAGAACACCACCGACGAACCCATGCCCAGCGTCGGCAGGATCTGCATCAGCATGCCCTCCTGCTGACCCCGCGGCAGCTCCGGAGGCGCCTCCAGGCGCAGCTCGTCGGAGGGCACTTCGGGCGGCAGGGAACGCGGCGGGCGCTTGATGACGATCTGGCTCACCGGTGCACCAATCCCCCTGTGCGGACGAGCAGTTTCGTACCGGCACCCCCGTGGCGACGGCCGCCCTCCGCTTGCGGGGATCCTACTGGGCACCACTGACGGCCCCTACCGGTAGGGTGACGCCCGCAGCGTACGCATCCGCGAACAGGGGGTCAGTGAAGGTGAGTACGACCGCGGCGACAGGGTTCAGCCGAGTCACCGTCGTGGCACCCGACAGCCGCATCGACGTGGCCCTCCCGGTGGACATCGCCATCGCCGACATCCACCCCGAGATCCTCCGCCTCACGGGCCAGACCCAACCGGTCGGCACCCCGACGGGCTTCCACCTCGTACGCCGCGACGGCACCGTCCTGGACGGCGCCCGCACCCTCGCCGACGAACGCGTGCTCGACGGCGAGGTGCTGAGCCTGCGCCCCTTCGCCGAGTCCCTGCCGCCGGCGGTCCACGACGACGTCTCCGACGCGGTCGCCTCCGCCGTGGTGCGCGACCGCCACCTGTGGAGCGACGACCTGCTGCGCGTGGCCGGGCTGACCGGCGGCGCGCTCCTGCTGCTCCTCGTCGGCTTCGTCCTCTGGTACGCAGACCCGGTGCGCCACGACATGCACGGCCTGCCCGGCATCATCGCGGGCGGCCTCGGCGTCCTCCTCACCACCTATGCGGGCGTACGCGCGCGCGTGTACGCCGATCGCGCCGCGGCCGTGGCCCTCGGTCTCGCGGCGCTGCCCCTGCTCCTCCTCGCGGGCTCGGGAGTCGTCGGCCCGGACACCGGACAGGGCCCGGGCAAGCTCCAGTTCATGCTGGGCTGCGTGGCCGTCCTCATCGCCTCGGTCACCCTCGTCGCCCTGACCCCCAGCGGCGACGCGCCCTTCGTGGCCACCACCTTCGTCGCGGCCGTGGGCACCCTCGCCACCTTCGTGGCGATCGTCGCCGAGGCCTCCGCGACCGACGCCGCCGCGGTCTGCGCCCCGGTCGCCGTCGGCCTGGTCGCCTTCCTGCCCGGCCTGTCCGCCCGCTTCGCCCGGCTGCCCATCGGCTACGCCTCACCGCGCTCCGCCGTGGACGAGGACTTCGACCTGGACCCCTCCTCCCCGGGCCCGGACACCGACCCCCTCGACGCCGAGCGCATCGCGGCCCAGGCCCGGCGAGGCCACGAGATGCTGCTCGGCCTGGTCGGCGGCACCTCCGCCGTCGCCGTCGCCTCCGCAGCCGTACTCGGCTTCTCGGACAACCTCTGGGGTCAGCTGCTGGCCCTCGCCACGGGCCTCGCCATGCTGATCCGCGCCCGGCTGTTCCGCTACACCTCCCAGGTGGCCTGTGCCCTGGTCGCCGGCATCGCCGCGATCGCCCTGCTGCTGGTGGGGCTCGCCCTGAACCCGCCGACCGACGCCCTCACCGAGTTCGTCCTGCACGACGACCGGGGCGCGCTCGACCTCCGCACGATCTGGCTGACCGCGGCCGTCGCCGCCGGAGCCGCGCTGATCACCGCGATCGGCCTGATCGTCCCCCAGAAGGGCCTGTCCCCCTTCTGGGGCCGCTTCCTCGACATCGCCGAGGCGTTCGTCCTCCTCACCCTGATCCCGCTCAGCCTGGCGGTGGTGGGAGTCCTCACGACCGTCCGGTCGCTGGCGGGCTGAGCGGCGCGGACATGAGCCTCGGGCCGGCGCATTCCCCGTACATCGCCTCCGCACTGGAGGCCGAGCGCCGCGCGAGACACCGCAAGCTGCGGATACTCGGCGTGACGGCCGCGGTGATCACCCTGCTCTCGGCCGGAGTCTGGGGGGCTCTCGGGTGCCGACGACGGGGCGTCGTCGGACCAGCGGCCGGTGGCGGAGAAGCAGACCGGCGGCGACATCAGACAGACCGTCGAGACGAAGCCGAAGTCGTCCGAGGGCTCGCTCGCGGTGCGATACGCGATCGACGACCTCGGGATCAAGGCGTACTACACATCGCCCGGCACCTGGGCGACGGACAAGGTGTTCGTGAAGAGCGTCGGCCCCGGCATCACGGCGCTCGGCATCGGCAGCGGCAAGCAGGCCTGGAAGACCAGCCTCCCCGGACCGGTCTGCGGTGCGACACGTCACGTCACCGCGGACAACCGCACCGCCGTGGCGTTCAAGAGCGAACCCATGGTCGGCGACAGCATGTCTGCCCCGGGGAACGCCGAGACCTCCTGTGACAGCCTCGCGTTCATCGACCTCGACACGGGCGAGAAGCTCTGGCAGGGGAAGCTGCTGCTCCCCGGCGACGGCACCACCTTCGACGTCCGCGTCACCATGACCCGGGGAACGGTCGTCGCGGCCCGGTACGGCGGCTCGGTGGCGTTCGACATGGCGAGCGGAAGGCGGCTGTGGTCGACCCGGCCACCGGACCGGACGGCGTGCGAGGACATCGGATACGCCGGCGGGAAGGGCCTGCTCGCCCTCGTCCAGTGCGGGAACTCGGAGACCACGAAGTACAAGGTGCAGAAGGTGGCCCCCCGTACCGGCAAGCGACAGTGGACGTACGAGGTCAGCCCCGGTATCGAGTTCGTCAACCTCGTCTCCGCGGCGCCGCCGGTCATCGCCGTGGCGGCCGGCAAGGAGGAGATCACCGACCTCATCGTCCTCGACGACCGGGGCGCCAAACGCTCCTCGGTCACGGTGAGCTCCTCGCGATTCGTCACCGCGTGTGATCCGGGCGTCGAAAGCCTGATCGAAACGTGCGACGGAGTGGTCGTCGGCGACACCCAGCTCTTCGTCGCCACCAAGCAACGGGGCTACGACGGGGAGACCGCCGAAGGGGAGGCGGCCAACGAGATCGTCGCCTTCGACCTGGCCACCGGAAAGAGCGGGGTCAAGTTCGACGGCAAGGTCGGCCGACCGATCTACCCCCTCCGGATGAGCGCCGACCGGTTGATCACCTACCGGCAGGGCGGCACGTACACGCCCAGCGCCGTGGTCGCCATCGATCCGTCCTCGGGCGAGGAGAGCGTCCTGCTGCTCTTCCCCGCCACCGACGAACTGTTCGACTGGGAGAGCGGGTACACCGGGCTTATTTACGAGCAGGGCCGGTTCTTCATGTTCACCCGGACCGTCCAGGGCCCGACGGACAAGTCCGAGGCGGGCAAGGAGGCACTGGTGGCACTCGGCTACGAGAGCACCGGCTGAGCATCGGCCGGGCACCGGCCAGGCACGAGGAGGCGGTGGCCGACCACCCCGGACAAGCCCGGCTCCCGTACTGGTACGCTGTGTGACGGCCGTCTGTGTACGCACCCCCGGACCACCCCTTCGAGGACCCGGAGACAGTGAACCGACGGATCCCCGCCACCCGAGTCACAGAAGCCCCCCTGAGACGAAGACCAGGGGCGCTCGGTGGCATCAAGAGACTCATGAGGAGTATCGCGTGTCGCTCGACGCCGCTACGAAGAAGCAGATCATCAGCGAGTTCGGTACCAAGGAGGGCGACACCGGCTCCCCCGAGGTCCAGGTCGCGATGCTCTCCCGCCGCATCTCGGACCTGACCGAGCACCTCAAGACCCACAAGCACGACCACCACTCCCGCCGTGGTCTGCTGATTCTGGTCGGCCAGCGCCGCCGCCTGCTGCAGTACCTGGCCAAGAAGGACATCCAGCGCTTCCGCGCGCTGGTCGACCGCCTCGGCATCCGTCGCGGTGCGGCGGGCGCCAAGTAAGACGCCGTGAAGGGGAGCGGTTCCCGGGAAATGGGGGACCGCTCCCTTTGCCGTACGTGGGGAAACGTGCGGAGTGTCAGCACCCCTTTGTAGTGTGGTAGCACAACGCAATACGTACGGCGCAATATGTACGACACGGTGTGAGGTCGCCCAAATAGGGTGACCGCGCACACATGGAACGAGGAGAAGCGCACCTCGCCGCCGCCGGTCCTCGGTAGTGGCCCCCGGGAGAACGTGAGCCCCGGGTGCTTCGATCGAAGACCGGCCCGCACCAGAAGGCGCGCTTCTCCGCCACCGTCCCCCTGCCACACGGGCAGGACCGGGACGAAAGACGATAAGTAACGGAGAAAACGCTAGTGGAGAACGAGACCCACTACGCCGAGGCCGTCATCGACAACGGCTCCTTCGGCACCCGCACCATCCGCTTCGAGACGGGTCGCCTGGCCAAGCAGGCCGCCGGCTCCGCCGTGGCGTACCTGGACGACGACACCATGGTGCTGTCGGCCACCACCGCCTCCAAGAACCCCAAGGACCAGCTCGACTTCTTCCCCCTGACGGTGGACGTCGAGGAGCGGATGTACGCCGCCGGCAAGATCCCCGGCAGCTTCTTCCGCCGTGAGGGCCGCCCCTCCGAGGACGCCATCCTCACCTGCCGCCTGATCGACCGCCCGCTGCGCCCGTCCTTCAAGAAGGGCCTGCGCAACGAGATCCAGGTCGTCGCCACGATCATGGCGCTCAACCCCGACCACCTGTACGACGTCGTCGCGATCAACGCCGCGTCCGCGTCCACGCAGCTGGCCGGTCTGCCCTTCTCCGGCCCGATCGGCGGCGTCCGCGTCGCGCTGATCAACGGCCAGTGGGTGGCCTTCCCGACGCACTCCGAGCTCGAGGACGCCGTCTTCGACATGGTCGTCGCGGGCCGCACCCTCGAGGACGGCGACGTCGCGATCATGATGGTCGAGGCCGAGGCCACCGAGAAGACCATCCAGCTGGTCAAGGGCGGTGCCGAGGCGCCGACCGAGGAGGTCGTCGCCGCCGGTCTGGAAGCCGCGAAGCCCTTCATCAAGGTCCTCTGCAAGGCCCAGGCCGACCTCGCCTCGAAGGCCGCCAAGCCGACCGGCGAGTTCCCGGTCTTCCTCGACTACCAGGACGACGTCCTGGAGGCGCTCACCGCCGCCGTCAAGGACGAGCTCTCCCAGGCCCTCACCATCGCGGGCAAGCAGGAGCGCGAGGCCGAGCTGGACCGCGTCAAGGGTCTGGCCGCCGAGAAGCTGCTCCCGCAGTTCGAGGGCCGCGAGAAGGAGATCTCCGCCGCGTACCGCTCGCTGACCAAGTCCCTGGTCCGTGAGCGCGTCATCAAGGACAAGGTCCGCATCGACGGCCGTGGCGTCACGGACATCCGTACGCTCGCCGCCGAGGTCGAGGCCATCCCGCGCGTGCACGGTTCCGCGGTGTTCGAGCGTGGCGAGACCCAGATCCTGGGCGTCACCACCCTCAACATGCTCCGCATGGAGCAGCAGCTGGACACGCTGTCGCCGGTGACGCGCAAGCGCTACATGCACAACTACAACTTCCCGCCGTACTCCGTCGGCGAGACCGGCCGCGTCGGCTCCCCGAAGCGCCGCGAGATCGGCCACGGCGCCCTCGCCGAGCGCGCCATCGTGCCGGTCCTGCCGACGCGCGAGGAGTTCCCCTACGCGATCCGCCAGGTGTCCGAGGCGCTCAGCTCGAACGGCTCGACGTCCATGGGCTCGGTCTGCGCCTCCACCATGTCGCTGCTGAACGCGGGTGTGCCCCTGAAGGCCCCCGTCGCCGGTATCGCCATGGGTCTGATCTCCCAGGAGATCAACGGCGAGACGCACTACGTCGCCCTCACCGACATCCTCGGTGCGGAGGACGCCTTCGGTGACATGGACTTCAAGGTCGCCGGCACCAAGGAGTTCGTCACCGCCCTCCAGCTGGACACCAAGCTGGACGGCATCCCGGCCTCCGTCCTGGCCGCGGCCCTCAAGCAGGCCCGTGACGCCCGCCTCCACATCCTCGACGTGATGATGGAAGCGATCGACACGCCGGACGAGATGTCCCCGAACGCCCCGCGGATCATCACGGTCAAGATCCCGGTGGACAAGATCGGTGAGGTCATCGGCCCCAAGGGCAAGATGATCAACCAGATCCAGGAGGACACCGGCGCCGAGATCACGATCGAGGACGACGGCACCATCTACATCGGTGCCCAGGTCGGCTCGCAGGCCGAGGCCGCCCGCGCCACGATCAACGGCATCGCCAACCCGACCATGCCGGAGGTCGGCGAGCGCTACCTGGGCACGGTCGTGAAGACGACCACCTTCGGCGCGTTCGTGTCGCTGCTGCCGGGCAAGGACGGTCTGCTGCACATCTCGCAGATCCGCAAGCTCGCCGGCGGCAAGCGCGTGGAGAACGTCGAGGACGTGCTCGGGGTGGGCGCCAAGGTCCAGGTCGAGATCGCCGAGATCGACTCGCGCGGCAAGCTCTCCCTGATCCCGGTCATCGAGGGTGAAGGCGACGACGACGAGAAGAAGGACGACGCCGACAAGTGACGTCGCGTAGCTCCAAGGCGACGGCCCGCACCTCCTCGGAGGCGCGGGCCGTCGCCCGTACCCAAACCCTGATCAAGGGCACAGGCGGCATCGGTACGGTCCGCAAGACCACCCTCCCGGGCGGTCTGCGCATCGTCACCGAGACGCTCCCCTCCGTGCGCTCCGCCACCTTCGGTATCTGGGCCCACGTCGGCTCCCGTGACGAGACGCCGTCCCTGAACGGCGCCACCCACTATCTGGAGCACCTCCTCTTCAAGGGGACCGGTAGCAGGTCCGCCCTGGACATCTCCTCCGCGATCGACGCGGTCGGCGGCGAGATGAACGCGTTCACGGCGAAGGAGTACACCTGCTACTACGCACGTGTGCTCGACAGCGACCTCCCCCTGGCCATCGACGTCGTCTGCGACATGCTCACCGGCTCGCTCATCCGCGAAGAGGACGTCGACGTCGAGCGCGGCGCCATCCTCGAAGAGATCGCGATGACGGAGGACGACCCGGGCGACTGCGTGCACGACCTGTTCGCGCACACCATGTTCGGCGACACCCCCCTCGGCCGCCCGGTCCTCGGCACGGTCGACACGGTCAACGCCCTCACGGCCGACCGCATCCGCCGCTTCTACAAGAAGCACTACGACCCCACGCACCTGGTGGTCGCCGCCGCGGGCAACGTCGACCACAACAAGGTCGTACGCCAGGTCCGGGCCGCCTTCGAGAAGGCGGGCGCCCTCACCCGCGCCGACGCCACCCCCATCGACCCGCGCGACGGCCGCCGCAGCCTCCGTACGGCCGGCCGTGTCGAGCTGATCGGCCGCAAGACCGAACAGGCGCACGTCGTCCTGGGCATGCCCGGCCTCGCCCGCACGGACGAGCGCCGCTGGGCCCTCGGCGTGCTCAACACCGCGCTCGGCGGCGGCATGTCCTCCCGCCTCTTCCAGGAGGTCCGGGAGAAGCGCGGCCTGGCGTACAGCGTGTACTCGTACACGTCCGGCTTCGCCGACTGCGGCCTCTTCGGCGTCTACGCCGGCTGCCGCCCGTCCCAGGTCCACGACGTGCTGAAGATCTGCCGCGACGAACTCGACCGGGTCGCCGAGAACGGGCTGCCGGACGACGAGATCGAGCGTGCCATCGGCCAGCTCCGCGGCTCCACGGTCCTCGGTCTGGAGGACACCGGCGCGATCATGAACCGCATCGGCAAGAGCGAGCTGTGCTGGGGCGAGCAGATGTCCGTCGACGAGATGCTGACCCGCATAGCCATGGTGACCCCGGACGAGATCCGCGCCGTGGCCGGCGAGATCCTGGGACAGCGCCCCTCCCTGTCGGTGATCGGCCCGCTCAAGGACAAACAGGCGTCCCGTCTGCACGAAGCCGTCGCCTAACACCCTCAGTTAAGGAACCAAGCAATGAGCAAGCTGCGCGTGGCGGTCCTCGGTGCCCGGGGCCGTATCGGAGCCGAGGCGGTACGGGCCGTCGAGGCCGCCGAGGACATGGAACTGGTCGCGGCCCTGAGCCGGGGCGACAAGCTGGAGACCCTGGCGGAGACCGGCGCACAGGTCGCCGTCGAACTGACCACTCCCGCCTCGGTCATGGGCAACCTCGACTTCTGCGTACGCCACGGCATCCACGCGGTCGTCGGGACCACGGGCTGGACCGACGAACGCCTCGCGCAGCTGAAGGGCTGGCTGGACGGCTCCCCGGAGACCGGCGTGCTCATCGCGCCCAACTTCTCCATCGGGGCCGTGCTGACCATGAAGTTCGCCCAGATCGCGGCGCCCTGGTTCGAGTCCGTCGAGGTCGTCGAACTGCACCACCCGAACAAGGTCGACGCCCCCAGCGGCACCGCCACGCGCACCGCCCAGCTCATCGCCGAGGCCCGCCGCGCGGCCGGCACCGCCCCCGCCCCGGACGCCACGGTCACGGCCCTGGACGGCGCGCGCGGCGCCGACGTCGACGGCGTCCCGGTCCACGCCGTACGTCTGCGGGGCCTGCTCGCCCACCAGGAGGTCCTCCTCGGCGGCGAGGGCGAGACCCTGACGGTCCGCCACGACTCCCTGCACCACAGCAGCTTCATGCCGGGCATCCTGCTCGGCGCCCGCCGCGTGGTGACCACCCCGGGCCTCACCTTCGGCCTCGAACACTTCCTCGACCTGGGCTGATCGGCCGGGAATCGTCATGCGCGCGAAGATCACATACGCCGTCACGGCAGCCGTCCTGGTCGTCTACTTCGTCCTGGTCGGCAGCCGCGGAGTCATGCTCATAGAGACCGGTACGCCGATCACCATCGCCTTCGGCGTAGCGGTGCTCGTCCTTCCGGTGATCGGTATCTGGTTCCTGTGGAAGAACACCCAGTTCGTCCGCAAGGCCAACCAGCTCGCCGCCGAACTCGACGCCGAAGGCGGCCTCCCCGTCGACGGGTTGAAGCGCACCGCGGGCGGCCGTATCGACCGCGACTCGGCGGACGAGGTCTTCGCCCGGCGCAAGGCCGAGACCGAGGACGCCCCCGACGACTGGCGCAGCTGGTTCCGCCTCGCCATCGCCTACCACGACGCCCGCGACACACCCCGGGCCCGCAAGGCGATGCAGCGCGCGATCGCCCTCCACGACGGAAGGCCCGTCCAGGCCTGAGCCGTACGGCGAAGGGGCCGGTCCGCACCAGCGGACCGGCCCCTTCGCGTCGTCACTGTCCGGCTCAGCCCCGCCCGTACTCCGAGGCCCACGCCTCGATCGCGTCCGCCGCCCGGTCGAAGGCCTCCGTACGGGCCAGGAAGTCCGCGTTGTGCGTGGTCATCAACGGCGATCCGGCACCGGCCGCACGGTCCGCGCGCACGAGGAGCAGCGCCTGCCCCTGGACGGTCCGGGGCAGCCCGAGCCAGCGCACCGGCTGCTGCACGGTCCGCGCGGACACCACGTGCTCCCAACGAGCCGTACGCGTCGTGAAGAAGCCCACCTGGCGTACGCCCCGGGCGCTCACCCAGGTGCCGACGCGCAACAGCCGCAGGGCGCAGGCGATGACGAACAGGGCCGCCCCGAAGAAGACCGCGCCGGCCGTCGGCGTCTCCGCCGCCGCGATGACGACCGCCGCCACCAGCACGTACGAGGCGAGCAGCAGTAGCAGCGCGGCCGCGCCCACCCGCCACGGCCCGGGCCTGTAGGGGCGCCGCCAGCGGTCGCGGTCCTCGAACGGCAGCGCTTCGTCCACTGCCTGGTCGAAGTCGCGATCGGCGGTCAGGAAGGGCAGGGGCACGGCTGATCCTCACTCGGTCCACGCACAGCTTTCGCCGGGTGAGGCTATCGATCCGGGTGTCCGCTCACCACCTTTGGGGGTCTCTCAGGGGCACAAGAGGTGCAACTCGGGCCATCCGACCTCTTGTCAGCGCCGGGCCGTAGAGTGGGCGCCGCCCGAGAGCAGCAATGGGAAGGACCTTCCGAGCCGTGACCGACACCCCCGCCGACGACCTCAAGCCCAGCTTCCTCAGCGATGTCACCGTCGAGTTGGTGAAGCACAGCGCGGCCGACTCGGACGTGCTGTGGGCCGCCCGCGTCTCCACCGCCGGCGAGCAGTCCCTGGACGAGCTGAAGAAGGACCCGGAGCGCTCCAAGGGCCTGATCAACTACCTGATGCGGGACCGGCACGGCAGCCCCTTCGAGCACAACTCGATGACGTTCTTCATCAGCGCCCCGATCTTCGTCTTCCGCGAGTTCATGCGCCACCGGGTCGGCTGGTGCATCGCCGGTGACACCGAGATCACCCTGGAGAGCGAGGCCGGCAATCTCCGTCGACGCACGATCGCCGACCTGTACGAGCTGTGGCACCTCGGCGTCGAAGACAGGCTTCCGCATTCCGCCGGTGGGGTGACCTGGAGCAGCAGGGCCGGAAAGTGGATGGCCCAGGTCGGGCGCGGCGAGCAGAACCACTACCTCGGCCTGTACGAGAACCGTGAGGCAGCCGAGTCGGCCGTGGCGGAGTTCCGGGAACTCGACCCCGGCACCCGCCTCCGGAAGCTCGAACCGGTCCGTCGCAACCACGTGCGCTGCTACGACGAGGAGACCCTGCTCTCCCAGCGGGCCAGGATCGTCGACGTCATCCAGTCCGGGGTGAAGTCACTCATCAAGATCACCACAGAATCCGGGAAGACACTTCGCTGCACGGTCGATCACGCGGTGTTCACGCCCGACGGCTGGTGCAAGGCGGGTGAACTCGCCGTCGGGGACGCGGTCATGGCAGCGGAGACGGCCTCTCGTCCCTCGCAGGCTCCGGTCCCGCCCGGCCTGCGGCGCGGTATCGGCGTGTGGACCTCCATGCAGCGAGAGCGGCTGATCAAGGAGATCGACACCTGCCACCTCTGCGGCCAGGACTTCCCGCGCGCGGAACTCGCACTGGACCACGTGGTTCCGGTGGCCGGCGACCTGACCCGGGCCCTCGACGACAAGAACCTCGCCCCCGCGTGTGAGCCCTGCCATGCGATCAAGAGCGCCGGCGAGCAGGCCCTGGCCCAACGCGACGGCAAGATCGCCAAAGCCGTTCCGGACCGGATCGTCGCCATCGAGCAGGACGGCGAGGAGATGACGTACGACCTCTCCGTGGAAGGTCCCTGGCACAACTTCCTCGCCAACGGGATCGTCGTGCACAACTCGTACAACGAGGAGTCGGGTCGCTACCGGGAACTCCAGCCCCACTTCTACGTCCCCGACGAGTCCCGCAAGCTCGTCCAGGAGGGCCGCCCCGGCAAGTACGTCTTCGTGGAGGGCACCCAGGGCCAGCAGGAACTGGTCGGCCGTGTCATGGAGGACTCGTACGTCCACGCGTACGAGGCGTACCAGGAGATGCTCGCCGCCGGTGTGGCCCGCGAGGTCGCCCGCGCGGTCCTGCCGGTCGGCCTCTTCTCCTCGATGTACGCCACCTGCAACGCCCGCTCGCTGATGCACTTCCTCGGCCTGCGCACACAGCACGAGCTGGCGAAGGTCCCGTCCTTCCCGCAGCGGGAGATCGAGATGGTCGGCGAGAAGATGGAGGCCGAGTGGGCCAAGCTCATGCCGCTGACGCACGCCGCCTTCAATGCGAACGGCCGGGTGGCTCCGTAGCGGACCGCCGACTTTCGGCCAGGCACAGATGTGCGGGTCAGCCGAGTGAAGTGTCCGTATTGCAGCATTTCGCGAAGTTCATCTAGCCTGATCAAACGGACCCGGCACTGCTTGAACCCCCGAGCAGGCAGTGCCGGGCTCCGCATTTGTCCTGACTTTTCCCGGCCCCCTAGGGCAGACCGTGCCCTGAGCAGCGAGTAGCGTGTTACCCATGGCTCCGACCTCGACTCCGCAGACCCCCTTCGGGCGGGTCCTCACCGCCATGGTCACGCCCTTCACGGCGGACGGCGCACTCGACCTCGACGGCGCGCAGCGGCTCGCCACCCATCTGGTGGACGCAGGCAACGACGGCCTGATCATCAACGGCACCACGGGCGAGTCCCCCACCACCAGTGACGCGGAGAAATCGGACCTGGTACGAGCCGTACTCGAAGCCGTCGGCGACCGTGCCCACGTCGTCGCCGGCGTCGGCACGAACGACACCCACCACAGCATCGAGCTGGCCCGCACGGCCCAGCAGCTCGGCGCCCACGGCCTCCTCGTCGTCACGCCGTACTACAACAAGCCCCCGCAGGAGGGCCTGTACCGCCACTTCACGGCCGTCGCGGACGCCACCGACCTGCCGGTGATGCTCTACGACATTCCGGGCCGCAGCGGCGTCCCGATCGCCACGGAGACGATCGTCCGCCTCGCCGAGCACCCGCGCATCGTGGCCAACAAGGACGCCAAGGGCGACCTCGGCCGCGCCAGCTGGGCCATCGCGCGCTCGGGCCTCGCCTGGTACTCCGGCGACGACATGCTGAACCTCCCGCTGCTCTCCGTCGGCGCGGTCGGTTTCGTCTCGGTCGTCGGCCATGTCGTCACCCCCGAGCTGCGCGCCCTCGTCGAGGCGTACGTCTCCGGTGACGTCCAGAAGGCCACCGAGATCCACCAGAAGCTGCTCCCCGTCTTCACCGGTATGTTCCGCACCCAGGGCGTGATGACCACCAAGGCGGCGCTCGCCCTCCAGGGTCTGCCCGCCGGACCCCTGCGCGCCCCCATGGTCGAGCTTTCGCCCGAGGAGACAGCCCAGCTCAAGATCGATCTTGCTGCCGGCGGGGTACAGCTCTAACACCGGACTTCACAACTGAATAGGCAGGACGAAGGTGCCTGTTGTCCACATCCATAACTGCTTTTGCACGAACGTCATGCGCGCCACGTGCCACGGAGGCACGTGGCGCGCGTGGTGAGGAGAGTCTTTTGAGTCATCCGCATCCTGAACTCGGCCCGCCGCCGCCGCTCCCCGAAGGTGGCCTCCGGGTCACCCCGCTCGGCGGCCTCGGTGAGATCGGCCGCAACATGACCGTCTTCGAATACGGCGGTCGCCTGCTGATCGTCGACTGCGGAGTGCTCTTCCCCGAGGAGGAGCAGCCCGGAATCGACCTGATCCTGCCGGACTTCTCGTCCGTCCGGGACCGCCTCGACGACATCGAGGGCATCGTCCTCACGCATGGCCACGAGGACCACATCGGAGCGGTCCCGTACCTGCTCCGGGAGAAGCCCGACATCCCGCTGAT